>PDPG01000072.1 GCA_002747455.1 Pseudomonadota bacterium | reverse complement strand
GGGTATCGTTAAATTTTGATTGTCGCATAGAAAACTCCTTTCAAATATCATAATGGAATTCTCTACTTAAAACCTCTGTGGTTTTTTGGGGGGATTACAGTCACTTTAAGGGTCAATTTGTGCAATCTTTCCAATGGAATGAGTCCGTACGTTCGACTGAGCTAACCCAACGTGATTACAGCTTTATTCAGCCCAAGTACAATCAACAACAACAAGTGAGCCGTCAACGCGAGGGTGGCGAACACGGTGACTATGGACTTTACAATAGCTACGGGCGTTACAAAGAAGATGACTCTGGTCAACGCTTTACCCAATACCAATTAGAAGGGTTACGCAATGACGCCTCCACCGGGCAGGGTCAAAGCAATGGCATGCACCTCAGTGCAGGTCACCGCTTCTCTTTGACCGAAAACCCCACGGAATACCTCAATCGTCCCTACTTAGTCATTGCAGTGACACACAGTGGCCAACAACCACAAGCTTTAGAAGAACATGCTGGAGAGGGCGCTACCACCTACGGTAATCAATTTTTGGTGCATGCTGAGTCTGAATACAGCTGGCGGCCTCGCCAAAAACACAAACCCATGGTTGATGGCCCACAAATCGCCCACGTAGTGGGTCCGGAAGGTGAGGAAATCTACACCGACGAGTACGGTCGGGTGAAACTACATTTCCCTTGGGATCGTTACAGCAACGAAGACGATAAAAGCTCCTGCTGGGTAAGAGTCTCCCAGGCATGGGCCGGTACGAGGTTTGGTGCCATTGCCATTCCACGGATAGGGCAAGAAGTCATTGTTGATTATTTGGAAGGAGACCCCGACCAGCCCATTGTCACTGGTCGTACCTACCATGCTGTCAATATGCCACCTTACGAGCTACCGGCTAATAAAACTCAGACGGGTATAAAAACTCGTAGCTCTCAGGGAGGCGACTCTGGCACTTTTAACGAGCTGCGCTTTGAAGATAAAAAAGGCCAGGAACAAGTCTACATTCATGCGGAGAAAAACCAGGACAATGTGGTTGAGAACGATGAGACAACCGAAGTAGGACGGGATCGGACAGAACACGTTGGGCGGAATGAGACCATTACGATTGATCATGATCGAACAGAGACAGTTCACCATAACGAGACCATTACCATTGACAACAACCGAACTGAAAGTGTTGGAGTGAATGAAAGTATTTCGATTGGCAGTAACCGTGATGAAAGTGTTGGCAATAATGAATCGGTTAGTATTGGCAGTAACCAATCACTAAAGGTTGGTAAGTCACAAAGTATCTCCGTGGGTAAAACTAAGACAGAAAATATAAAAGTAGCTAACTTGCTCACTGTAGGTGCAGGTATGCAGGTAGCGATAGGCTTGTCGATGAACACTTCGGTAGGAGCTAGCAGCAGTGAGCAGGTTGGTCTGGTGAAGCATGTTTTAGCAGGTAAACAGATTCAATTAGTCTGTGGTGACTCCTCATTGACATTGTACGCTGACGGCAAAATTGCACTCAAGGGTAAGGAAATTGAGATTACAGGAGCGAATAGTATAAAGATGAACGGTGAGATCATTGACTTAAACTAAGGAAAGTAGAGTGCAACATGTCAATTGACCTAATTAATCAAACTCCCTATCTGTCCGCTGCTTGGGATTATTTAAATAAAAAGGGTGATCCTTACGGAGTAGCGTTGTTACGGGGGCGCTTTTTGTTAAAAGCAATAAACGACAAGGACCAGTCTTGGTTACTAATGGAAGACACAGACCAAGGGGAGCTGTTTACTGAAGATCATTATTTTGATAAGCCGGGACGCTCATCAGTACGATATGAGAGTGATTTTATACCTTATAAGTCGGGAACCGATATTGTTGCCAATGCAGTGGCTCGTTCTCCCGAGGGGGTACCCAGAAAACAATGGAGGTGTGGAATCACTATTGAAGATACTCAAGGCAGGCACTGTTGTCAGAAAATATTGAACGTTACAGGCCCTAGACAATGGAATGCAGGGCTTCTACTTACGACGCTCAGCCAAGCCGATAGCTCGGCGGAAGTCAAGATTCGTTATGAACATGCCTACGGTGGTAGCACAAAGCAGCGGGATGGTACAGAAAAAGACGATGATTATTACGCACCAAATCCAGTTGGAGTGGGTCGCTCTGGTTTTTTTGATGGTGTTGAGTCTTGGCCAGCTCCCCAAATAGAGTCGCCCAATGATCCCATCTGTTCCCCGAGCCAGTCTTATGAGCCACAAGGGTTAGGGTTTGTGAGCCGTCTTTGGCAGCCGAGGATGTCATTAGGTGGAAGCTATGATGAAATATGGTTAAAAGATAAACATCCTTTATTGCCCGATGATTTCGATCTGGATTATTTTCGCTCAGCATCACCTGAACTTGCTTTGAGTGGTTATCTACAAGGGAATGAAATAGTCATGTTGAATAATTTTTCCTATCCCCACGATAACGTACGATTTCATTTACCAAACTATTCTTTTTACAGCAGTTTAGTACTCGGTAATGGCGGTTTTTTGCTTCAACCCCTACATTTAGATACTGTATTGCTAGATATTGAGCAAAATGATCCTCAACAATGGAGGATCTATTTATCTTGGCGCGGCCAGCATATAGTCACTGACAGTGCGGAGCAGTTGGAGCTATTTGGAGTAGATAACTCCTTGACTCAAGAGAATAAGATGGGACAAAGTCATGAGTACACGGAAAGCTGCTCGTAAAATTGCTAAAGCCAAAGTGGTTGGTATGGCTCCAGACGTGTGCAAAACTCCGATGGGTGGCGCCACTCCACCGGTGCCCTATGGCGTAACCGCTAAACTTCACCTGTCGTCTAGTGTATCTCCCAATGTCAACTTCACACAGTGCCCTGCCTTTACGGTTGAAAGTCATACCAGTAAAACTTGGGGAGATGAACCCGGCGTAGCTAATGGCGTAAAATCGGGGACAGTTGGTGGTAAAGCAGAGCCTATTAGTAAATCAAGTACGGTTAGAGTGAATGGCAACTGGCTGATCCGTCACGATGATCTGTTTTACTTAAACGAAAAAAACACCGTGGGTAAGCTCGTCTACCCGGGCGGGAGTCCTGCACCCGGAGTGTCTGGTCCAGGCCGCCCCCCAACAGTATACCTAAAGATACACTGAGCCTGCTTAATCGGCGGGGCCTGCTCAACAAGTTGGCAGAAGTGGGAAAAGAGCTGGCAATGGATGCTGTGATGGGAGGTAACCCGCTTGAGTCCTTGAAAGCGATGATCAACCCTGTGAATATTGTAAAAAGCCAGCTTAACAAGCTGGTGGGTGGCGCGCTACAACGTACTGGCCCTGTAGGCTCTCTCATTGGAAATCAATTACTAGAAGAGTTTTCCAATAAACTGATCCCCTCAAAAAGCAATGTGGTAAGTCAACCGCCATCGCCCCAGTTACTTAACAACTTACCACTGGCTCAGAGATTGCTGGTACAAACAAATGACCTAGTCCAACTGGATGCTCGTCTCCCTAAACAGTTAATCACCACCGCTTCTGCGGAAGCCCTGCTGAAAAAGACAGACTTATCTTCAGCCGTTGCCGACAACATAGTACCCGTGATATTGGGGGAGGGATATAAGCTTAAGTACCCACTAACACCCTATGGCAAGCAAGCTGTTCAGCAAGGTAGGGAAGTGATGAAGCAGTCGACCAGTGCACTGCTAACATTAGCTGATAGTGGAAAGTTAACATCAAAGGTTGATTATCGCGAGCTATTTACCGGAATGTCAGAGCAAAAAGGGAAGGCATAAATAATGGATATTGAGTTAGTTAATCACACGCCTTTTTTGGTCGATACTTATGAGTACTTAGACCGGGAAGGAATGGAATATGCTCTGGTTCTGGTTAGAGGCCGCTACAAGATGGAAGCAACACTTGAAAGCGAGCATGACTGGAACCTGGTATTAGACGAAGATCAAGGTGAGTGGTTCGATGCTGATATTCACTATGATGATGACCCCAGTGCGTCTATTCGTTTTGAGAAGGACAGGGTGGACTTTAAACTCACCACAGATGTCATCGCCAATGCTATCGCACACGCTCCAGAGGGAAGGCCGGTAAAGACTTGGCAAGCAGGAGTTAAGGTGGGCGAGTATCAGGCTATTTCTCAAGTATATGGTCCTAGGCAGTGGGTACGGGATACGATAGAAGCACCTTGGAAATTGACGGAGCCTGAGGCTGTGACCAAAGTTCCTTTGCGTTATGAGCTTGCTTATGGAGGGGAGTTCGAGTCATATGATATGGAATACAATGAGTTATCGTTATGCTTAAATCCATGTGGGTGTGGTCTGATCGACTCAAATAGTACAGCGCGGCGAGTGCCTGCCCATCAAATTGAGAATACGGAAGATGTATTTAATAAGCCAAATGAGCGGCACTACCCTCAAGGTTTAGGTTTTATCAATCGGTACTGGGAGCCACGCAAACAGTTGACAGGCGTTTCACTGGAGCAAATAGTCGATGACTCGATACCCCCGCTACAGGCTGAGAACTTACTGGGTAATCAGGCGGCAAATGTGCAACTCATAATGCCGCATTATTTGGTGGGAGACGAAGTCTTGACATTAATAAATCTATTACCCGGAAAATCAGAGCAGACGGTCAGCTTGCCCCGTGAAATCGTTTATTTTCATTCATTAAATTTGCGGGATGAATTTGATAGGGGGTATATGGCTTTAGATACGCTAGTGATGGACTTGATTGATAGACCACGTTTTTATATTTCATGGCGCGCTGTGATTCCTACAGCAAGTGCAATTAAAGCAGTGAAAATAGCTAAGACTAAGCAAGTTTTGGCCAGGGGGGTGGAGCATGCCTGATTGGCCAAGTTGGGATGATGTGAAGGAAGGTTATAGTGTAATTGTTGCCGCTCAAAAAAAAGTTGGAGGTTACGTTGTTGAGGGCAGTAAGCAGGCTGCTGGTGTTGTAGTTGGCTTGGGGGAGCATGTCTATGAGTTTGCTGAAAGCACCGTGGTTTCTGCCGCAGGTGCCGCTAGAACCCTCTATGATCTTGGCCCTAGTGGTAGAATTGTTGATTATATTTACGAGGGTACTACACCGCCAGCAGGCTTACCAAGCTATGCCAGAGGGAAGGAAAGTATAAATAGTGCTGTTGATGCAGCGAAATTTGTATGGGATAACCCTGGTACATTGATTGATGTTTATACTGATCCTATTATTGCTGACTGGCGGGCCGGTAATTATGGGGAAGCGGTAGGGCGGGGTCTCGGTACTGGCATAGAGGCTGCGGGGATGTTTGTTTCAGGAGGTACACTAGCAGCGGCTAAGCTAGGCTCATCGGCCAGTAAGTTAGGTAAATTGGCAGCAGCACTTAGGCGGCCTAAATTGATAGGGGCGATGCTAAGTTCGGCAAAAATGGGTGGCAAAAACTTTCTGGGGAAGTTGGATGAGATTTTGGCCGCTCAACCGCTTGATAATGTTATCTCTGGTGCTCGGCAAGGTGATGTCTTGAGCGATGTTTTACAGTCAGGGAAACTTAGCCAAAAGCAATTAGATGACCTGTTGGCGAGAGGCAAAATTACCCCTGAAGAGCATGTTGCAGCAAAAGCTAAAGGTAGGGCGGGAACTGATGGTGCCATGGTTGAAGGAGGTGGTGAGGCAGGCGGCGGTAAGAATAAAAATCCTGCCACTGAAGAGGCTAATCCTGTTGAAAAGGGCGAGCCCGTCGTCGTTCGTACTGGGGAGTTCGTTTTTAACTACCACCTGTTTCAACTTCCTACCACCTTACCCATTTCCCTGAGCCTGAATTACAAAAGTCTCAGCACCCTTGAGACGGAGGCCTTCGGCCCAAAGTATGCCTCATCATGGGATCAATATCTGGAAGCGGGTTTTTATGACCTGACTTATCATGACGCTCAAGGCACTAAGATCCATTTTAACTACCCTGAACCTGACGGTGTTGCACTTAGCAATAACAAACATCGTCACCTAAAGCTACGTTGGTTCTTGGTAGATGATGAAGAGCCAGGGTCCCGGACAGCACGACAGTATCAACTGACTTGCGGCCTGCTGACTTACCAATTTACCGTTTTTAAACCAGGTCGTTATGAGTTAACGAGGGTTAGTGATCACAATCAAAATTACATAAATTTCCAACGTACAGTTTCTGGTCAATTAAAAGAAATACACCATAGTGATGGGATACGCCTGTCTTGTGAATACAATGCTGCCGGGCGACGTATTGCTGTTTACCTGCACAACCAACATGACCCAGAGGATGAGGACAGGGCTACCCGTGAATTACTGGCTGCTTTCAGCTACCACGCAAGCGGTTATCTAGCTGCCTGCAACAACCCTAACGGCAGTTCTCGTCAGTGGGTATATAATGAACATGGCTATTTAACTGACTGGAGAGACTCAGATCAAACGCGTGCCCAATTAAAGCTAGATGAAAAAGGTCGAGTCGTCCGCATTTTAACCAGTGGTGCTTACCATAATCATACCTTCACTTACGATGAGGCTAACCGTTATACCACCTACACCACAGAGGATGGAAAGGAATGGAGCCGCTCCTACTTTGATGAGGCTGGTAACCATATTGCTGAGGAAAATGCCATCGGTGAAATTACTCGTTATGAATACAACGAAGGAGGATACTTACTGGCCGAAATTGACCCACTGGGACGGCGTAGTGAATACGAGCGAGATGATGAAGGCCGTGTCTTAGCAGTCATCTTGGCAGATGGCGGCCAGACTCGATATGAGTACAGTGTTGCAGGGTATCTAACCGCTGTGACTGACCCAGGTGGGAATCGCTGGAGCTATGATTACGATAGCCGGGGGAATCTTATCAGTGCGGTGGATCCAACGGGGATCATTACCGAATTGGCCTACGATACCCGGGGCAACCTAGTTCGTCATAGTGATGCACAGGGGCAGGGTATTGAGTACCATTACGACGAGCGGCAACGTCTTGTAGGGATAACAGATCCTGTGGGCAACCACACTCGACTTGCGCGTGATGAATGGAGCCGGGTGACCCTTGTTACAGATGCCAAAGGTCAACAGACGCGTTTTGTGTATGCTAAACAAGTCGGACGTCCCTTTTACGCGCCCAGCCATATTCATTACGCCGACGGCAGTGTTGTAGAACGACAGTGGAATAGTGAGGGTTTACTGGTCAGTCAGCAAGACCCCAAAGGCCAGCAGATTCATTACCAGTATGGCCCTTTTGATCAGCTACTGGCTGTTATTGATCCCTTGGGTAATAAACTTCAGTTACATTACGACAGCCTGGAGCGTTTGAGTCATGTCACTAATGCTTTAGGAGAACAATGGACATTCCAGCGCAACAGTGCTGGACGCGTGGTTAAGGAAACTGATTTCGCTGGACGAACCACTCAGTTAGCTCATGATGCTGCGGGACAGCTCGTTGCCTGTCAGCACAGTGACGGGCAACTCACCCGCTACCGTTATGATATGGTGGGCCGTTTAGTTTGGCAGGGTCATTACCCTAAAACCTGTAATGCAGCACAGCAACGTCAATTTGACCCGGCACAATATAGTGATGTACTACTTAGTGAAAGTCATTTTAGTTACGATACCCGTGGCCTGTTACAAACAGTCCGTAATCTGCACAGTGAAATAAACTTCAAACGTGATGCTGCGGGACGGGTGGTGGAGGAAATCCAGAACGGCTATACCCTGCGTCATACGCATGATCCGGTCAGTGGTCGTCGTCAGCTACTGGAACTGCCATCCGGTGCTGAGACCCGATTTAGTTATGGCCCATTGGGTCAACTACTGGCCGCCCGGCTCAGTGACCATGAGTCGTTGCGCTTTAGTTACGACGAACGAGGTCAGGAAATCAGTCGCCATACACAACAGGGCTTCCAGCTACAACAACACTGGGACGCGCTGGGTCAGTTGCAACAACAATTCAGTAGTGATTACAGTGCGTTGCACCCTGCGGCACCACACCCACCGGCCAATACCGCCATTCGCCGCGATTACCAATATGACTCACTTGGACAAGTTACCCAAATTATAGATCAGCACCTTGGTCGGCAGGACTACCAGTACACCGCCACGGGGCAAGTTACTGCCGCACAACACGGTCACAGTAATGAACATTATGACTACGATACCGCTCAGAATATCCGAAGTAGCGCACAACTCGGGATTAGCGCAACAGAGACTGGTCACCAGCAGCACCCCGTAACCCACATTGCTGACTGGGTGAGCCAGGCAGGTGGTGCCGTCAGGCAACAAACCACCCGTGGAGGATCGGTGGCCAACGACTATACCTACGACACCCGCGGCCGACTGATTAAAAAAACTACATACCCTCAAGGGTTCCAGCCACAAACTACCCGTTACCAATGGGACGCTGATGACCGCCTGATTAAACTAGAAACCCCCAAAGGCCAGCGTTACCGCTATACCTATGATGCACTGGGACGGCGTATTGGCAAAACTTGTGAAACTGATTTAAGAAGCACCACTTACCTGTGGGATGGAGCCACGATGGTTGAGGAGGTGCCTGTCTACGCTGATGGCACCCCTGCCTGGGAGCAAGCAACCACATGGCATTATCAGCCAGATAGTTTTGTACCGCTGGCCAAGCAAACCCATGAAGATGAACAGCTTTATTACATAGTCACCGATCATTTGGGCACTCCCAGAGAAATGGTGCAGGAGGATGGTACCCCCGTGTGGCGCCAGCGATACAGCGTATGGGGAAAGCCCTTACTGGATCAGCCGCAGCAAGCGGCAAATGATAGCCTTCACCCACCGGATTGTGCGATTCGTTTTCAGGGGCAGTATCAGGACAGCGAAAGTGGGTTATACTACAACTACCAGCGGTATTATGACCCTGACTCAGCGCAGTATATGACACCGGATCCTATTGGGTTATTGGGTGGAATGAGACCGCAGGGGTATGTGCATAATCCGAATGGTTGGGTGGATCCGTTGGGGTTGGCGGGGTGTCCGGATGCTCCAAAGAATGATGTTACAAAGAGTGCAAAGTCCGGCGAATTTAATATTATTGATTGGGAAGGTTATCCCGACGGAGTACCTAAGCCTACAGGGCCAATGAGATTAATAGAGGGAGCTGAATACGATGCAGCGCGCAAGGCTGCGAATTCTGCTAACCGTAAAATTCGTAGAGACAACAATCTCGTTGGTCAGCAGGTCGATGTTCATGAGGTGCTGCCAGTTAAATTTGGTGGTTCGCCGACCGATCCGGCCAATAAAATCATCATAGATAGAAGCCTGCATAGACAAAAAGTTACCCCATGGTGGAATCAGTTGCAGAAAGATGTTGGAGGTTAACTTCTATGAGTGAAAAGTTGGAATTATTAGTTGGTGATTTTTCCTTTGGAGAGAGAGCATCTGAGGATGCGCTTTCTCAATTGGATAAACTGTGTTTGCCTGATGATTATTTATCGGTTTTGTCTGAATCAAATGGCGGTGAAGGTTTTGTTGGGGAAGAATATTTTATTCTCTGGAAAGCAGAGGAATTAATTTCGTTCAACAAAGAATATGAGGTTGAGAAATACGCGCCAGGTATTTTTCTTTTTGGTTCCAACGGTGGTGGTGAAGGCTTTGGTTTTGATACAAGAACAAAGCCTTACAAGGTTGTTGAAATCCCGTTTATCGGAATGGATTTGCAATATGCTACCCCAGTTGCGGACAGTTTTACCCATTTGCTTGAAAGAATGAAGGCTTCTGATGGCTCGTTACTCTGATACTAGAAGGCAAAGTGGTGATCAGTTAAAGGGCATGGAAATATTTGAGATTACTCCAATTATTTTGGGGGGAAGCCCTACTGATCCGGCAAACAAAACCGCGCTGACTCGTCGGCAGCATATTGATGCGTGCCGTTACTGGAATGAGAAAATCCAGGAACTTCGTAGTCAGAAAAAACAGTAAAATACAGCCCGTATTCGCGGGCTTTGAACAAAGGAGGGCTGGGCAGGCTTTCCCAGAGACTCGAGAAAATTATTCGTATGTTGAGTATGCTGAATGCTGGAGCTGAGGAAGAGGCCAAGAAAAAGTTGGCTTCAAAACCTTATAAGACTGAAAAGGCAAATGCAACAAGGGGACTTCCACTCTTTTCCTGAGAGTGTGAAAGGCTTCCAAGATGCAGGAAAGGTAAGCAAGCTCAAGGGTGGTGATGGAGTAGTCCGAGATAAGCTTGAAATTCCAGGTGGATACCGCGGACGAGAAGGGAAGTTTGAGTTCATAAAGGAGCCCGATGGCAGTATCAACCATCGACTCTTTAAGCCAAACAGGGAATGACGATGACTTGGTCAGAAGATGTTAAAAAGATTCTTGAGAGCGGGGTTTCTTTGTCCAGTGTCGGCATTAATAACTGGGCGTTAAATAAGGACCAAGCAATGCTCGCCATTGACGAATTTGAAAAACATAAAATACCGGTTTTAGGTGGCGATGTTTATGAGATGGTTGATGGTTATCCAGAAGCAAACTACGACAACTGGTATTGCGACCGAAATGCTAATGAGGAACTAGAGGATTTTGTTGCACGTAGTGCTGGTAATGCTCGTGATTATATTGAGAGTTACAGTAATCTCAGTGGCCAAGAGACGTATTTTGTTCTTATTGCACAGTAGATAAGCAAAGCCCCGCACTGGGGGGCTTTGTCATGTCATTGGTCTCCCGGGATTTCCTCAGCTTCTAAATGTTGCCGTTTATGAATCACGGCCAATACTTCAATCAGTTTGTCAGATTTGATCTCATACAAAATTCGGTATGAGTAAAGGCCGAGTTCGCGCACGGCATCTTCATTCAGCTCCGATACTTTCCCGCCCTTACGGTGCAGTTCATCCAGCCCGATGGTTTTCTTATACCATTCCTAATAATTTAGGGTCCTTCATATATGCGCCCATTCCCGATGACATATCCGTGAGACCAACGGCGGATCATTAACAAATTGATTCCATGCTTCACAGCACGCATCTACAATGGCGTTATAGTCTTCGTACGCCCAGTTCGATAGCCACTTTTGCTTTAGCCATAGCCACACCTGCTCTATCGGATTGAGCTCAGGCGAATAAGGGGGCAACCTGAGCAATGTCACCTTCGGTTGGTTTAGTTTTTCACTGTGCCAGGCCGCATCATCCACAATGAGTACGGCATGCCTTCCATCAGGCACTTGCTCAGCAATGGCGTTCACATGAGCCTCCATCGCAGCGCAATTGATGCAAGGAAGAACCAAACCCACCGCCTGCCCCGTCGCCGGACAAGCTGCTCCGAAAATATATGAAGCGTCTTAGGGTACGTTTAAAGGTAGGCACACTTATTTTCAGGCTATCTGCCACAGCAGATTGTGTTTTACCATCTTGCAGATTGGCAAGAATCAGCAGACGTCGTTTTTCTTTTGGATCTTTGCTTTGCCGTGAGAGCTTCACAAAGTCGTAATCTTTAAGTTGATAGTGAGGATTTCCCATCCGTTAAGGGTATATGAAAAATCAAAGATCATAAACTCTTAGAAATGGTATTACCAAACTCCTCAATCATCACCCAGTTATCAGCACCGCTGATGACGGCACATAAGGTAATAAAAAAGGTATCTTGCAGTTGGTGTTTCTTCTGATGGTCGATCCGAGGATCCTTTATACTGGCAAAATGGTGAAAAACAGAAGCCGTTGTTGGAGTTGGCATGGTGGGAGCCAAATCCTTTATCATCTACACTTTATTTGCTAGGTTGGTGAGTGCAACTACCCTAGCAATTATCGGATAATTAATGACAAAGACTGATTAAAGTGCTATTTTTGCGTTTATACGTCATTTTTGTCACCTTAGTAAGGTTTTATCATGCTTATAGAATTTTCAGTGGAGAATTTTCGCTCTATTCGAGAGGAAGCACGCCTAAGCTTGGTTGCCGGTACAGGAAAGGAGCTTTACGACACCAATATCACTGAGCCACTGCTACCCAAAGGCGTCAAAAGCATCCCATTATTGCGTTCAGCAGCCCTATACGGCCCTAATGCAGGTGGCAAGTCCAACTTAATAAAAGCTCTCGCAACCATGCAGCAAGTTATCATGACATCCAGTCAGAACTTGGGAGATTTACCTGTCACGCCTTTTAAATTCAACACGGCAACAAACTCAGCCCCATCTGTATTTGAAGTCACCATCCTCTCTGAAGGCGTTCGTTATCAATATGGCTTTTCAGCAACACCTGAAGCCGTTCATGAAGAATGGCTATTTGCTTTCCCCAAAGGAAGAACCCAAACATGGTTTGAGAGGTCACGAACGTCTGCAGGTGAATATGAATACAACTTTGGCGACAAATTGACTGGTGGCAAAGACGTTTGGAAAAGAGCTACCCGTTCTAACGCTCTATTTTTATCGACAGCTATTCAGCTAAATAGCCAACAACTTCAGCCAATCTTTAACTGGTTCTCAAATAAACTTCGTATTTCCGGAGTCCATGGCTGGTCGCCGCATTTTTCAATTGAGTGCTGCCAAGACAGTCGTAAAAGCCAGGTTCTGAATTTCCTCAAGGCTGCTGACTTCGCTATCTCCGATATACACATAAATGAAGAGGATTTCTCATCAGATTCACTTCCATCGGACCTACCGAGCCATGTTCGAAAATTTCTTGAATATGAGTTTCAAGGAAAGAAAAAGCTGAACTTATCGACATTTCATACGTCTGGCTCGGGAGATTTAGTTGAACTTGATTTTGATGAAGAGTCTGATGGCACTCGCAAAATGTTTAGTTTTGCAGGCCCTTGGTTAGACTCCTTGGAAAAGGGTCATGTGCTTTTCATCGACGAGTTGCACGATAACTTTCACCCGCTACTGGTTAAGTTTCTGGTTCAGCTATTTCACAACAGCGAAAGCAATCCAAATCAAGCGCAGCTGGTTTTCTCTACGCACGAAACATCAATCCTGAGTCAGGATGTTTTCCGAAGAGATCAAATCTGGTTTTGCGAGCGAGACGCAGAGCAAAACACCAGACTATATCCGCTAACGGAATTTAGCCCTCGGAAGGGCATTGATAATCTCGAACGAGCATACTTGTCTGGGCGGTATGGAGCACTTCCGTTTTTGCGCACTATTAATCAGAACTTCGGAGGCTAATACATGCCTAGAAGACCAAGAAACTCTGCTGATTTAAGACGTAAAGCACCCAAGCGAGAACCCTATGACAGGGTGCTCATTGTCTGTGAAGGTGAAAAGACAGAGCCTGTATATTTTCAAGATCTCAGAAATCACTACGGCTTAAGCACCGCTAATATTGCTATCACACCAGCTGATGGTTCCGATCCTGTTTCAGTCGTCAAGCATGCCAAAAAACTCCAGAAGGATGAATCAAAACAAGGCGAAAGATTTGATAAAGTTTATTGCGTATTTGACCGCGATGAGCATACCAACTTTGATGCAGCATCAGACCAGCTGAACGCAAATCACATTCTTCCTGCTCGCTCTTGGCCATGTTTTGAGTTTTGGCTATCGCTTCACTTTGAGTATCAAAGGTCACCTTTTTATCCTGCCCATGGAAAAACAGCAGCTCAACTCTGTCAGTCTTCTCTAGCAGCCAAGTTGCCAGCTTATACCAAAGGCATGCAGGGTATATTTGATGAGCTACTTCCTAGCCTTGACACAGGCATTCAAAACGCTACACGAGCTCAACGGGACGCAGAGGAGACTGGCGAACAAAATCCTTCAACCGAAGTCCATGAATTGGTCGAATACCTAAGAAGCTTAAAAAGTTAAAGACTCGAAAATTCAATCAGACAATTTCGCTCGACTATTAAGTGTAAAAGACAGAGCTTAATCTGACAGACAGTATCAGGCAGGCATTGTCAGATCACATTCACTGTCCGATGTTTCAAGCTGTGGGATAATCTTTTCTACAGCCAGATGCTTTGCTTTCCTAAAGGTCTGCATTGGTGTTTTCCCGTAGCAATATTTACCACAGCAAGATCAGATCTTATTGGAGGGGACAGTTAGTGGCCAGCGAGGTGGGATATTTGGCCCCACATATAAAGCTGGAGGAGGCCATCAGATAGTTACCGATGGTGGTAGATTTGGCGGTAAGGTTGACTTTGGAGACTAAGTGATGCTTTTAGACTATATCAGTGGAGTTGTACAGACTAGCCAGAAAGTGGCAGATTCCTTGAACAAAGGAGGGCTGGACAGGCTTTCCCAGAGGCTCGAGAAAATTATTTGTATGTTAAGTATGCTGAATGCTGGAACTGAGGAAGAGGCCAAGAAAAAGTTGGCTTCAAAACCTTATAAGACTGAACTAGATTTTCTATCTAGCGCAGTAACTGATATCAAGGGCTTAAAGGCATCTCCTTATACACAAATCAGCCGTCCCCCAATTCAGTAGCCACCTGAATTCCATAAATGCAGTCCAGCACCCTTGAGTAGCCAAGCCAGA
>PDPG01000071.1 GCA_002747455.1 Pseudomonadota bacterium | reverse complement strand
AACTGACGAGTACGCTGGCCATTAGAAAACCTCAATTAAGTGTAAAATTTGAAAGTGTACAACAATAGAGTTTTCAACGCATCTAAATCACGACCCAAACGCGATACCTGCCGGAACTGCTTGGCGAAAGCCTGTAACTAAGGAATCCACTACAATAACCGCTTCGCCCTGCTTCAGCAAACGATCAACCATATGGCTACCAATATAACCAGCACCGCCTAATACCAAGATCATACCTTTATCCCCTGTACACCCTCTGGTATCTCCACCACGTAATAATCTACTTGCAAACCGAAACCCACTCCGCTAGGTAGTCATTAAACTGCTCGCGTGCTGAATGTTTCAACAATATTCATAATAAAGCTTGCAATAAAAATAAGAATCATTATCATTAGTATTATCAAGCAATACTTATTCTACAAGCTAGTCAGTTTTGCATTTTTGACTTAATAGATTTGATTTGAACATGTTGACACAACAGTTTCATCAGGAACCGTGACAGGGCATGTCACAAACGTAGCCAGCCCGCCTTTTTGCTGTCCTGCTCCTGGCGGGCTTATTAATTTAAGCAGATTATTATTGCCGCTATTCTATGGCAAAAAACTGTCTTTGGGCAAGTTGAATTTGTTCACTCCGCAGGGTTACTTGCGGTTTATCCGCGTTCGCGGCCTGCGCTCCGCTTTTTAACTGCCTTGGTAGCTGGAGCACCTGCTTTCGACTTGCCCCTAGCAGCATTGCCGCCACCTTTGCCGCTCACCTTTCCAGACCCTCTGCTTTTATTAGCGGGCGCAACATCTTTTGATGATTTTGATTTTTTAGCTGATCGACCTGCGGTGGCTTTGCCTGCTGGTTTATATGCTTTGTAGGCCGAAATAGCCAACGCACGTCCACACACACGTACCGTCTTCAAATGATTAAAGACATCTTTGGGCATGCCATCCGGTAAATCCACTAAAGTATGGTCATCACGTATGCTGATATTGCCAATAAACTCACTGTCTAAACCGATTTCATTAGCGATTGCACCGACAATATTTTTTGCTTGCACACCCTGTTGCCGCCCTACTTCGATACGGAAACGCTTCATATCCAAGTCAACCGGCGGTTCCTGCCTCTCTTCACGACCACGTGCTCGCTTGCGTTCTCCTTGGGCTGCTTTGCTGCGCGCAGGGCGTATGTCTTCTTCGGGCAGATCTTCAATATCTGGCTGCAAGGGTTGCTCTTGTTGTACCAACCAAGCCAATGCTCCAGCAATATCGTCCATTTGCAAACTAAATTCTTGTCGGAAGTCTTGCACCAAATTACGGAAGAAAGACAAATCCTGAGTCTCCAAGGTTTCCTGCAATTGACGCCGGAATAACTCAATGCGCCGCCCGGCAATTTCATTGCGGGTGGGTAATTGCATTGGTGTAATTTTCTGTTTGGTTGCCTGCTCAATCGCATTTAACATACGCCGTTCACGCGGTGCAACAAACAAAATAGCTTCACCCGTGCGCCCTGCCCGTCCCGTGCGTCCAATACGGTGTACATAAGATTCTGTATCGCTGGGAATATCATAGTTAAAAACATGGCTAATACGCGGCACATCCAAGCCACGCGCAGCCACATCGGTGGCAATAACAATATCCAGCTTAGCTTCTTTCAGGCGCTCAACCGTACGCTCACGTTGCTGCTGATTCAGATCACCATTTAAAGCCGCACTGGCATAACCCCGCGCTTCCAGTTTTTCGGCTAGCTCTTCGGTTTGTACCTTGGTACGCACGAAGATAATCATGGCATCAAAGTTCAAGACTTCCAAAATACGGGTCAACGCTTCTAACTTGTCTACCCCACGCATGACCTGCCAATAACGCTGGCTAATGGCTTCAACCGTAGAGGTTTTTGATGCTATTTTGATTTCTGCCGGATCATTCAAATGGCGCATAGCAATACGGCGAATCGGCGCAGGCATGGTCGCTGAAAATAATGCAACCTGACGACCTGCGGGTGTGTGACTGAGGATTTCATCCACGTCATCAATAAAGCCCATACGCAGCATTTCATCTGCTTCATCCAACACAACTGCTTGCAAACCGCTCAAATCCAGTGTCTTGCGCCCCAGATGATCCAGAATACGTCCTGGCGTTCCTACCACTACATGCACACCCCGACTTAATTGGCGCAATTGCTGCCCCATGCCTTGTCCACCATAAACAGGTAACACATGAAAATCGGGCAAGTAGCGCGCATAAGTTTGCATTGCTTCAGCCACCTGAATTGCCAACTCACGGGTCGGTGTTAATACTAATAATTGTACTTGCAACTTTTTCAAGTCAATGCGACTTAGCAAGGGTAAGGCAAATGCGGCTGTTTTACCTGTGCCGGTTTGTGCCTGTCCCAACAGATCACGCCCTTCCAACAACAACGGAATACTTGCGGCCTGAATCGGTGAAGGGGACTCATAACCGACGCTCTGGACAGCTTTTAAAATAGGAGCAGCCAGAGAAAACTCATCAAAATGGGTCGCTAAGGAGGAACTAGTTTCTTTTGTCATGGCAAGGCCTGAAAATATCGGAATGGGGGGATCATTAAAACGGGTGGGGTACTTTACGCCGAATACTGGCTGGAAGGCAAGCTAATTACTTGCTCATTTAGCATTGACATCTTATAAGCGCAAATTACGATTGTACTTTTACTCACAACATCCGCTGCAAAAACGCCCCGGTAAACGATCCTTGCTGCTTTGCCACTTGCTCCGGTGTGCCTACGGCAATAATCTCACCACCGCGACTACCACCTTCTGGCCCTAGGTCTATAATCCAATCGGCTGTTTTAATCACATCCAGATTATGCTCAATCACCACGACGGTATTACCACCATCACGTAAATGGTGTAGCACTTTCAGTAATTGATCAACATCATAAAAATGCAAGCCAGTTGTCGGCTCATCAAGAATGTATAAAGTCTTGCCGGTGCTGCGTTTGGATAGTTCCTTCGCCAGCTTAATCCGCTGTGCTTCACCACCGGAAAGCGTAGTCGCATTTTGTCCTAAGGTAATATAAGACAAGCCCACATCCATTAGGGTTTGCAACTTGCCATGAATCGACGGTACAGCCGCAAAAAACTCACAGGCATCCTCCACCGTCATTTCCAGCACTTCACTAATATTCTTACCTTTATAACGTACATCCAAGGTTTCACGGTTATACCGCTTGCCCTCGCATACTTCACAAGTGACATACACATCCGGTAAGAAGTGCATCTCCACCTTAATCACGCCATCACCCGCACAAGCCTCACAACGCCCGCCTTTGACATTAAAGGAAAAGCGCCCCGGCTGATAAGCGCGTGAGCGTGATTCTTGGGTTGCAGCAAATAACTCACGAATCGGTGTAAATACCCCCGTATAAGTGGCTGGATTGGAGCGTGGCGTGCGACCAATGGGGCTTTGGTCAATATCAATAATTTTATCAATCTGCTCCAGACCCGTAAGCATTTTCACGGGTGCTGCATCCAACGCGCTATCGTACAAATAACGCGCTACATAAGGGTATAAAGTGCGATTAATCAGCGTCGATTTACCCGAACCAGACACGCCCGTCACACAGGTCAACAAACCCAGCGGAATGTCCACATTCACATTACGCAAATTATTGCCACTAGCCCCTTTAAGCTTGATCATGCGCTTTCGATCTACCGGCACACGCTGCTTAGGAATCGCTATGGCACGTTTGCCAGATAAAAACTGCCCTGTGATGGACTCAAGATTAGCAGCAAGCGCTGCGGGCGTACCTTCAGCAATAATCATACCGCCATGCACCCCCGCACCCGGACCAATATCCACCACATGATCCGCTGAACGAATCGCATCTTCATCATGCTCGACCACAATGACCGTATTACCCAAATCACGCAAATGAAACAGTGTTTTTAGCAAGCGGTCATTATCACGCTGATGCAAACCAATCGATGGCTCATCCAAGACATACATAACCCCCACCAAACCTGCACCAATTTGGGAAGCCAAACGAATACGCTGAGCCTCACCACCAGATAAGGTTTCTGCACTGCGACTTAAAGTGAGGTAATCCAAACCTACGTTGACCAAAAACTCCAGCCGCAAGCTAATCTCACGCAAGATTTTCTCAGCAATCTTGCCCTGCTTGCCCGATAATTCCAGTGTATTAAATAAGTTATGGCTTTCACCAATTGCCATGTGGGTAATCTCTGGCAAATTACGCCCAGCCACAAACACATGACGCGCTTGCTCATTCAGGCGCGTTCCAGAGCAAGCCGGACACGGGCGGGAAGCTAAATATTTTGATAACTCCTCGCGTACCCTATTGGAATCCGTCTCCCGATAACGACGCTTGAGATTATTCATCACACCTTCAAAGGCGTGCGAACGCTGATACACCTGCCCTTTTGAGCCGACATAAGTGAAATTCAGCTTTTCGCTACCACTGCCATCCAGAATCAAGCTTTGCACAGAAACGGGTAATTTCTCCCAAGGTACATTCACATTAAACTCAAAATGATCCGCCAAGGAGGTCAGCATTTGAAAATAGTAAGCATTGCGTGTATCCCAACCGCGCACTGCACCATCTGCCAAACTCAAGTGTGGATGCTGGATGACCCGTTGTGGATCAAAATACTGCTCCACGCCTAAACCATCACAAGTGGGACAAGCTCCCGCTGGTGCGTTAAAGGAAAATAAACGCGGCTCCAGCTCAGGCAAAGACCAGCCACAATGTGGACAGGCATAATTGGCTGAAAAAGTAATTTCTTCGCCTGCATCCTCCCCCTCCATCGGCGCAATCACCGCCAAACCATTGGCCAATTTCAGCGTCGTTTCAAAGGACTCCGCTAAGCGTAATTGCATATCCTTGCGCACTTTAAAGCGATCCACCACCACTTCAATCGTATGCTTCTTGCGCAACGCCAGCTTAGGCACTTCATCCAATTCATACACCAGCCCATTGACACGTACCCGCAAATAGCCCTGTGCCTTAAACGACTCAAACAATTGCACATGCTCACCTTTACGTTCACGTACGACCGGCGCTAATAACATGAGTTTGCTACTTTCTGGTAGCGCCAAAACCTGATCCACCATTTGGCTCACCGTTTGCACTTGCAAATCTACCTGATGCCTAGGGCAACGCGGCACACCGGCACGCGCATATAATAAACGCAAGTAATCATAAATCTCGGTGATTGTACCGACGGTAGAGCGTGGATTATGAGACGTAGTTTTTTGCTCAATAGAAATGGCGGGGGATAAGCCTTCAATATGATCAATATCCGGCTTTTCCATCATGGACAAAAACTGCCGCGCATAAGCCGACAAGGATTCGACATAACGCCGCTGCCCTTCGGCAAAAATAGTATCAAATGCCAAAGACGACTTACCCGAACCAGACAAACCCGTCATTACAATCAACTGATCACGCGGTAAATCAAGATTTATATTCTTTAAATTATGAGTACGCGCACCACGTACGCGGATGTACTTATCCATGTGATTTATGCAGCTAAGCTTGGTTTGAGGAAGCAGGCATTCTAGCAGCTTTCCATCACAATGAAATGGTTCTTTTTTTGTTCGGGTTCTATTGGAGGCAGTTTATAAAGATTCAGACACAAATTTTACCCATAAAAAAAGTGGCTTTAAGCCACTTTTTTATAAACTTTTTTGTCAACTAGCCAGACTGTTGTTTATTCGACAACGGAAGCCTTGGTAATAGTGACTGCATCAACAGGAACATTTTGATGTCCTTTCTTATTGGTAGTCGGTACTGCCACAATCGCATTCACTACATCCATACCATCGGTCACTTTGCCAAATACAGCATAACCCCAGCCTTGCATAGACTCATTTTTAAAATCCAAGAAAGCATTGTCAGCCACATTAATAAAAAATTGTGAGCTGGCTGAGTGGGGAGCTGAAGTACGCGCCATCGCAATAGAACCGATAACATTTAACAAACCATTATTGGCTTCATTTTGAATCGGCGCTTTGGTTTGCTTTTCTTTCATCTCAGCATCCATGCCGCCACCTTGAATCATAAAGCCCGGAATAACGCGATGAAAAGTCGTGCCATCGTAAAAGCCTTCACGAACATAAGACAAAAAGTTTGCCACTGTCAGTGGTGCTTTTTCAGCATCCAACGCCAGTGTAATATTACCCTTACTAGTTTCAAGCAAAACTTTGGGATTTCCAGACACAGTTTTATCTCCTGATGTGGTTTCTGTTGTACGGTTGCTAACTTGCGCTGTTGTTTGCTCACTGGCCGAGGCAGGCGTTTTGGGTGCCTCAGTGTTAACACCGGAACCACCACCACCGCAGCCTGCCAAACCTAAAATAAGCACAAACAACAAACCTGACAAAAATTTCATGGATAAAGCCCCTATAGCTATTTCAGTCAACTTATTATGCAGCGAGCATCTTAGCGTATTGTGTAATTACATACCATGCCTGTTTGCTATTTCGACTATTAGTCTAGCTAGACCAGTATCGACACTTCAGCCAGTTGTCTCTGCATCTGCAACCCCTTCGCCTAATAAAGGCACAGGGGAAACAATAATCCCGTCCTCGTCAGAGTAGAGGTAATGCCCGGGTGTAAAGGTAACATCATAAAAATGCACAATCGTATTGCGTAAACCTACACCACGTTTGACACTTTTGAGTGGCAAAGTACCCAGCGCCTTCACCCCTATATTCATCTGAGCAATGTCGACAGAATCGCGGATCAAACCATAGATAAGCAAGCCTGACCAAGCATTTTTAACCCCTTTTTCCGCTAACATATCGCCTAGCAAAGCGCAACGAGTCGACCCTCCACCATCAACCACCAATACTTTGCCCTTGCCATCTTCGGCCATTAACTCGCGCACCAGTGAATTATCTTCGTGAATTTTGATCGTAACGATTTCGCCTGAAAATTTGGCCTTACCACCGTAATTTTGAAAGCCAGGCTGGACAACCTGCAAAGGCTTGTCTTCATGCGCATCCAGTAAATCAGCCGTTTTAAAATCGTTCATGTGAATCTCCTGTACCCTACAAAACAGGGCGAACAAATAGCTTCGCCCCGACAAGAAATACTCAATCTTAATGGAATTGCTCTTCTTCAGTTGAACCCGTCAAAGCAGTGACAGAAGAAGCACCACCTTGAATCACGGTAGTGACATCATCAAAGTAACCTGCGCCCACTTCTTGTTGGTGAGAAACAAAGGTGTAACCCTTTTCACGAGCAGCAAACTCAGGTTCTTGCACCATTTCAACATAGTGCTTCATGCCTTCACCGCGAGCATAATTATGCGCAAACTGGAAGGTGTTATACCAATTGACATGAATACCTGCCAAGGTAATGAACTGATACTTATAACCCAGTGCAGACAGTTCATCTTGGAAGTTGGCAATAGTGACATCATCCAGATTCTTCTTCCAGTTAAAAGAAGGTGAGCAGTTATAAGATAACAATTGACCTGGGCAAGCAGCCTGTACCGCTTGCGCAAATTCGCGGGCAAAACCTAAATCAGGCGTACCGGTTTCACACCAAACCAAATCAGCATAAGGTGCATAAGCCACACCACGACTAATGGCCTGTTCTAAACCGTTCTTGACACGGAAAAAGCCTTCAGAAGTACGTTCACCTGTCAGGAAGGGCTTATCATTGGCATCATAATCCGAGGTAATCAGATTAGCAGCTTCAGCATCAGTACGCGCCAATACAATGGTAGGCACACCCATAACATCAGCCGCAAAACGAGCAGCAATCAGTTTTTCAACGGCTTCATTGGTGGGAACTAAAACTTTACCCCCCATATGACCGCATTTCTTTACGGCGGCCAACTGGTCTTCAAAATGCACCCCCGCAGCACCGGCTGCAATCATGTTTTTCATTAATTCAAACGCATTCAACACACCACCAAATCCTGCCTCAGCATCTGCCACAATCGGTAGGAAATAGTCAATAAAGTCATCATCGCTAGGATTCGTGCCTCTGGACCACTGGATTTCATCAGCACGCTGGAAAGTATTATTAATGCGACGCACCATTGTGGGCACCGAATTGTAAGCATACAAAGATTGATCAGGGTACATCGTTTCAGAGGTATTGCCGTCTGCTGCTACTTGCCAGCCAGATAAATAAACAGCTTCCAAGCCAGCTTTAGCTTGCTGCATAGCTTGACCGGCTGTAATAGCACCAAAAGCGTTTACATAGCCTTTCTTGGCTTCACCATTCACCAACTTCCACAATTTTTCTGCGCCGCGCTTGGCCAGTGTGTACTCAGGTTGCAGCGAACCGCGTAGACGCACAACATCTTCTGCACTATAACCACGCTTAACATTTGCCCAGCGCGGATTTTCTGCCCAATCTTTTTTCAATGCTGCAATTTGTTCATCACGAGTCATAGGTAACAGTCCTCAATTAATAAGCTTCAAAAAAGTGTATTACAACGTCTGCATCGACAAGCATTTACACTGTAGGAATACTACTTGACTCAAACATTGTCGACAATCAATAAAATTCAATAATTGGCATTTTCTGGATAAATCGTTTTATCATCATTATTTTTTATACAGAATAGAAGTAAGGCATTGAAACATCTGGCAATAAAAAAGCATTGCCTAAGCTAACTCAAGTGAGCACTCAGCAATGCTTTCCACAAATGTCCAACATTTTAGTAAATTATTATATTATTAACTTACTAGATAATTATACAGCTATTTGCGCCTGTCTGTCATGCGAATCTGCTTTTTCCTGTAAGCCTAAAGTAGACAAATTATGAGCTCGCACACTGGCTAATAACTCAGCATTATCCAGTAATGACTGACCATAAGAAGGAATGAGTTGCTGCATAGTTGCCTGCCATTCCGCAGAGGCCATACGCTCCGCAAAACAACGCTCTAAAATATGTAACATGGCGGTAACTGAAACCGATGCACCGGGCGATGCACCCAATAGAGCCGCCAAACTACCATCCGCAGCAGCGACCACCTCTGTACCAAACTCCAGCTTTCCGACAGTGGCAGGGTCTTTCTTAATAACTTGCACCCGCTGTCCGGCTGTTTGTAAAGACCAGTGGGCTTTATTGACTTCTGGATAATAACCTCGCAGCGACTTAATACGTGAGCCATGAGTATGTAGCACCTCAGTTATCAGATAACGAATCAAATCAATATTCGTCACGCCCACCTTGAGCATGGGTAACAAATTGTCTAGATGCACTGTCTCCAATAAATCAATTAACTGCCCTTCTTTTAAGAATTTAGTAGTAAATCCAGCAAAAGGGCCAAACAATAAAGCATGCTCACCATCAATCACCCGCGTATCCAAATGAGGAACCGACATAGGCGGCGCACCAATACTAGCCTTACCATAGACTTTAGCATGGTGTTTTTCCACAATGTCAGGGTCACGGCAAACTAACCATCGCCCACTCACTGGAAAACCACCATAGCCATGACCTTCTGGAATGTTCGACAATTGTAATAAGGGTAATGTACCGCCACCTGCCCCCAAAAAGACAAAATCAGCCGTCAGTTGCGTATTAGCTGGTCCCGCAGTGTTTAAATCACGTATGGTCAATTGCCAGCTTTTGTCCTCTAGCCTGTCAATAAATTTGACTTCGTGGCTGAGTAACAGCTCAAAATCATCATGCTGATCAAGGTAGTTAACCAAATGGCGTGCCAGTGCCCCAAAATTCACGTCTGAGCCATAAGCAACCCGTGTTCCTGCGATGGGCTCAGATGGATCACGCCCTGCCATGATCAATGGCACCCATTCTGATAGAACCGCATGATCCTCGCTGTACTCCATATCTGCAAACAAATGACTTTGCTGCATGGCAGCATAGCGTTTACGCAAAAAGGCAACATTATCCGCCCCCCATACAAAGCTCACATGCGGTACGGGATGAATAAAGCTAGCCGCATCAGGCAAATCACCTTGATTGATTAACGATGACCAGAACTGGAGAGATACTTCAAAAGATGTATTAATCGCCAAAGCCTTATCGATATTAATACTACCGTCAGGCCGCTCCGGGGTGTAATTCAATTCGCAATAAGCAGCATGCCCCGTACCAGCATTATTCCAACCACTGGTACTTTCCAAAGCAACACCCTCCAAGCGCTCTACCATGCAGATTCTCAGCTCTGGAGCCAGCTTTTTTAGCAGAGTACCCAGCGTTGCACTCATGATACCAGCGCCTACCAACATTACATCAAAGTGATTTGTACTCATGATGCTCCTTTACACCCGCGACTATGAAAGTCTGCATAATAAAATGAGCAGGCTATGTATTTCCACTGAAAAGTAGTCTATTTTTAATCAATTGTCGACAATGCAGCAGTGCAACATTCGCCAAAACGACTGATTATCGCATTACAGCAAGCTTGGAGAGACTTTAGCAGAAAATTGTCGACAGCAAGGGCATTGATTAGGCTCGGCGCTTGCGTGTCTTTGTGCCTGTGTTAATAGGGGCATCAGGATTTTTTTGTGATGAGCTAATGAAAAAATGCTGTTTTATTTGCCATAATGCCTAACTTCCTATAAGTCAGTAGTGAATCATGAAAAAAATGACCTTAAAAATTACCGTATTTGGGGCTTTGCTCTGTTTATTAAGCAGCATGCCCATAATGGCCGCGAGTCGCTTTGTTGGCATGAATACCAATGAAGCGGTTCATTTTGACTCCAGCCTACCATTCGTAGACCTGTTTCGTACCGCAGAACCTTTCAGGGAAAACAAAGAATTCACCAAAGGTCATGTTGTCTATGATGCCAATGGTTGGGTCAAAAACCTAGGCGGTGGGCAAGCGGGTACTTGGTTCCTGCGCTGGATACCTGCCGAGGCACTACCTAATGGGCACTATACCGTTCGCTATGACGGCAATGGCAGCATTACTTATCAAGAAAGTGCTGTTTTGCTAAAAAGCACCCCCGGGCGAGACATTATCAGCCTGCGCCCAGATGCAAATGGCGAACTGTCTGCGGGTTTAGTTATTGTTAAATCTGACCCGGCTAATCCAATACGTAATATTCGCATTACCCTGCCCGGTGGCATTTGCGCAAATAATCCTTTTCGTCGTGTTGACGCAGCTAATCAATGCGCTGGAGCACAATTCCTAGCATTTGAAAGTCATAGTCAGGACATCGTATTCAATCCTGATTATCTGAATTTCATGCGGGAATTTCCAACTATTCGCTTTATGCCTATGTCGGGTATTACACGCAATCCCATTCGCTCATGGGCACAACGGCCACACTTGCAAGAAGCGACTTGGGGAGGCCGGGAAGGTGAGCGGGGTGTTCCCTTGGAGATTATGGTCAAACTAGCCAATACTTTGAATGCCGATCCTTGGTTCAATATGCCGCACGCAGCGGATGATGATTATATTCGCCGTTCGGCACAGTATGTTAAAGACCATCTGCGCCCTCACCTACGCGCTTATATTGAATACACCAATGAAGCTTGGAATAGCGTATTCTCCCAAGCAAAATATGTACAGCAAATGGGTTTGCGCGAGCGGCTGGATAGCGACCCCATACGAGCAGGTTTGAAGTATTATGCCAAACGTAGCAAAGATGTATTTCATATTTGGAATCAAGTCTTTGATAATGACCGGCGACGTTTATTACGTGTTTTAGGCGGCTGGTCTGGTAACCCAAGCGTAACCCCTTTAATCTTGAAATCATTCAATGTCTACGAAACGACTGACTACTTTGCCATAGCACCTTATTTTTACGCGCCACAAGACCAACTCATGCGGGCACGTAGTGTAGACGATGTTTTTGACATGATTTATGCCAACCACTACTACTCTGTACAACAAACCTTACGTATCCTCAACCAACATCAACGTTTTCTGGAAACTTACGGTGTAGGCATGGTAGCTTATGAAGGTGGCCAACATTTAGTGCACTACGGCACAAAATCCAAAAAACAACATCCCAATCCATTGCTCATTGCGGCTAATCGTGATCCGCGTATGGAAAAGGCTTATATTGAGCTATTGAATGGTTTTAAAAAGGCTGGTGGCCGACTATTTGTTGCTTTTTCATCCCCCCGCGCACCGGCCTTTTTTGGCAGTTGGGGCGTAAAAGAGTATATTACTCAACCCGCAGCAGAAGCACCTAAATACCGAGCTTTGCGCCGCTTCTAATATATTAAAATTTTAATAAGGATAATAAACACATGGGCAATGATCTCTCGCAACAGGGTAATTGGTACACCATTACCCCCAATAATCCACCTGATTATGTCACGCAGCCAGATTGGCTTTCTGGTGCTTTTCTAATACCCAATGTCGCTGCGCCTTTTGTGATTGGCTTAGCAGTTGGTTTCTTTATTAAAAAGATATTAAAAATTGGTCTATTTCTAGCAGGCGCCGCCATCGTGGCACTTTTTGTGACTGAATACTACGGCATGACGCAGCTATCCGATGTAGCCTTGCAAAATTCAGCGACACAAGCAACCGAATATGCGCGTAGTTTTGTAGATTTTCTTACCCAACGCCTATCACAAATTACCTCCAAGGGTGTAAGCGGGGTTGCAGGCTTTTTTGTAGGACTAAAATTTGGGTAAATTGTAAAACTGTTGTAAAACTAGCGACCCACATCAGCGGTGCGGCGTACCGCACCCTGCTGAATTGGATACTTACAGGATATTCACGGCGATTTTCTCAACCACGCGGAACATGCTCCCACAGTCTACACGCAGCAGGCATACGATAATCAGCCGCATTAAAATCTGCCACGCCCAATTTTTCTTCCTGCTCTGGATGGGTGAGGCAGGCTTCCTGAAGCTGCTCTGCTGTCAGTCCTTCTGCGCCGGTAAAATCGGTATATTCGATCAGTGCCCATTTGAAACTGGTATTGGTTAAATTAGTGTTCTGAAAATTTGCCAAGCTCAAATTGGCATAATCTAGCCGAGCATTCAGGAATGAAGAACCGCTGGCGTTACTGAGACTAAAATTTGCCAAGGTCAGATCAGCGCCCTCGAAATTACGCATGGAAACATCCTCCCCGGCCTCATACCTAGGAACCAATATTTCGGTTGATAATGACACTGCTCCAACAGTGACAGACAGCAACATACCGAATACAATCATGCTAAAGGTTAAACCTGCGGAATTACTACACATATCACGCCCTCCTTAAAACAGGATCAGTTTTCATTTCTTAAAACTATAGTACAGCATGGTGAAAATCAGGCTGATTCTCGGTGAAATTTGCTAGTTCTTTACCAAAACAAACGACTTATTCTGTACAACAGCGCGCATACTAGACAGGTGCAACGCCATTTTGACATGGCAAGACATCAGGACAGTGACAGTGCAAAATGACTGGTCTGAAGACATTAAACAAATACGCATCAGTTGCTTCAAATCAGACGCTTATCTCACCTGCCAAACCGCCATTCCGGGGCGAAACACGAATAGTAAACTCCAGCAGCAAAGCGTTAATTTGGTGGGTCAGTGCTACCTTTTGCTTCACTGCCAATTCACGCATTTTGCTGATAGATTGCAGTTCCTGCTGGGAGAAGCTTTTCCCCTTGATGAACTGAATGTCGATCAGTTGGCTTGCCTGCACAATCGCCAATGCATCGTTTTTATCCGTCTTCTGATTCTGACGAATGTTAGCAACCAATTTGGCTGATTGCTTCCAGTCATTTGAGGTGGCACAAGCTTCAAACACTATTGTCGCTGGACGTTGAGTGGATAACCAAAGGCTAAAATCGTCCGGTGTCATCTCTGTGTTCGAGCGCACCTGTTTGTGTTTTACAACACAGACTTGAATCACCTTTTTTGCCAAATCAACGCCAACAATGGTAGTGTGTATAACAGGACTCCTTGGGATATTGTGTGGTAACAATTATTCTACCTCACTCCTCGGTTGGGGGTGAGTGGAGTCCAATTATCTTGTAATATTTCTTGTTGTAATGCCACGTAACTGTCTAGTGTATGAGTAGTAGTGGGTTGAAATGCAGCACATATTTTTGAATCAAGCACTTTGCCCGCTATTGCTTATACACATTGTTAGCAGAAGTTATTTTTCAACTCTTTTATTGTTGTTAATTTATTTTCTTGAAATTCTTCAGTTAAATTATATATTCTGCCAAGTTTTTGACAAGCAGTAATAAAGCTAATAAATGAACATAATTCAGATATTTCTTTATCTGAAAACACCTCTTTTAGTGTAGAGAAATGAGACTCAACAATTGATCTATGGTCTAGTGCATACGTTTCTGCAAATGCTGTTGCGATTTGTTCTCTTATTTGTTCTTCATTGAGATTAGGTTTTCCTCCTTTAACCATACAATATTCACATTCGTTTCCAAAAGCCAATGTTCTTCTGACTTGCTCTAATAAATTGTTAGACAAGGATGAGTTATTGAATACTGCTGATTCAAGTTCAATCCATTTTTGTAAAATCTCATTATTATGACCAATTAATTTCTCAAAAGGTGAGTTTCCATTTTCTGACAGTTTTATTCTTAACTTCATTTAATTTATGCTCTCTAGGGTTAGTTTCACTTTAATTTCTGTTAATGGTCTAGTGTATAAGCAGTAACGGATAAAATGACTAAACTTTCAGTTAAATACCTCATCCGCTATTGCTTATGAACAATGTTATGTGGTGTTTTGCTTTATTTCGCATCTATTGTCATTATTTCTTGGCTTTGAATAAGATAACACCTGCGTAATGGGCTGGTTTATAGCGCCAGCGGAAAACCAGTCCCAATTAACGCATTTGTTATATCCGTCTTCCTGTTGACAAAAAATGAACCCAATCACTACGATTTCGTTTTTTGCTTTCATTTACTGCGCGCTGATAATCATAAGAAACCCTGATATTTTGAACAACCCATTCAGAGTTGATTTTTTCAACTATTGAATAGGACGCATGATGATTGAAATTTTCCATACAGTGAACCACGGGTTCTTCATCCGTGTAAGCTTGAAGACCAACACTCCCCGGATTAACAATAAGTTGGCCGCTATTTAAAGTTACAGTTCTTGCAATGTGAGTATGACCGCAACAGATTAACTTAGATTCTTGACCATCCAGTAGGTTCATTATTTCATCATCAGAACGGATATAAGCATGACCTCGACTAACATCTTCCAGTAAATAGATTAAATCACTTTTTGGCGTTCCATGACAAAAATAAATATCGTCATTAAACTGCTTATCA
>PDPG01000070.1 GCA_002747455.1 Pseudomonadota bacterium | reverse complement strand
GATTAACCCAATTGCGATGGATGAAGGATTGCGTTTCGCGATTCGTGAAGGTGGTCGTACCGTAGGTGCAGGTGTTGTATCAAAAGTTGTTGAGTAATACTGAGCTTTTGTTATAGTCACGCTCCATTTGTTATAAGCGGGGGAGTTGATTCTCCCTCGTTTTGTAGTTTCAGCTAATTTTTAAAGAATTAGGCCAGTAGCTCAATTGGCAGAGCAACGGTCTCCAAAACCGTAGGTTGGGGGTTCGATTCCCTCCTGGCCTGCCATCTGAAACACAATAAAATTAAATTCCAAGCAGGTGAATAAGTAAATGACAGCTAATGCAGAGTCGAAGAGCTCAACGATTGACATTATAAAGCTGTTAGTTGCGTTAGCGTTGTTAATTGCATCTATCACTGGTTTTTATTTATTCAGCGAAGCTTCGTTGTTGTATCGTGTACTGGGTTTGCTTGCCGTTGCTGGTGCTGGCGTGGCGTTGGCGCTAACAACTGAAAAAGGCAAAGGCTTGCTCACTTTTATGGGTGCTGCTAGGACCGAAGTTCGGAAGGTTGTGTGGCCCTCACGTCAAGAAACAATGCAGACCACGCTGATGGTCTTCATTATCGTAGTCATTCTGTCAATATTTCTCTGGTTTGTTGATATGTTCCTTGGTTGGGGAGTGAAAGCTCTCTTGGCTACTGGGAGTTAATTGTCATGGCTATGCGTTGGTATGTAGTGCATGCGTACTCAAATTTCGAGGCCCGGGTTAAGTCTTCCATCGAAGAACGTATTGAGCGTTTAGGCTTGCAAGAGTTCTTCGGTCGCATTCTCGTTCCCACTGAGGATGTGGTTGAGATGCGCGACGGGCAGAAACGTAAGAGTTCAAGAAAGTTTTTTCCAGGTTATGTTTTGGTCGAAATGGATATGAACGATGAGTCATGGCATTTGATTAAGGATACACCGAAGGTGCTTGGTTTTATTGGTGGAACCAGCGATAAGCCAGCACCGATCACTGAAAAAGAAGCGAATGCGATTATGAATCGCATAGAGGAGGGTGTGGACGCACCCCGGCCTAAAGTTCTATTTGAAGTGGGTGAAGTGGTTCGAGTTAAGGATGGCCCATTTAACGACTTTAATGGGGTTGTTGAAGAGGCTAATTATGAGAAGAGTAAGTTGCTCGTCTCGGTACAGATTTTTGGGCGCTCAACACCTGTTGAGCTGGAGTTCTTTCAGGTTGAAAAAGTCTGATTTTAGATAATCTACTGGGGAGTCGGGAGACGTTTGCACCCACTGGAGTAAGTAATGGCTAAAAAAGTACAAGCGTACATTAAATTACAGGTGCCTGCTGGTCAGGCGAACCCTAGTCCACCAGTTGGGCCTGCTTTGGGTCAGCATGGTGTGCAGATCATGGAGTTCTGTAAGGCGTTCAACGCGGCAACTCAGAATGTTGAGAATGGCTTGCCGATTCCTGTTGTTATCACTGTATATAATGATCGCAGTTTCACCTTTATCACGAAGACGCCGCCGGCTTCAGTATTGATTCTTAAGGCATTGGGTCTTAAGAGTGGTAGTGCGACGCCGAATAGTAAGAAGGTCGGTAAGATGACACGTGAGCAGGTTGAAGAAATTTGCAAAATGAAAGAGCCTGATCTGACGTCGGCCGATATGGATGCGGCGGTTCGCACCATTGCGGGTACTGCGCGTAGTATGGGTATTGACGTGGAGGGTGTGTGATATGGCTAAGCTAACTAAACGTCAAAAGGCCATTGCTGAAAAAGTAGATATCGATAAAACATATTCCATTGCGGAAGGGTTTGATCTACTAAAAGAATTACCACAGAGTAAGTTTACTGAGAGTGTGGATGTCAGTATTAACTTGGGTGTGGATCCTCGTAAATCAGACCAGGTTATTCGCGGCGCGACCGTGCTGCCTAATGGTACGGGTAAGTCCGTTCGTGTGGCGGTATTTACCCAAGGTGCCAACGCTGATGCTGCAAAAGAAGCAGGTGCGGATGTTGTCGGTTTTGAAGATCTGGCCGAAGAAGTCAAGCAAGGTAATATGGACTTTGATGTTGTCATCGCTAGCCCTGATGCCATGCGGATTGTTGGTCAGTTAGGTCAAATCTTAGGGCCTCGTGGTCTGATGCCTAACCCTAAAGTTGGTACAGTAACGCCGAATGTTGCTGAAGCAGTCAAGAATGCCAAGTCTGGTCAGGTTCGTTACAGAACGGATCGTGCGGGTATTATTCATTGCCGTATTGGTAATGTTGACTTTGATTCCGCAAAGCTTGAGGAGAACCTGGTTGCGTTGATGGGTGCTTTGAATAAGGCAAAGCCGGCTACTGCAAAGGGTGTTTTCTTTAAGAAGGTGTCTGTTTCAACGACGATGGGGCCTGGTTTGGCTGTAGATCACTCTTCAGTGAAGTTTTAAAAGATTATGATGCCTGACTCGTCGTTTGGTTGAGGTCAGGCTGATTGATACCCTCAGGGGTATGCCAGAAATGGCAAAAGATATACTTTTTTAGTATGTCGTCGGAGACCGTAGGTGTTCCTGAAGCTTGGGACTTAAATAGCCTGCGCAGATGACGTAAGCCAAGTCAGTAATGATTTGGGGCACGTCACTAGTATCACTCAGTAGTTGGGGGTGTTTGATTAACGGTGGTTTGTGCACCGAATTAAAGAGGTAAGTGCTGTGGCATTAACTTTGGAAGACAAAAAGAAGATTGTCTCTGAGGTCGCTGCGGTGGCTGCAGAAGCTCATTCCGCGGTGGCTGCTGAATACCGTGGTTTGACTGTGGGTGAAATGACGGAAATGCGTGTGAAAGCACGTGAGTCCGGTGTTTACCTGCGAGTGGTAAAGAATAACCTGGCTAAATTGGCTGTTGCTGGTACAGAGTTTGAGTGTATGAGTGAGAGCTTTTCTGGGCCATTGGTGTTGGCGTTTTCTCAGGAAGACCCCGGTTCGGCTGCTCGTTTAGTTGAGGCTTTTGCAAAAGATCATGACAAGCTGGTTGTTAAATCTCTGGCTGTGGGTGGGGAAATGTACCCTGCCTCTGAGCTTGAGCGCTTGTCCAAGTTGCCTACACGCGACCAAGCGTTGGCAATTTTGGCTGGTACTCTGAAAGCACCGCTGGACAAATTGGCACGTACTATCAACGAAGTGCCAGGCAAGCTTGTACGTACTGTTGCCGCTGTGCGTGATCAGAAAGAAGAGACTGCCGCTTAATCTGAGCGGTACGTTTGTTTAACTGTTTATACTGACTTATAGAGTTTTAGGAGAAATACAATGGCTCTTTCTAAAGAAGAAATTTTGGAAGGCATTGCAGAACTAAGTGTTATGGAGATCGTTGATCTGGTCTCTGCGATGGAAGAAAAGTTTGGTGTATCGGCTGCCGCTGCGGTTGCTGCTGCTCCTGTTGCTGCGGCTGCTACTGAGGCCGTTGCAGAGAAGGATGAGTTTGACGTAGTTATGACCAGCTTCGGTGATAACAAAATCGGCGTAATTAAGGTGGTACGTGCAATCACTGGTCTTGGTTTGAAAGAGGCTAAGGCGATGGTTGAAGGTATGCCTGCAACTGTTAAAGAAGGTGTTGCTAAAGGTGATGCTGAAGACGTACAAAAGCAACTGGAAGAAGCTGGCGCTACTGTCGAGCTGAAGTAAGTTGCAACACCCTGAAGGTGGCTTTTGCTGCTTTCAAAAACGATGGGCTGGTAGCAATAATTGCTGCCGGCCTTTTGTCGCTTTAAAGTGCTCCCGCCCGTTACTAGATGAGGAAACACGATGGCTTTGACCTTCACTGAGAAGAAACGTATCCGCAAGGATTTTGGTAAACGTCCGCAGGTAATGGACATTCCATCCTTGTTGGCGATTCAATTAAGCTCGTTTAGACAATTTTTACAAACCGGGTTAAAGCCGGAAGAACGTAAAAACATTGGTCTGCACGGTGCGTTTAGTTCGGTATTCCCAATTAGTAGCTACTCTGGTTTTGTTCATTTGGAGTACGTGGATTATCGCCTTAGCGAGCCTGTGTTTGATGTTCGTGAGTGTCAGTTACGTGGCTTGACTTATGCGTCATCCCTGCGGGTGCTATTGCGTTTGGTTATCTATGATAAAGATGCACCAAAAAACACCCGTGTCGTTAAGGATATAAAAGAGCAGGAAGTCTATCTTGGCGAGATGCCATTAATGACTGATAAGGGGACTTTTGTCATTAATGGTACTGAGCGAGTCATTGTGTCTCAGTTGCATCGTTCTCCTGGTGTGTTCTTTGATCACGATAAGGGTAAAACGAATACCTCTGGCAAGTTGTTACATAATGCACGCGTCATTCCTTATCGCGGCTCATGGTTGGACTTCGAGTTTGACCCCAAAGATTCCGTATTCGTCCGTATTGATCGTCGCCGCAAATTGCCAGCGACTGTCTTGCTGCGTGCGTTAGGTATGGAGACAGAGGAAATTCTGGATTTCTTCTTTGACACCATCGAAGTCACATTAAATAAAACCAAAATTCAGATGGCGTTGGATCCACAGCGCTTACGGGGTGACTTGGCAACATTTGATATCGTCATTGATGGCGATGTCGTCGTTGAGAAAGGTCGTCGTATTACGGCTAAACATATTCGTACTTTAGAAAAGTCTGGCATGAAAACTCTGGAAGTTCCTGAGGAGTACATGGTATCTAAAGTAATCGCGCACAATATTGTTGATAAGTCTACGGGTGAGTTGCTGGTGGCGGCAAACACTGAAGTGACGGATGAACTGATTGGGACGTTGCGTGATAATGGTATTAAGAAGTTTGAGATTCTGTATACCAATGAGTTGGATTGTGGGGCGTTTATTTCAAACACATTGAATATTGACCAGACACGGTCGCAACTGGAAGCGCAGGTAGAAATCTATCGCATGATGCGTCCGGGAGAGCCACCAACCAAAGAGTCTGCGGAAAACTTATTCCATAACTTGTTCTTTACTGAAGAGCGTTATGATCTCTCTGATGTTGGCCGGATGAAGTTCAATCGTCGTCTGGAGTATGCAGAAGAAGTAGGACCGTCGATTCTGTTTGATAAGCGTTATTTGAGCAGTCGTACCGATGCTTTGTCGAAAGAGTTGGTTGAGAAGTATGGTGCGCAATACGACAAGCTGAAGGCCGGAGGCAAAGCCGATTCAGATATCGTGAACGTACTGAAGTGCTTGATCGATATTCGTAATGGTCATGGCGTGATTGATGATATTGATCACTTGGGGAATCGCCGCGTACGTAGCGTTGGTGAAATGGCTGAAAATGCATTCCGTATCGGTTTGGTACGTGTTGAACGTGCGGTTAAAGAGCGTCTGACTGTTGCGGAAAGTGAAGGTCTGATGCCTCAGGATATGGTGAATGCAAAGCCAGTGTCTGCGGCAGTGAAAGAGTTTTTCGGTTCTAGCCAGCTGTCTCAGTTCATGGATCAGAATAATCCGTTATCAGAGGTGACTCATAAGCGCCGTATCTCGGCATTGGGTCCTGGTGGCTTGACACGTGAACGTGCTGGTTTTGAGGTGCGCGACGTGCATCCGACTCACTACGGTCGTGTATGCCCCATCGAAACACCGGAAGGGCCAAACATCGGTTTGATTAACTCCTTGGCGGTTTTCGCAAAGAGTAACGATTACGGTTTTCTTGAGACGCCATACCGGAAAGTGGTGAATGGTGTCGCGACGGATCAGATTGATTATCTGTCTGCGATTGAAGAGTCGCGCTTTGTTATCGCACAGGCGAACGCTGAGCTTGACGAGGAAAATCGTTTCGTAAAAGACATGATTTCCACACGTTACCAGAATGAGTTCACACTGTCTTCAGTAGACGATGTGGAATACATGGATGTATCGCCAAAGCAGATTGTATCGGTTGCAGCTTCCTTGATTCCGTTTCTTGAGCACGACGATGCAAACCGTGCATTGATGGGATCAAACATGCAACGCCAGGCTGTGCCTTGTTTGCGTGCCGAAACGCCCGTATCTGGAACAGGAATGGAGCGAGTTGTTGCGGTTGATTCAGGGTCAACAGTCAGTGCCCGCCGTGGTGGTGTTGTAGATGCTGTGGATGCTGCGCGTATCGTGGTTCGTGTTAATGATGACGAAGCGCAAGGTGGTGGTGTTGATATTTACAACCTGATTAAGTACACACGTTCTAATCAGAATACCTGCCTGAATCAGCGTCCCATCGTTAAAGTAGGGGATGTTATCGCGCGTGGCGATGTGTTGGCGGATGGCTCGTCCACTGACCTTGGTGAGTTGGCTTTGGGTCAGAACATGAAGATCGCCTTTATGCCGTGGAATGGTTACAACTTCGAGGACTCCATTCTGATTTCAGAACGAGTGGTTGAGGAGGATCGTTTTACCTCAATTCATATCGAAGAAATCACTTGTCTGGCTCGTGATACAAAGTTAGGCCCTGAAGAAATTACCGCAGATATTCCGAATGTCAGTGAGGGCTTGTTGTCCAAGCTGGATGAGTCTGGAATTATCCACGTAGGTGCGGAAGTAAAGCCGGGTGATATTCTGGTGGGTAAGGTGACTCCAAAAGGGGAAACTCAGCTTACACCTGAGGAAAAACTGCTACGTGCGATCTTTGGTGAAAAGGCGTCTGATGTTAAGGATACCTCTTCGCGTGTTTCGACCAGTACCTACGGTACAGTTATTGATGTTCGTGTGTTTACTCGTGATGGTGTCGAGAGGGACGAGCGGGCCAAGGCGATCACCGAGTCTGAGTTAGCCAAAGTTCGCAATGACTTGCGTGATGAGCTGCGTGTCTTTGAAGAAGACTTATTCGACCGTGTTGCGAAACTGGTACTGAATAAGGTAGCTGACGGTGGAGCAGGCGACATCAAATCCGGTGGGAAGGTGACCCGCGCTTATCTGGATGAGCTTGAGCGTAAAGACTGGTTCGCACTTCGTATGCGTAACGAAGAAGTGAATGAGCAGCTTGAGACCATGCATCAGTTGCTGCTGGATCAGAAGAAGTATTACGAGGAGCGTCTTCAAAAGCAAAAAGAGAAGCTGACTGCAGGTGATGATCTGGCGCCGGGCGTGCTGAAGATGATTAAGGTGTATGTCGCTGTCAAGCGCCGTATGCAGCCTGGTGATAAGATGGCGGGTCGTCACGGTAACAAAGGTGTGGTTTCACGCATTGTTCCGGTTGAAGATATGCCTTACATGGCCAATGGTGAGCCGGTTGATATTGTATTGAACCCATTGGGTGTACCGTCCCGAATGAATGTTGGACAGGTACTGGAAACGCACTTGGGTTGGGCGGCTAAAGGCTTGGGTGAGAAAATCGGTCGAATGATTGACGCGAAAGCTCAGGTTGACGAGTTACGTGCCTTCTTAACGGATATTTATAGTACCGGCGGTAGTCCTCATCAGGGCGCGGCTGATATTGCCGAAATGAATGATGCGGAAGTGCTGGAAATGGCGGGTAATTTGCGTCGTGGCGTACCGATGGCGACCCAGGTATTTGATGGTGCAACTGAGGAAGAGATTCGCGCGATGCTAAAGCTTGCTGATCTTCCTGAATCAGGTCAGATCAGACTGTATGACGGTCGTACGGGTGACCCATTTGAGCGGGACGTGACCGTTGGCTACATGCACATGCTGAAGTTGAACCACTTGGTTGATGACAAGATGCACGCACGCTCGACTGGTCCTTACAGCCTTGTTACTCAGCAGCCACTGGGTGGTAAAGCGATGTTTGGTGGTCAGCGTTTTGGTGAGATGGAAGTGTGGGCACTGGAGGCTTACGGTGCTGCATATACCTTGCAGGAAATGTTGACGGTCAAGTCGGATGATGTGCAGGGTCGTAACCGCATGTATAAGAACATTGTTGATGGAAACCTGAACATGGAAGCAGGTATGCCAGAGTCCTTTAATGTATTGATGAAGGAAATCCGCTCGCTGGGTATCCATATTGAGCTTGAGAGAGACTAAGCGTGATAATTGATGTGGTGGGGTCGCTGGCTTCGCCGCTATTTATGATGCAGCAACAATGTAAACGCAGGATTTAAGGCGATTAATATGAAAGATTTATTAAATATCTTTAAGCAGCAGACAGAAGTAGAAGAGTTTGACCGCATTCGAATCGGGCTGGCATCGCCTGAAATTATCCGCGCTTGGTCGTATGGTGAAGTAAAGAAGCCTGAAACAATCAACTACAGAACTTTTAAGCCAGAGCGTGATGGTTTGTTCTGTGCGAAGATTTTTGGCCCGGTGAAGGATTATGAATGTCTGTGCGGAAAGTACAAGCGCCTGAAGCACCGTGGCGTTGTGTGTGAAAAGTGTGGGGTTGAGGTTACACAGACCAAGGTACGTCGTGAGCGCATGGGGCATATTGAACTGGCTTGTCCGGTTGCGCATATCTGGTTCCTGAAGTCACTGCCTTCGCGTATTGGCCTGTTTTTGGATATGACACTGCGTGACATTGAGCGCGTATTGTACTTTGAAGCGTTTGTGGTTACTGACCCAGGCATGTCCACGCTTGAGCGTGGTCAGTTGTTGAGTGATGAAGCTTATCTTGAAGCCGTTGAAGAACATGGTGAAGAGTTTGAGGCGGCGATGGGCGCAGAAGCGGTGCTGCACATGCTGCGTGCGGTTGACCTGAAAGAGTCGATTGCGCAGATGCGTGAGGAAGCGGCTGCGACAAACTCAGAAACCAAGTTGAAGCGTATCGGTAAGCGTCTGAAGTTGATGGAGTCTTTCCTAGAGTCAGAAAACAATCCTGAGTGGATGATTTTGACTGCTCTGCCTGTTCTACCTCCGGATTTACGACCACTGGTTCCGCTGGATGGTGGCCGTTTCGCGACTTCAGATTTGAACGATCTGTATCGCCGTGTGATCAATCGTAATAACCGTTTGCGCCGTCTGCTTGACCTGAATGCGCCGGATATCATTGTCCGAAATGAAAAGCGTATGCTTCAGGAGTCGGTGGATGCGCTATTGGATAATGGACGTCGTGGCCGCGCGATCACAGGTTCTAATCGTCGCCCTCTGAAGTCTTTGGCCGACATGATCAAAGGTAAACAGGGACGCTTCCGTCAGAACCTGCTGGGTAAGCGTGTTGACTACTCCGGTCGCTCCGTAATCGTGGTCGGGCCTACGTTGCGCTTGCATCAGTGCGGTTTGCCAAAAAAGATGGCGCTGGAGTTATTCAAGCCCTTTATTTTCGGCAAGTTACAGCGTTTGGGGTTGGCGACCACTGTAAAGGCGGCCAAAAAGCTGGTCGAGCGTGAAACGTCTGAGGTCTGGGATATTCTTGCGGATATTATTCGTGAGCATCCGGTTATGCTGAACCGCGCACCGACACTTCACCGTTTGGGTATTCAGGCGTTCGAGCCTATTTTGATTGAAGGTAAAGCGATTCAGTTGCATCCACTGGTTTGTACGGCGTTCAACGCTGACTTTGATGGCGATCAGATGGCGGTGCATGTGCCTTTGTCGATTGAGGCGCAGATGGAAGCTCGCGTTTTGATGATGGCCACGAATAATGTGTTATCTCCTGCCAATGGTGAGCCGATCATTGTGCCGTCTCAGGACATCGTATTGGGCCTTTATTACATGAGCCGTGAAAGCATCAATGCAAAAGGTGAGGGTATGGTGTTGTCTTCAACCGATGAAGCGTTACGTGCTTACGAGACTGGGCAGGCATCGTTGCATGCGCGTGTTAAAGTCAGAATTGATGATACACACATGGATGACAACGGCGAGGTTGTTCGTACAAATCGCATTGTTGATACAACGGTAGGTCGTGCCATTTTGCGGGGAGTGCTTCCCGATGGCATGCCTTTTGAGTTGTTAAACTGTGTCCTTAAAAAGAAGTCGATTTCTAACTTGATCAATGAAGCCTATCGTACGGTTGGCCTGAAAGAGACGGTTATTTTTGCCGATCAGTTGATGTATACGGGTTACCGTTATGCAACGAAGGCAGGCATGTCTTTCTGCTCGCAAGACATGGAAATTCCAGAGGCGAAGTCAGAAATTCTGGCGCGCGCAGAAGACGACGTAAAAGAAATTCAGGATCAGTATGCATCTGGTTTGGTTACTCAGGGTGAGCGCTATAACAAGGTTGTTGATATTTGGGCGCGTACTAATGAGCAGGTAGCTAAGGCAATGATGGATGGTCTTGGTAAAGAGACTGTCGTGAATGCGCAGGGTGAGTCTGAGGAGCAGGATTCGTTTAACTCTGTGTATATGATGGCTGACTCTGGTGCACGTGGTTCTGCTGCGCAGATCAGGCAGTTGGCGGGGATGCGTGGCTTGATGGCGAAGCCGGATGGTTCGATCATCGAAACACCTATTACCTCAAACTTCCGTGAAGGTCTGAATGTACTTCAGTACTTCATCTCGACGCACGGTGCTCGTAAAGGATTGGCTGATACCGCACTGAAAACAGCAAACTCAGGTTATTTGACCCGTCGTTTGGTTGATGTTGCTCAGGATATGGTAGTCACCAGTAGCGACTGTGGAACTCAGGAAGGCTTGATGATGAAGCCCATCATTGACGGTGGTGATGTGGTTGAGCCATTGAGTCAACGAGTGTTGGGTCGTGTGACTGCTGTAGATGTTCTTAATGCCAAGGAAGAAGTAGTTATTCCTGCGAATACGCTTCTCGACGAGGAATGGACGAATCAACTTGATGAGCTGGGTGTCGATGAAATAGTCGTTCGCTCGGCTATTACTTGTGATGCTGATCACGGGGTTTGTGCGCATTGTTATGGTCGTGACTTGGGTCGTGGCCATTTGGTTAATGTGGGTGAGGCCGTCGGAGTGGTGGCTGCACAGTCGATTGGTGAGCCGGGGACGCAGTTGACAATGCGTACCTTCCATATTGGTGGTGCGGCAAGCCGATCCGCTGCCGAGAGTAATATCACGGTTAAGTCAGACGGTAAGATTCGTTTGACTAATGTGAAAACTGTAACCAACAAAGATGGTAACTTGGTTGCAGTGTCACGCTCGGGTGAGTTAAGTGTTGAAGATGATCACGGGCGCGAGCGTGAGCGTTACAAGGTTGTGTACGGAGCGGTCATCACTGTTGCAGAAGGTGATGAGGTGCAGCGTGGTCAGGTTGTTGCTAACTGGGATCCACATACACATCCAATCGTTTCGGAAGTTGCGGGTAAGCTTGATTTCGTAGACTTCATGGATGGTGCAACCGTTAATACTCAGATTGATGAGATGACTGGTTTGAGCTCGACGGTTATTACTGATCCGGCAACTCGCGCAGCGGGTGCGAAGGACATGAACCCAATGGTACGTTTGTTGGATGAGAACGGCGAAAGCATGTTCTTTGAGAACACACGTATACCCGTTCAGTATCCGTTGGCCGGTGGTGCCGTTATTAGTCTGTCGAACGGTGCAGCGGTGCAGGTGGGTGATGTTATTGCTCGTTTGCCTCAGGAGTCCTCTAAAACTCGTGATATTACAGGTGGTTTGCCTCGCGTTGCTGACTTGTTTGAAGCACGTAAGCCTAAGAACGCTGCTATTCTTGCGGAGATCTCAGGGACGGTTTCTTGGGGTAAGGAAACAAAGGGGAAGAAGCGTCTGGTGCTAACCGCTGATGACGGTGAAACCTATGAAGTCCTGATTCCTAAGTGGCGTAACCTGGATGTATTTGAAGGCGCTAAAGTTGAAAAGGGCGAAATGATCGCAGGCGGCGAGCCAAGCTCTCATGATATTCTGCGCCTCTTGGGACCTGCAAAGCTGGCTGAGTATCTGGTCAAGGAGATTCAAGAGGTTTATCGTCTTCAGGGTGTAAAGATCAACGATAAGCATGTTGAGATTATTTCTCGTCAGATGATGCGTAAGGTGCTAGTGACTGGCTCTGGTGATAGCCCATTCTTGAAGGGTGAGCAGATTGATTATAGTCAGGTGAAAGAGGTGAATGAGCAGCTCGAGGCTGAGGGTAAGCTGGTTGCAACATATGATCGCTTGTTGCTGGGTATTACTAAGGCTTCTTTGGTGACTGATTCCTTTATTTCTGCGGCGTCGTTCCAAGAGACAACCCGCGTCTTGACTGAGGCGGCTGTTCGTGGTGCCGCTGATGATTTGCGTGGCCTGAAAGAGAACGTTATCGTCGGTCGTCTGATTCCAGCAGGAACTGGTTTAGCGCATCACGATGAGCGTAAGAACAAATCAGGTTTGAGTATGGATAATCTTGGTTTGGGCGCTATGCCTGCTTCTGGTGAGGCTGTGTTTGAAGTAGATACAGCGACATCCGCATCGTCCACAGAGTCTGCTGGAGCGGAGGCGTCACCAATTGAGATTGATGAGTAAGTGAAGTAAGTTTTTGATTTACTAGCTAATATAAACTAACAGGCGCGACAGGAGAAAAACTCCAACTATTCTGTGTTCCAAGCTTGACAGCGTTAGGTGTGGAGCATAGAATTTCGCGCCTTCAATGGGCTTATTATTAGTCGATTGTATTTGTGGGAGCTTTGCTGTTGAAACAAAGTTCCTTTGAAATTAGGAGATGTTTTTTCAATGGCAACGATTAACCAGTTGGTTCGTAAACCACGTACTCGCAAACCGGAAAAAAGTAATGTTCCGGCGCTGGAGGCATGTCCTCAAAAGCGTGGTGTATGTACTCGTGTATACACAACAACACCCAAGAAGCCGAACTCTGCGCTGCGTAAAGTGGCTCGTGTGCGTTTAACGAACGGATTTGAAGTAAGTAGCTATATTGGTGGTGAAGGCCATAACCTTCAAGAGCACTCGGTTGTGCTTATTCGAGGTGGTCGTGTTAAAGACTTACCAGGTGTGCGCTATCACGTTGTTCGCGGAAGCTTGGATACCCAAGGTGTTCAGAACCGTAAGCAGGGTCGCTCTAAGTATGGTGCGAAGCGTCCTAAGAGCTAATTTAATCAACGAATTGATAAAGAGATAGATCATGCCTAGAAGAAGAGAAGTCCCTAAGCGAGTTATTCTGCCAGATCCTAAGTTTGGAAGTGAGCTGCTTGCGAAGTTTGTGAATACCATTATGAAAGATGGTAAGAAGTCTATTGCTGAAAACGTGGTTTACGGCGCACTTGATGCTATTTCTGCAAAAAAAGGCGGCGAAGGCTTAGAAGTACTTGAGGAAGCATTGGATAATGTACGTCCTTCGGTAGAGGTTAAGTCTCGCCGTGTGGGTGGTGCGACTTATCAGGTACCTGTTGAGGTTCGTGCGTCCCGTCAGAATGCGTTGGCGATGCGTTGGTTGGTTGATGCGGCACGTCGTCGTGGTGAGAAGTCTATGGCTTTGAAGTTGGCTGGTGAGCTGATGGATGCTGCTGAGAAGCGTGGCACTGCTGTGAAAAAGCGCGAAGATACGCATCGTATGGCTGAAGCAAACAAAGCGTTTGCGCATTTCCGCTGGTAGTCATTAGATAGGGCTGAAGGAAATAGGGCTGTGCCGAGAGAAACTCCAATTGAGCGCTACCGCAACGTCGGTATCATGGCGCATATTGATGCTGGTAAAACAACGACGACAGAGCGTATTTTGTTCTATACCGGTGTTTCCCACAAAATTGGAGAAGTTCACGATGGTGCGGCCACCATGGACTGGATGGAGCAAGAGCAAGAGCGGGGAATTACTATTACCTCCGCAGCCACTACTTGCTTCTGGTCTGGCATGGATAAGCAGTTTGATCAGCATCGCATCAATATCATAGATACGCCGGGGCACGTTGACTTTACTATTGAAGTTGAGCGCTCGTTGCGTGTGCTTGATGGTGCGGTTGCTGTGTTTTGTGCGGTTGGTGGTGTTGAGCCTCAGTCTGAGACGGTTTGGCGTCAGGCAGATCGGTACAGGGTTCCACGCGTTGCATTTGTAAACAAAATGGATCGCGCTGGCGCGGACTTTTCGCGTGTCGTCGGTCAGATTCGTGAGCGACTGGGGGCTAACCCGGTTCCTTTGCAGTTGGCAATAGGTGCTGAGGAAGACTTTGCCGGAGTTGTGGACTTGATTCGCATGAAGGCGATCTATTGGAGTGAGTCCGATATGGGGCTTACTTATCGAGAAGATGATATTCCAGCCGGCCTCATTGATGAGGCTGCTGAGTGCCGCGAAAATTTGATCGAAGCTGCTGCCGAATCAAGTGATGAACTGATGGAAGTTTATCTTAATGAAGGTGAACTAAGTTCTGAGCAGATTCATCAAGGTCTTCGTATTCGTACGATTTCTGGCGAGATTGTGCCAGTCATGTGTGGATCCGCCTTTAAGAATAAGGGTGTGCAGGCCGTATTAGATAGTGTGGTAAGTTATCTTCCATCCCCTTCGGATGTTCCTGCCATTGAGGGGGTTGATGAGAATGGTGTGGGGAGCGGCTTGCTGCGCAGCGCGAATGACGATGAGCCATTTTCGGCGCTGGCCTTTAAGATTTCCACAGATCCTTTTGTTGGATCCTTGTGTTTCTTCCGAGTGTATTCCGGTGTTCTCAAGTCGGGTGAGGTCGTGTTTAATCCTCGTAAGGGTAAGCGCGAGCGTATCGGGCGAATTTTGCAGATGCATTCAAATTCTCGTGATGAAATTCAGGAGGTGCGGGCTGGGGATATAGCCGCTGCGGTGGGTTTGAAAGAGGTTATCACGGGGGATACCCTGTGTGATCTGGATAAGAAGATTACTTTGGAGTTGATGGATTTTCCTGAGCCGGTCATTGCGGTTGCAGTGGAGCCGAGAACCCAGAGCGATCAGGATAAGATGAGTACGGCACTTGCCAAGCTGGCTCAAGAAGACCCTTCGTTTCGTGTACACACCGATGAGGAAAGTGGACAGACAATTATATCGGGAATGGGTGAGCTGCATCTTGATATTATTGTTGATCGCATGAAAAGAGAATTTAGTGTTGATGCGAACGTGGGTGCGCCTCAAGTTTCTTATCGTGAATGTATTCGCAAAACTGTGAATGCAGAAGGTAAGTTTATCAGGCAGTCTGGTGGTAAGGGACAGTACGGTCACGTCTGGTTGAAGTTAGAGCCTCTTGAGGAAGGTGTTGGCTATGTATTTGAGGATGCTATTACGGGTGGTGTGATTCCTAAGGAATTCATTTCATCAGTGGATCAGGGTGTGAAAGAGCAGCTTGAAAATGGTGTCTTGGCAGGCTATCCGTGTGTTGATATTAAAGTAACGCTTTATGATGGCTCTTTTCATGATGTTGATTCGAGTGAGTTGTCATTCAAAGTAGCGGGTTCCATTGCGGTTCGTGAGGGTGTCTTGCAGGCTGATCCAGTCTTACTTGAGCCGATCATGAGTGTTGAGGTGGTAACGCCAGAAGAAAATATGGGCGATGTCATGGGGGACTTGAGCCGTCGCCGTGGCGTTGTTCAGGGTATGGATGATTCGCCGTCAGGGAAAATCATTCGTGCGGAAGTTCCGTTGGGTGAAATGTTTGGTTATGCGACAGATTTGCGTTCCGCAACGCAAGGTCGCGCAAGCTACTCAATGGAGTTTGCGAAATACGCAGAGGCATCTAAGCAGGTGTCAAATGCGGTGATGAGAGTAGGTGAATAGTCATGTCTAAAGAAACTTTTGTACGTACGAAGCCGCACGTTAATGTCGGCACAATTGGTCACGTTGACCACGGAAAAACTACGCTGACTGCAGCACTGACT
>PDPG01000069.1 GCA_002747455.1 Pseudomonadota bacterium | reverse complement strand
CAGCAGTAAAGTCGGTGTAAAAACCAAGCGAGCTAAGGCGGGCTGGGATAATAATTTTTTACTCAAGGTTTTGGGGATTATTTAAGTGCGATTACCCTACTCTCTATACCGGTAAAGGCTTGCTCTGCTAAGGCAGCGAGCATGATTGCGTAGCGTTGTTCATCGGGGGCCGCTTTAGAAAGGTCATCCTTACTAGCGATATTCACTGGGTTTGTTGACAGTATATTCACGCCTACCAGCTCATTAATTTTCGAGTTAGTGGCGCGAATACTACTATCGGAAATATTTCCCTCGCTAACAACCCTGTTGGCAGCCATGCTGGTGAATGCGGTAATGGCCGTGTCAACTTTAGCGCCATTCTTAGCCCTGCCCGATGGAATCACAGCCGTCAGGATAAAGTCCGTATCTGCGAGGGGAATATCATCACCGCGAGGGGTATCACCACAACCACTTAATGCGTCACACACCATGGTAGTATCGCTATTGGCGGTCAGCTCAAGCAGCAGCGGAGATGTGCCATCATAATCGTCAGTCAAGGCAAGCTTATAGCTACCATCATCAGCCGTTTTTGCAGTACCGACAGCGGTCTTGCCCCGGGTACCGTCACTAGCCAATGGGTAGGCGGTGACGGTACCGTTTTTTACAATACCCTTCGCTACACTTCCAGATAAGCTGCGTTCTTCCTTATTATTCTTATCGTCGTTGATACAACCGAAGCTCAGTGCTGAAATGACCGCTAGTACTAATAGGTTTTTACTAGACTTAATTAACTTTACTGGCTCAAACTCTGCTATTTGCATGATGCATATGACCTCTTTTTTAAATAAGTTACTTTGGGTGGGGGGAGAAATCGTGCTCATTATAATCATTATTTAGGTCTAAAGTATATGCTTTGTGGTAATAAAATCCTTCAATCAACATCTAACAGGGTGCCTACTTGTCTCAATCTTTATTTTTTCAGATCACATTGCCTCATGAAAGGAAAGGTAATTGAGGGCTATATACGCACAAATTACCTTCCTTCCGCTCAGCACCTTTTTTAACCAGTTGATATTTAACTACTTGTTGTGACGCCTATTGTCTGATATTTCTCAATCATACCCCTAAAATTGAGAGTTTAAGAATATGCTGAGTAGAGTAGTGTCCCTGTGTTGTTTGTCCCTGCTACTGACAGCACAAAACAGTTTTGCTGAAGAGTTTCCTCCTTATCATCCCGAGGCGTTTAGTGGTTTCTGGATAAAAAATCCGGTGATGAATATTTATGACTTGGTAAAAATCCCCAAAGGAGAGGCGAGAAATGAGTTTTGGTCTGATGACTATTGGGCGCGTTACGCCGGTGGTCTGGCCTATCGTTATTCGTCTCCCGGCTTTTGGATTAATCCTAAGAACCCCAAGCCAAATGATTGGAAAATTCCCGCTGACCACATCCTTAGAAAAAGCCCTGCCGCTGCTTTAATCAAAGCTGGGCGAACGAACTTGCTATCACCGGCGGAAAAGTACGACCTGTTGGTAGGTGATACCGGAAACCCCAGAAATCCTAAGCAGCCGGGTTATACCCTGACAAGAGCATTCTTGAATGAAATCACTGCGCGAACCCAGCCTTGGGAGGGGTCTTGCGATGGTTGGGCTTTTGCTTCGATTAATGAGAAGCCACCCGTTAAAGCGGTAAAAGTCAAAAATGTTGCAGGTCAGGAGATTACCTTCTACCCATCGGATATTCGTGCGTTGTTGACGCTGCTTTATTCGGACTATCGCGTCTCTAGTTTTGGTCGTAATTGTTACAGCAAAGGGCCCGTAATGGATCGTATGGGTCGGGTGCGAGATGCAGGTTGTCGGGATACCAATCCTGGTATTTTTCACATCGTGCTGGTTAATCAATTGGGAGTCGGTAAACGGGGCTTTGTTATGGATACCGATTACTCGGCAGAGACTTGGAATTATCCGGTTAAGTCGTACAGTATGCAGTACCTTAATCCACAAACAAATCAGGCGTATGCCAACCCATTGCATGCCGCTATTAAGAAAAAAGATTACACGAATGACCGCTATGCTGCTTATCGGAGTGAGAATACCCAATACATCATTGGCGTTCAGGTACAACTGAATTATCAGATTGAAGCGTTTCCTCAAGCGGTTAATCGTTTGGGTAAAGACTATGAGCGTACTTTCACAAGTAACTATCGTTATGATCTTGAGTTGGATGCTTATGGAAGTGTGATTGGTGGGGAGTGGGATCGTTTGTTTCAGAGAAATCACCCAGATTTGATCTCATTTGTCGGAACGAGCTATATCAATAAAAGTCCCTACGATCAGCAAGTACACGGTAATACCTTGCCACAGATACTACACTCCATAAAACTGCCGTATGTGCGAGAGATGTCGTCCAGACGTCGTCCTTTGTATAAGGTTGTTAAGGCGTTGGCGGCGATGTCGCAGGAATAAGCTAGGAAACAATTGAAGGCTCACTGCTGGGTTTCAGCAGTGAGCCTAATGGCTAGGAGCGCCTCAGATATTAAGAGCGAGGCTTAATGTTCTCTGGATCGTACAGAGGCTTATAGCCCACTGCTTCGAGCTTAACCTTGTAACGCTCGTCAAAGTAGTCCATCTCCAGAATACGTCCAACCTGGCAGTATTCATAAGGCAGGAATGCCAACATGATATTTTTGCCAATACTTGGGCCATAGACGATACTGGTGGTGTAGGAACGCCGTCCTTCGGAGTCAATCAGCGTTTCGTGGGTGTCTGGATCCATAATCGGGCAAGCACCCAGTGGATAGCGTTTCACACCGTTGGCATCCGTATTGTCCTCCATCGTCAAGGTACACAGGTAAGCAGGCTGATGTTCGCGAGCGCGTTGTTCCAGATATGCTTTCTTACCAAAGAAGTCAGCAGCTTTCACCAGTTTACGCGCCAAGTCTACTTCCAACAGGTTGTACTCGGTCAGAATATCCGCATTTTGCAGGCGCAAGCTTTTCTCAAGACGACGGCTATTAGCATAGGTTTCGATACCCACGGGTAAAACGCCTTCGGCAAATAGTGCATCCCAGATGGCGAGGCCGTCTTCCAGATCAAAGTGAAGCTCCCAGCCTTGCTCACCAACGTAAGAGATGCGGAAGGCCGTTACTTTCTTGCCAGCGATGGTCAACTCCCGAATAGCTGCGAATGGGAAGTTCTCGTTGCTAATGGATTCAGGGTCATTAATCACCTTGGCTAGGGTAGTACGCGCGTTAGGTCCCCACAGACCCAGACAGCCGAAGTCTGCGGAACGATCCAAGATTTCAACTTCATCGTAGTTGTAGTCCTGCGCCATGCGCTTCATCCAGACGAAATCACGGTTTCCGGCATCACCCCCATCAATCACGCGGAAATGGTTTTCACCCAAACGCAGCACGGTCAGGTCAGCACGTACCCCTCCAGCATTGTCAAGGAAGTGGGTGTAAACACCTTTGCCGATTGGCGTGTCACCGGCAACTTTCGCAACACATAAGAACTCCATCAGCTCTGCGGCACCGTTACCAAGTACATCGTAAATGGCGAAGTGCGACAGATTGACCATGCCCACACTTTCGGACATTTCCAGGTGCTCGGCATTGGAGACGCGCCAGAAGTGGCGATTTTCCCATTCCACTTCACGGACAGGGATTTTATCGCCCCACTTTTCCAGCAGATGCTCGTTGGCCGCGTAACCGTGGGCGCGCTCCCAACCGGCAGCTTCCATAAAGTAGCCACCCAGCTCCTTCTCACGCTCCCAGAAAGGACTGCGACGGAAGTTACGAGCCGCCGTGTAAGGCTCGCGGTTATGCACTGGTGGGTTGTAGATTTTGAATGCAGTTTCGTAGCAGCGGTCAGCGATGTATTGCTCTTCACACTGGAACGGGTAGTAACGCGCCACGTCAATAGAGGCGTGGTCCAAATGGGTGCGACCGTCTGTCATCCAGTCCGCAACAATCTTTCCGGTACCCGGCCCATCTTTTACCCAAACCGACTCTACATACCAAAGACCACGAACATTGGCAGACTCACCAATGGAAGGGCCACCGTCTGCGGTCACTTGCAGCAGGCCATTAAATGAATACTTTTCATCATAGCCAAGCTCACCGAGGATCGGTGTGAGTTCGATAGCGCGCTCAAGTGGCTCCATGACTTCTTCCAGCTCCAAATCACGCTGAGAAGGGGATAGGCGCGCCTGCTCTTTTTCCAGAATATCGCGCGGATGGCACATGCGTGGTGCTTTTTCTTCGTAATATCCCCACTCAAGCTGACCACCTTCGGCGGTTGTCGGGTCGCCTGTGTCACGTAAGTAAGCAGAGTTCCCTTGGTCACGCAGCAGTGGGTAACCAATATCCTTACCGGTTCCAGCAAACTCATCAAACGGTTTAAAGAAGGTGAGTGGGTGATCCACTGGCATGATTGGCAGGTCTTCACCCGCCATTTCAGCAATCAAGCGTCCCCACAATCCCGCGCACACCACGACGTGGTCAGCCTCAATATAGCCGCGCTCGGTTTCGACACCTTTGATACGACCATTTTCGATTTTTAGGCCGGTGCAAGAGGTGTTGGCAAATGCTTGCAATTTGCCACTTTCAACGGCCATATCAACCAGCTCGCCGGCGACCGTTTGTGAGCGAGGGACAACCAAACCCGCATCAGGATCCCACAACGCACCCTGAATCATGTCTTCTTCCAGTAGTGGGAATTTTTCTTTGGCTTCCGCGGCAGAAATCATTTCAACACGGCTACCAAACGCGCGGCCAGACGTGACTCGGCGCTTTAGCTCAACCATGCGTTCATCATCGCCGACACGTGCGACCTCGATACCACCAATGCGCTCATAGCGTCCCATTTTCTCGAAGAAGTCGATGCTGTACTTCGTTGTGAAAATAGTCATTTGATCGTGCATGGTGTTAAAACAGAAGTCCGAGGCGTGCGCTGTCGAACCAATGTCAGTTGGAATTGCAGACTTGTCGATACCAACAATATCATCCCAGCCACGTTCGATAAGATGGTGTGCAACAGAGGAGCCAGTAATACCACCGAGTCCGATGATTACTACGTTTGCTTTTGAAGGAAATTTTGCCATTTAGAATCACTCCAGAGCCGACAGAAACGTTGTCGGGGTCAATAAGGTTGGCGAGGTAAATCAAGAATTTAGCGACCACCCCAATTTTGGTCAAGCAATAAAATAGTGGGCATGATGCAAGTTATATTGCAGGCGGTTCGCCGCTGCTGTGTGGGGGATTGGTTTTATTTAACGGTGTCCACTTGCGGTATTGCTGAGTCGTGTGGTTGCGTCGTGTTGCTTTTAGCTTACTGATTAATATACCGTAATGGCACACGGCGGGTAATGCCGGTAAACAGCGTATAAGCGATGGTGTCACAGTGGTCAGCGACCAGATTAGCGGCAACATGATTGCCCCACAACTCTACGGGCGCACCTTCCGTTATGTGCGGTAAATCGGTTAAGTCCACTGTGAGCATGTCCATGGATACTCTGCCGATAATGCGGCTCATCTGACCGTCAATCCAAACCGGAGTGCCATCAATGGCGTGGCGGGGATAGCCATCGGCATAACCCATGGCCACAACGCCGACACGGGTGGGGCGTTCGCAAAGAAATCGCCCGCTGTAGCCAATGCACTCGCCTGCAGGTAAGTCCCGAATGGAAAAAATAGCGGAGCGTAGGGACATGGCGGGTTTTAGCAGGTCATGGCTGGCGTGAGTCGTTCCCATTGGGGTAGCGCCGTATAACATAATGCCGGGGCGAACATAATGCTGGTGACTACTGGCCTTGCCAATGATCCCGGCTGAGTTTGATAGCGTCTGTGGCACATGAATGGCCTGTGTGGCTTGCTTAAAACGCTGAACTTGTTGCTCAGTTACTGTTGCGTCGTTATCCGCCGAGGCGAAATGCGTCATCATCACAACTTGCTGGACGTGTTTGCAGCCTGCTAGTTGTTGGTAGGCACTGGCGATAGCTTCTGGCGCAAAGCCTAAACGGTGCATGCCACTATCCATTTTCAGGAATACTTTAATGGCATGAGCGGGTCGGGCATCTAGTAGCCACTGGAGTTGCTGCGGTGTGGCAACGGCGATATCCAGGTGGTGCCGGTCTACCAGTTGCAGCTCATCCGGTTCAAAAACACCTTCCAACAATAAGATCGGATTGCTGATACCAGATTCGCGCAGCTCCAGGGCTTCTTCCAGACAAGCCACCCCGAACGCATGAGCCTGATCCGACAAGGCCTTGCCCACCGCAACTGCACCGTGGCCATACGCATTGGCTTTGATAATGGCAATGGCTTGACTGTCTGGCGCCAAGGCTTTGGCTTGTGCGTAGTTATGTCGGATTGCATCAAGGTCGATAATGGCGTGGGCTGGTCTGGTCATAATGCGTTAAACCACCATGACTCCTTCGACTTCCACCTGTACGCCAAGCGGAAGTTGAGAAATACCCACGGCGGCACGTGCTGGAAATGGCTCGTTAAAATAGCGCACCATGACTTCATTTACTACGGAGAAGTTACTTAGATCAGTCAGGTAGATATTCAATTTCACCACATCAGCCAATGAACCCCCAGCGGCTTCCACGACGGCCTGTAGATTGCGGAATACCTGATCAGCTTGCTCGGCAAAATCTTCCGTTTCCACTTTCATGGTTTTCGGGTTCAGTGGAATCTGTCCTGAAATGTAAGTGGTGTTCCCCGCAGTGACAGCCTGTGAATACGGGCCGATGGCGGATGGCGCGTTTTCTGTCGCAACAATCTTTTTTTCAGTCATGTATCAATCCAGGTCGGTTTTAAAATATGGCGCTCAGCATAATACAGTGAATTTACACAAGGCAATGTGGAATACAGCCATTTATGGGGTCACTTATCAGGTTCCGTATGGGCCAGTTCTTCAAGCTCTTGTGTCAATTCTTCGAAGCTTTCCTGAACTTCCTCCGCATCTTGATTGTAAGCCTCTTCCAGCACTTCCTCTTCGACATCAAGGTTTAAACCAACACTCAGTGGAGTGGGTGCCATCATCACAAAATCACTTGGCTCAATGTCACCAACTTCGGTACGCTGTGTACTACGCCACAGGGTATAGACCACAACCGATAACGACATGACCGCGATGGTTAGGTAGAAAGCGGATGGCCCGAAATGGTCCATGCTCGCTGCCGCAACGGGGGAACCAATTGCGGCACCAACTGCATTGACTAATACCAGTGTGCCACTGGCGGCAACCATTTGTTGTGGTGTCAGGTAGTCATTGACGTGGGCACTACACAAGGCATAAAGCGGCATGACCATGCCACCAATGAGTGATGCGAGCGCAAAAAACAAAATGTCTGCCCTGGGGGCTGGGTCGAGTCCGGCATAAATGCAAAGCGCCGACCCTACGATACAACTTCCCAAAATCACCTGACGGCGACCGATACGGTCGGACAGCCAGCCCAGCGGATACTGGCTAATGAAGCCACCAAGGATGACAGCACTCATATACAACGAAACCTGGGATACTGAGAGTCCAAGATTCGTCGTGAATACTGACCCCATGCCAAAAAACACTCCCATGATAACCCCTGAGGCAAACATGCCAAATACACCCAATGGGGAAACCTTGAACAGTTGGACAATGCTGACGGATTCTGGTGTTTCAAAGTTGGGGCCGTGCGTTGCGGTGATCAGCATTGGCACAACAGCCCAACTGACTAACAACGAAGTCAGTATAAACAGTTCGATGGTTTCAGGGGAGGCGAGATTGAGCAGGAACTGCCCTCCCGCCATACTGCCTAGCGATATAACCATGTATATGCTGAGCATTTTGCCGCGGGTGTTATTATCTGAGGCATCATTCAGCCAGCTTTCGACGACGATATACAAGCCTGCATATGAGAACCCTGTTACCAAGCGCATAGCCCACCATAAAAATGGCTCGACCCAAAGGCCCTGCACTAATATGGAGGTTGAGGCGATGGAGGCCAATGCACCAAAAACACGAACATGGCCCACATTGGCAATGGCTTTCGGAACGGCGTAGCAACCAATGATTAAGCCAATAAAGTAACCTGACATGACCAATCCGGTTATGCTGGTGTCAAGTCCTTCCAGAGTCGCACGAATACCCAACAATGTACCTTGAAGGCCATTGCCCAGCATAATCAGTGTAAGACCCAGAAATAAAGCCCAAGTATTAGAGAAAATTTTAAACACGGCATGCGCCTCAATGATCAGGTTGGCGATTCTAAAGCCAAATGTTGTTATAACGCTAACAATGAATGTGATGGCTTAGCCCAAATGACCCTACTTGCCATACATTCCTTGCTTATTGTTGCTCGTAGGCCTTGGCAACCTCATCGGCAATGATTCGGATACCTTCACGGACAACAGACTCTTCTTGTGCGTAGGATACTCGAATACACTCCTGTGTGTGTTGCCAGTCTGGCTCAATGCCTGGGAAAAAGTTTTGCCCCGGAATAATCAGCACACCCCGCGCTTTTAGTCGCTCATACAACGTCTGACTGCTTATTGGCAAGCCTTCAAACCATAACCACAGGAAAATCGCACCTTCCGGTTTATGAATGTGGTACGGCAACTCGCCTAATGCCTGCTTGAATAAGTCCACGGCTAATTCGGCCTGACGACGATAAAATGGCCTGACGTGTTGCTGGCTCATGGCAAGAATTTCACCGGACTCAAACCACGCCTTAGATAGCGACGGGCCAAGATTACCACTGGCAAGGTTGGCGATGGTGGAGGCGTTACTGTAAGCGTGAATCACGTCCTCATTGGCAATAATAATGCCGGTACGAACGCCTGGCAGCCCCAGTTTTGACAAGCTTAGTACCAAAATGGTGTTTTCATTCCAATGCGGTGTGACCTCATTAAACATAATACCGGGGAAGGGTAGGCCATAAGCGCCATCCAAGATAAACGGAATGCCTTGGGCTTTGGCTAGTTCATCCAAATGCAGGATTTCATTATCGGTTAGTACATTGCCGGTGGGATTAGTCGGGCGGGAGACACAGATGGCTCCTGCGTTGCTCAGGTCTAATTTTGAAAAATCGACACGGTATTTAAACAGATGATCGCCAAGGTGTTCGATATCTGGTTTGGTGGCGGTGAACAGGTTTTCCTGCAAGCCCACATCGCCATAGCCAATATATTCCGGCGCCATGGGTAAATGAATAGATTGGTGGCCGCCTGCTTTGGTGTGGCCGCCCAGCATATTAAATAAAATAAAGAACGCTGCCTGGCTGCCATTTGAAATGGCAATATTTTTTTCGCTGAGCTTCCAGCCAAATTCTTTCGCCAGTAATGAGGAAACCGCCTCACGGAAGCCTTTTTCACCCCTGGTTGACTGGTAAATCCCTAACATGCTGTGCAGTGTCTGAGGATCATTGCTAATCTCGAACATGCGTTGCTGGAATCGCTCCGTCAGGGTAGGAATTTTTGCAGGATTGCCACCACCCAGAAACAGCATATCGGGATTTTCATTGAGTGCGCTACTCAAGTCATCCATCAAGCCTACGATGCCGGATTCTGTTGCGAATTTTTCGCCAAAAGTGGAAAGTTTCATGGGATACCTGTCGTTATAAATGTCGCTGAATTTTCGGGCAGCTATGGTCTCATATTTTGCAGTCCGTGTGGGAGCAGGATGTCGCGTGATGATGTCTCGTCCAATGATAATGATGTAGACTGGCTGCTGCACATAACCGACCGAACTTGAGTGAGCGGTTGTAACCAACAGTAGGGAGAGTGATATGAAATATTGCAGTGAATGTGGCCATAGCGTCAGCCAGAAAATACCAGAAGATGACAATCGGCTGCGCTATGTGTGTGATCACTGTGCACTGATTCATTATCAAAATCCCAAAGTTGTTGCAGGAAGTTTGCCAGTCAGCGGTGATCGGGTGCTGCTGTGCAAGCGGGCGATAGAACCTCGTTATGGATATTGGACGCTACCGGCTGGCTTTATGGAAAATGATGAAACGCTCACTGAAGCCGCCGTCCGTGAAACGCAGGAGGAGGCATTGGCTGAGGTTGAAAACCTGCAGCTCTACACCGTGATTAGTGTACCCAGCGTGGATCAGGTGCATGTGCTTATGTTGGCTGACTTGGTGGATGATAAATACTCGGCGGGTGTTGAAAGTCTGGAAGTGGAATTATTCCGCGAGGAGGAAATTCCTTGGGATCAGATCGCCTTCCGTGCAGTAAAAATGACCTTGGAGCGTTATTTTGAAGACCGTAAAAAGGGAGTATTTCCGGTGCATTGTTTGGATATTGGGCGTTGGTAATCTGGCATGATGCGTTTAACTCTGATTCTGGTGGTACTGCTTGGTTTGCTGATTTTGTTGGGCGTGATTTATGTTGCCTATCGCAAAATTCGCGAGGGAATTGGTAACGTGTGGAGTAAAGGTGTTGAGGTTGCCAATGAGCAACAGGAACGCTGGAAGCAACGTGAGAAAATTAAATCACAGCCGGACTTTGTTCAAAAAGCGCATCAACAATCCGAGCAAATTAAATATGACACTAAAGCTTTACCTGCTGAATGGCAGGAAAGACTGACGCCGCTCAATGCAGCAATGCAGGGAGTGATGGCGATTACTATTAGCGATGATAAGTGTGCGGAAAAAGTGCGCAGTTTTTTCAATACCAGCTTGCCTGCCTATGCTGCATTTGTGGCCAAATTAAAAAGTGATTATCGTCATCTGGATGAGCAGGGAACGAATAAAGCAAAAGAGAGCTTATCCATCTTTAAGCAAGATTTTGAGCGTTACCTGGAGCAAATCCAACAAGCCAGACGCTTTGATTTTGACGTGCTGATGGATGTGATTAAGGTACGTTTGAAGGATCGTTGAAAGGCCGCTTAGCTCTCACAAAAGGCAGAGCTATGAGTGGCTCCGCCTTTCGTGTTAATGAGCGTCTATTTGCTTACTGCTGGTGCCGAACATAAAGTTGAGCGAGCGTGGCAGATGCTAATCTGGCCAGCGCATCATCGGCTCGACTGGTTAAAATAATCGGCACTCTGGCACCCAGCACCAAACCAGCCGCATCTGCACCGGCTAGATGGATCAACTGCTTAGCGATCATATTACCCGCCTCCAGATCAGGAGCCAGCAGAATGTCGGCAGCACCGGCAACCTCTGATTCAATGCCTTTAATCTTGGCAGCTTCGGTTGAAATGGCGTTATCAAATGCCAAGGGGCCGTCTAAAACGCCACCGGTGATTTGTCCACGATCAGCCATTTTACACAGCGCCGCTGCATCCAGCGTACTTGGGATATTCGGGTTCACGGTTTCAACCGCACTTAGTATCGCTACTTTGGGTACGCCGATGCTCAAAGCCTGCGCCAATTCAATCGCGTTTTGCACAATGTCGCGCTTGCAGGCGAGGTCTGGTTGGATATTAATTGCCGCATCGGTAATTAATAATGGCTTTTCATAGTGTGGTGCATCAATAACAAACACATGGCTAAGGCGACGTTCGGTACGCAATCCAGCTTCTTTACGCAGTACCTCAGACATCAGCTCGTCGGTATGTAATGCACCTTTCATTAAGGCATCAGCTTTGCCGTCACTGACCAGTTTGACGGCTGTTTTCGCAGCGGCATGACTGTGTGGTACGTCAATAATCTCGATGCCATCCAGATTTATCCCGGCTGCCGTGGCTACGGCTTCAATTTTGCCTTTTGGGCCAACCAGAATAGGGATAATCAACTTTTCATGATAGGCATCCAACGCACCCGTCAAAGAGGCTTCATCGCAGGGATGAACGACTGCGGTACGAATCGCCTGCATACCACGAGTGCGCTCCAGCATTTCACGAAAACGAATCCCTCGGCTTTCAAACAGTGTATCCGATAGTGGCATCACCGGACGGCGGACGGTTTCGGTAGGCGCAAGCACTTCGGCAACGCCCTTGGTAACGGTTTTGCCATCCTGATTGACGCATAGGCAATCTAACGTCAGGCGCTTTTTCTCAGTGTCCTTGCTGGTTACTGTGACACTTACTGTGACTGTATCCCCGATCTTGACTGGCCCCCGGAAGCTAAGGGACTGGTTTAGGTAAATAGCACCGGGGCCGGGGAGCTTAGTACCCAAGACGGCAGACACCAGTGAGCCACTCCACATGCCATGCCCGATGACCTCCTTGAACATACTGTTTTTTGCAAACTCCTGATCAAGGTGTGCAGGGTTTACATCGCCCGATACAAGGGCAAATAGCTCAATATCGCGTTGATTCAGCGTTCGGGATAAAGACGCGCTATCACCAATGACAATGTCATCGAAGGTTTTGTTTTCAATATATTGCATGTCTGAAGTTTTCTCCCTGGATAGTTATCATTCATTATGTGCTCATTGCTCCTTGGGAGATTACCTTTAATTGGATGGCTTTAAAAGTTAGTGGGTGTTTTTTAGCTGTAAGTTGGCGGAGAATTGCCTGAAGCTTTTTCTGTAGGCTTGCTTGATAAGCCAAGTCATAGTGCTATGCTAGCTGCTCCAAAGATAGGCAGCATAGAGGTAATCCGCATGGGTGATGTCACGCAACTCACGATCCGAACCCCCGATGATTGGCACCTGCATTTACGTGATGGTGAGATGTTAAAGGCGGTGGTGCCTTACACTGCTGAGCACTTTGCTCGCGCCATTGTCATGCCAAATTTAGTGCCCCCCGTGGTGCGTACCGAACAGGCGGTTGCTTATCGTGAGCGAATTTTCAAAGCATTGCCTGAAGGCAGCAAGTTCCAGCCATTAATGACGTTGTACCTGACTGAACAAACTGATCCGGCAGATGTGAGAGCGGGGTTTGAAAGGGGTGACATTACTGCGTTAAAGCTGTATCCAGCAGGGGCAACCACCAACTCGGATGCAGGCGTAAAGAATATAGAGGCCGTCTATCCGGTGCTGGAAACCATGCAGGCGTTGGGTATCCCCTTACTAATTCATGGTGAGGTTGTTGATCCTGATATTGATATTTTCGACCGTGAAGCGGTCTTTATTGAACGTACATTAAGCAAAGTGCGTGAAACGTTTCCGGCACTAAAGATTGTGCTGGAGCACATCACTACAGCAGATGGCGTGGCTTTTGTGAAGTCGTGTGAGTCCAATATGGCAGCCACTATCACACCACATCATTTAACCATTAACCGTAATGCTATGTTAGTGGGTGGCATCCAGCCGCATTATTACTGTCTGCCAGTGGCAAAGCGTGAAGTACATCGTGAGGCATTGGTTGAAGCGGCAACGTCGGGAGACGCCCGCTTCTTTTTGGGTACAGACTCTGCGCCACATTTGGATGGCGCAAAAGAAAGTGCGTGTGGGTGTGCGGGGATTTTCAACGTGTCTGTGACGCTATCAACGCTGGCACATGTCTTCGAAAATGCTGGAAGGCTGGAAAACCTTGAGAAGTTTACTTCACTCAATGGCCCTGCGTTCTATAGTGTTCCAGCCAATGAGTCCACGATTTGCTTGGAAAAAGGTACGGAAGCATTAGATATTTCTGAAAAACTTCAGGTCGCAGGTGGCACAATGACCCTGTTCGACCCGAAGTTTCCGTTACTGTGGCGGGTATTAGTTTAGATTTCCGCTCATTGTCACCATATCCTTGACCCACACCTTCTGTCGGGTCTTTGGATCGACATATTCATGCAGGCGCACGATGTAGTGCGTGTTCATCATAGGCGTAAAGCCCTGAATGCCGGGGAAGTTTGATTGCCAAGGTGCGTTATCCTTAATGCGAATCCATTGACTGTCGTATTTGACCTCACGCCACCTGATGCCTTGTTTGGTGCTTTGCAGCTCAATAAATTTACGCACACCCTTGGCGCCATACTTGGTTTCATCGGTCGGTGTGCCAGTAAAGGTCAGTGCCCACCCATCTGGCGCACTTAGTACCAGAGTGTGCTGATTGACGGCATACCTGCTCATCTTGGCAATATAGTTGCTGACCTCCGAGTCTGACTGCATTAGCGTGCCCGGACATGCGCGATAGGTGCTAAACATCGGGCCAACGCTAAAGCGGTTGTTCGGCCCCAAAGTGACGCTGCCGCCCATGATATTGCAGCCACCGTTCAAGCCGAGGTCGCCGTTTTTAATCGTGACTGAGTAACGGTTGGCCGGATCACCCGCTTTCAGGCGCGTGGATGTAACGCCTGATGCATCTTTTACCGAGTGAAGCCTCCAGACCATTGAGGCCAGTGTATCAGCGGCACTTGCTGTTGCGGCGCAACCCTGTGGCACGGAACCCGGTGTGGCCTTAATAGTGTTCGAGCCACAGGCGGACAAGAAAAGCGCGCTGATCACGCAGTAGCTTAGTCGTTTGAAATTTTTGTGTTGCATTAGCCAAGTCCCCTATTGTTTGTGGTTGTTGCTCGGTTGGAGCGGCTTAAACGCCAAAAGTTCTGCGCCAGAATACCCAATTTGTGATAGAAAAAACATCACTTAAATCTGTGGCATGACATGCAAAGCGATTTAGTCATACGATTCAAAATATTCGACATGACAGGTGTAACCGCCCGGATTTTTCAGCAAATAGTCCTGATGGTAATCTTCGGCGCTGTAAAAAACAGACAGTGGCTCCAGTGTTGTGACCACTGGCTCTGGCCACTTGCCAGACTGGTTTACAAATTCAACCATTGCCTCGGCTTCAGCCTTTTCTTCATCGTTTCGATAGAAGATCGTGGAGCGATATGACGTGCCGATGTCATTTCCCTGGCGATTGAGCGTAGTGGGGTTGTGTACACGGAAGAAGTATTCGAGCAGCTCACGATAGCTGGTTACTTCATCATCATATTCAATCAGTATTGCTTCGGCATGGCCTTCATGGTCGCGGTATGTTGGGTTAGGCGTTGCACCACCGGTATAACCGACTTCGGTATTGAGTACGCCGTTTTGCTTACGAAATAAGTCTTCCAAGCCCCAAAAGCAGCCACCAGCCAGATATGCTTTTTTAATCATTTCAGATGCCTCATTTGGTTTATAAAGTCTGCACATTTTATATGAGGCAATGGTTTAGTGAGACATCTTTTGTTTATAAATTATCTAATCTATTGGTGATAAATAGATATAATAAAATTATAAGAATAAGTATGAAAAATTTAATTAAATCAATTGTTTATGTGTCTATTGAGATTAATGACAATAAATGAGCTTGCTTCCAGCTTGGAGAGGGAGCAAGCTATGCCTAGGTTAGGTGATATTTCTCCAATATTTATCTTTGGATAGAGGTTTTTTAGCTGTTATTACCCATTTTTGATGCTGATTTAATTAAAAATCCCTTTTTTAGGGGGGTGTTAAAAAATCAAACAATAAAATGAAAATTGTTAGTTACTTGGCATTCATATTTACCTTTTTCTTACCCTGCGTGCTCACCGTAGGTGGCGCAGGCAGTTCAGTATCTTGCTTATTCTAATTTTCGGAGCAACTTTTATGAAAAAACGACTGTTATCAAGACTTTTGTTGACAAGCCTGTCACCATTTTTGTTTATAAACACAGCATCGGCTGCCGAGCAGGCCATGATTGTTTTTGACGCTTCCGGCAGCATGTGGGCGCGTGTGGATGGTCGGGAGAAAATTGTCGTTGCCAAGGATGCGCTCAAGCAGGTGGTGAGGCAGTGGAATCCAGAAACACAATTGGGCCTGATGGCATACGGCCACCGGCGCAA
>PDPG01000068.1 GCA_002747455.1 Pseudomonadota bacterium | reverse complement strand
AAAGCTCCTTAAATGAGGCTTTCATCCCCAGTCCAACCATTGCAATAATCAAAGCCCAGCGTGAAGCTTCCACCATACCTGTGGCAACAACTGGCGGTAAATAGCCACTACTATTAATGACCACCACAGCAATAAAGGCAATGAGGAAACCCGGCAAGGGTAATTTTTTCGCCAGGTCAGCATCAGGATGCGCCCCTTTGCGAGCAAAGATAAGGGAAATAACCACCACTACAGGCACCAACATGGCAACACGCAATAACTTGGTAAACGTCGCCACGTCACCAACGTTGTCAGAAATCATATAGCCCGCCCCGACAACCTGAGCAACGTCATGGATAGTCGCGCCCAGGAATATACCACTTTCACTTGGGGTGAGATTTAAAGCAGATACCAGCAATGGGTAGGCTATCATCGCAACGGTGCTAAGTGCAGTAACACCAATCACAGTAAACAATAAATGCTTTTCGGTTTCCTTGGTTTGAGGCAATACAGCGGACACGGCCAGTGCCGCAGAGGCCCCACAAATACCAACGGATGCACCACTTAGAACACCTTGTGGTGTGCTCAGCTTGAGCCAGCGGCTGCCGATCACCCCCAACAATATCGTGCTTGGAACACCAATAAGAACAATAGCGACAGGGGTAATGCCCAGACTCAACAATTGCTCAACCGTAATGCGCGCACCAAGCAATGCAATACCAATGCGTAACACCATTTTGGCTGCAAACTGGATGCCCTCAACGCAGCGGCCTTCCAATGACAAATAGTTCAGTGACATGCCCATCAACAGGGCATAAAGAATTGTCGGCCCGCCATATTGCTCGGAAACAAATTTTGCCGCCATCGCGATAAGCACACACACTAAAAGACCAGGAGCCAGCCCCGCAAATTTGTCTTTAGCGCACTTAGCCTGACCCAGAAGTCTACTTCCAATGTGTCCCATATTTTCCTCCGTACCACAGCAGCAGTCATATCAACCATCAAAAACACTTCAGATGGATGAAAATGAAATTTTATCGTTATGAAAGTCCACTCATTCCCAGATATAACCCTGAAAGATATGAGATTAGCCAGAATGCCCAAACCACAATACTGAAACGGTGGAATACTTTCTGTTGAGCTTCCTGTTGATTTTTGATAACGAATATGGCCCAGATAAAGTGACAGACCATTAGGAAAAGCCCGATAAAGCCGGAAACCGAGTGTGCGGTGAATACGAGGTGCCCGACGTGCAGATACATGAGTAGCGTACCCAAACTATCAGTGACGACACCCAAACCGAACATCACTACATGCCATGTTTTCAATTGCTTGCGCCAATAATCACTCCAGATTCCAATGGAGTAAAAAATCAGTGCAAGCGTAAAGAAGATGGCTCCCCAAAGTACAAATGGTGTCACCGCATGAACCTCAATATGGACAGAAAACGCTACTCTAACTCAAACAAGAGTCGATATCATCATTGAGGTTCGATTAAATATGTGTCGCGGAGAAAAAAAGTAAGCACGTAAAACCGTGCTTACTTTTTGGGATAGCCCTCCGGCAAGCGGACTAAACGAAGTTTATCGATGCCGTCTGAGGTGGACTGCTGAGATCCTTTAGCGGTGGAGCGAAGTCGGTGAGGTTAATGCCCTCTACGGACTCTTTATACTCATCCATCGTTGGGAAGCGGCCAAGCACCGTTGAGAGTACCACCAATGGTGTGGAACCTAGTAATGACTCCCCTTTTTTCTCATCAGAATCAGCCACCACACGACCTTGGAACAAACGTGTTGATGTTGCGATAACAGTATCGCCCGGCTCAGCTTTTTCCTGATTACCCATGCACAAGTTACAACCCGGACGTTCCAGATACAAAATATTGTCATACTTGGTACGGGCGGTTTCTTTCGGAGCATCATCATTGAACACAAAGCCAGCGTACTTCTCCAGAATTTCCCAGTCACCCTCTGCTTTCAGCTCATCCACGATGTTATAAGTAGGTGGCGCGACAACCAATGGTGCTTTAAATTCCACCGTGCCATTCTTTGCCTCAAGATTACGTAACATCTGCGCAATGATCTGCATATCACCTTTGTGAACCATACAAGAACCAACGAAACCAAGATCAACCGCTTTATGGTCACCATAGTAAGAAACGGGACGGATCACATCATGGGTATAACGCTTGGATACATCTTCGTTATTCACATCTGGATCGGCAATCATCGGCTCGTCAATTTTATCCAGATCAACCACGACTTCTGCGTAGTACTTAGCATTACTATCAGGTGCCAGTGCAGGCTGCTCACCAGACTTAATGCCAGCAATACGCTTATCCGCCAACGCAATAAGGCCGTGAAGTGTCCTTGCCTTATTTTCCATACCCTTGTCAATCATGATCTGAATACGGCTCTTGGCAAGCTCTAGCGACTCAATCAGGGTGTCATCTTCAGAGATACAAATGGACGCCTTGGCCTTCATTTCCGCCGTCCAGTCGGTGAAGGTGAATGCCTGATCTGCCAATAAGGTGCCGATATGCACCTCAATCACACGACCTTGAAAGACGTTCTCACCAAACTGTTTCAGCATTTGTGCTTGTGTCGAGTGAACCACATCACGGAAATCGATATGATGCTTCATGTGGCCCTTAAAGGTCACTTTCACCGACTCAGGAATTGGCATGGTCGCCTCACCCGTTGCCAGGGCTAACGCCACCGTACCGGAGTCTGCACCAAAAGCCACCCCTTTAGACATACGAGTGTGTGAGTCACCACCAATAATGATTGCCTGATCATCCACTGTCAGGTCATTCAAGACCTTATGAATTACGTCAGTCATTGGATGATAAACACCCTTAGGATCACGCGCAGTAATCAAGCCAAATGCATTCATGAACTTCATTAGCTTGGGAATGTTTGTCTGCGCTTTCTTATCCCATACTGAAGCTGTGTGACAGCCAGACTGATACGCGCCATCAACACTTGGCGAGATAACCGTTGCCGCCATCGACTCCAGCTCCTGAGCGGTCATCAAGCCCGTGGTATCCTGCGATCCCACAATATTGACTTTCACACGAACATCTGAGCCTGCATGTAGTGCCGTTTTGGAGGAAACACCCACCGCATTTTTATTGAAGATTTTTTCAACTGCAGTCAGACCCTGACCTTCGTGAGAAATCTCCTTGGAAGGCGCAAATACTGGTGGCACTTCAATGCCCAACGTTGCCGCTGCAAAGTTCTGAAGCTTTTTACCAAAAACAATGGCGTAAGAGCCACCAGCCTTCATAAACTCCACTTTTTGCGGTGTAAATGCCGAAGAAACATCCATCAGCTCTTTATCGCCGTTGTAAAGCTTCTTCTCTTTGGTGTTGATGGTCAGCACTGTACCCGTCGCAACAGAATATGCTTGCTCAAGCACTGGATCACCGTTCTCATCAAGAACCGTGTTGCCCTCTGCATCCACTTTTTTGACCCAGTTCTTCAGGTCAAGGCCAATACCGCCCGTTACCCCAACGGTTGTCAGGAAGATTGGCGAAATACCATTTGTTCCAGCCACAACAGGTGCAATGTTGACAAACGGAACATATGGGCTGGCTGGCTTACCCGCCCACAGTGCAACATTGTTCACACCGGACATACGGGAAGAACCCACCCCCATCGTGCCCTTTTCGGCAATCAACATTACCTTCTTATCAGGATGCTGCTTTTGTATCGCCTGAATTTCGGCTTGTGCCTCTGGTGAGATCATGCATTTACCGTGCAACTCACGGTCTGAACGGGAGTGTGCCTGATTACCCGGTGACAGCAAGTCTGTGGAAATATCACCCTCTGCTGCGACGTAGGTGACAACTTCAATTTCTTCATCAATGTCTGGAAGCTTGGTGAAAAAGTCTGCTCTGGCATAACTTTCCAGAATATCTTTTACAATTTCATTGCCTGCTTTATAGGCTGCTTCAAGACGGTCAGTATCCGCTTCGTATAGGAAAACCTGTGTTTTTAATACTTCAGCAGCGGACTTCGCAATGGCCTCATCATCACCCAAGGTAAGATCCAACAGAACCTCAACCGACGGCCCACCTTTCATGTGAGACAATAGCTCAAAGGCAAACTCAGGCGTGATTTCTGCCACCACCGCTTTGCCCAGAATAATTTCCTTCAGGAATTTTGCTTTCACACCTGCGGCACTGGTTGTACCGGGAAGCGTGTTGTAAATGAAAAAATTGAGGGAATCTTCACGGTGCTCATTTTGAGTATCTTTAATCTGAGCAATGATTTCTGATAGCAGCTCTGCACTATCTATTGGCTTGGGGTGTAATCCCAAATCTTTTTTCCGAGTCTCAATTTCCTTCATGTACTCTGAATATAAACTCATCTAAATCTCTCCAGTACAAATTTTACAGCCATTAACAGAGGCACATTTTACGCGATTTTAATAGGTCTAGTCATAATACTTGTTGGTAGCAATTCTCATTTGCATAAGGCATTTCGTAATGAAATTTACGACTTAATGCCAATAAGCACTAAGGAGAACCACACCGACAAACCTGATACCCTTCACTCGCCCACACGGAAAAACCATTTAAGCGTCTTGATAGTGTCTATCAAAAATAATCATAGTTTGGGCAAGTTCATCAGTTTTCTCACAACCCGCAGTGTCTATAATTCCCGCGCTTACTACTGCTTATTGTATTAACAGCCATCAAAAGCTTCCGACTGATCTGCCGCATAAGTCTCTGTATAAACTGCTGTGCTGAGTAACTTTCTAGCCGCCCAATTAATCTTTTCCAGCTCAGGCTTGTCCAGAAACTCTTTTACATAACCAACGCAAAGATAGGCAACCAGCTTATTTTCAGGAGGAGCTTTTAGCGTCTTTTTCACAGCTTCTGGATTGAGAATACTGACCCAGCCAATACCAACATTGAGCGATCTTGCCATCAGCCACATATTTTGAACGGCGCAAACGACACTATACTCCCCCATTTCGACCATGGAATTTTGCCCTAATACCGGCTGGGGCGATGGCTTATAAAATACTGCTATATTCAACGGTGCCTCAAGAATCCCTTCCAACTTGAGTTGCGCATAAAGCGCTCGCTTTTCATCATCAAACAACTGTGCCGCTTTTTTATTTTCCAGCCCAAAACTATTGGCAATTTGTTTTTTAATCTCCTTATCTTTAATCATCACAAACTCCCAAGGCTGGGAAAAACCCACAGATGGAGCTAAAGATGCAGACAGAAGTATTTTCTCAATCACTGCTTCGGGAACGGGTTCCGCTGTGAAGTTATTCCCCCGCACATCCCGCCGGTACAGCATAATTTCTTCCAGTAATTGTTGGTCATTAGCTGTAAATTGTTTATTTTTCATCATTCACACTGGCTTCAAGACTCAGCAAGCGCAACCAGCTCCTGACCAGTTAACTGATAACCAATCCATTCACTTTTAGGTTTAGCGCCGAGTGATTCATAAAAATTAATAGCAGGCTCATTCCAATCAAGCACACTCCACTCGAACCGACCACAGCCTCTTTCAACCGCTATTTTTGCAAGATGTTTTAACAGCACTTTCCCGACACCGCGACCTCGCTCCACCTTTGTGATATATAAATCTTCAAGGTAGAGACCATGCTTTCCAAGCCAAGTCGAATAGTTAAAGAAATAAATCGCAAAACCAACGGGGCTTCCTGCTTTTTCGCAGATTACGGCATGAGTCGTTGAATCATCACCAAAAAGAGAAGCTTCAAGCGATGACTCGGTTGCTGTGACTTCATGCTCCGCTTTCTCGTAGCTCGCCAACTCCTTAATAAACGTTAAAAGCAAACCGGAATCGCTTTGGGTCGCTTTCCGTATAATAATTGACATTGATACTCCCCTTATCAGGCCAATAAAAATTTTCTTAAAGATTCTTCTCTTTAAAATCACACAAATCACTAATCAAACACACCGAGCATCTGGGCTTACGCGCCACACAAATATATCGTCCATGCAGAATCAGCCAGTGATGTGCGTCCACCAGAAACTCTTTTGGCACATGGCGTAATAGGCCTTTCTCGACTTCCAGCACATTCTTACCCTTGGCAATCCCTGTACGATTCGCCAGTCGGAATATATGCGTATCCACGGCCATCGTCGGGTGTCCGAATGCCGTGTTAAGGACCACATTGGCTGTTTTACGCCCGACACCGGGCAGTGATTCCAGTGCTTTCCGATTATCCGGCACTTCACCTGCGTATTTATCCACTAAAATCTGGCAGGTCGCGTAGACATTTTTCGCTTTATTGTTATATAAACCGATGGTTTTAATGTGCTCGCGTAAGCCTTCCAGCCCCAAATCAAGAATAGCCTGCGGAGTATTGGCGACCTTGAACAACACGTCAGTGGCTTTATTCACACCTTTGTCGGTGGATTGTGCCGAGAGCGTGACGGCCACCAGTAGTTCAAACGGGCTACTAAAGTGCAGTTCGGTGGTGGGGTGCGGATTGGCCTCGCGCCAGCGCCGGAATATTTCGTAGCGTTTTTCCTTATTCATTGCTTGCTGGCAGGTGCGCCACCGATAACCTGAGCAGCCGCTTCTGCCTCTGCTTTTTCCTGCTGACGTTTGGCGATGCGTTGCGTCTCCAGACGCTCATCAATGATATTTTTTAGCGCGATAATTAAGCCTAAACCCAAAAATGCTCCCGGTGGCAAAATCGCCAACAAGAAACCGGGATAGTCCTTATCAAATACCTGTATGGTCAAGCCTTGCGCCGCCTCTCCAAACATTACAGAAGCGCCAGCAAACAATGTGCCGCTGCCAATTATTTCACGCAGACCACCTAACACCACAAGCAACACCAAAAAGCCCAGACCCATCATCAAGCCATCCACCAGCGAAGGAATCAGCGCATGTTTAGAGGCAAAAGCCTCGGCTCGCGCAATAATGGCGCAGTTGGTGACAATGAGCGGAATAAAGATGCCCAACACATTGTGTAAGTTGTGCAGATAAGCACTCATCAACAAATCCACCATGGTCACATTCGCGGCAATGACCATGACATAAAATGGAATACGAATTTCACGGCGTACCCAGTGACGACTAAAGGATACGGAGCCATTGGAAATAATGAGCGTTACCAATGTTGCCAGCCCCAACCCTAAGCCATTGACTGCATTATTAGTAACTGCCAACAAGGGACATAGACCCAGCAATTGCACTAATCCGGCATTATTATTCCACAGGCCATCGGCAATGATTTGTTTGTAATTCACCTTACTCATTGATTTTCAGTACCTCACGTACTGCATTGACCACTGCCCTAGGAGTAATGGTCGCGCCGGTAAACTGGTCAAACACGCCTCCGTCCTTGCGCACCTTCCAGTGGCTCAGCTCAGGATTTTTCAGCGACTTTCCAGTAAATTGCAGAATCCAGTCATCTTTCAGGGTTTCAATCTTGTCCCCTAATCCCGGTGTTTCCTTATGCTCAACCACCCGCACACCGCGTAAGCGATGATCTGCATTGATACCAATTAATAAGCTAATCGGCCCGCTATAGCCTTGCAAACTGGTGACTTCATAAATCACCGCGACGAGCTTCCCCGATTGAGTAGCCGTGTATTTCCTGGCACTCTTTGCCAAATCCTCTGCGGTCAGTGTGAATGCTTCTGCACTGCTCAGCAGGTCATTATCATAGTCCGCTGCCGCGACAATTTCATGCAATCGTTGCAGCTTCATCAAACGGGTATTTTCTGCGATGGTGTCTTTAGTCATCCACTGCACAGCGACCAGTAACACCACACCAACCAATGCAAAGAACGCCAGCGTTGAGCCTGCCCGCCAGATGGCTTGTAATTTATCGTTTGCCATGTGCCCTCCCCGACTCACCAAAGACGGTTGGCTGGGTATAGTAATCAATCATCGGCACCGCCATGTTCATAATCAATACCGCAAAGGCTACCGAGTCAGGGTATGCGCCCCAGGTGCGGATGACATAAATCAGGCAGCCAATACTGGCACCATAAAGCAACTGCCCCAGTGGCGTGGTACTGGCAGAGACTGGATCAGTTGCAATAAAAAATGCGCCCAACATGGCTGCACCACTGAATAAATGGAAAACAGGCGAGGCGAATACATTGCCGTCATACAGCCACAACGCCCCCGCAACAGTGGCTAAACCAAGCAACACCGATACGGGAATTTGCCAACTAATCACCCGCGCTTTGAGCAGATACAAGCCACCTAACAAATACGCCAGTGATGTCCACTGCCATGCACGGCCAGACAGCCAACCAAAGTCTTCACCCGCAACAATATCTTGATAATTCTGGCCGCTAATCAACCCCGTTCTAACAGCATCCAGTGGCGTGGCACGAGTAATAGCATCCCAGTTGGCTTCTGTTTGCCCAAACACAATGCCAAGACTGTCACTCAAGCTGAGCCACTCACCACTGATGATGGATGCGGCAGGCCACTGGCTCATCTGTAGCGGAAAAGACACGATGAGTACCGCATAACCAATCATGGCTGGATTAAACGGGTTATAACCGATGCCGCCATACAGATGCTTGGCAATGACAATAGCAAAGAATAAACCTAGTAAAATCAGCCACCAACTGACTAATGGTGGCAGAGTGAGTGCAAACAAACAGGCCGTTACAATCGCGCTATAGTCCTTGATAAAGGGCAATACCGGCTTGCCCCGCAGTTTCAGCGTTACCACTTCCAATATCAGTGCAAAACTCACGGCTAACAGCAGGTTAATCAGCACACCCCAGCCATAGAAGTACAGTAAGGTAAGAACCGCAGGTATCAGTGCATACAACACTTTTTTCATTAACTGCGAAACATCTGGCGCGTCATTTACCAGGCTGGTGATTTGTGTATCAAACTGCATCTGAGCTATCCTGTTTGTTCTCGGCAGCGGCTTTTAACGCAGCTTTTTTGGCTTTGGCACGTTCCAGTGCGGCTTTAATCGCATCTTGTTTGTCGTCGCCCTGACCACTTGCCGCCCCTGCCGATTGCTTCTTTTTCTGCAAGGCTTCTTTTTGCTTACGGCGTTTCTCCTCACGCTCTGCCTTATCACGCTGCTTGCGATAATTATGGAACTCATGGCGCTCACGAGACTGGCTGGCTTTTAATGCAGCTTGTTTTTGTGCCTTTATTTCTGTTTTGGCAAAGCGGAAGTAGTCCACCAATGGAATATGGCTAGGGCAGACATAGCTACAGGCACCGCATTCAATACAGTCAGACAGATGATGCTCGGCAACTTTCTCAAAGTCCCGCGCCCGTGTGTGCCAATACATTTGCTGTGGCAACAAACTTACCGGACACGCTTGCATACATTTCCCGCAACGAATACACGGCATAACCAAGCGTTCTTTTTCATCATCCGCATGATCATTCAGGCGCAACTCATCGCGTGAGCTGACTAGAATGCAGTTGCAGGCTTTCACAACCGGCAACTCATCGGACGGTAAGGCAATGCCCATCATTGGGCCACCCATAATCAACCGCTCCGCCTTTGCAGTATAGCCACCTGCCTGCTCAACTAAAAAGCTAAAGGGAGTACCAATTAATGCCTCGAAATTCTGCGGTGCCTTGATCCCATTGCCCGTTACAGTAGTGATTCTGGAAATTAGTGGCTTGCCTTCGATGACCGCCTCATAAACGCTGTGGGCCGTTCCCACATTATGACAAAGTACACCCAATGCGGTTGAGCGCACGCCCTTAGGAATCTCAATCCCGGTGAGTATGCGTGTGAGTTGTTTGGCGTCACCGCTGGGGTACAAGGTAGGCACCGCAACGACTTCAATCGCCGAGCCAGTTGTTAAGGCATCGTTTAAGGCGGTAATTGCCTGTGCTTTATTGTCTTCCACACCAATCAGACAACGCTTGGCTTTGAGTAGATGCATGAGAATATCAATGCCCGTGACAATCGCTGCTGCCCGCTCGCGCATCAACATATCATCACAACTAATGTAGGGCTCGCACTCCGCACCATTGATAATTAACGTCTCAACATTGCCTTCGCCCGCAGAAGCCAGCTTCACTTCGCTGGGAAAAACAGCACCGCCCAAGCCCACAATGCCAGCATCTGCAATGCGCTGTAACAGGGTCTCTGTGGCTTGCTCACGATAGTCTATTAATGGTGAGAAACGCTGACTGCCCCAATCATCGTGGCCATCGCTATCCAGCACAATGCACAGACCCGCCAAGCCAGAAGCGTGTGGAATGGGACGTTCCTCAATGGCTGTAATCACGCCAGAGGTGGAGGCGTGAATGGCTGCACCAATGCCCACTGGGCTGACCGCAGCCAATAGTTGCCCCTTTTCGACCCGATCACCCACAGCAACTTTCAAATCAGGCAAGTGCCCAACGTGCTGCTGTAGCGGTATAATCAGTTGCGGAGGAATGGCCGATGGGTGTATTGCCTGGCGCGTTGAGTCTTCCTTATGAAATGCCGGATGAACACCGCCCCGCATACGCCATAGCTTTTGCACCAAACTCATTTTTTCACCTCCACACGAATCGGGATGTTGCCTATGGTCGCTGGCTCTGGCCATACCCAGTTATCGGTGGTTTGTGGTACCGGAATCATATCAATACAGTCCACTGGACATGGCGGCACACACAGCTCGCAGCCCGTACACTCATCACTAATGACGGTATGCATTAATTTGGCGGCTCCCACAATGGCATCAACAGGACAGGCTTGAATACACAAGGTACAACCAATACAGGTGTCTTCACGAATAATCGCCACCAGCGGCGTTTCGGGGTGCTCGCCAGCTTCTTCATCCAGAGGAATGACATCCGTATCCAGCAAGTCCGCCAAGGCTTCGATGGTCGCGGTACCACCGGGCGGACATTTATTAATGCCTACCTCCTCATTGGCAATGGCTTCAGCGTAAGGCCGACATCCCGGATAGCCACATTGCCCGCATTGAGTCTGCGGTAATAACTGATCAATCTGATCAGCTATCGGATCACCTTCAACCTTGAACTTAATGGCTGCATAGCCCAATAGCGCCCCAAAGAACGCCGCCAACCCAACGATGACCACTATCGCCATTATCATTGTTACTGCGCCTTAATTAAGCCGGTGAAGCCCATAAAGGCCAGTGCCATTAGACCCGCGGTGATCATGCCAATTGCATTGCCTTTGAAAGCGTTGGGCACGTCTGATACGGCAATCCGCTCACGCAGGGCAGCAAACAACACCAGCACTAAGGTGAAACCGACGGAGGAGCCAAAACCGTATAAGGCTGATTCCAGAAAACCGTGATTTTGTTGCACATTGAGCAAGGCGACACCCAGAACGGCGCAGTTGGTGGTAATCAAAGGCAGATAGATACCGAGCACGTTATACAGTATCGGGCTGGTTTTATGCACCGCCAGCTCAGTAAAGCCAACAATGGCCGCGATAACCAAAATAAAACTGATGGTACGAAGATACTCCAGCCCAAAAGGTGCCAACAAAAAATCATTAACCAAATAGCTAGTGACGGACGAGAGTGTCAGTACAAAGGTTGTGGCCAGTCCCATGCCCATTGCTGTTTCCAGTTTGCGGGAAACGCCCATAAACGGGCACAGCCCCAAAAAATGGGACAACACAATATTGTTCACCCAAACGGTGCCAACAATGATCAGCAGGTATTCACTCATGGCAGTCTCTGGCTCTATCAGACAGGCGCGCATTCTGACATAGCCGCCCAGCTAAAGCCATATCCCGCTTTTTATGATAAACATCTATTGACTATAAGCTTGACGAAGATCAACCCTGATGCGTCTATCAAAAAGTTTCATCCGCTGGGTAAATGCGCGCTGCGATAAGCTTTACTCATGGCGCTAAAGTTGGAGGATATTAATTCCAACCAGCGAGCGCGTAATGAGATTACCCTCACTCTCAAAGCCAGTATTGTTCATGTGTCTGCTACTAAGCACCTTACTGAACACCACCGCCAGCCATGCCAAACACGCTGACCGCGACACCATCGACCATGATATTCGTTTGCTCATTAAGGCACACGGCCTAACCGGAAATCCTGCGGCAGATATTCAAGTGCCATCCATTGATTCCCCCACAGCACAACTAGGTATGAAATTGTTTTATACGCGCAGCTTGGGTGGTGATCAAACCACCGCGTGTGTGAGCTGCCACCATCCAATGTTAGGTGGTGGTGATGGCTTGTCATTATCCATCGGAGTTGATAGCCAAGACCCTGAAATTTTAGGCCCGAATCGCAAAATGAAATCGCATCATCGGGTTAAGGTTCCTCGCAATGCGCCCACAACTTTCAATGTTGCACTATGGAAGAAACACCTGTTTCATGATGGCCGCATTAAGCGCCTGGATGCCTATTCCATTCACACACCGGATGTTAAAAAAGACCAGCCTGATGCTTTGGGGGGGGATAACTTGGTGCAGGCACAAGCCCGTTTCCCGATAACATCCAACGAGGAGATGCGTGGTGACTTTATGCCAGATGCCCTCACCCAGACCCTGCGTCGTTCACTGGCCAGCCGTCTGCAGGCCCATTGGGAAAAAGCGTTTCGGGTGGCATTTAACGACCATCAAACGCCGGTGGATGATTTAATTACCGAACAAAACATTGCCGCAGCGATTGCCGATTACGAGCGCTCTCAACTGTTTGTCAATAATCCCTGGAGCAAATACGTTGCAGGAGATAATGATGCCATTTCCCCACAAGCCAAACGTGGCGCTGTTTTATTCTTTAGCTCTCAGGCGCAAGGTGGAGCGGGTTGCGTCAGTTGTCACTCTGGTGACTTTTTCACCAATGAAGAATTTTACAACACCGCCATGCCGCAAATTGGTGAAGGCAAAGCCCAGCACGAAAATGACACGGATAAGGATGACTTAGGCTGCTATTTAGTCACAGAAAAACCCGGCGACCAATACCGTTTCCGCACGCCAAGCTTATTGAATGTTGAAGTTACCGGCCCTTGGGGGCACAGCGGCGCCTACGCCTCACTGGAGGCCGTCACCCGACACATGCTCAACCCGGCAAAAGCGATTAAGCAATTCAAGGCAAGCGACATCAAGCAACCCGACATTGATACCCGTCATTTACGCCGTAACACACTCAAAGCACTCAAGTCGGGCATTGACATTACGCCCAGACCAAACAGTACAGAGCAAGATGTTAAAGATTTGGTGGCATTTATGAAGACGCTCACCGATCCTTGTGTGAAAAGCCGTGAGTGCCTGAGTCCCTGGATTCCGCAACACAGTAGCAACGACCCCGACGGAAATATGTTACACGGCCTGCGCCAAACCGGACAGCGATTCTAATGACCAACGGGGCTGCGGTGAAATCACTGCCGCAGCTCGCTCACCTGCAGCCAAGCGTAATGCACCTGCGTAGGCAATCATTGCACCATTATCCGTACAAAAAGCCTGCCTTGGGAAGAATACATCAGCTCCCAACTCATTCAGTTTTTCTCTCAGGCGTTGATTGGCACCCACACCACCAGACACAACCAAGCGTTGGTAACCGGTTTGCTTTAATGCACGGTCACACTTAATGAACAGTGTATCAACAATCGCTTCCTGAAATGCGTAGGCAATATCGGCCTTGGCGTGCGGTGTCTGATCGGACTTCTCCCATGTTAGCAACGCCGATGTTTTCAAACCGCTAAAGCTGAAGTCTAAACCGGGACGATTAACCATCGGGCGGGGGAATTTAATGTCAGTCGGTTTGCCCTGCTCGGCCAAAGCCGCCAACTCCGGCCCACCGGGGTATGACAAGCCGAGCAATTTCGCCGTCTTATCAAACGCCTCCCCGACTGCATCATCCACTGATTCCCCCAGAATTTTATACTCACCAATGGCTCTGACATCGACCAGCAAGGTATGACCACCGGAAACCAGCAGCGCTACAAATGGAAACTCCGGCGCATTATCCTCCAACATTGGTGCCAGCAAATGCCCCTCCATGTGGTGAACCGCCACCGCCGGAATGCCCAGACTCCACGCCATGGTTCGCCCGACGGATGCACCAACCATCAAGGCACCAATCAAGCCCGGCCCTGAAGTGTAGGCAATACCCTCCAAATCCTGCATGGACAGGCCAGCATCTGTCACCGCACCACGGATCAGTGGGACAATTTTGCGAATGTGATCACGGGAAGCCAGTTCTGGCACGACCCCTCCGTACTCTGCGTGTAGTGCCACCTGACTATAGAGACGTTCTGATAACAGCCCTTTTTTCGTGTCATACACTGCAACACCTGTTTCATCACAGGATGACTCGATTCCCAATACTTTCATCAGCTTTCCTGTACCCCTTCAATCCTGTATGCTCTGGCTGACATTGACCAGCAAACGCACAAATGCCCGATATAATCTATGGACTCACAATCTACAAAAGAAACGCCCACAGGTAAACTGGGATCAATTCGTTATTCCCTCGGCTTTCGCAGTGTTTTGATTGGCTTGCTTGCCGCCGCCATGCTGGTGCCGCTTTTTTTGGCAAAACAGGTCGTGAGTGACCGAACCTATTATTACCGTACTGCACTTACCGATATTGCTAAAACCTGGGGAGGACGACAGGTTATTGTAGGGCCGGTGTTAGTCGTACCCTATACCGAGCATATTATCAGCTTTGATACAGTTACGGACGATAAGGGTGAAACACGCACTATCAGCCGCGATATTTTTAATGAAAAAACGGTGGTACTGTTGCCCAAGCAGTTAAATATGGATGCCGAGGTTGTCGAAAAACACCGCAAGCGGGGGATTTATGATGCGTTGGTTTATCAGGCAGATATTGAATTAACCGGCACCTTCGACTTCAGCAACTTGCCTGACAAGCAATCCAAGAAAAACAAAATTCAATGGAAACATGCGTGGTTAGCAGTGGGTGTCAGTGACACCAAAGCCATTGATGAGGCTTTTCCCTTACGCTGGAACGGCGACACCAGCTCACCACTAAAACCCGGAACCTTATTGCCTAAGCTACTACCAAATGGTTTTCATGCCAAAATGAAGGACTTGGAGCAAGATTTGGTGTTGCCAAAATTCCGTATCAAATTTAGTGTGAATGGTAGTGAAGGTCTGAGCTTTGCGCCTCTGGGAGAAACCAGCACCGCCAACATCCATTCTGGTTGGCCACATCCCAGCTTTATTGGCGACATTCCACCAGTAAAGTCTGAGGTTGGTGGCAATGGCTTCGATGCACATTGGCGCGTGCCCAATATCGCCAGAAACTACCCGCAACAATGGCTGATGGACAAGGAAAGTTATGACTTGTATGCCCTGAAATCCGGCGTAAAGCTATTCAGCCCTGTGTCCCTTTATGCAAAAATCGAGCGCGCTGTGAAGTATGGCGTGCTGTTTATTGGCTTGACCTTTTTGACTTTCCTGATATTTGAAATCACCACCAAGTCACGCTTCCACGTTATCCAATACGGCCTGATTGGTCTAGCATTGTCGATGTTTTATATCATCCTGCTCTCGTTGTCGGAACAGCTCACCTTCCGCATGGCATACTTATACGCATCTACCGCAACGGTGAGCATCATCACCCTATACACCATTGCCATCCTGAAAAGCTTTGGGCGGGTGATGTTGATTTTACTGTTTCTAAGCAGCTTGTATGCGGTGCTGTATTTTATCCTGCAAATGGAAGACTACGCGCTGCTAGCCGGTGCCGGAACGATGATGTTGATTATTATGGTGCTGATGTTTGCGACACGTAATTTGGAGTATGACAATTAGCAAAAATGCAAAACCAACTATCTACAACTGCCCCGGTAACCACAACACAATCGCCGGAAACGCAATTAACATCGCAATCGTCAATGCATCTGCAATAAAAAACGGACTGGAACCTTTAAACACATCCTGCACCGAAAT
>PDPG01000051.1 GCA_002747455.1 Pseudomonadota bacterium | reverse complement strand
GATTACGCCACCTGTCGCATCTTTGACGTTACTCGTAAAGTCTTTGAAAACACCTTTAGCTTCCTTACCCCAGTAAGACTGCATACGCAGGCGAATCTTCTCACCGGCCATTGCACTTGTTGCTGCAGAACCCAGAGAAACGGTTGCTGCACTTGCCAATGCAGTTTTAAGCATATTACGTCTGTTCATTTGAGATTGACTCCATTTGGTCTGTTCAAAGAAAAACAGGAAGGCTCGTCATGCGAAAAGGCAGCCGGAAAAGACAATGCCTATCAATATTAAAGCTGTCCTGACTGATCAAGATTCTATAGCACCGTCAAAACGTAAACAACGATAAATCTAATAGGCACTCATAAGTGCCGATATGGCCAAGTACTACCACTATCAAATGAACAACAAATACCGATTCAGACCTAATATCAATCCATTTATCTCATTAAGCCAAAGTCATTCAGTCGATCAAAAAGTGTGAGTTGTATTAAATTCCTGCCAACACGCAACGCAACAGGCCAAAATTCCAGACACCACCTAAGGACTCATACAGATCGTTAATGGCACCTTCCGAACGATTAGGCAATTTTGCTGCTGCCTCACGAATGGTAGCAATATCATCCGGGTCAAGATCCGTTGCCTCCTCCACGGAAAGTTTTCCATTGCGCACCGCATCGGCCAAGTCACCGTACACCGTCATCGCAACCACCTGACGCTGCTTCATAATCTGTTCAACTGTCATGCCTTGTTGAAACAAAGCCAAGGTGGAATTTGCCGAACTTTCAGTGACCGGTGCTTGATCAGCAACATATTCGGCAATTACGGCCATAAACTCCGCCCCGTAGCGTTCCAGCTTGGATTCACCAACACCGCCTAGATAACGAAAGTCATCATCCGTCAATGGCTTACGCTGTGCCATTTCTTCCAGTGTACGATCATGGAAGATTACATACGGTGGTACGTTTTGTTCACGCGCCAAATCCAACCGCAGCGCCTTCAAGGCAAGCAGCAAGCCTTCATTTTCAGGGTCGAGGGCAACGCGCTCGCGAGCTGCTCCGGCCTTTTTCGCCAACTTGGGCGTCGCCAGTTTTCTGGCCAATAACGTTTCCTCACCTTTAAGTAATGGGCGAGATTTTTCCGTAAGCTGTAATGCGCCATAGCGTTCCATATTGATCTGAACATAGCCCTGTGCGATAAGCTGTCGGAATAAACCGCGCCAAGCCACCTGCGTGTGGTGCCTACCTAGACCAAATACTTTCAGGTGGTGATGACCATTTTGCTGAATGCGGGGATCGTCTTTTCCAACAAGAATGTCCGTAATATACGCCACTCCAAAACCCTGGCCGGTGCGATAGATAGCAGACAGTGCTTTTTGTGCATCCTCGGTAGCATCCCAGGTGTCCGGTGGATTCAGACAGTTATCACAGTTGCCACACTTTTCAGGCGCAGACTCTCCAAAGTAATTCAAGATAGCCGCCCGCCGACAGCTTACGGTTTCGCATAAGGCCAACATCGCCTCCAGCTTGTGCTGGGTAACACGCTTATGCATCTCACTACCGCTGCTTTCCTGCATCATTTGGCGCAAGAAAATGACATCCTGCAAACCGTAATTCATCCAGGCATTCGCCGGATTACCGTCACGCCCGGCACGTCCGGTTTCCTGATAATAGGCTTCAATATTTTTTGGCAGGCTCAAGTGAGCAACAAAACGCACATCTGGCTTATCAATCCCCATACCAAACGCGATAGTCGCCACAATAATCACCCCCTCCTCCCGCAGAAAGCGTGCCTGCGTACGTTGCCGTAACTCCGCAGGCAGTCCCGCATGATAAGGCAAGGCTACACGTCCCTTGCCACTTAGCCAGTGAGCCGTGGTTTCAACTTTTTTACGGGATAAGCAATACACAATTCCTGCGTCAGTCGGATGATTATCCTGAATAAAACGCCATAAGCGGTCACGGGCGTTTTGTGCATCGGACAGGGCGTAGCAAATATTCGGGCGGTCAAAGCTGTTGATAAAGATGCTGGCACGTTGCAGCTCAAGCTGTTCAATAATTTCGTGGCGAGTGCGCTGATCTGCCGTGGCTGTTAACGCGATGCGTGGAATGCTGGGAAAGCGCGTTGCCAAAATGCGTAACTGCTGATATTCCGGCCTAAAATCGTGCCCCCATTGGGATACACAGTGCGCCTCATCTACAGCAAATAATGCGATTTGACACTGACTGAGCAAACTCAAAGTGTAATCGTTGGTCAGGCGCTCCGGTGCAATATATAGAAAGTCCAACTGCCCTTGTCGCAAAGCAGATTCAACAGCTTGACGCTCTCGCGCGTCTAATGTCGAGTTAAGAAAAGCCGCCTTAATCCCCAGTTGTTGCAATGCATCCACCTGATCCTGCATCAACGCAATTAACGGCGAAACCACCACCCCGACACCCTCGCGCAGCAGTGCTGGAATCTGGTAACACAGCGACTTACCGCCGCCGGTTGGCATCAACACAAAGGCATCCTGGCCAGACGCAACGGTGTCAATAATCTCCGCCTGATTATGACGAAATTCGCTATAACCAAAGATTGAGTTGAGAACTTCCAATGCGCGCGACATACACAGACCTTTTCAGCTAAATAACGGACTTGGCGAGGCTTACCAATAAAACCACATCGCCCATCGTAATTGAATTAAAACATGCTAGAATCGCTCTTTTTCAAGGATTCGCAAGGATCACGCTATTAATGGAAAACAACAAACCCTCTCTGACCTATCAAGATGCCGGTGTCAGTATTGAGACCGGAAACGCTTTGATCGACCGCATTAAGCCACACGCACGCCGTACCAAGCGCCCGGAAGTCATGGGCAATATCGGTGGTTTTGGTGCCTTGATGTCGTTACCAAACCGCTACAACGACCCGGTGTTGGTCTCTGGTACCGATGGTGTGGGTACCAAATTAAGGCTGGCGATTGATTTAGGACGCCTTGATACCATTGGCATTGATTTAGTTGCCATGTGTGTCAACGATATTGTCGTCACCGGCGCAGAGCCATTGTTCTTTCTCGACTATTACGCCACTGGTAAGCTGAATAATGATGATGCTGAAGCGGTCATTAAAGGTGTCGCGGATGGATGTGAGTTGGCAGGGGCAGCACTGATTGGCGGGGAAACGGCTGAAATGCCGGGGATTTACAGCGAAGGTGATTTTGATCTGGCCGGTTTCAGTGTTGGCGTGGTAGAGCGTGATTTGATTTTGGATCAAAGCGGCGTCGCCAATGGCAATGTGCTGATCGGACTGGCATCCAGCGGCCCGCACTCCAACGGTTATTCACTGATCCGCAAAGTGCTGGAAGTGTCTGGTCAGACGCTGGATCAGACTTTTAGTGAAGGTGACGACACCACACTGGGCGAAGCCCTGCTCGCACCCACAGAAATTTATGTTAAGCCGTTGTTACAGGCATTAAAGCAGTTTGATATTCGTGCTTTGGCGCACATTACCGGCGGCGGTTTAACCGAAAACCTGCCGCGTGTCTTGCCAAATCATTGCCAAGCTAACATTGATCTGACCAGTTGGGAGCGTCCGGTAATCTTTGACTGGCTGCAACAAAACGGCAACATCGAAGAAATGGAGATGCTGCGTACCTTTAACTGTGGTATCGGCATGGTCGTCGTCGTGGCCGAGGAGCAAGCGGATGATATGATCAACAGCTTTAGACTGCAGAATATTCAGAGCTGGAAAATTGGTCAGATTACTCACTCAGAAAGTGAAGAGCCTCACGTAGAGTACGTCTAGTCCATGTTATCCATTGTTGTATTAATTTCTGGTAGTGGCAGCAATCTACAAGCGATTATCGATGCAATCGCAGCCGAGAACCTGGATGCGAAGATTGACTTGGTCTTGAGTAACCGCCCCGATGCCTTCGGTTTGCAACGCGCCAAACAAGCAGCAATTCATACTGAAGTCATTAATCATCAGGATTATGACTCACGCGAATCGTTTGATGCTGCCATGATGGCGGTCATTGATCGGGTAGCACCGGATTTAATTGTGCTGGCAGGCTTTATGCGGATCATGACGGATGGCTTTGTTGAGCATTACGCAGGCAAGATGATCAACATCCATCCAGCCCTACTGCCTGCATACAAGGGACTCAATACACACGCACGGGCACTGGCAGATGGCGTGAGTCATCATGGCGCAAGTGTGCATTATGTGACGCCTGAACTAGACTCCGGCGCGGTCATTGCCCAAGGCCGCGTTCCAGTCTTTCCTGGAGACACCGTAGAGCAACTGCAACAGCGCGTTCATCGCATTGAGCATGTGATATATCCAAACGTGGTAACTTGGTTTGCGCAAGGCCGTCTGAGTTATAAAGACCATCAAGCCTATCTGGATGGGGAGTTGCTAACTGTTCCGGTTATATTTGAGCAAGAGGCGGAGTAGCACTCGCTTCTTTGACCTTCCTGCTAACACCATTCACGTTGACTTATTTTTAACAGTGCCACGATTGCCTCTAAAGTGAGGCAACGCAAGGGACGACCAGCTACGGCAAATGCATTTAGTGAAGATAGGTTATTTCACAGATTTGGTATTATTCAACCAAGCTGACGTTATTTGATCAACCGACATAGCACTATTTCCTTTCTTCTGGAGCTCGTGCGTCATCAAAAATACCTGCTCCACTGCGGCCAAATCCTCCAATGTATCAACACCTCTGCCGGGAATCTCACACGCAGTTGCCACATGAATCCGTGCGCCATGCCACATCGCCCGCAACTGCTCTAATTTTTCCAGTTGCTCCAATTGGCAAGTGTCCATGCCGACAAAGTCACGTAGATATTTAGCACGATATGCATAGATTCCTATGTGACGGTTGGCGTATTCCGAGACGTGAACATCAGGATCACGCTGGTGGGGGATTGCCGCGCGGGAAAAGTACAGAGCCATTCCTGACGCATCAGTCACGACTTTAACGATATTCGGATCAGCATATTCCGCGTCATTCGTAACCGGCGTGCTCAGTGTGGCAATCATGGCTTCTGGGTGTGAGGCAAGGTTATCCGCCACCTGATGCAAATTAGCCGCTGGGGTTAGTGGTTCATCGCCTTGCAGATTAACAATAATGTCCTCATCGTCCAGCTGGCGGATAGCGACAACCTCAGCCAACCGGTCACTGCCGGTCTCATGGCTGCGGCTGGTCATACACACGTCCGCACCAAAGCGCTCACATACCTCACGAATGCGCTCATCATCAGTTGCAATAATGATACGCTCAAAACCCGCAAGACAGGCACATTCATAAACACGCTGAATCATCGGCTTGCCGGCAAGGGTCAATAATGGCTTACCCGGCAAGCGGGTCGAATCGTAACGTGCAGGTATTACAAGTACAGTATTTGTCATAGCCTCTCGACTTCTTCCAGTGTCAGTACACGTGCTTTGCTTTCCAGCATCACCGGCTTGCCGTCAACGATTGAATACGCGAGCCTTGCTGAGCGGGAAATCAGTTCCTGGTTCTTTTTATCGTAGATTAAACGCCCCTTGGTGACGGGGCACACCAGGATATCCAGTAGTTTGGCATTCATTATTTATCAAACTCAATCGTGTTAATACGTGCCAGCAATTCCCTATGAAATGCCTCGCTTAGCTTTGCCGTAACCGGCACGAACCAGTGGTGATTTTCAGCAAACTTTCGGCATTTAACCGCATCTTTTTCTGTCATCACAACGGGTATGTCATCGTTAAATGCAATATCTGACGGATGAAAGATGTAGTGATCGGGAAAAGCGTGTTCTGTAACGACCAAGCCCTGCGATACTAGCATACGAAAAAAACGATCTGGATTGCCGATTCCAGTCACAGCATGTACACGGCGACCCCGCCACTGAGATAACGACTGTTGTTCCACAGGATTCAAGCGGCATATTTGGTCTGTCAGCAACTGCATGCTCAATGCGGCGTTTGCTTTTGGCTCATTCACCACCACAAAATCACAATGCTCCAATCGTGAAGGCGGTTCACGAAGCGGCCCAGCAGGCAGACAACGTCGATTACCCAAGCCTCTTTCACCGTCAATCACCACAATCTCAATATCCCGCTTTAGGCGATAATGCTGCAAACCGTCATCACTAATAATAATATCCACCGTCGCTTGCTTCATTAGCCTATCAATATTGGCATTTCGATCTGACCCTGCCATAACAGGTACGCCACATCGCTGCGCCATCAGCACTGGCTCGTCACCACAGTCTATGGGGTCACTGTCAGGGTGAACCCTCACCGGCCATTGCTGAGATTGTCCACCATAACCCCGAGTAATGATGCCGGGCGAGTAGCCTGCTTTTTGTAGTAGTTGTACAAGATCAATAACCAATGGAGTTTTTCCGGTGCCACCCACACTGATATTCCCCACAACGATGACGGGAATCGCATGTTCAACTTGCTTTGCTAGAGCCAAACGCTTGTGTAAAAAAGATAACATGCGGTAGAGCAACGCCAATGGTGTTAGCAACAGAGCCCCCGTGTCCCCCTGATACCAAATTCGCTCCAATCGTTGTTGCAGGACAGAGGTTCGCTGCCTCCGACTGCCCTCCATAGATTTTTCAGTGCAGGATTTATTCATTAGACTGAGCGTGTTGCAAGCTTGCATACACCCCGTTGTGTGCCAGCAAACATTCATGTGTGCCAGACTCAACAATCTGCCCGTTTTCCATGACAAGAATTTTGTCAGCTTGCTCAATAGTGCTGAGCCGGTGGGCAATCATAAAGGTGGTGCGGCCTTTTAACAGCTCATCCAGTGCCGCCTGAATATGACGCTCTGATTGCGTATCCAGTGCGGAAGTTGCTTCATCGAGAATCAGAATGGGTGTATCTGCAAGAATGGCGCGAGCAATGGCCAGGCGCTGTTTTTGACCACCTGACAGCAAGGTGCCATTTTCGCCAATCATCGTATCAAAGCCATCTGGCAGGGCTTCAATAAACGCTAATGCATGGGCGGCGCGGGCGGCCTCAATTATTTTGTCATCATCCAGATCATGTAACATGCCATAGGCGATATTATTTCTTACGGTGTCATTAAACAAAGTGATGTTTTGTCCAACATAGGCAAACTGCTTTCTTAAATCCGCCAATGTGTAGTCCGTCAGCGGAACACCATCCAGCTCAATACTGCCCCCTTGGTAATCATAGAAACGAGGCAGCAAATTCATCAAGGTCGTCTTACCACTGCCCGATTTGCCAACTAAAGCAACCTTCTCACCCGCTTTCACCTCAAAGCTGATACCTTGCAAAATCGCCTCGGAACCCTCGTACTTAAACGTTACATGGTTAAAGCTCACATCACCTTTGACACGCTCAACCGTGTATGTCCCTGTATCGGCTTCTATTGGTGAGTCGATAACACCGAAGATACTTTCGCCAGCGGCAATACCTGCTTGCAATGTGGCGCTGAGTGAGGTCAGACGCTTTAAGGGGTCAAACAGCAACATCATAGCCGCCATAAAGGACATAAAAGCTCCCGGACTAAAGCGATCCAGCAAGTTACCGCGGGTCGCTACAAAGATGATCACGGCCAGCGCTGCGGCCACGATAAAATGTACCACCGGCATACTGAGTCGCTCTGTCAGCACTCTTTTCATAAATGAGCGGCGGTTGTGCTCATTGACCGTAGCAAAGCGATCTGTTTCAAACGCCATTGCACCAAAAATACGCACTTCACGGGTGGCCTGAATCACTTCACTGCTAATTTGCGTGACTTCTCCTGTCGATTCCTGAATTTGCTGACTAAAACGACGAAAGCGCTTAGAAACGTAGTTAATAATGAGCGCGATTATTGGGCCGGTGAGTAATACAATACAGGTGAGTTCCCAACTGTAATACAGCATCAGTGACAACAGACCGATGATACTGGCCATATCTTGTACCAGCACGGTCAAGCCACTGGTGGCTGCGCTGGCGACTTGTTCCACATGATAAATAAGTTTGGTGACGACCTGCCCTGAGTTTGTGCGGTCGTAATAGCTGACCGGTAGGTGGATCAGTCGGGAGAAAATCTGCTCACGCAATTCGGTAACAACTTTACGCCCTACCCACGACATAAAATAACCGGAAAGGAAGCCTGACAAACCCCGCAAGAAAAAAATTAACAACAACGCTGCGGGTGCCCATTGGATAATTTCCGGGTCTTTATCCATGAAGGTGCCATCCAGCAATGGCTGCAAGTAGGCCGCAAACATCGGTTGCGTCAGTGCATTAATGACCAGCCCCGACAAAGCCAGCAAAAGATATCGCCAATGCTTGAGTGAATACCCCGCCAGACGTCTGTAGACTGCAACCCCGTCGGTAGTCGGCGTTGCTTTGGTATCTGTCAAAATGCTACCTGTCCTTATGAATCACTTTCTCGGTGCTTGTGCGGTCACCATTGAAATACTGGTCAGCCCCAAGCGTCCAGCAATATCCATTGCTGTGATAACGGCCTGATAATCCGTATGGGCATCGGCACTAATCACCAATGGAGGAGTACTTTCCCAGTGATCCAAGGCCTCACTCATTGCCTGGAACAAAGTTTCCGGCTTATTATTCAGCACTTCCTGACCATCAATATAGTAAGTACCTTTATTGTCGATCAGTACCTCCACCGCCTGCCGCCGAACTTCCGTCACAGCACTTTGGCTTTTGGGCAAATCAAGTTTGACCTCTGCATCGCGGTCGAAGGTTGTGGTTAACATAAAAAAGATCAGCAATAAAAACACCACATCAATCAACGGTGTCAAACTGACCTCTACCTCATCTGGTACAGCTTGGGTAAAATTCATGACACACCACCAGCCGCCTTATTTTTTTGTGCCGCCGCCCTGACAGCCGCCATCGCTTTTTGTGACCCAGCACTCATCGCAGGAGCAGGTGCCGCCGCCCGTTTCTGCATCGCGGCATTACCTACAATATCCACCAGCTTCATGGCAGACTTTTCCATTTCAATCGCCAGCGTCGTGACTTTACTGCGAAAATAACGATGAAAAATCAGCGATGGTACAGCCACGGAAATACCTGCCGCCGTTGTGATCAACGCTTGAGAAATACCACCGGCTAACTCCGTCGGATTACCGACTCCCCCTTGACTGGTAATGACACTGAAGACACTAATCATGCCCACGACGGTACCCAACAAGCCTAACAACGGCGCAATAGCCGCGATGGTGCCCAGCGGAGTCATATACCTATCCAATTCATGGATTACATGGCGACCCGTTTCCTCGATATTCGTTTTCATAATATGGCGCGGTTGGTCAATGCTGTCCAGACCTGCGGCAAGTACACGACCCAATGGTGAGCCCTCACGAATCTGACTGATGTGGGCGGGTGTCATTTTGCCGGACAGAGCCAGCTTGCACGCCATGTCTGCAACCCCTTCAGGAATCACCTTTTTTGTATTTAATTTCAGAAAGAGCGCAATCACGATTGCCATTGCTACCACTGAGCAAAGCAAGATTGGTATGATCAGGACACCGCCCGCAGCTACATATTCAAACATATTCGGCCTTTAGATTTTATTATAATAATGGCTGTGTACACCGGCACTTTACAGCCCTGTTTCAACAAGCTAAATCCCCGATGTTGTGACGTATCACGCTTACCACAATGTGCGCTATTATACAGCAACGCTCCCGCTCTATTAAAGGCCACAAAATCAGAACCCACGCTGAATATCAGTCCTTGACAAACACTGCAATTGACTCAACATGCGCGGTATGCGGAAACATATCCATCACACCCGCACCCTCTAAACGGTAACCCTGCTTGTTGACCAATTGATCCGCATCACGCGCCAAGGTTCCTGGATGACAAGAAATATAGACAATTTTCGATGCACCTAACTTGCCGAAGTGCTCAATAACATCTTTGGCACCGGCACGTGGCGGATCAAGCAGAATACGATCATACTTTTGCTTCATCCACGGCTCACGCTTTGTATCTGACATCAAGTCAAAGGAAAAATAGCGTGTATTATGAATGCCATTATCCACCGCAGTCTGTTTCGCGCGCTGCACCATCCCCCAATCCCCCTCAACGCCAACGACTTCTGCGGCATTGCGAGCAATCGGTAAAGTGAAGTTACCCAAGCCACAAAATAGATCCAGCACCTTTTGCCTACCATCCAGCGCCAATAACTCAACCGCCCAAGGCACCATTTTCCGGTTGATGCTGCTATTGACCTGAAAAAAGTCCTGAGGCCCAAACGCTACCCTGGTATTAAATGCGGGGTGTTCGTAGAAAAGCTCTGCCTTTTCAGGCCATAGGCAATGTGTGGTGTCTGGGCCATTTGGCTGTAAATAAATCTGGAGATGGTGCGATTTCCCAAATTCGCACAAACGGGCCTGGTCGCTATCACTCAGCGGTTTTAAGTGACGAAAGACCAATCCGGCCGCTTCATCTCCCACGGCCGTCTCGACCTGCGAAATAAAGGCTTTGACCTCCATCTGGGCAATCAGTTCGCGTAACTCCCGCAGCACACCACCAATAGCAGGATGAAGCACCTGACAACTATCAATATCTGCCAAGGCGCGCCCCGCACGCTCACGAAAGCCAATGATCACCTGATTGGTTTTAGGTACATATCGGACACCTAAACGTGCTTTTCGCCGGTATCCCCACTGCTCACCCGTTATTGGCTCAAATACCTTGTCAGGCTGAGTTTTACCAACACGTGTCAGCGCATCCAACATGGCTTGCTGCTTATAGTGAATCTGCGCATCAACCGCCAAATGCTGAATACTACAGCCACCACAACGTTGGAAGTGAGGACACACCGGTTCCACCCGTTCCGCAGATGTTTCCAGTAGTTCAGAGACACAACCTTCATCGTATTTACGATTAATTGCTGTGTACTTAAACAACACACGCTCACCCGGCAGTGCGCCATCCACAAACACGGTTTTCCCCTCAATGTGAGCAATCCCTTTCCCTTCCAGACTCAGGGAAGTAATCACAGCTTCAACCGCTTTTTGAGGGAGTGAGTGGGGTTTAGCCAGTCTGCATTTTGCCATATCTGCCCTAGTAAATTGGGCAATCAGCCCGATACGGAGTGTTCGTCAAGCCCCAGCGATTTGCTATAGGCGCGTGAGGATCGGATGATACTCTACCCGCTTTGAGATTACTCCATAATTGGCGCAAATTGATGAATCTCTTATGGTTCGTAGGATACGCTGCCAAGCTACAAAAACGATTCAACTCTGCATGCAAGTGATTAGGGATTTGCTGATGGAAAATGGCTCGTGCCAATAGCTCTATTGAAACCTCATCACGGCGTAACGCGCCACCGGCGTAAGCAATTTTTTCCACTTCATTGAAATACATTTTCAAACGCTTATCACGAGATGGTGTGGAATAGTAGTCATACTCCTTACGGTTCATACAGCGACGACCTTCAGCGCGTATTTTACGCAGATGGTTCAGGCCATCGTTGACATAGTTCACACGCTCTTTGGCAAATGCGCACAAACCATAAAGCACACGTGTGGTCTTTTCCTGAAGCGGTTCTGGTCGACGACGCAACTTCTTGGCGATAATGTCAGTGAACGCCACGTAATTATATTGCACCTGTTCCGCAATCCGGTACTGCTCGTCACTGTAGCCCGGTTGTTGTTGCATTGGTTTTTTCATGTTTCTTGGCCACTTAAAACGACGGTAGCCATCGCGCATGTTCTTTTTATCCTGTGGAATAAAAAACGGGTAGGCAAACAGATGCACCATGTTTTTTGGGGATGCAGGCGTAGTCGAACTCACAATGGAAGTCACGCCCGTTTCAGTAATGCCAGTTATAATGTAGGAGTGTGCGCCAGGCTGAACGTATAAGTCACCCGACTTTATGTCTGATAAAGCAATCGGATACGTGTCCAAATACAGACTGCGTGTTCCCACGCGATCTGCCACATATTTCATAAAGCTGCGAACCCGCTGAGCTTCTGGTAGACGATCCCAATTTTTAAGATCATTGGTAATTAACTCACCTCTGCGCATGATGTTGTTAATCGCAAATGGCAACTTATGCTCATAGGCAAATGCCAATCGCATAAAATAAATTGCATCGGCGCAGTCATGTGCAATCCGATTATAAATGGGCTTGTTAGAGTTCATGAAAAAATCGGTCTTGAAGTTTTCAGATACCCATTTTTGATAGTGCACCTCCCACGCAGGTGACCATTGGTTGGTTGCCTGCCAGACACCGGCCTGCACAGATGGTGCAACAAACGATACAAATAATAATAAGCCTGCTAGGGATTTCTTTAAGGTCTTTAGATTACGCATACTATTGGGTTATTAGGGTTGTTAAATGTAATTTATTGGTCACTGAGTAATTGCTTTAGTTCATCATGAAAATCACGCCATGAAACACGGATACTATTCAGGAGTAAACGCTTATCACGCACGGCCACATCCGTCTCAAACACGGTTTCGTAATTACGCAACCAGAAACGCCGACTCCAGCGATCAAGGTGGCGCCGTAACTGGGGATTCAGCACAGTCTGCTGGACTGTTGCCTCACCCTGTAAGTCGAGCGATGGCAAAAGTGGCTCACCGACGGCTTTGCCTGACACGACAAACCGCGCAGGGATCTCGGCACCCATTTTTAACTGAACATCCACCGCCAGTTGGCTATGTTCTGCCTTCAGCATCGGGGCCAGAATGTGCTGGTTCTGTATTCGCTGCATGCGTTCAGCATCGCTGCGTAATGACATGATGAAGTCTTGTTCTTCCGGCGTTTCAGCCCCTTCATCCAATGCCCAATCGGCTTGTTCCAGCAGGTTTGCAATGCGTGCTTGCTGCCGCCAGTACGCCAGAAACCCATCAGCCAACCATTCTCGGAATTGCAAATTAAAATACAATTGCGCTGAGGGTTCTTCAGATGGATTATCTGCCAGTAATTGCCAATCGCCGCTCAATGTATCATCAACAAGCCAGATTGAGCCACGACTAGTGATCGTCAATGGGATTTTTCTTGCACTTGACGTCAGGGAAATGTACGAGCTTTCTGCATCGACATCAATCGTGGCGGCATTAGACTGCGCATCCATGCCTGGATTTTGTGCCAAACGCTGAATACGTAAACGCACTTCGGGTGCGGTAAGTCGGACAACTCTGGAAATGAACTGCCCCGCCACGGCAGAGAGTTGCAACCGATAAGCGCCATTGTTCAGATCAAACCACCCGGTCACAGTAACATCATCCGCCCGCAGCGGCGCACTGTGAATGTGCTTTGCCTCAAACGCATAATGTGCCTGATCAAAAAAATCGAAACGAACAACGGCCTGTGGCATCTCACCGTTAAAAATAGACAAAAGCGTATTTGACAATACCTGATCCGCTTGTTGATCAATCGACACCACCCAACGAGCAGCCCCAAACTGTATACCACGTTTATTAATAAAAATCGGCCCGTTAAGTCGTGTAGCCTTCAGTGGCAAGTCACCAAACGCTTCTCTGAGCGCCGGAACTGAAAATCTGACCGTGAATGTTGCTTCAGCACCAAAAAAGGTTTCCTGATAATCCGTCTGTTCCAGCTCAAAAAAATGCTGATAATGTCGCTGTGACAAAGAAGCCAGATAGCCATCAAACGCCCGCTGTGACGACTTTACAAGATACCCACTAATGCCTGCCCACAACAATAATAGAGCAAGCATCAATATAAAAGTGGCACCAAGGTAGCGACTCATACCTGTAATAGCTGCCTTGGCCTGAGTCCCAGTACCAATATTGCCGCGAGATACGCCGCCATTGCCCCGACAACCAGTCCACCCAATGCACCTATTTTTGTAAAAATACTCGCAACCTGCCACCAACTATCCCCAGGATTTAGCAAACTAACAGCAAGCGCCATGCACAGCGAAGCCAACAGGATTTTAAATAGATATGCTGGCCAGCCCTGTGTGGCAATAATCATCCCCTGCTTCCTTAACCCGATGAATAACAAGGAGGCATTCACAACGCCCGATATAGCCGTCGAGAGTGCCAAGCCTGCGTGTGGGCCGATATAACCCAACTGATACCACGGCAACACAATGGCGATATTACAAATGATATTTACAGCAATGGCGATTAAGCTAATTTTTACAGGAGTGCGAGTATCCTGACGCGAATAAAACCCTGGTGCTAAAACCTTCACCATAATAAATGCAGGCAAACCCAAGGCGTAAGTCATCAGGCTCAGACTAGCCATTTGCACATCGCGCCAACCATTCACGCCATTGTCAATAACTGTTGCCAGAATCGGTACAGCCAGCACCACTAGGCCGACCGTGGCCGGTATTGAAACCAGCAAGGACAAGCGCATTGCCCAGTCTAATGTTTGAGAAAATGCAACACCTTCGGCATTGGCATGATCGCCCGATAGTTTGGGCAAAATGACCGTACCAATCGCCACACCGATTAACGCCAAGGGAAACTCAACAAAACGATCCGAAAAGTACAACCAGCTAATACTGCCGGTTGCCAGCATTGAAGCGATGATAGTGTTGATGGTGATATTAAGCTGTGCTGCGGAAGACCCCAGTAACGCAGGCCCCATTAATTTCATAATGCGGCGAACGCCCTCATGCCCTTTTTTAAAACGGAACCTCGGCACGAGTCCCAGCCTTTGCAAAGATGGAAGCTGAAAGGCCGCCTGTGCAATACCACCGAAAAACACGCCCCAAGCCAATGCTTCGACCGGCTGTTCAAAGTGTGGCGACCACCAAATTGCAGCAGAAATCATCACGATATTTAGCAGCACAGGCGTAAACGCAGCGATGGAAAAACGGCCAAAAGCATTCAGAATACTGCTAAAAAAAGCGGCTAGTGAAATAAACAACATATAAGGCGCGGTAATCTTTAACAGATAGGCGGCCAGCTCTGGCTGTGCATCGGCTTTGGCTGCAAACCCTGGTGCAAATATCATCATTAATATGGGCGATGCCAGCACTGCAATCAGCGAAACCACAAACAGGACTAATCCCATCAAGCCTGCAACGTGGTCAATCAGGTCTTTGAGTGCTTCCTCATTACGCTGCTCTTTATACTCAGTCAGCACTGGCACAAAGGCCAATGAAAACGCTCCCTCAGCAGAGAATCGACGCATTAAATTGGGAATACGAAACGCCACCAAAAAGGCATCCATCGCACTGCCCATAACAAAGTAATTTGCATAAACCGCGTCACGCACCAAGCCCAGCACCCGTGACAGGAGCGTCATAATGCTCACCATCATTCCTGAACGAAACAACCGGCTCACAATGACTTACCGAACGTAGGTATCATGTTGGGCTTAGAGCTTGTTGTTATCATTGATATCCAAAGTCCTTTTCAAAAGATATTTTTTATATCCGCGCATTCTACACAAGCCCGCATAAAAAGTTAGGGTGATTATGTAAACAGATTGGCTTGACTTTTCCACTTATCTAAAAGTCCCGCCACTCACACGTGTTTTTCTTGTCAAGCTCCGGCAACTAACATTTAATGATCCGTTGTAAACGTAGTTCCCCCGCTACTTACTTAAATAATAAAAATAACGAGTTCTGACAATGAAAATTAATAACCGGCTCCCCCGAAAGTTTCGCTATTTTGCTCCAGTGTTTTGTTCAATTGCGGTTTTATCGACCCAACTTCAGGCTGGCCCAACCATCCAGCTTAATGGTGATGCAGCCCGTGACGGCATGGCTGACTCAGGTCATCTCGGCTATGTGGGTGGCAATACCCGAATCGGTGTGAGTATTGACCGTGACCTTCAGGGGCAAGCCGAGGTTAGTCATATTATTCTCGAAGATGATAGTAGTGCAACCAGTGCCGAGGGGTGGTTCGGCTACCAGCTAAAAGATGATGGTGCGAACAAAAAAGGCTTTGCAGGTGGAGGTGTCAAACTGAATCACCAGTGGGTCAATGATGAAGCAGACACAGTGCATAAGGCATTTGGTGCTTACGACCGCAATGATAATGATCAGGCAAAGATCACCGTGGGCTATGGTCAGGAGACTGAAGATTTATTCTGGTCAGGACACGTTAGTAAGGGCATGGGCGATAAAATCACCAGTGGCAATGTGACCAATCGTGCTTATGATTATGGCGTTGGGGGTGAGGTGGGTACCTTTATAGACAGCACCTTAACCCGTGTGCGTGCAGGCCTGGATTATGAGTTCGGCACTGATTATTCTGACGGTGAAGACCGCCCTTCCCGTGCCATAGTTTCAGCGGGTGTGGAGCAGTTTTTCCATGATACACCGCACAGTGTCAGCCTGGATGTATCCGGTTATAGAAATTCAGGTGGCCACAATCGTAAGGATGACGACTTTAATGCGCGTCTGGGGTACCGCTATGAATTTGGCGGCGATGGTAACTATCAGTCGGCACAAACCACACGTCGTCGCCGAGTGGAAATCCCCGGTACTCCTGCTTCGCCAGGTCGTGCGGCTGTACCTGCGATGCCAGCAGCTACGGGTGCTAGTGTAGGCGCAGCTGCGGTTCCGGCACAACCGGCTATTCCACCGAAATATGAGCGTCGTGCAGTGAAGGTTCCGGGCTATGAGTTCGTTAAAACCACAATGAAGCTAGAGAATGAAACATTCTTTGACCTGAACTCGGCAAAGTTAACCCCTTCAGCCAAACGTAACTTGGATAAGATTACTTCACAAATTCGTGAGCATGGCTATTTAGGTGTCATTCGTATCACGGGGAATACTTGTGGTATGGGTGATCCGGTGTATGACCAGCGCTTATCCGAAAGACGTGCCGACGCAGTGCGTAATTATCTGATAACCCAGGGCTTTAATCCTGAACATTTAATCGCTCGTGGCTTGGGTAAAGGCAGCCCGAAGTATGATCGCACCGACAATGACTTTAAAAATCGCCGCGTAGACCTTGAGTACGTGACTGAGCGCAGAATCAAAAAGAAAGTCGATAAGATTCAATACAAAAACGTACTGGTTCAAGAAGGCCGCCCTGCAATTCCGGCACAACCCGCACGTTCTGGCCGCGCAGCTCACAGCGGTCGCTCTACAATTCCAGCCCTTCCCCCCACACCGGGTACACCATCACGCTTTGTATGGAAAACAGAGGTTGTCAAGTCTGCCCCACTCTGGATCAAGCGTGCCTTACATAACACTATTCGCCATAACAGAACAGTTAACACTTACTCAACGCAAAACCATCAGAAGGCGGTAGTTGATGATTCATTCACTCTGGCCAGTGGTAGTGCATTAATTGATGTTTTGGGCAACGACAGTGGGGGCCTAACCTTAGTGAGGGTCGGCACTCCAAGCAACGGTACGACGACTATTGAAGGTAATCAAATTCGTTATGTGCCAAATACCGGATTTAGTGGCACAGACTCCTTTACCTATACTGCAAGGGATGGAGATGGACAGGAGTTCACTGCAACTGTCGTGGTGACGGTTAGTACCAACCAGACAAATGAGGCACCTAAAGCCGTCGATGATAACGCATCCACGCCTGAAAACACCGCAATAACCATCGATGTTATTGCAAATGACACTGACCCGGATAGTGATGCATTAGTTGTTGAAGCTGTGGGCACACCGACAAATGGTGTGGTGGCAATTGTGAACAATAAAATCGTTTACACACCCAATACTGACTTCTCTGGTACGGATCACTTCACATACACGATTACCGATAATAACGGCCACACAGCAACTGCCAATGTCACGGTAACAGTTACTGCTGTAAACCTGCCCCCCATCGCACAGGATGATGCGGCATCGACTAATTATGAAACCGCGATAACCATTCCAGTTTCGGCTAATGATCGTGATCCTGAAGGTGGAGAAGTGTGCGTATCTTCCATATCGGTAGATCCAATGAATGGCTGGGTCAATATTCTGGAAACTGGAAATGAAATCAAATACACACCCAACAATGGCTTCTCAGGAACGGATCACTTCACCTATCTGGCGTGTGACTCAGAAGGCAATACAGCACCAGCCACAGTGACCGTGGTTGTCAGAGAAAAACACTGAACCTACTCAACCCAAGGCTCGCACTTCACACGGCGGGCCTTTTTCATATCCTTATCCAGATAAAACTTTACCAACGACAAAAGAAACGCTATTTTCTGGGCCTTTTACGCACGAATGGATGGCTATGACGAGCGAATATAATGCGTCGGCAATTGAAGTATTAAGTGGCCTTGATCCGGTTCGGAAACGTCCGGGGATGTATACCGACACAACCCGCCCAAATCACCTTGCTCAGGAAGTCATTGATAACAGCGTCGATGAAGCGGTGTCTGGGTTTGCCAGTAAGATACACGTCACACTTCACGCCGATGGTTCGCTTTCTGTCTCTGATAACGGTCGCGGTATGCCGGTGGACATTCATCCCGACAAAAAAATGCCGGGCGTAGAAGTCATTCTTTGTACGTTACATGCAGGCGGCAAATTCTCGGATAAAAATTATCAGTTTTCCGGTGGATTACACGGTGTAGGGGTTTCAGTAGTCAATGCTTTGTCGTTAATTCTGGATGTTCGCATCAAGCGTGGCGGCAAGGAATACCAAATGACCTTCGAGAATGGTAATAAAGCCAGCGATCTGGAAGTCATTGGCTCAGTGGGTAAGAAAAATACCGGCACCACCCTGCACTTCTGGCCCAACTCCCAATACTTCGATAGCGTCCGTTTTTCAATCTCCCGACTCAAACATAACCTGCGGGCTAAGGCCGTACTGTGCCCCGGTTTACACGTTACTTTTGTTGAAGAAGCAAAAAATAACACCACCGAATGGTATTACGAGGATGGTCTAAAAGACTACCTGGTTGATTCCATCAAAGATTTTATCACGCTACCGGAAGCGCCTTTTACGGGTACCTTTAATACAGAAGCAGAGGCAGTCGAATGGGCCGTCAGTTGGCTACCAGAAGGCGGGGAGTTGACGCAGGAAAGTTATGTCAACCTGATTCCAACACCGCAAGATGGCACACACGTTAATGGCTTACGCAGTGGTTTAACCGATGCGCTTAGAGGCTTTTGCGAGTTCAGGAACTTACTGCCACGCGGCCTTAAAATTGCCCCTGAAGACATTTGGGATCGCATCAGCTTTATTCTCTCCTACAAGATGAGTGAGCCACAGTTTGCCGGGCAGACCAAGGAACGCTTATCCTCCCGCAATGCCGCCAGCTTTGTTTCATCAGCGGTTAAAGATGCTTTTAGTTTATACCTGAACCAGCACCCAGAAATCGGGGATCAGATCGCTGAACACGTTGTCAGTAATGCACAACGTCGTCAGAAAGCCAGCAAGAAGGTTATTCGCAAAAAGGTGGCTAGTGGCCCCGCCCTTCCCGGCAAGCTTGCGGATTGTACCTCGCAAGACCTCAGCCGTACCGAGTTATTTCTGGTAGAGGGTGACTCGGCGGGCGGATCAGCCAAGCAAGCGCGTGATCGTGATTTTCAAGCCATTATGCCGCTACGTGGCAAAATCCTGAATACTTGGGAAGTGGACTCAGACCAGGTGCTGGGCTCTCAGGAAATTCACGATATTTCGGTGGCCGTGGGTGTCGAACCCGGATCGGCCAATCTGGATAATCTACGCTATGGCAAAATTTGCGTTCTGGCCGACGCAGACTCGGACGGTGCCCACATCGCCACACTTATTTGCGCGCTCTTCGTCAAACATTTCCGCCCGCTGGTCGAGGGAGGGCACGTTTATATTGCAATGCCGCCGCTATATCGTATTGATATTGGTAAGACTGTTGAATACGCATTGGATGAGAACGAGCGGCAAGCCATTATGGATCGCATTGAAACAAAGAAAATGAAAGGCAAAGTCTCCGTCACCCGCTTTAAAGGTCTGGGTGAAATGAACCCTGGTCAGCTTAGAGAAACCAGTATGGCGCCAGACACTCGCCGCTTAGTTCGCCTAACATTAGAAGAGCCAAAACTGGCGGATTCGACCATGGACATGTTGCTGGCAAAAAAACGCGCCAGTGACCGCAAACAGTGGCTGGAAAGCAAAGGCGATCTTGCAAGAATTTGATGCATAAGCAAAATATGTCATACTCTTGCACGGATAAAAATCCGCCGGTAACTAGATCTATCACAAATGGCGAACTAATTTGCCGGAGTAGTGACAAACAAGGCACTGTTGAGAATAAACTCAGTTGTTTAACCTAAACCCCCAACAGGTTCTTCAATCTGATTTAGCAATAATACGATTAACGCAAGTCATACCTTGTTCTTCGTGCCTGAAAAGCACGATTATCGGCAAGGTCTGCATACAAAAACAAGGAACTCAGCGACTGATGAACAAGGAGCTTGTGATGAAACATTTACGCAATTTAGGCTTAATGGCGACACTATTTGCACTAACCGGTGTGGCACATGCAAACCCCGGCAACCGGCTTGGCTTTAATACCAGTGGTCTAGCACAGATTGCCGTCTCCAACCCCTTTATTGACAAATTTAAAGTCGCTCGCGGGTGGATTACTTCCTGTGAATACGACTGGCAAAACAACCGCCCCATTGATCCGGGTTGTACCAAGAAGAACTCATTCAATACGGGCGAAACCGACAAAGTAAAGGTGGATCGTTTTGGCTGGCCAATGCGCCTTCCTTCTCGGGGTGAAGCGCCCATCTACACATCAATCAATGCAATTTGGGACTTGGGCGAGTTTTTCACCTTGGGCGAGTATGTGGTGACCTACGCGGGCGACGCTGACATGACCGTACATGGTGATCTTACTGTCACTCATCAACAGCCCGGACGCATTGAGTTCACACTGAACTCAACCAAGCGCAACCTCCGTTTGCACATTACCCGGATTAACCCACGGCACTACATTCGCAACATTAAGGTTATTCCTAAGCGCTATGTACGGGTTGCTAATCAGCAGAAGTTTAATCCTGACTATCTGAACACTATCCGGCCTTTTAACGCCATTCGCTTTATGCCGTGGCAGAACACCAAAGACACTAAATTCACTCGCTGGGAACAGCGCACAACGCCCAACCATGCGTTTTATAACGGCAATGCGGGTATGCCCATTGAAACCATGGTGGAACTGGCAAATCAGGTCAATGCCGCACCTTGGTTCTCCATGCCTCACTTGGCGGACAATACCCTGCTATATCGCTTTGCCCAACTGGTTAAACAGAAACTGAAGCCGGGCCTCAAAGTATATGTTGAGAACTCGAATGAGATCTGGAACTACATGTACCCTGCCACGCACCATGCAACTCGTGAAGGTCTGAAGCGTTGGCCGAATGCTTATTCCAGACTCAATCAGGGATCGCGTAATCTGAAACTGGCACTGAACTACAATGCCCTGCGCACTACTCAGATTTGCGATATATGGAAAAGAGTTTGGGGTAATCAAAAGCATCGTGTGGTTTGCGTGCTATCTGCCTATGCCGGTTCGCCTAAAATGGGTGAAGAGGCGCTAAGTTGCCCATTAGCTGGCGGTAACTGTGCCAGCAAAATAGATGCCTATGCAGTTGCCCCCTACTTCGGTGACTACATCGCACGCATCGAAAACCGTAACATACTTCGCGGCTGGGCACATGCAGGCGCCGCAGGTATGAATAATCTGTTCTCAGAGATTTACAATGGTAATTTCATTGATGACAAGATTCCCGGTGGCGCAATTCCTCGTGCTATTAAAAACCGTATAGCGCCCAATGTGGCACTTGCTAGAAAATATGGCGTACAACTACTTGCGTATGAGGGTGGCCAGCACTTGCTACGTGTCGATGGCGCACACCGTATCTATGATGAAAAAATCTTTGAGTTATTTGCCAAAGCAAACCAAGATCCTCGTATGGTGCGTGCCTACCAGCAGTATTTACATGCGTGGAGAAACAATGGTGGTGGCATGATCATGCACTTCAACGGTATCTCAAACATCGACAACCACAACTACTTTGCGATGCTTGAGCGCCCTGAAAGGCCCAACTCGCCTAAGTACAATGCGCTGATTAACTTCCTGCGCGGTCGTTAAGCTCCGCAGCATTGTCGCAACACTCAACGAAGGGCAAGGCCGGAAGGTTTTTGCCCTTTTTTACTTGTGGTTGCCTATGAATGTTGATCCGTACATTTTATGATGGGCTTTCTATTATGTACTTGCCGGTAGTTTCGGCTATTGAAAATGATAGACTTAGCGACCAATTACAACGGAACAAATACGAAAAATGCCTTGGGATCCTGAGACAAGAGAATTTACTTACGCGGAACGTCCAAATAAAACACTGATCAAACGCGAGCTGCAAGCCTTACAGGATGTGGTCAAACGCATTATTGCACTACCGGCCAAGCATTTTGATGAAATCCCCATGTCAGAAGCAATGCGGGAACAGTTTGAGCTTGCTCGCCGTATCAATAAAGGCGCGTTGCAGCGGCATATCCGCTATATCACCAAACGTATTTCTGAGGAAGACGTGGATGCCATGACACAGGTTATGGATCGACAGAAAGTGCCACAGAAACAAGCAACAGAGCGCTTGCATCGCGTGGAAAGCTGGCGGGATCAGTTAATTGCTGGCGATAACGCTCTGCTCACCGAGCTGGTTGCCACGTTACCCAATTGTGACGTGCAATACCTTCGCCAAATGGTGCGCAATGCAAACAAAGAAGCGAAGGCAAATAAACCGCCAAAGTCCTCCCGCCAACTGTTCAAGTATCTACACGAACTTGATGAGCAGGCCGACCATTCGACGTAATTACCGTTATTTCCCGCCCATCATGCCTTTAATAGCAGCAGGAATGTCCGCAGGAAGCACAATAGATTTACCATTGTCAGACTTGGCTAACTCCTCCAGCGAGGTCACGTACTTTTCGCCCAGCAGATAAACCACAGGCAATTCATTATCACCAATCGCCGCAGAAACCATCTGGATAGAGCGCTTACTCGCCTCTGCCAAAATGACCTGAGCCTGGGCATCCCGACGGGAAGCTTCCAAACGGCCGTCTGCTTCCAGAATCTGTGCTTCTTTTTCACCCTCTGCACGGGTCACTGTCGCACGACGCGCACGTTCAGCAGCGGCCTGCTCTTCCATTGCATGTTGCATTGTACCTGATGGATTAATATCCTGAATTTCCACTGTTTTCAGCACAATTCCCCAGTCTGCAATATCATCCGAAATCATCCCCTTCAGCTTCGACTTAATCAGGTCACGAGATGATAAGGCGGAATCCAAATCCATTTCACCAACAATCGAGCGCAACGACGTTTGTACCAATGTCTGAATGGCCACCACATAATTTTCAACACCGTAAACCGCCTTTTCTGGCGCAACGATATTAATATAGGCAACCGCGTTCGCCACAATGACGGCATTATCGCGCGTAATAACCTCCTGAGATGGAATATCCAGCACAATATCCTTGGTGGTCACTTTATAGGCGACCGTATCAATAAACGGAATCAGAATATTTAGACCTGGCCGTAAGGTTTTGTGATACTTACCCAAGCGCTGCACCACCCACTTATACCCTTGCGGCACAAGACGTACACCTTTGGCAATCGTCATTGCCACGAAAAACAGCAACACCAACGCAAGAATTAATCCAGAATTATCAAACATTTGGAAACTCCTTAGACTTTATCCACTATCAAACTATTACCTGAAATATCACGCACTCTGACCCGATCACCCGCTTCAACCTCGTCATTGCAAATAAACATCCATTCATCTGCTCCCAAAACTGGCACCGAAAAGCGTAAAGTACCTCGACGCTCTGATGTTGGTGGTGTCAACACCTGCCCCGTTTCGCCAATCATCGCCTCACGTGATAAGCCCGCCTTAGTCCGATCTCTAGCCAGTGGCTGCATAAACTTAAACCACAGCCAAGTCAGCAGGATGGAAATAACCACCCAGCACAACACCTGCATGGCTAATGGCGAGTCTGGAAATATCAACACAATGCCACCGACAACAACGGCTGCTGCGCCAAACCATAAGGCCACAAATGAAGGCAGCACAATTTCAAGTGCCATTAAGCCCAGCCCTAACACTATCCAGTGCCAGTAAAGTATTACGAACTCCATTATCTATCCTGCCATTTAGTTTTCATCATCGTCTAATTAGAAAACATTCTGCAACCGTTGAACAGCATCAATCACCATCTCCCGACGGCAGGCAAAGTTAAACCGTAAATAACCTTCTCCGCCTTGGCCAAACACCGCACCGTGACTTGTCGCAATCCCTGCTTGCCGTTGCACTCTATCAATAACCGCTGCGCTGGATAGGCCTGTACCCCGAAAATCGACCCAAGCCAGATAAGTTGCCGCCATTGGCATTGACCACACTCCCGGAATGGCGTTCACGGCTTCATCAAACAGATGGCGGTTTTCATCCAGATATACCAGTAGGTTACCCAACCACTCTGCTCCATACTGATAGGCCGCCATCGCCATTAAAACACCATAGCGATTGGGCGATGTCCCAGAGGCGTCATAGGCTTTTAAGAAACGCGCCTGTAGTGCCTTATCCTGAATAATGACATTACCCGTCAAGCCTCCGGCAATATTAAAGGTTTTAGTGGTAGCGGTGAGCATGACCAAACGAGGAATAACATCAGGAGCTGCCAACGGCATGACCGTATGTCTCGCTGGTTCGTAGACCAAGTCGTGGTGAATTTCGTCACTAATCAGTACCAGGTCGTGCTTATCACAAAATGCGGCAACAGCCTGTAGTTCCTTAATACTCCAAACACGCCCACCAGGATTGTGCGGCGAGCACATAATCAGCATTTTTTCATGACCTTTAAGCTGTGACTCCAAACCTTCAAGATCAAGCACATACTGACCGCCTGACACAACCAATGGTGATTCAACCACCTCACGATCATTGGAACGAATCACACGAGCAAAGGCATGGTAGACTGGCGTAAATAAAACTACCCCATCGCCTGCTTGTGTAAATGCCTGTACACATAATGCAGCGGCCTGTACCAGACCATGTGTAGTACTTATCCAACTGGCATCCACATCCCACTCATGACGTGTTTTCATCCATTGGATAAGCGCCTGATAATGCTCATTGTCATCGCCAAAATAGCCATGAACACCATGATCAACCGCTCTCTGTAAGGCATCGCTCACTGCTTGAGGCGGCCTAAAATCCATATCTGCCACCCACATTGGCAAGCTTTCTTCAGGCTTCAAGCCATAGTATGACTCCATCATGTCCCACTTCATTGAGTGAGTCCCAATGCGATTTATTTTTTCATCAAAGTTAGTCACATCAAACCTCGGTTTTGCAGTTGAATAATCATGGATGGATACCACGAACTGTATTGTAAATTACTCGCTAATCATTAAATCATTAACATTGAGCACGACGGGGCACTGGAGCACTGCCTTTTTGCTTTTTAAAATGATTGACGGCACATAAGCCAAATTCCCCGCCACACCTTACCAGACCAGAAAAGAACTTATTAATAAAAATACAAGCACCTTAGATTTGCCACCCATTCCATCCAGTGCCATAAGCAAAATGAGGTCATGAAAACAACTTCCTTCGTTTGATACCGGCTGAAGGTTCGTTTTATCATCTGCCGGATAAGTTATTCACAACGGAAATCATACGCATGGCAAAACAAAAAAAGACCAAGAAATGGCGCGGTCGTGGTCTTGACGGCTCTGCACTGCAAATTGTCAGTGAGCTTATTAGTGACTTGCCCATGCGCAGGGATTTGTTAATTGAATATCTGCATCGCATCCAGGACAGCGAACATTGCCTTCCAGCGGCACACCTGAATGCACTGGCGCACTTAATGAAAATCAGTCAGGCCGAAGTGTATGAGGTCGCCAGTTTTTATCACCACTTCGATGTTGTCAAAGAAGGTGACACGCCACCACCTGAACTCACCATCCGCGTGTGTGAGTCGGTAAGCTGCGATATGTTTGGCAGCAAGGACTTAATTACATCCCTGAAAACGGAATATGGTGATTCGGTGCGTATTCAGCCAGTCCCTTGCGTGGGTCGTTGCGACTCCGCCCCTATTGCGGTTGTCGGCCAGTTACCCGTTGCGCAAGCAACACACCAGCGAGTGCTGGACGCGGTGAAGGCTGGCATCACGACGCATCAACCAGCGCCCTATACAGACTACGCAGCTTACCTTGGCGAAGGTGGTTATGCGACTTATCAACGGTGTCTGGATCAGACGATTAGCGCAGAGAGCGTCATTAAAACACTGGAAGACTCTAATTTACGCGGCCTGGGTGGCGCGGGCTTCCCCGTTGGGCGTAAGTGGCGAATTGTTAGCGGTATGCCAGATCCAAAACTCATGGCGGTCAATATTGATGAAGGCGAACCCGGTACGTTTAAAGACCGCTACTATCTGGAGCGTGATCCGCACCGCTTTTTGGAAGGTATGCTGATTGCTGCAACCGTTGTGGGGATTAAAGATATTTATATTTATCTGCGTGATGAATACGCGGATATCCGCCAGATATTGCAGACAGAACTCAAGATTCTAGCAGAAAAAGCCCCCTTCCCATTGCCAAGTATCGAATTGCGTCGCGGTGCTGGCGCTTATATCTGTGGCGAAGAATCAGCCATGATTGAGTCCATTGAAGGGAAACGCGGCATGCCTCGGCTACGCCCGCCTTTTGTGGCCGAAGTTGGCTTATTTGGCCGGCCAACGCTTGAGCATAATATGGAGTCCCTGTACTGGGTTCGTGACCTGATTACGCGGGGTGCGACGTGGTTCACTTCGGAAGGTCGTCATGAGCGTAAGGGCTTACGCTCTTTTTCTGTCAGTGGGCGGGTTAAGAAGCCAGGCGTTCACTTTGCCCCAGCAGGTATCACGATAAATGAACTCATTGAGGAATACTGTGGTGGCATGCTGGATGGCGAGACATTTTATGGCTACTACCCCGGTGGCGCATCCGGCGGTATTTTACCCGCCAGTTTGGGCGATATTCCCTTAGACTTTGATACGCTGCAACCTTACGGCTGCTTCATTGGCTCGGCTGCTATTGTGGTGTTATCCGAATCAGATACTGCGAAAAAGTGCGCGATAAACTCCATGCACTTCTTCGAACACGAATCTTGTGGTCAGTGTACGCCATGCCGCGTTGGTACCTGTAAGGCCACCCAGCTTATGCAACAGGAAGACTGGGATGTCGAGCTGATGAAAGAGCTATCCGCAGTCATGGTTGATGCCTCTATCTGTGGCTTGGGTCAGGCCGCACCCAATCCTATGCTAAGCGTCATTAAGTACTTCCCTCAGGAGATGAAATCATGAGTACGCACACGCAAGATAACGATGTCATTTCATTCTCACTGAACGGGCGCGTGCTGGAGGCTAAAAAAGGCGAGACAATTTTGCAGGTTGCCAAGCGCAGTGATATTAAAATTCCTCACCTGTGCTACAAGGACGGATTAGCACCCGATGGCAACTGCCGTGCGTGTATGGTTGAAATTGATGGCGAGCGAGTCCTGGCTCCTTCTTGTTGTCGTCAACCAACGCAGGATATGGTCGTCAATTCAGACAATGAGCGCGCCCAAAAGTCGCAGAAAATGGTCTTGGAGTTGCTCCTTTCCGACATGCCGAAGACGAAGTACACCCTGAAAAATGAGCTCACTGACTGGGCAGCGTCATTGGGGGTGCAAACACCCCGCTTTGAGGCAAGAAAAGTAGTCGATCAGGATATTTCGCACCCGGCTATCGCCGTGAATCTGGATGCCTGTATCCAGTGTACCCGTTGCTTACGTGCCTGCCGCGATGTGCAGGTAAACGATGTGATTGGCTACGCAAACCGTGGCTCTGAGGCTAAAATCGTTTTCGACATAGACGACCCGATGGGGGATTCCAGTTGCGTCGGCTGTGGTGAATGTGTACAGGCCTGTCCAACTGGCGCACTAATGCCTGCCAATAACGTGGGATTAGTTAAGCCAGAGAAGCAAGTGGATTCTGTTTGCCCATACTGTGGTGTAGGTTGCCAGCTCACCTACAATGTTAAAGAGAACAAAATCCTGTTTGTGGAAGGACGTGATGGCCCTGCCAATAAGAGCCGTTTATGCGTAAAAGGCCGCTTTGGTTTTGACTATGTGCATAACCCTGAGCGCTTAACGAAGCCATTGATTCGTCGCAGCGATGTTCCAAAAACCGCAGAATTTATTAATTTTGATCCCGCTAATCCGCTCACCATCTTCCGTGAGGCCACTTGGGAAGAAGCATTAGATGTAGCGGCCAACGGTCTGAATAGTATACTAAAAAAAGACGGTGCCAATGCTTTGGCCGGTTTGGGGTCTGCCAAGGGAAGCAATGAGGAAGCCTACCTCTTCCAAAAATTGATTCGTACCGGATTTAAAACCAATAATGTGGATCACTGTACGCGACTCTGTCATGCCTCCTCCGTAATCGCGTTATTGGGTGGTATCGGCTCCGGTGCAGTATCGAACCCGATGGGCGATGTGCTGGATTCCGATGTCATCATCATTACCGGCTCAAACCCGACAGTGAATCACCCAGTCGGTGCAAGCTGGATGAAAAATGCCATTAAAAAAGGCACAAAGCTCATATTACTAGACCCGCGTCGTTCCGAAATGACTCGACACGCCACACACTTTATTCAGTTCAACCCAGCCAGCGATGTCGCGTTATTAAATGCAATGATGCATGTCATCATCAAGGAAGGTCTGACTGATAAAGAATTTATCGAGACAAGAACGGAGAATTACGAAGCACTTGCAGCCCATTTAGAGGATTATTCTCCAGAGGCTATGGAGCCAATCTGTGGCGTTAAGCCCGATAAGATTCGGGAAATTGCCAGGCTCTATGCCACCGCCAAAAATGCCATGATTCTCTGGGGCATGGGGGTTTCACAGCATGTGCATGGTACCGATAACGTACACTGCTTGATTGCACTTTGTATGATTACCGGACAAATCGGACGAAAAGGTACTGGCTTACACCCATTGCGTGGTCAGAATAATGTTCAAGGCGCGTCTGATGCTGGCTTAATCCCAATGGTATTTCCTGATTATCAACCTGTTACCAATGAAAGCTCACGTAAGCGATTCGAGACATTGTGGGGTAGCGAACTTGACGATAAGATCGGCTTGACCACTGTAGAAATTGTCAATGAAGCGTATAACGGCAAGGTAAAAGGTCTGTATGTGGAAGGCGAAAACCCTGCCATGTCGGACCCTGACAGTAACCATGCCCGTGCTGGCTTGGCAAATCTTGAGCACTTGGTTGTTCAGGATATTTTCCTCACAGAAACAGCCTACTACGCCGATGTGGTCTTGCCTGCCTCGGCTTTTCCGGAAAAAACCGGCACCTTTGTGAACTCCGACCGGATGGTTCAGTTAGGCCGTCAAGCCTTAGACCCACCGGGGGATGCGCGTCAGGATTTATGGATTATTCAGGAAATAGCCAAGCGTATGGGGCTAGATTGGAACTATTCAGGGCCAGAAGAAGTGTTTAACGAAATGCGTCAAGGAATGGACTCCATTGCGGGCATCACTTGGCAAAGATTGCAAAATGAATCAGTCACCTACCCTTGTAAGGTGGAAGGTGATGCAGGCTCCCCCATCATCTTTACAGAAGCGTTCCCGACACAAAGCGGCAAGGCCAAATTATTCACTGCTTCCATTGTGCCACCGGACGAAACACCAGATGAGGAATACCCATTTATACTAATTACGGGCCGTCAGTTGGAACACTGGCACACCGGCAGTATGACGCGTCGTGCATCCAAGCTGGACGCGTTGGAGCCGGAAGCTTATGTTGCCGTCAACCAGCGCGACTTACTCGCCATTGGTGTGCAAGCAGGCGAGCCTATCAAGCTACAAACCCGCCGTGGCGAACTTGAGGTCAAGACTCGTGTCGATGACCTGACCCCTGCAGGAACGGTTTACATGCCTTTCTGTTATTTTGAAGGTGCGGCCAATCAATTGACCAATGCGGCGCTGGATCCATCGGCTAAAATTGCGGAAGTTAAGTATTGCGCCATCCGCATTAGTGCCCCCTAGTAGCTTACTGGCGCATGGCGATTTGTCGTGCGCCGGCACCTCTGACCAGGCATTCCAGCATTGAAATCAGCCTGTCAGGAATAACCACGGTTTTTTCTCTGTTGTACCGCCTCCCAAATTGACAAAGCCCCTGAATATCGCTAATTTACGTTACGAATTCATAATGATTTTATCCCTCGGTATGAGTGCTGCGGGATGAGTTTTATCGCCTGTCTTAACGGTTCAATGTGGTGGCCGCAACGAGGAAAGCCTGTTGTCGGGTGACCACACTTACGCAATTCGCCTTCGAGGATTCATCACATCTATGGATAACTCTTTAATCGACCAAGGGCTAAGTCTCATGCTATTCGGCATGGGTACGGTGTTCGTTTTTCTAACGCTGCTAATTTTTGCAACAACTGCAATGTCCAAAGTGGTTTTGCGCTGGTTTCCTGAAAAAGTTGCCGAGACACCGGCTCCCAGAAAAGCCCCTGTTGCCGCTGCCAAGCCAGCCATTGCTCCTGAAACTCTGAAAATTATTCAGGCCGCAATTAACCAACACCGTAAGCGATAATCCTCCAACCCCGGATGGGAATCTTCAATTTATTACTGAGACAATCAAATGACTATAAGTCAGAGTACCAATACTGATAACACCTCCAGTCAACATCTGGGCATTACCGATGTCGTTTTACGAGACGGCCACCAGTCACTGTTTGCCACGCGTATGCGTTTGGACGACATGCTACCGATTGCCGAAAAGCTTGATCAGGTGGGTTTCTGGTCAGTGGAAACTTGGGGTGGCGCGACATTTGACTCCTGTATCCGCTTTTTGGGTGAAGATCCGTGGGACAGAATCCGTCAGCTAAAAGCAGCCATGCCGAATACACCTCAGCAAATGCTGTTTCGCGCACAGAACATCCTAGGCTACCGGCATTATGCGGATGATGTGGTCAATAAATTCGTAGAACGCGCAGCGGTGAACGGTGTCGATGTGTTCCGTGTCTTCGATGCGATGAACGACACGCGAAACATGGAAACGGCGCTCAAGGCGGTCAGAGAGACAGGGAAACACGCGCAGGCGGCAATGTCTTACACCCTAAGCCCTGTGCATACGCTTCAAGGTTGGCTGGATATGGCGCGTCGCCTGGAAGATATCGGCTGTGACTCCATCATGATTAAAGATATGGCCGGACTGTTAAAGCCATACGCGGGTTATGAGCTAGTGAGTGAGCTGAAAAAGACAGTATCCGTGCCCATTCACATTCAGTGTCATGCCACAACGGGTCTGTCGTCTGCCACTTACCTTAAATGTATCGAAGCGGGTATCGACAATGTGGACACATCAATATCGTCCATGTCGATGACCTATGGTCACTCGCCAACTGAGTCGATTGTGTCGATCATGCAAGAACATGAGCGTGACACTGGACTAAACCTTGAGCTACTGGAAGAAATTGCTGCGTATTTCCGTGAAGTTCGCAAAAAGTATGCAAAATGGGAAGGGTCTTTGAAAGGCATTGACTCACGCATTCTGGTGGCACAGGTCCCAGGTGGCATGCTGACGAACATGGAAAATCAGCTTAAAGAACAAGGTGCTGGCGACAAGCTGGACGCTGTGCTGGAAGAAATTCCACGGGTGCGTGAAGACTTAGGCTTTATTCCACTGGTGACACCCACTTCTCAAATTGTAGGTACGCAGGCGGTGCTAAACGTTCTGACAGGCGAACGTTACGCCAAGTTGACAGGCGAAGCAGCAAGTGTGCTGCGTGGTGAATATGGCGCGACGCCAGCTCCTGTCAATGCGGAACTGCGTGAAAAGGCACTCGCCGGTGATGTATTGATTACCTGCCGTCCAGCCGACTTGCTGGAAGCAGAAATGGATAAGCTACAAGAAGAGCTAATCAGCATCGCCAAAGAAAAATCAATCAAGCTAACAGAAGGTGAAGGCTTGATTGATGACGTACTGACCTATGCGTTATTCCCACAAATTGGTCTGAAATTCCTAGAAAACCGTGGCAACCCTGCCGCATTTGAGCCAGTGCCAACCGGCAAAGAAACCGAGGCCGTAATGACTGAAGCGGGTGAGGAAGTTTACACCGTTTCAGTGGATGGCGTGGAGCATGTTGTCACCGTGTCTAATGGTGGTGATATTACCGGCATTGTTCCGGTTGCAGGCGCTGCCGGGGCGGCTAGCCCTGCTCCTGCGGCAGCCGCTGAGCCAACTGGCGGTGAGGCTTTCCCTGCACCAATGGCCGGTAACGTGTTTAAAGTATTGGTTCAGCCGGGCGAGCAAGTTGAGGAAGGTGATATTATGATCATCCTCGAAGCCATGAAAATGGAAATTACGGTTGTTGCACCGAAATCGGCAACTGTGGTTGAGGTCACTGTTAAGGAAGGCGATGCAGTTTCCCTTGGCGATACTCTGGTAACACTGACCTAGGAACAGACTCATGGATAATCTCTTAAAATTATGGCTCGACTCCGGTATCGCCCAGTTGCAGGCAGGTCAGGCAGTCATGATGGTTGTTGGATTGGTGCTGCTTTATCTGGCTGTCAAAAAAGGCTTTGAGCCGCTACTGCTGGTACCCATTGCTGTCGGAACTGTGCTGGTGAATATTCCCGGTGCAGGTTTTGAAGCCGCACCCATTTATGACGCTGCAGGCCACATGACCAGCCCCGGCGGGATGATGTACTACATCTATAATATCGGCATTGCATCAGGCATGTTCCCGCTCATTATCTTTATGGGTGTTGGCGCGATGACCGACTTTGGGCCGCTGCTGGCGAACCCCAAGACGCTGTTGTTGGGTGCTGCTGCGCAGTTCGGTATCTTTGCGACAGTTTTAGGTGCCGTTGCACTCAGCTCTATGGGTATTCTGGACTTCACCATTAATGATGCCGCTGCGATTGGTATTATCGGTGGTGCTGACGGGCCAACCGCGATCTTTGTGGCCAGTATGCTGGCACCGGATATTCTTGGCCCTGTCGCGGTAGCCGCCTACTCCTATATGGCATTGGTGCCAATCATTCAGCCACCCATTATGCGTGCTCTGACCAGTGAGAATGAGCGCGCAATTAAGATGACTCAGTTACGTCATGTCACAAAGACAGAGAAAATCATCTTCCCGCTTGCTGTGTTGTTCCTAGTGGCGATGGTTCTGCCAAGTGCAGCACCTCTGCTGGGTATGTTCTGCTTTGGTAATTTGATGCGTGAGGTGGGCGTTGTGGATCGTTTGAGTGATACCGCCCAAAATGCATTGATTAATATCGTCACCATTTTCCTTGGTTTAGGTGTTGGCTCTAAAATGAGCGCCGAGAAATTCCTGAACTGGGAGACACTGGGGATTCTGGCGCTGGGTGCAGTGGCGTTCTGTATTGGTACCGCATCGGGCGTATTGCTGGCCAAGCTAATGAACAAGTACAGCGATAATCCGATTAACCCATTGATTGGCTCTGCGGGCGTATCGGCAGTGCCAATGGCTGCGCGCGTTTCTAATAAAGTTGGCTTGGAGGCAAACCCTCACAACCACTTACTCATGCACGCAATGGGGCCAAATGTGGCGGGGGTTATCGGTTCGGCGATTGCTGCGGGTGTGATGATTAGCATGGTGGCCGGTGGTTAACCACTGGTGTTGATTGCATCCCTGTGTAGAAATAGAAAAGCCGGACTTTTTAGTTCGGCTTTTTGTTTTGGAGGAGACGCCTTGCAGCTGGAGTCGATCAATCTGACAATGACAGTTGAACAAGTTTATCGGAAAAATCAGGCATGAGGTTGGTCTCAGCCCAGCCGCGCCCTAATCTTCGCTATGACCCAAAAACCCACAATTCGGAACATTGCCAAGCAGCTAAATAGGTGTGAAATTAGCTGCGAGCAGTTGATGAGAACGTGTCTGGGTATGGCACACAGCAGTCGTGGTGTATTTCTTTTCCTGGATGATGACACCTTATTGGCACAAGCCCGTGACGTGGATAGACAACGCAAGGCAGGTCGTGCGCCGATCCTTGCAGGCGTTCCGGTGAGTTTGAAAGACTTATTTAATGTGCAGGGGCAAAAAACCTTGGCTGGATCTGTCGTGTTAGCCGATAAGGCACTGAGGGAAGCCGAGGATGCTGCGGTGGTTGCCCCGCTTCGTAGAGCCGGAATGCTATGTTTCGGGCGCACCAATATGAGCGAGTTTGCATTTAGTGGCATGGGTCTTAATGATCACTTCCCGCCCCTTTATTCTGTATGGGGTCAGCGAGGATTACGCATTCCCGGTGGCTCGTCCTCCGGCAGTGCGGTGAGTGTGGCAAAAGGTATTGTGCCTGCGTCGCTCGGCTCAGATACCACGGGCTCCTGCCGCATACCTGCTGCATTTAATGGCATCGTCGGCATGAAGCCCAGTCACGGACGTTTATCACTCAAAGGCGTTTATCCACTGGCACATCGCTGTGATGCGCCGGGGCCGTTGGCAACCGATGTCGATAGCTGTTTTCTGTTAGATCAGTTAATGCAGGGTAAGCAATTTTCTGCATTACCCACATTGCCAGTTGCCGCCCCCAAACAACTGCGTTTACTGGTGCCACAGAGCACTGTCTTTGATGATTTGGATGTAGAAGTCGAATCCGCATTTTATCGTGCTGTTGAGCAATTGGAGGCTGCTGGTTGCAGACTGATCCACCGTACTTTCCCGGTACTGGATCACTGCATTGACATGTTCTACCACCGCAATACCGTACTTTATGAAGCATGGGAGTTGCATCACGAACTGATTGAATCACACGGCGCTGCATACGGAGATTATGTACGCAGTCGCATTGAGAGTGGCCGCTCTATTTCCAGGGAGGAGCAACAGGCACGTTACGCTGAAAAGGCCAGATTAACTGAGCAAGTTTGCCAACAACTAGCAGACCTGAACATTGATGCAATGATCTATCCGACGGTTTCCTGTATTCCACCGTTGGCCATAGATGCCGAAAACCCCGACAAGACAGGATCAATCAATCTGCGTTGCTTGCGTAATACCTCAACGGTTAATTACTTTGATGGCTGTGCAATCAGCTTACCTTGCCATATTGAAGGTGAAGCGCCCGTTGGTCTAATGCTGAGCAGTGTACATGGGGACGATGAACGCCTGCTGGCAATCGCTGCAGCCATAGAGCAGGCACTATCGAGCGGATAAACTCACTCGTCACGCTCATCCCAAAGCCGTTGCATTTCGATATACATAAACGAGGCTGTCCAAGTAATCAGTACCAAGCCGGTCAGCGCTTCCAGCCCCACCAGATACCGTACCCCGCCCAGTGGTTCTATGTCACCAAAGCCCAGTGAAGTGTATGTGGTAAACGAAAAATAGGCGGCATCCAGCAAGGAGCCATCAAAATTCCCTTCCAAGGTTCCGTAGCTCCCCTCTTTAATCATCAGATAATACGCGAGAGCAAACATCCAGACTTCAATCACATGCGCCGTCAGTGCGCCAAAAATCCCGACAATAATACGGGAGCGCGATTGCATAAAGGTGAATTTCGGGATCAGTTGCGTTAAGTAAGACAACGCCTCGTAGTGTACCAACACCACGCCCGCAATCAGAAAACAATTAATAATAATAATGCTGAGCATACTACTAAGATTACTAATCAATCAGAGTAAAGTCACCTAGCAATTTATTTTGAGTCAGAGTGCCATGCTTACAATCCCTGACAAATCCATCCAGTCTGCTGACACTTTAAGACAGACAAAAATTAGTCACGTCACTAGACTAAAACGCATCCATTCACATACAAAGGAATATGAAATATGCGACTTTATCCAGCCCTAATTTCTGCAGCCATTGCCCTATCACTGAGTGCTTGCGGTGGTAGTTCTTCTGATGATAATTCGAATACTTCAATAAGTGGTAGCGTAACTCCGGGCACAAGCGGTAGTGTGACTCCTGGCACGGGTGGTAGCGTAACTCCCGGCGTGAGTGGCAGTGTAACGACCATCACAAGTCCCACTGATTTAACTACGACCAGCAGCTGTGCCTCTGATATTACCAGTGGCGCTGCCATGAAGATTGGCTACCTGCCCAATTCAGCCAGTGCAGCCTTTAAAAATACGTTCTGCAAATACACTCGCCTAGTGGCACCTAATGGCAGGCCAATCCATATTTATGCACAAGATCTAATCACCAATGAACAAATGATCCGTGCCAGAAGCATTTTACAATTCTACTTAACCAATGTTGAGAATGCGGAATATGGCGCGGATAAAACAGCCATTGCTAATAAAATGGCAGATAATGGCGCCACGTTGTTACTACTTAATGGTTCGGATACTGGCAATATCAGCTTGAGTGGGCAACCACTTTATCAAACCGAAAACACCGTGGAAGGGACGACGGCCTATATCAATAATAACTATAACACCGCAAGAGATGCGGCCTTTGAGGAAATTCTCCATCTGGTTCACGATACAGGCATTGGTATTGATGGCAACCCTGGTAGTGCAGGTGTACTAAACACCACTTATCAAGCTGAAATCCGTGCGGCTACGAATAATGCCAAGCCCACATCAGATGGTGGTAGCGGGTTGTGGGCAAACAATGACCCCACTTGGTACAATGAGTTGAAGGCGGAAAACAGTCTGACGCAAGAATACCTTGCCGCAGTGATTGATAGTTATTACGGTCTTTGGGGCGCATGGACGGGCGGCACAGGCGGTATGTGGGGTGGCTACGCAGCGAAAACGCGGGCAGAAATTCAAAGCAAGGATCCAATGGGCTGGGCGTTGGTGGATCCAGCCAAGCCCAAGTTTTTCAGCCCGTGGATTACCTACACCGCGCGGATTGATGCCAACTTTGATGGTACTTTCTCCCTAGCTTATAATGCCAGTCAACCTTACACCCATAAGTCGCAGTACTTTCTTGACGCGCAGCTGTTGGGCAACCTGAACTCAGGCATCACGGGGAATGACCAGGCAAACCGACTCACCGGTAATGCGGGTGATAACAAGCTCACGGGTGGCAAGGGTAATGATACACTAACAGGTGGCAGCGGTGTTGATACGGCTGTATTCAGTGGCGCCGTGGCGGATTACACCATATCGACAGTCAATGGAGTGACAACGGTAACAGACAAGACGGCCAATCGAGACGGAACGGATACCCTCAGCGGTATTGAGTCTATGCAGTTTAGTGATCAGACTCAGAGCCTGTAGACCACCAACAATGGATAAAATATGACGAATCGCACTGCCAGCCTCTCCATCTTATTGGTTGAAGACGATGCCGAAATAGCAAGACTCTTAGGCATGCTATTTACCAGTGAAGGGTTTACCTTCCATCTTGTCGATCACGATGATGAAGCGGTTGAGGCGATTCGTCAACACCTACCCAATATCGTTATTTTGGATGTCATGCTACCCGGCATGAGCGGCGTTGATATTTGCCGATCAATACGCACGTTTTACCAAGGTGCGGTAATGATGCTCACGGCCAGCGAAGATGATATTACCGAAATAGCGTCACTCAATGTGGGGGCGGATGACTATCTCACCAAGCCCGTTCGCCCTCACGTACTAATGGCACACATCCACTCGCTCCTGCGTCGCGTACAACCCTCTACACCTGCAATAACGGTTTATTGTAACGGTGCGTTACGGGTGGACTTGGCATCCCGCCAGGCAGAAGTTAATCGCCAGGCGATTCCTCTCACGAGTTCAGAGTTTGATTTATTGGCCCTGCTCATAAAGCACGAAGGACAAATTGTGAGTCGGGATCATTGTTACCAGCAACTCCGTGGCATTGAATATGACGGCATTGATCGCTCAATGGATATGCGGATTTCCGGGTTACGCAAAAAACTGGAACAACTGGAGCAAGACAGCCCAATCATCCAGACCATTCGGGGCAAAGGCTATATGTTGGTCAAGATAAGATGAAACTTTCCCTATTTGGCCAGTTTTATCTGGGTGTGTTGGCCGCGATTTTTGTCACATTCGCGCTGATTTGGCTGGGTGTCAATACTTACCTGGAGCAAGATTCCATCGCAGACTTTGTCGCCGATGTTGAACAAGAGACTCAGCAACTACGCAACAAGCCGTACCCACTTCCACCACAAGAGACTGGTCACTTTACCGTCCAGTCAATGGATCAACGAGCCTTGGACGCTTTTTTAGCAGATGCTGACTATCTATCCAGCCACCATCAGGGCAGCGTTTACATCACCCGTGATGGCCTGATGACATCGGTGTATCCCTATCCCAATCAACCAGCCTACTTTGTAGTCACCGACTTGGCACATAATACTAATGATGCTGACCCAGATGATGAGGAAAGAATGCTTCAAGCTTGGCTGCCGGGCCTATTTATTTTCGCCATTAGTCTCGTGCTTGCCCTGATTATTCGCTACCTAAGCCGACGGATTGAACAACCCATACTGTCCTTACAGCAAATCGTTGCCGCATACGATGCGAATCACTCTGATGTTCGGATAAAGACCGATAGTCCGGAACCCATTCAGTCATTGGCACACTGCTTTAACAATATGGCCGACCGCCTGGATGAACAACGGCAAGAGCAACAGATTATCACCCACGCAATCGCCCATGAACTACGAACACCGCTGGCTAGAATGCAACTAGCCTTGGGCATGGTCAACCAAAGCACCTTGGATGAGTCTTCCCGGGCACTACTAAACGATCTGGATCGTTATGTGATGGACATGGATACGCTCACAAATGAGTTGCTAACACTGGAGCGGATTAACCAAAATACCACTGACCACGCCGACCCGATTAACCTCACCCAGCTCATTGAACAACGCCTCGACAATCTACTGAACAAGCGCAATATCGCTATTCACTCATCATTAGCCCCAAATATCTGGGTGAGAATGCATCCAATGCATGGCCAGTTATTGATCGATAACCTTGTGAGCAATGCGCTGGCTTATAGCAATGCGAACATCTGGATAACACTCAAACAATGCGATAACTTGATACGGCTAACTATCGAGGATGATGGTGTTGGTGTTGCCGACAAAGACAAGCAACATCTGTTCACTCCTTTCTATTGCGGCGATGACAGCCGGAGTAGAAAAACAGGTGGCTACGGGCTGGGGCTTGCCATCGTGAATGCGGTGGTAAAACGCTATAAGGGGCGCATTGAAGTCACTGACCGAAAACCAAACGGAGCCGTCTTTGAAGTATCTCAAATAATGAGCCAGACTGAGCTACAATAGTGCCCACTTTCCCGTGAGCACACAGCATGCGCATCATACACACTTCCGATTGGCACCTAGGTCAGCACTTTATTAGCAAAAGCCGTGCGGCTGAACATCAGGCGTTTATTGATTGGCTACTCCAACAAGTTCATGAACAAGCCGTTGATGCGGTAATCATTGCTGGGGATATTTTCGATACCGGCACGCCGCCCAGTTATGCACGCAAGCTCTACAATTACTTTGTGGTGGAAATGAGCAAGCTTAATTGCCAGCTTGTGGTGCTTGGGGGAAACCATGATTCAGTCTCCACACTGGATGAGTCCAAGGGTTTGCTGGCTTATCTCAATACCCATGTGATTGCCAATGTACAAGACGACTTAAACCAACAAATTTTGGTGCTTAACGACAAGAATGGCGAGGCAGGCGCAGTGCTTTGCGCCGTGCCGTTTATCCGCCCACGCGATGTCATTCGCAGTCAGGCGGGGGAATGTGCCACTGGCAAACAACAGGCGGTTGGTCAGGCGATTGCCGATCACTATCAGGCGCTTTATACGCTAGCCAAGCAAAAATGCGCTGAATACGACCGCCCTCTCCCGATCATTGCAACGGGACATTTAACGGCAATGGGTGTGCAAACCTCTGAGTCGGTTCGGGATATTTATATCGGCACACTGGAAGCATTTCCTGCCAAGGCATTTCCGGCTGCCGACTACATTGCGCTGGGGCATATTCATCGTCCGCAGTTAGTCGCCAAGTCGGCACATATTCGTTACTGTGGCTCCCCTATTCCATTAAGTTTTGATGAGCTTGGCAGCAAGAAACAAGTCTTAGTCGTAGACTTCGCAGACGGCAAGCTGAGTCAAGTGTCACCGCTGTTTGTGCCACGCTTTCAGCCAATGGCGGTAATCAAGGGGGATCTTGACAGCATTCGCCAGCAGTTAGCGGCACCAACCGTTACGGAATCACCCCAAGGCATCCCGAATACTTTGGTAACTACTCAGGATGACACCAAGCTACTCCCGACATGGCTGTGTATCGAAGTCGAGACGCAGGATTACCTCAGTGACTTGCAGCAGCGTATTCAGGATATGACGGCGGACTTAAACGTCGAGGTGCTGCAATTACGCCGCGCCAGAACCAGCCAGCGGGTACACCACGAACAGCAGGAAAAAGAAACACTGGCCGAGCTAAGCGTCGAAGATGTCTTTGAGCGCCGTCTGAGTCTGGAACAATTTGAGGGCGAACAGGAGCAACAACGACAGGAGCGGCTCACTGACCACTTCCGAAAAGTTGTGGATGAAGTAAAAGCAGGAGATTCCGCATGAAAATCCTTAGCCTACGCTTCAAAAACGTCAACTCACTGAAAGGTGAATGGAAGATTGATTTCACTCAACCGCCGTTTTCTGACAATGGCCTATTCGCCATTATCGGCCCCACCGGCGCGGGAAAAACCACGATTTTAGACGCGATATGTTTGGCGCTGTATCACCGTACACCCCGCCTACCAACTATCTCCACCAGCACTAATGAACTGATGACTCGCGGCACGGCAGAGTGTCTCGCCGAGGTGGAATTTGAGGTTAAGGGGCAAGCCTATCGTGCATTTTGGAGCCAGCGCCGCTCACGGAATAAAGTTGATGGGAATTTACAAGCCGCACAGGTAGAGCTTGCCGAACTCAACAGTGACAGCCTCCAGGAAAGTGCGAATGGCAAGATTCTGGCTTCCAAAGTTAGTGAGAAAAACCGGCTAGTACAGTCCCTGACCGGGCTAGATTTTGCGCGCTTCACCAAGTCGATGATGCTATCACAAGGGCAATTTGCGGCTTTTCTAAATGCGGATACCAATGACCGCGCCGAGTTGCTGGAAGAGCTGACGGGTACTGAAATTTACGGGCAGATTTCAATGCGCGTCCACGAGCATTTTAGTGAAAAAAAGCAGGCACTCGCCGAGTTAAAGGCCAAAGTGGATGGCATGGAGTTGCTGGATGCTAAACAGCGTGAGGCGCTGGAAGAGCAACAGCACGAGCTACAACAACAGGAAACCGCATGCCAACAGCAGCTTAACCAATGGCAACAGCATCAGCAGTGGTGGAATGAGTTCAACCAAGCCGGCAACGCCGCACAGCAGGCAACTGAGCAACTGCATCAGGCGCAACAAGCAAAAGTCGCAGCAGCGGATGAACTTGAGCGGCTGGCCAATGCTGAGCCAGCTGAGAAATTACGTGTGCCATTTAGCTTACAACAGCAAGCCCGTCTGAATCTGGAAAAAGCCAAGCAGGAACAGGAAAATATCCAGCAGAATGTATCAGCGCAGTCGCAGCAATGTGAGCAATATCAACAGGCACTGACGGATGCAACGCAAACATTTCAAGCGGCGGACCAGGCACAACAAACGCTGGAAACCTTGCTGAATGAGCAGGTCGTGCCACTGGATCATGCCTGCGCCAACTTGCGTGATCAACTGAGCAGTATCGAGCAACAGCTTGCCCAGGTTAATCAAGAGCAACAACAAGCCAGCCAGAAGCTTCGCCAGAAACGCGATGCACTACATCAGCAAAACGCTCTACTCAACGAGCTACAGAGCTATCAAAAGACACACCAAAATGATGCCGTTTTGTCTGAGCACTTGGGACTGTGGGAAGATCAGTTTGCTCAACTCAAGCGCCATACCGACAAACACCGCGAGCATCAGCAGGCATACAAACGATTAGAAACCGAGCTGACTGAAACCAAACGCCAGCAACACAGCCACAATGAAACTGTATTGGCGAGTAAGCAATCACTTGATACACGCAGCAACGCCTTAAATGCTGCCGAGCAAACACTGAGCGCTGCACTGAATGGAGATGAGCTCAATACGCTGGAGCAGAATTACCAGCGCCTCACCGCGCAACAAAGCCAGTTGCAGAGCCTCAGCCATTTATCCACACACCACGCCAAACTCAGCGAGCAAAAGGCAGAATACCTACAAACGCGCAAACAATACCAAGCGGAACTCAGAGAGCAGCAAGGCGCACAACAGAACCTGCAACAGCAGATTGCAGAAAAACAAACACAGCTTGAGGATATTGACAAACTCATTGAGCAAGAAAAACTCATCATCAGTTTAACAGCAGAGCGCGATAAATTACGAGCCAATGAAGCCTGTCCGCTATGTGGATCAACACAGCACCCTTTGGTTAAGGAGTATCAGCAGAAAGACCTGTCCGGCACTGAAAAGCGACAGCAAGCTGCCAAACAAGCACTTCATACGTTGGAACAACAACAGGATCAGCTCAACCTGCAAGTCGCCAAAATCCAGACACGAATTGAAACGCAGGCTCAACAACTTGATACGCTGGAAGAAGATTTAGACCAAGATAGCACACAGTGGGAAACACTCTGTAACACCTTATCAGTCCGCTTGACCTTATCGGATACAGCGGCCACTGAACAGTATCTCCAAAACTCACAGCAGACTTACCAAACACTCACTCATCGTCTGGAACACCTGAAACAATTAGAGGCAAACAAACGCCAAGCCAGTGATGCCCTGATCCAAGCCCAGCAGCAATACGATAAAGCCGTCCACCAAGCCACATTAACCGAGCAAGCTTTAAACAACCTGTCTCGCCAGATGCAAACACTCACCGCTGACGGAAAACGCGCCCGCGAAGAGAAAGATGCACTGTCTGAGCAATTGGAAGCGCAGTTAGCCGTCCTCCACTACACACTGCCAGCTTTGGAAGAGCAAGATCAGTGGCTGGCTGACAAACGTCATGCCGCTGCACAATGGCAGGACACGGTTGAACGGCTTAAAGCTTGTCAGGAAGTGCTAACGGGGCTAAATATCGAAATCACTAATCTGAATACCGTACTCGCAAGTTATCAGGAGCAATCAGCACAACTCAATACCGGGAAACAAGGCTTAGCTGAGTCACTTGCACAAAAACAGGCAGAGCGTACCGCACTATTCGCCGATAAATCAGTCACCGCTGAACGTGAAGCCGCCAAATTTGCCAAACAGGAAGCAGAGCAATCTCAGTCAGCCGCCCAGACCAGCTATCAAGCCAGCAGGGAAAAGCTGGAGTCTTTAAACGGCCAGCTGCGCGCCGCCACTGTGCAACTAACTGACTGCCAACAAACGTGGGAAACACAACACCAAGTATGGCAAGACGCGCTCAGAGCCAGCCCGTTTGCAGATCAGCCAACTTTTGAAGCCGCTCTGCTTTCCGAGCCAGAACAACAGCGCTTGCAGGCATTAAAGACCGAGTTACAACGCGCCATTGAGCGTGCGCAGGCACTCAAGGAACAAGCCACAACCCAACTGGATGCACTTCAGGCAACACCGGCGCAACAAGCCTTTGCAGAAACGCCTGAAATGGCTGTCAGCGAGCAATTACAAGCCATCAACCAACAACTCAAGTCCATTAATCATCAACAAGGGGAAATAAAGCACAGCCTCGACAATGACACTGAGCGACGTAACAAACAGGCAGCTTTACTGGCAGATATTGAAAAGAGTCAGACAGAGTATGATGACATTGCTTATCTACATGCCCTGATCGGTTCCAAAGATGGCAACAAATTCCGCCGCTTTGCACAAGGCTTAACGCTAGATCATTTGGTGTATCTGGCAAATCAGCAGATGGAGCGTTTACACGGACGCTATTTACTGCAACGCAAAGTCGGCGAGACACTGGCATTACAAGTAATCGACACATGGCAGGCGGACAGCATACGTGATACCAAAACGCTATCCGGCGGAGAAAGTTTTCTGGTCAGTCTGGCACTGGCATTGGCACTGTCTGACCTGGTCAGCCATAAAACCAGTATCGACTCACTCTTTCTTGATGAAGGCTTTGGTACGCTGGACAGTGAGACATTGGACACAGCTTTAGATACGCTGGATAACCTCAATGCCTCCGGGAAGATGATTGGTGTCATTAGCCACGTTGAAGCCATGAAAGAACGCATCCCCGTGCAGATTCGTGTGCATAAAATGAATGGTCTGGGGCTGAGCGAACTGGCTGCGGAGTTTCGCTACAAATCTGCACAGTAATAACAAAATTGTCAGATTAAGTCATGTCTAATGCAGACAAGTGAACCCGCCAAAAATACAGGCAATGTTTGCCATCTGAAGTTATTCACGCTTGTCCACATAAACTGTGGATAAACTTGTTCATAGTGTTTTTATAAGCAGTCGAAAGCGAGCAATAGCTAGCTTTTCAGCATATTGCTTAATTTTTAAGCAGTACATTAAATTGATCTGAAAGTGCTGACAACCAGGGCTGAGGCACTCTAAGCACTCAGCCCTGAACGCACGATAAAGTAGGGATCTAGGCGTCTCTTTCCTCAGCTTCCGCCCGTGCTTTTTCCAATTCGGCCAGCAAGGAATCAGGAAGCCCCAACGCTGTCGTCAGCGCTTCAAGATACGCGCGCTCGACTTCATTTTCCTTATTCACCACCACGGAAGATACCAAATAAATTTCCGCAGCCGTTTCAGGACTGTCAGACAAAGCCGCTAATGCTTCCAGACTGGTAGGTGAGGCAATTTCACGCTGCACAAATCCCGCAATGTCACCCGTCAGGCCCAGCGCGTCAATTTGCTTTTGAATCTCGGCCATTTCCATTTCATCCACATGACCATCCGCTTTTGCCGCAGCAATCATCGCCTTGAGCAAGGTCATACTGCGCTCATTAGCAGCATCATGGCCGAGCTGGTTGACCGCCACGGCTTTTTCATTCTCCGTATCCGCCTGATTTGTCTCACTCCATTTTTTATAAGCCTGCCACGCAATGCCACCAACGGCTGCCAGACTACCTAACTTCAATACCGAGCCTGTTACCTGACGACCACCTTTGGTTCCCAGCAATAATGCCATCACACCTGCGGCCACCGCGCCAGTTTTCATGCCGGTGATGGTAGCATCTCGCTTCTCACCCGGTTCTTCAATATCCAGTTTTTTCTCAACCGCTGCCTGACCCTTTGCGGCCATATCGCGTCCGGTTTGTAATAAATCATCTAAAAAAGATTTAGCATCCATTTGATTCACCTGTTAATCATTAAAAATACGAGCTCTATGCACGACAAAAAATTATTGAACGAATACTCTGAAACCGTAAGTAATTGAAAGTTCATTACCAAGCTGCTCCACTCTCTGTGAGCAAAAGGAGATACTCAGTAATGAACTATGTAGCAGCCTACAGCCAAAGGAGCCGCTGAGGTGGAGTGTGTGATTCACACACCTAGTGTCAGCTTTTCTTGCTCGCAAATCTCCCACTACTGGCCGTTTGGCGGATTTGTCCAAAAGACACTCTCCAGAAATGCCGAGTCATAACCCGTTACGGGGGAGTTCTTCTTTCCAACCCGTACATCAACTATCTGCTCACACTTTTTATCAACACATACTGGGTCATTAAACACACGCTGAGGCGGCCCGGGAATCTCGTTAGATGCTACGACTGCAAACAGGTCTTCGTCCGTGATTTTCTTGTTTCGATTCAAGTCGCTCCCTGCACTGCCTGTCAAAAGATCCATTGAGTAAAAGCGACCTTGGGTCAATGCGCCCTTACAGGGGTCTGCAACGGCAGCGCTTGCTCCACTGGATGGTACCAATGTCGTAAACATAACAGATCCTGCCGTTGTGATGCTGTTTGCTAACACTTTTTCCCCAGATTCAGGTAAGTCCAAATACCATCCAGCCTTATCCTCCATATCAAAGATTGTTTTCCCTCTCATAGCCCCCTTATTAATTGCTCCATCTATGTACTCTATCTTTACAAGATCAGAAATTGTCAGTGTCTCAAAGTTATCATCACTTTTCAGTTTCTTTTCAAGGGGAACGTTGACCGCACCATCCAGAAGTACATAAAACCCGTCCTCAACCTTATCATTGGCCGGATGCGCGCGATAACCACTACCAATAGAAATAGCCAGCCACCTTCTGGATGAATGCCTTAACAGAGAGACATCGGGCTCATTGAAGAACATTCTTGCTTCCTGCGAACCAGTTGCTTGTCCGGCCTTAAGACCCAAATTAGCAAACAATATTAATTTGGAGTCGGCTAGGTCATAACTTGGCCCCATAGGTAGCTCAAGCCTCCAAACCTGTCCCGCTGTATCCGCAAAATACATTCTGTCGATTGCGCCATCACGATTCAGGTCTAACAACCTGACGCCACCGGGAATACTATGACTCAGTTCGGATACATCCACCTCTGCTGTGTGGCCACTCGAACCACCTTGTAAGGACCAGATATAGTCCCCCGTCAGTGCATCAACGATAAATACATCATTTCCCATCTCATCAGTGGTGCGACGTACTGAAAGATCTTCTTCATCCTGATTGGGATCATAGCCACCGCTAAAAATAACCACTTCCTTCATCTCATGGTCACCCGTTCTTATTCTAGCCAAATAGGGCATTGACCAGCTCTGGCCCAGGTTACTAAAGTGCTCAGTATTTGAATCAAGCTTCCACAGCAACTTAGGTGTTGTAACATCAGTGACATCCAATGCGTAATAGGCTCTGCCACCTCGCCTTAGACCAAAGTACAGATAAACCTTGTCACCACCTGCAGCGTCAATCACACCGTCTTTATTCTTATCGAGATACCAGGTGGTGATATAGCCATCAATACCATAAGCGTGATTACCCAAGTCAGAGTTTTTGTACTGAGTGTTGAGGTTTTTCATTAAGGCAGATGGCATATACGCGAATAACTCTTTACCTGTCATTGAATTAAACGCGTGAAGGTAGCCTTCATTTGTTGCCGCAAAAACAACCTGGCCCGGCTTGGTTTCAGAACTCGCACTATTTTCTTGATAGTTTTTATCATAAGTGACCACCGCAGGTTCGCCATGCAGCATATCACCCATATGTGGAATAGCATCATAAACGCCCTTGGTTTTATTCCAGACAAGTCCACGAGCAAAATTAACCAAGGTTAAACGCAGTGCCTCTTCCGTGTCGTTATCTAACCCTAGCACTGCATTAGAAATGACACCCGAATCATTGGCGTTACTTGGTTTAATTAAATTTGACTCACTCGTTAGATCACAAGGATATGAGGAACATGCCACATCCGTCACCGCCAAACGATTATTCGGATCTACCAAAGAAGCTGCTCCCCCTCCACTAACCTCTTTACCATCGGCTGTGGTTGAATTTGACCATAAATCCCAGGCATCATCCTCAAATACGCCAAATTCTGTCATCGCTATTTTGTTATTCTTACCCTTGATGACATTCACACCACCACTGGAGTCAATCTTGAACTTCTTTAAATTTCCGCTCCATCGGGGAACTAGTTGCTTATCAAATACTGGAATATAAACAAACTTTTCATGTGACAGCTCCGTACTTGTATTAACACTATATCCGGGCGCAGCAAATGATGTCGTGCTGGCACCGATTTTATTCAATATCGTACTAAAGGCAGTTGATAATTCACTCTCGTCACTGGCTGAATAATAACCCTCTATTTCATCCGTATCCGGGTTGTCAGTCGTTACCAAACTTTTTAAATAGTTTTCAGAAGCTGGCTCACCGCTCAAACCAAAACCAATAGTGTACGTTTGAATGTCCTGCTGACCATTGAGGTCACTATTATCAGTATCAGCAAGGAAGCGGGTCAACTCGGGCCCACAAACACCATGACGGAAGCCACTGGGTTCAGGGTTGCTGTCACAATTAACATGACTAAAGGTTTCAGAGGAATCCAGTTTATTCACCAACGGAGGGAGTACACCCCATTGAAATTTCTTATAGGTCATATTTTCAGTATCAGAGCTGACATCACCTGGCTTACCATCAGACAATAAAACAATATAATTATTCTGACATTCCTGAGTTATTGGGCTTATGTAATTTGGCTCTGATGTGTGCCCACCACTACAAACTTCATAACTACATTTTTTAAACCGCTTGTAGCGATACCTATTATTTTTACAATATCCACCCACCCAAGCACCATCAGGGCAACTTGTACCAATCTCTACTGCTTGCGGATCAGAACAATACCCACCTACCCACTCAACACAAACCCTCTTTCTTATAGTTCTGCAAGACTCTACCTGCTTACAATTTTCATAACTTGGGCTTGAGTTCGCACCTGTACCCTTACACACCAGCCAAGGCTTTTCCCTGTTAGCAAAATCAATCGCGTGATTGGTACGATACGTATAAGTGCGATCACACAAGAATTTATCCCATTTAATCATATCACCTTCATAGGTTGATGGATGCGCAGACCAGCGATTCCAAAAACCCGCATCACCAAGGCCAAATGTGACCCGTTCGCCACGAAAATAAAGTGCCGCCTCATATAATGCATCCACAATTGGTGTGGCACCCTTTCTGGGCATATCAATGACATTTTTATTACCATAAGTTACGGAATACCAATTATCCTTCCAGTACCAATCGGTAATCTTGGATAAATATTCACGGACAGTCATCGTTGCAGAAGGCTCAGGAATACTGCTATGCCACCACTCCCTATGTCCCCATTGATTAATCGGAATCTTCCCGCCAACAATAGGCAGTGCCAGATCATTAATAGGCTTGACTGGGAACTTAACACCATGACCCTGCCTCCGCCACCGGTCTTCGCCATAATTCATCAAACCAACATTCAGACTGTCGGGTGCATTTTTAAGTACCAGCGAGAGAACTCTCTTCATCACATCAAGACGAGAAGGGCCACCTTCCGATACTTTGAGATTCATTGAACCAGAGCCATCAACAATAAACATGACATTTTGTCGAATACCAACATGATTCTTTGAAAAGAATATCTCAGTATCATCTGCAAAAGATGGCTTGGCGACCATCACACTGCTGATCAGTCCTAAAAGACCCGCAAAAACGCGACTATATTTATTTTTTTTCATAACAAACACTCAATTGTTATTTTTATTATTTTTGTGTCATACCACACAAAAAGTTAGAGATAACTACCCCTCGAAGCATTGGGAATTTGCTTTCCCGCTCCCTGGTAATGACTGTCTTTAGCACCCGTACCTTCTAAGTACGAGTCAATCTTAAACATGAATAACTTACATGGGGGGGCATCTGGACCAATACTGGCGGCACGACTTAAACGCCCTTTGCAAATATATTTTCTCCCTAAATCAACAACCAGGGTTTCACTGACCAGATTTTGGTCTTCTGCTTTCTCTGGGTGCTTTGTATTATCCAACATCCACTCATATAAATGGTAAAAGTTGACATCCTGCCTGAGTTTCGTTTCTGCCGCTTGATAAACAGTTAACTGTTGCTGGTAATTTCTGGCAACGATAAGATCCGTTTTCGACAACTTAATTGCCGTGATTCCCAACAGGGTTACTACCAGTAACATGACAAGTGATGTAACAAGCGTTATACCTGATTGTTTTGTTATTTTTCTAATATTCATAATGTTAAAGCTCACGATCTAACCGATTAGGCAACACGATTGTAGTTGTATAGGCTTTGTAAATTCTTTTATCTTTAGGCGTGGTAATCTTTTCATCCAGTAACAAGAATGATTTTGATTCCGCCTTATTGAGGACGCCATTTTCCGAACGAACCAACAGCGCCACGCGTACCGTTACCACACTATCCCACTCCGCGTTTGCGGTGACACTATCGGCATTGCGGTAAACCAGACTCCCTCCCGATGACACGCCATAAAGGAATTGCATATTTTCAATATTTTCCGCCAGAGGCTGTGATCCTCCCCTTGACCCCATACAAGTCAGTACTCTCCGCTTGCTCGGAGTGTTGATGTATAAGTAGTTATAAATCCTTGAATCTGAGGAAGTGTGAAGCCCTGCAACCGGATCAGAACTACACTCTGCGGGAATCACACCAGCCTGACAATCAGCAACTAACAAACCGCCTGAACTACCAGCCACAGTGGGACTATCTGCTATATGCACTGTTACAAGTGTATCTCTCTTTCCAGCGACAGAATTGCGTGTCTTTTTACTTAGAATCGGCGGATATGAAACCAGCTTTGCTGCACCACCACGACACTTAGGGTTCGGAATATTCGCACTATCGACATAGAAGGGTGTATCTAATGCTAGGTTATTGATGGATCTGTAGCCCGCATGACTAATAATGTCACGCAATAGCATTAAAGCGTTGCGTCCATTCTCGTCCATTTCACTGATTTCAGATCGGACTTTGTCATTAGATTTAACACCCAAATATACAGTGACAACACCGCTCATTAAGAACAAAGAAACCACCATAGTGACCATCAGTTCAATCAGTGACAAGCCATCTATTTTTGGAACACCGGTTTGCTTACGCATTACCCGTTCACTCCGATTATTGTTGTAATTATTTAAGGGGAAAACTTTAATACGTAGGTACGTGTTTGTGCCTGTGTGTCACTGTCATCATTGTCAGTTTCCTCCCAACGTACCAGAATTGTGTGCTCCGAATCTGGCTTACAGGGCGTTTCACCACAAGCAACGGACATATAAGCACTAGGTAAATTGTACTGTATGCCTCCGGTTTGCAGGTTCCCAGCAACCACACCACAATTAACGTGATACAAATCGTAAACCGCTAGCTCTGACGGCGTACAAATGGTGTTTGCCTTACACAGTTTCTCTGGAGGCGTGTTGCAAGTGGACAAGTCGTACTGCGAATTGTATTGACCCGCTTCTGCCGCAGTATAGTTCGCACGCATTCTGTCCGCTAAATCAGTGACAGCCAAACTTGCAACTGTTCTGAAATGTGAATTATTGGTTTCCTTTAGCGCAGTCATCTGTAACCCGCCCAAGCCTAACAGGCCAAAGGACAGCACAACGATTGAGATCAATATCTCCATCAGAGAGAAGCCAAGCTGCGCGTGACGCAGGAGTTTTGGCACCATGAGTGTTCCTCACCCGGGAAGGATTATCCTACCCTCATCTATTATTTTTATATTTGACCTCTCGCAATATAACCCTTGGCCTAAGATTATTCAACACCCAATAAAATCATCCGACCTAAGGTTAATATCGCAAATTATTATCGAAAAAAGGTCTTAAAACCTACCAAAACTTTTGTCAATGACCGAAATTATTGTCAGTGATACAATCGGAGCCTCATTTTTTCAGTGTAATAGATTGTAGGAGTTCATCATATGCGCAAAGTTGGTTTCATCGGGTGGCGTGGCATGGTTGGTTCGGTATTAATGGAGCGCATGCGTGCTGAGAACGACTTTGAGGGATTCGAGCCTGTTTTCTTCACCACGTCCCAGGTGGGTGAGGCAGGGCCTGATATTGGTCACGGGGCCAAGCCGTTAGAAGATGCGATGAACATCGATAAGCTTGCAGAGATGGACATTATCCTTTCCTGTCAGGGCGGTGACTACACCACGGCGGTTTATGAGGCGTTGCGCGCTCGCTGGGATGGTTATTGGATTGATGCGGCCTCAACATTACGCATGGCAGATGACAGCATCATTGTACTAGACCCAGTGAACCGTGATGTCATCGACCAAGGTCTGAAAAGAGGCGTGAAAAACTACATTGGCGGTAACTGCACCGTATCGCTGATGATGCTGGCGCTAGGTGGATTATTTGAAAAAGACCTGATTGAGTGGATTAGCTCAATGACCTATCAGGCAGCCAGCGGCGCGGGTGCAAAAAACATGCGTGAGTTGCTAACTCAAATGGGTGAACTCGAAGCTGAAGTCAATGATTTATTAGCCGACCCCTATTCCGCGATTCTGGATATTGACCGTAAAGTGACGACCAAAATGAACGCAGATGATTTGAGCAAAGAGAACTGGGGCGTACCGCTGGCCGGTAGTTTAATTCCGTGGATTGATAAGGCTGTTGCACAAGGCCAAACCAAAGAAGAATGGAAAGGTTTGGTTGAAACCAACAAAATCCTTGGGAATACACAGGAGAATAGTATTCCGGTGGATGGGCAATGTGTTCGCATTGGCTCAATGCGTTGCCACTCCCAGGCTTTTACTATCAAGCTCAAGCGGGACCTGCCACTTGAAGAAATTGAGTCTATTATTGCTGGGCATAATGAATGGGTTACCGTGGTTCCGAATGACCAAGCATCCACCCTTCAGGATTTGACGCCAATGAAAACCTCCGGCACGTTGACGATTCCGGTGGGTCGTATTCGTAAGATGAACATTGGGCCAGAGTACCTCACGGCATTTACGGTAGGTGATCAACTGCTTTGGGGTGCTGCCGAGCCCGTTCGCAGAATGCTTAAAATTGCACTGGCTTATATTGACTGATTTTTTATCAATATATCCAATTTGTCACGGCAATACGGTGCATTTAAATCCCCCAATGAATGCACTGCTAAATATACTCCGTGATTTCCCTGGCTGCTTATGGAGCGGCTGGGGAGTGAACGATCACCGGAGCGAACGACCCCAGTGATCGCCAAGCAATCAATTAGTACGATAAAGTGTGGTAGTTATCATCCAATAAACGACCTGCCACAACTGGCGGCTTGGCCACGCTGACGCCCTCCAGCAGTGCTTCCTCAGTTTTGCCCGCATTGGGTAAATAAAGCGGGCACACCTCAACCTTCGCACCAAGCTGGATAATCTTTCCAAGCAACTGGCTTGGTGACAAACCAACCGGCTTTACCACCTCAGTCTTAGTTTCTTTCAGGCTCAAATCGCCTGCCGCGCCACACAGCACCATATTGACCGCTTTATTGTGCTTACTCAGCGTCTGCATGGACAGCACCATTGCCATCATCTGAGTCTGACGATCCGGTGATGTCACCACAACATTCAAACCCTTAACCTGATCGGCCAGCACTGTCCCACCAAGTGTTAAACCAATTGTTGTGCATAGTGCTAACAGTGTCTTTTTCATCATTATTTCACTCCAAAAAGTTAAAAAACAAGCAAACTAGCCTGCCGACTATAACAGTGGCAATAAAAATCATGTTTGATTAAACGCAATTTAGTGAAAATTTAACACACTTAACGTATAGGTAAACATGATTTTATCAAACAAAAAATGACTGATTTTTATACTTAAAAATCAATTAGTTAACATCATCCATTCAAGAAAAAATCATCATGAAAAATCGCCCAAAAATGCATTATAAAAAACACTAATATCTACAAAAAACACTAAACGGCTTATTTTTATGTAGCAAAAGACGATAATTAGTGTTTAAATTCAGGTCATATTCATTTTGGAGCCACTGCTTTCAAGCAGAGCAGTGCCGCATTCGGTAGCCCCCTTTTTAGGCTGAAAACGCATGAGTACACAACTTCCTGCTTTTGACAGTGACAGGTATGCCCAACCCAAAGAGCAGTACATTGTCACTAGACCAGACGATAATCGTCAGGAGACTGATGATGAAATTGATCTGCGTGAGCTGCTGTCGGTTCTTATCAGACGGAAAGGAACCGTGCTACTGACTGCCATATTAGTGTTTTTGGTAGCACTCGTTATCACGCTGAAAATACAACCGTCCTACAAAGCGACGGCCACCATACAAATTGACTCAGAAGAAAGTGCCAAAGTGCTTAACTTCGATGTGGGAATCAGTGGAGATTCCGCAAATAATGAGTTTTTTCAAACCCAATACGAGCTACTTAAGAGCCGGGCGCTGGCAACTAAAGTGATCGAAGAGCTGGGTTTTGAAGGCGCAGCTCGCTCTTTAACAGCGCCAACATCCTTCGCTACCTCCATACTGGATACACTTAAAGTGCTTGTTAGAGGGGAAGATGCAGGCAAGGAATATGAACTGGGAACGCGACCGATTGAAAGCGAGTTCCTGTCCCATCTATCGATTGCACCGGTCAAGAAGTCACAGATAGTTTCCATCAGTTATCAGAGTGAAGATCCGCAATATGCAATGGATGCTGCCAATGCCGTTGCCAGAAACTTCATAGATATGACTGCGGAAAGAAGAGATGCAGCAGGCTCGGATGCGCGCGGTTTTATCAACAGGAAGTTAAAACGTGCAGAGCTTGAGTTGGCGCGTTTGGAAAGGGAACTGACTGACTACGCCAAAAAGGAATCCATTATTCAAACGGGCGATGAAAGATCGCAGAGCCTGATTTCACAGAAAACTGCTGAATTGAATCTGGCTCTTACGCAAGCGGAGGCGGCAAGAATTGCTGCCGAAGCTAAATACCGAAAGGCGCAATCCTCACTAAGTACGTCAACGATGCTGAATAACCCAACTATCCAGCAGTACAAGAGTAACATTGCCAGACTTGAGGGCGAGTACACCAGGAAACTGCAAACATACAAGCCGAGCTACCCTCAGATGGTCAATCTCAAGAGAAGAATTAGGCAGGAAAGAGCCAAGCTTGATCGTGAAAAAAGGGGCATTGTCGAAGCAAGTCGGAGGATTTTGCAGGGTCAGTATTTGGCGGCCAAAGAAAGGGAGGATGAGCTTAGGGTAGAGCTGGAATTGCAAAAGAAAGGGCTGCTCCAGCAGAAAGATAAGAGCATCGGTTACCACTCGCTACTGCGTGATGTTGGCATCAAACGTAAAGTCTATGAAGACCTGCTGTTAAGATCAATAGAGATCAATATCGCATCGGGTGTGGCCACCAGTAATATTGCTGTTGTTGATTCAGCACTGCTGCCCTATGCACCACAAAAGCCCAATATCAAATTAAACTTAGCACTAGGGGCAGTGCTTGGACTGTTTATCGGTGTTCTCCTTGCCTTTTTACGAGAGTTTATGGATGACCGCGTTAAGTCCGGTGATGAGCTCAAGAAGATTTTAGGTCTGGCTATTTTAGGCACAACCCCTGCAACAAAAGGGAAGGACCCTGTCGTTCACTCGCTAACGACCGCTGAAAACCCAACCTCAGCACTCGCGGAGTCCTTCCGTTCGCTGCGGACGAACTTGCTTTTTTCCAGTGCAGAAGGACTACCGAGAGCTTTGGCAGTCACTAGTGCAGCACCTGCTGAGGGTAAGTCTAGTGGCTGTATTAACCTCGCAACCGCTTTTGCACAAGTGGACAATAAGGTTCTACTGATTGATGCCGATATGAGAAAACCCACGATCCATAAGCGCCTGAAGCTTGATAACACGGCTGGGTTGAGTAACTTTCTGACACATCAGGCGGAGATTGGGCAAGTCATTCAGGAAACAATGATTGAGGGTGTCTCAGCCATTACTGCAGGTCCGCTGTCACCCAACCCCTCGGAGTTATTGTCCAGTAAGCGTCTGGAGGAGATTTTTCAGTTGGCACCTGAGCAGTTTGACCTAGTTATTATTGACTGCCCACCTGTTATGGGACTTGCAGATGCACTTGTCATTTCGAACAGGGCCGACGCAACGGTGCTGGTCAGTGCGTTTGGTCAAACCAGCAAACGGGCCATTGCAGACGCATATGGGCGATTGAAGCAGGCCAGAGCCAATGTAATCGGAGCCGTTCTCACCAAGGTCAAGAGTGGGGGCGGATATGGTTATAGTCATGACTATTCTACTTACTACAGTTATGGCCTTGAAAAAAAGAGGGGGTAGTGAGCTGACAGAAAATGACGCGCCCAAGCCAAGTTACTTGACAAAGCACTACACACATCCATCAAAACCACATAGTCACATCATGTTTGGAGTTTTACTATGAATATATTGAATACAAACCGCTACACTAAAAAGAAGTTAGCACTGCCGGCGATATCGTTTGCTGTTTGCAGTGCCTTGATCACAGGCTGTTTTAATCACGGCAATGGGAACACGACGACACTACCTCCTGATACTGAACCTTTTGCTAAAGATACGCTTCTTAGTATCCAGGTTTTAGACACCAAGGGTGACCCCGTCAAAGGTGCGGAGGTTCGTATTACTTCTGACCCTAGTGATGTCATCCCAAACGCTGAGGAGAAGCAGCTCACAAAGGATACTCCTGCTGGTCTAGTCACTTACGCGCCAAAGGAATTTTCAGGCAGTAAGATACTGCAAGTTATCGCCTCGAAAGAAGGTTTCCTCTCCAATAATATGCCGCTTGAGGTGCGAGGTGGAAAGGCAAATGAGGCTTCAATAGTTATTACGAATATCGCTTCAAACAGCACCGAAGGGATTAGTACTAAAACAGTTACGGCTAATAGTGACAAAAAGATCACAGTTACAGCCAAAGAAGGTGACGGTGATGGTGACTCTCAAACCACTGTCGTCATTGATTCTGATCCGGGGGCGAAAACCAAGGATAACAAGCCTCTGGGCAAAGAACTCAGTGTCGTTGTTGCTCAGTATGACTTTGATGAAAATGAAGCACTAGATGCTTTCCCAGGTGGCTTCTCTGTAAGTATCGAAAATCCGGGAAAGTTGTTGGCTGATTCTAAAGAAGCGCCACCGACGGATAAAATTACCCCAACTGATGGTGAGGTTGTATTTGAGTCTGCAGGCTTCACAGCGATTGAGGTTAAGGATTCAGAGGGTAATGTAGCCAAATCCTTCAACAAGCCGGTTCAAATTAGTACGAGGGTGAATCCAAACTTCATTAATCCTGTTACTAAGGAGAAAATTAAGCTTGGAGAGAGAATTCCAATTTGGAGCTTTGAAGCAAGTACAGGGAAATGGAGCTATGAGGGGACGGGTGAGGTCAAGCCGGGTCCTAATGGTACGCTCAAGGTGGACTACGATGTCAAACACCTGTCCTATTACAACCTTGATTATTTTGGTGGTGGACGCTGTAATGCGACTGTTACCTTCATGGATACAAATGGCTCAACTCATGCTTTATCTGGCAGAGTAGCCAGTCAGGGTTGGACTCATACATTTAAATATCCAGGTGATGAATCTCTGATACTTCGGAATGCTCCTGCAGATAGGCTTGTCACTTTCGAAAATCTAAAAACGGTTACAGGGCAAAATATCGATGTGATAGACCCGTCAGGGCCAATTAACCTATGTGCGCCAGATAATAGCCACACGGTGCTCATTAAGCCGCCGCAGGTTGAATACTCCGAACTCACTGCGAGTGCCAACACTTACTGTTCAAATGACTCCAGTGTTGCAGATAAGCCAATTAAGGGCACGTATATACGGATATACACGGAGGACTGGGCATACGTTGGTTCAGCAAAAACTAAGAGTAGTGGTGAGACATCCTTCCGTCTTCCACTGGGTTCTTACCGTGTTTCAATGTATGACGTTGCTCACAGGAAGAATATCTCAAAGAAAGTGACTCTGACTTCTACTGAGACCGGCTCTGTAGCCCTCAGGGTTCCTCAGACCTGCAAAGTCACCACTGGTGGTAGTTCTACGGGAGGATAATTAATCACCTAGACTTTCTTAGAGGGAGGTGGAGTTTCTCCTGCTCCACCCTCTCTAAGTTTTCTGGTAAAACAGATTATGAAACATCGCTTAAAAATTTTCTCAGGTCTGGCTCTGTTTGCTTCGACTGCGGTGGCAGACCTGTCCTATCCCGGTATTTCAGGATCACTGAGAACCCCCTCAGCCAAAATCCTCCCCGCCGGTGAACTTCAATATCAGCACAATAACTACAACGACCTTTCATCAACTACAGACAACACTTACAACCATGTTTTTGCAGTTGGCATCAATTCCTACATTGAGTTTGGCGGACGCTTAACCAACTGGTATGACGACGACAGAACTCAAAGGCCAAATGGAACCCTGCCGGGAAGACGGGATCTCTCCGCAAATTTAAAATTCAGAGTCCCCAGGTTACATAGTGCATTGCCTGATATTGCCTTTGGCATTCAGGACTTTGGTGGGGAAGCCGTTAATTTCCGCTCAACCTACGGCGTCATGTCAAAAACAATTGGCAACACAACCGCTAGCTTGGGCTATGCAAAAAGTGACGGAAGTGACCTTGATGGTGAATTTGCCAGCATTTCTCACAAGCTATCCGATGACTTCACGATTGCGGCTGATTATCTGGCTGAGGCTTTTGCGGTTGGTTTAACCATTAATGCCAAGAGAACAACTGGCTTACCAATTTCTCTACAAGTCTCTGGCGAAAAACCAAAGGATGGCGACTGGAAAGAGCTAATTGCCTTAACGCTGAGCCTTCCTTTAGACAAAAAGTTGTCTCCTGCGACTAAATCTCAAAAAACAATTGCTTTAGAAAAGCACCCAAGAGATCCAACACGGTTTATTGCTGCATTGGAGCGGCATGGTCTATCACACCTGCGATTGGGGACAAAAGCAGGTGACGATCTGATTTATCTGGAAAACAATGTTTATAACCATAGCTATCTGGATGCCCTTTCTGTTGTCTTGGCGACCGCCTACCAATATCTGGGTGGGCAAAGGCCGGTGCAAATAATACTGGGCAAACAAAACATACCACTGCTGGCCGTATGGGTTGATATGAAGGAATATGGCGAGTTTATCCATAATCGCCCCTCCTCCATGAGACAATCAACCAAGGCATGGTATCCAGATGGTCGTGTTACCAATCAGGTAACATGGGTGGCACGGGGACGATATGACAACCGCGCGCCCATTGATGTCAAGCTTCGTCCGGTTATCAGGTCAAATCTTGGCTCTGAGTGGGGCGTATTTGACTATTCTGCCGCTGTACGAGCGGATCTGAAAATCCCGCTGGGAAATGTCGCAAATGTGGTTGTCTCGGGCAGTGTGCCTGTAGCGAATTCTGACTTATACGATGATGATGGCGCATTTGCAAATAGGCGTTATAAATCAAAGATCGACCAGGCCGTGTTACAAAAGCTCGGCAAGCTGTCCCCATCAACAACGGCGCTCGGTAGCATTGGCTATGGCACGATCAATGACGAAGAGTACACTGTAGGTCAGGTTGAAGGAGTACATACTCAGGCATTGGGGAAACGTCAACTGTATGGCAAGCTAGCCTATTACAGAAATAATGATCGTGCGGGTGATGACCAAAAAATTGCTGTTGGCGGCCTGCGGCAACATATTGATTTTTTAGATATGGAGGCTGATTTAAGCTATGGGCAGTTTTACAATGAAACCCGTGGCGTAAAGGCCAAAGTGTCCAAGTTTTATGGTGATACGGCGTTATCGGCTGAGATCAAGTACATTGATACGGATGATTTATCCGGCAGGCTTTCCATCACATTGCCACTGACTCCAAGGCGAGATAAGCTGGTTGGCAATACTGTGCTCCGAGGCAATCAGAGCTGGAATTATGGTATTGAAACGACAATCAAGGATCCCGTGGTTGTTGGAAGCAATCGTGTTAGACCCGACTTCATGCACAACCCTGCTGTAAGCTATAGCCTGAATAAAGAGTATTTCGACCGAGGTCGCCTCTCGCCCTACCATGTCATAAACAACCTTGAGCAAATACGACTACGAAGCCGAGATCTGCTTGGGAAGTAACATTCTGTAAAAAACCGAAAACTCGTGGCAATGCCTCTCTGTTGGTTAATAATCAAGTAAGCGCGGGACCTTTGTCACCACCTTGTACTTGTGGGTAGAACAATCTCAACGGATTACCCTACCCTCATTTTTCTTATCAGGAATTATTTATTTTAATCATGGAATCCCCTTCCGTAATTTTGCATTCTCTCCCAACGCCTTTCTTCAGAAGCTTTAACTTCCTGTTGTTGGTCTATCGTTAACACTTGCCACGCCTGATGCTTGGCATATGTCATTGTTTCAATGTTAGCTTGTTTAAGGGCCGCTATTTGTTTGGCGACCTCAGCAACAGCACTGGCATCGTATTGTTGCGCCTGACTCAACTGTTCCAACTGCTGGTAGAGTGGCCTGATTTTTTCTCGGTTGGGTTTGATTTTTTCTCTGGCAGTCTGGAATATGGTTTTCATTTGCTGCTTTTGCTCACTGGACAAGTCAGCGTGTCGATAGTGTTTTATCGGACTGCCCATGTGATGAGACCGTTGTCCAGCGTGGTGTCTGCCACGCTCGCCGCCACAGTCACTTGCCCATGCAAATGTCGCTGTCGCCAGACCGGCACCGATTAAGGTAATTAAGGCTACTTTCTTGAACTTTGTCATTTTC
>PDPG01000067.1 GCA_002747455.1 Pseudomonadota bacterium | reverse complement strand
CCACCACCTTACGACTTGGGTTATATGGGTAAATTGCATTGTGGGCTATTTTCTGAACTTTACGATTGGGCTGGAAATGTTCGTACTGTAGATATTTCAAAAGGTGGAACACGCTTTTGCACATGTGGGCGAATTGACGCGGAATCTGCTAAATTATTTACGCGACTAGAAAAGGACAATTGGCTAAAAGAGCTAGGAAAAGATAAGTTCTGTGAAAAGCTTGCGGAGTACTACATCGAGTTTAATATGATTCATCCGTTTCGCGAAGGTAATGGTCGAGTTCAACGATTGCTATTTGAACATCTTGCTTTATCGGCGGGTTATGATCTTGATTGGAATGATGTTGAGAAATCAGAATGGGTTCAAGCAAACATTGATGGTGTAAACGTAAATTATGGACCGATGGAGCAGATTTTTAAGCGCATAGTTACCCAGTTGCAATAATACGCATAATCGGGCAGCCGAGAGTCCTTTCAACGGACAGCTGTCGGTGAACTATGTATAGCAAAAGTGGAGTAAAAACAATAATGAATGGAAGTGAATATTGTAGGTGTATTGAGGGGGAATTAAAGGAAATGCCAAAGCCTCTTTTCCGCTTAGTGTGCCACTGTAAAACCTGCCAGGATTTTTTTAATCAAAGTTATAATGATGAGTGCACATTTTTGTTAAATGAATGTCAGCACTTAGATTTAAGTGGTATAGATTTCAAGGGCTATCAAAAAGGGTTTCCACCAATAAAAAGAGGTAAATGCAAATCCTGTGGTAAGCCCTCGTATTGCAAAGTGAAAGTTGGCCCATTTGCTGAATTTATAATGGTTCCAAGTGAGGGGCTAAAATCCATAGAAATTCCTTCACCATTTGCTCACATTTATTATGGTAGCAGGTGTAGTGATGTGGATGATGATGTCAAAAAAATTAATGGACACTATTGTAGCCAAGCTGCAATACTGTTGGCTGTTTTAAAAGCATTAACAAAACGTAGGGTAAATGCATAACAAAAGAGTCAAAGTGATCCCTAGCGGGTCACTCGACCCCATACCCACACCAAACGCAAATAGGGACTTTTCCGGAAACTGAGGTTATGATTAGTCGCATTAAATAACACACTTAGGATGTAAACCATGTTGCTACCTGCTAACGCACTGGAACAAGCACTACATAACGCAGCCGCCGATGAAAACAAAGTAGAGGAGTTCTACCGGCTAATGATGCAATCGCGCGTCTTTATTCTCGGTAAGCCTGTCAAAGAAGTGGCGAATGCTGATTTTGTGCTGACCGATGATGACGAAGTATTGATTAACCACTGGGAAAGCGAGGAGGACAAGAGTCCGGTTATTCCTTTCTTTACCTCGCTGCAAACATTACAGAGAACCATCCCTGAGAATGAGGCTTATCTGGAAGTACCCACCGAAGCCCTATTTCGCATGACGCTGGGTGTGCCCATGGTCTTAAACCCGAACACTGAATACGGCATGGAGTTTTCACCAGAAGACGTCGTTTCTCTACTGGGCAGTGACAGCGTCAACCATTTGCAGGAGTTACTGGATGACGGTGAATACGACGAAGACGGTGTGTACTTGGAACTGCTCCACGGCAAGCCAGACGTTTTGACTGACACCATGGCCACAATCATGGCGGACTATCCTGAAATTGAAGCGGCCTATCTAGCGGTAATCCATGAGCCCTCTGCGGACCCTGAGCCACACTTACTGATTGGCATTCAAGGACATGGCGACTTGGATGCCGTGATTGAGTCAGTTGCTGAACGTATTCCCGAAGACAACAACGATAGTGACTTTGAAACCTTTGATTTCTTCACAATGGGAGAACGTGACCCGGAAGTTACTGCGTTCTTACTCGAACAGGTTCAGCCCTTCTACAGCACCACATCAACACAAACGCACTAATAGGAAGCACACAAATACAAAAAAGCCAGCATCACTCGCTGGCTTTTTGTGTGCATCTCAAATTAACCACAACAGGGTTTACTCGAAACTCACATCCTCAATCACTGCTTGCACGCCGGGGCTTACTTCAAGCTGCAAGTAAATCGGCGGGCCAACGTAGCGATTAACATCCTCCACATAGATCTGCGCCATTTCACCAACTTCGCGTATATTTTGGCTCGTCTGCTTCATCAGCAACTTCCGCCCACCACGACTATCAACCGCAAACAAATGGAAGTAGTCACGCCCAGTCAGGCGCAGGTTTTTGAAGTGCCACAAAATTGATAACTCATTCTTTCGGCCTGCACGTAGTTTAATTGGCGGAGAAATTGCACTATTCCCCGTCACAGTCCACTGTGCCAAGCCTGCACCGCTTAGTGGCATACCGGCTACCTGAGGGGCTGCCGGACGGTGGATTGCTTGAGGCTGCGCAGGCGCTGATGGCCTGTGAAGAACGGGTGCCACTGGACGGTGAGTGACCTGAGGTTGAGCTGGAGCCCGCGCCACAACGGGCGTTGCTGGCCTGGCAAGCGGAGCAGGTGGCGTTGCTGCACGACGTACAGGCGGTGGCGTGTAATTGGACGGCGCACCCAGATAATCCATCAATGCCTGATACTTTGGCGTACTTGGCTGACGTGCGTGATCCAGCATTGAGAAAAAATTCTTTGGCGATGGCTGACCGATGCCGTAGTAGTGCATCATCAAACCACCTCGCGTTTCACGGTTCCACGCCTGCAAATAGCGAATATAGGCGTTCCTCATGCGGGGGTGCTTTTGCGCCATCATAAACAGATTCAACACGTCTGGCTCTGTGACCGTATGCGGTGGATCAAAGCGGATTAAATGCTGTCCGGCTTCATACGCCATCAATGGCAAGCCATATTTAGCAGCCAGTGCCACATTCTTCCTCACATACTGGTTCATGGTAAGTGCAATCGCCCCGCCACCTGTATCTTTATCAAGCTGACCACCCTGCTCAATTTCAGTAAACAGTCGATTCATACCACCATCCGGATCACGCAGCCAGCGTTTAACCGTCTCGCGGTGTTCCTTACGTGCAATGTAATCACCGAAATAAGGCCCAATGGCATAAGCATCAACGTAACGGCCACAGCCATTAGCTTCTTTCCACAATGGGCAATCCAGCGTTTCCTTACCTGCCCAGGGTGCGGATGACTGTGAAGACAAGATACAAACAACACGCCCAGCTTCGTTGCCAAATTCCTTTTTCCAGATTTGACACATCTCTACTGTACGTTTGGCATACCAGTTTGCTGCCATCGACACTCGGCGCTGATAGGGATTCTTTTCTTTGTACGGAAAGTGCCAAAGCTTATCGGCTTTACGTGCAGCATACGTTGTACCCGGAAAAATCACGTTCCACATTTCATTGGAATATTCCAGATAAACTTTCTGGTTACGGCGCAAGCGATGTTTCACCATGCGTGCATACTGACGCATATAATCATCCGACGCCTTATAGGGCACACTGATCCAAGGCGCGGTATTGGTGGCGTTGGCCAAATCAATCATACGCTCAGCCGGAACCCCTCGCGGGCCGGTATAGTGTGCATAATCCACGGGTACGCGACCGTTCCACTCCTCAACATCATTACCACGCGGGTTCGACCACGGCATAAAACGCAACGCATGTAGCGGTTGCATACGGGCAATATAATGCTTATTGAAAATCTGTGTCTGGTAATTGGCCTCATTTTCAATCGGCACAATTTTCAGATTGCGTAAATAGTTCGCAGGATTCACTCTGGAAATATTCAGCCGCAGATTACGTTTTGGCGAATTAAGGTCAAAAACCATGCGTCCCTGATGATTGGAGACAACTTTTAGGTCTCCCGTCAGCTTGAGTACCCCCTGCCCATCATAAAGCACTACATAACGCCCTGTCGGAAAACTGTCCGGTAAATTCCAGCTACTGGTGACGCTGGTAAAAATGGGCGCTTGATTCGGCAATGGTAATGAACGCACCCAGCCATTCGCATCCAAATCCAGTAATTTCTGTTCCCGTGTATTAAATGCATTTTGCCGAGTACAGCCAGGATCAACTCCCCGATTTTGCTGCCAGTCAAACTCACAGGAGGTGTACCAGCCGGTTGAACTTTTGAAAATATCCGTAAACGGGATGGACGAAGTCATCTTGTCCAGACTTCCCACATTTGAACCCAGCCGCGGATTTGGGCTATATTGGGCATTGGCCATTGTGGTCGCCCCAAACCACAAAGCGGCTACTAAACACCAACAAGCTGACCCCCTCTTTATTCGCATTATTCCCTCCATATCCAAAGAATATATTTTTACTGCGGATTAAATAGGCGGATAGTGCCATGAAATTGCCACTCATCCAAATTTAGGGCGTAATTTACCCATCATCATCACACTCTGCCCAACTTAACTTAACTAATCAGTTGATACCGTTTTTTTTGTTTGCGTAAAATAGCGTCCGAACAGCATCATCTGGTGCTAATAACCTAAATTACAACTGTAGTAGTCTGGAGAGAGTCGCATGAGTGAACGTAGGGGTAGACGTGGTGGCGGTGGCCGAAGTGGTAAACGCGCAGCACGTCAGATTTCACAAACGAAACAAGCCGCATATATAGAGCGTGATATCCCTTACTTTGAGGTACTCGACGAATCGGGACTGGCTCAGATTGAGTACAACGCTGATACAGTATTGGAAGAAGTTGGTATTGAGTTCCGCGATGACCCTGAAGCACTGCAAATTCTTAAAGATGCCGGTGCGGACGTTCAAGGCGAATTAGTCCGTTTCCCACGTGGAATGTGCCGCTCCATTATTCAAGCCAGCGCACCAAAAGAATTTACCCAGCACGCCCGCAATCCAGATAACTCAACCATTATCGGTGGCAAGCGAACCGTGTTGGTTCCGGCTTATGGCTCGCCGTTCGTACGCGACTTGGAAAAGGGTCGCCGCTATGCAACCATCGAAGACTTCCGCAACTTTGTAAAGCTGGCGTATATGTCGCCGGGACTGCACCACTCCGGCGGTACTATTTGTGAGCCGGTGGACTTGCCGGTAAACAAGCGCCACTTTGATATGATCTACAGTCACATCAAATACAGCGATAAGCCGTTCATGGGATCAGTCACCGCGCCAGAGCGTGCACAAGACACAGTTGATATGTGTAAGATTGTGTTTGGTGATGAGTTTGTTGATAACAATGCCGTGACCGCCAGTCTGATCAACGCAAACTCCCCAATGACGTTCGATGACACCATGTTGGGTGCGGCCAAAGTTTATGCGCGTCATAATCAAGCAACCGTTGTATCACCTTTCATTCTGGCAGGTGCCATGTCGCCGGTTACAGTTGCCGGTACTGCGACACAAATTCTTGCCGAGGCATTGGCGGGAATGGCATTTGTTCAGTTGGTGAACCCAGGCGCTCCCGTGGTATTTGGCACCTTCGCAGCAGCCGTTTCCATGCAAACGGGCGCACCGACTTTCGGCACACCAGAGCCTAGCTTAATACTCTATGTCGCGGCAGCCTTGGCGCGTCGCTTGGGCGTACCGTTCCGTAGTGGCGGTGGACTCAACGCCTCAAAAGTACCGGATGCACAAGCCGCTTATGAGGCAGCCAATACACTGCAAACAGCAGCACTGGCCGGTGTCAACTTCATGCTGCACACAGCCGGATGGCTGGAAGGCGGCCTGGTCATGAGCTATGAAAAATTCGTCATGGATGCTGATCAGGCGAATATGATGTCGATCCTGCTTAAAGGCGTGGACATGAGTGAAAATGGTCAAGGTCTGGATGCCATTCGTGAGACTGGCCCCGGTAATCACTTCCTTGGCTCAGCTCATACACAAGCCAATTTTGAAACGGCTTTCTACCGCTCTAACATTGCTGATAACAACAGCTTCGAGCAATGGCAGGAAGATGGTGAGCTGGATGCGGCTCAGCGCGCTAACAAGCTTTACAAGCAGATGCTGGCTGATTACGAAGCCCCCGCACTTGATCCGGCTATTGATGAAGCACTCCTTGAATTTATAGAGAAGCGTAAGTCGTCTTTCCCCGATAAAGATTACTGAGCCACTTAAACTAACCAATTTCACACGAACGTAACGCTGCAACAGAGGATATAGCATGAGTGAAGAATACGATGATGAAGAGATCATCCTGTCCGAGCTAAGTGACGATGAGCTGGTCGAGCAGATGCACGACGATCTCTATGACGGGCTGAAAGATGAAATCATCGAAGGTACAGAAATACTATTATCGCGCGGTTGGGCTCCTGACAAAGTGTTATCCGATGCACTGGTTGCTGGCATGGCCATTGTCGGTGTTGATTTCCGCGACGGTATTTTGTTTGTACCGGAAGTCCTGTTGGCAGCAAATGCCATGAAAGGTGGCATGGGGGTTTTACGCCCACTGTTAGCAGAAACAGGGGCAAAGCCAATCGGTAAAATGGTTATTGGTACCGTAAAAGGCGACATCCACGATATCGGTAAAAATCTGGTTGCCATGATGCTGGAAGGTGCTGGCTTTGAAGTGATTGACATCGGCATAAATATCTCGGTCGAGGAGTATTTTGCAGCGCTGGAAGAACACAAACCGGATGTCCTAGGTATGTCCGCCCTGCTGACAACGACTATGCCCTATATGAAAGTCGTCATTGATGCGATGGTCGAGAAAGGCATCCGCGACGATTACATTGTGCTTGTTGGTGGCGCACCACTGAATGAGGAGTTTGGTGAAGCCGTTGGTGCAACCGCTTATTGTCGAGATGCTGCCACAGCAGCTAGTACAGCCGTTGAACTCGTTGCCCAAAAATACGCAGCCTGATTCGTCAGCGGAGCAAGTCGAGCCACTACTGGTTATTACCTGTGGTGCGCTCGCTAGGGAAATTCAGCAAATTAAACTACTGAATGACTGGCGGCATATTCGCATTCAATGTCTGGATGCTGAATTACACAATCACCCAAAGTTAATCGCTGGCAAACTACGCGAGAAGTTGACATTACTTCGGGACGATTATGAGAACATCTTTATCGCTTACGCAGACTGCGGTACAGGTGGGGATATCGACCGGGTCATTGCGGAATTTAGCCATGTTGATTCCCCAATTGAGCGACTACCCGGCGCACATTGTTACGCCTTTTTCGCTGGGCTTGAAACCTTCGACGAACTGGCAGAAGAAGCGATAGGGACGTTTTATCTGACCGACTTTCTGGCCCAACACTTTGACCGATTGATTATTCGGGGCATGAAACTAGATCAACACCCCGAACTAAAACCCATGATGTTTGGGCACTACACGCGCTTGATGTACTTGTCGCAAACACATAATGAGAAATTAAAAAATGCCGCGCAACAGGCCGCAGATTATTTAGGCCTGGCATTCGAGACACGGCATACCGGATACGGCTTGCTGGAAAGCGGCCTTCAGGCTCAAGTGATCAACTTCCAACCATAGAGGATCAGGCTAATGCCTCAAAAGATAGTCGTTTACTGGAGGGATATTCCCTCGCAGATCATCATAAAACGTGGCCGCAATAAGGGAAAATGGGTGCTAAGTGATCGTTTTCAAAAGGCTATTGACCGTGCGGCAATGAAGGCAGGCAAAGCAGGCACCGATGACTATGTTGCCGAGTGGCGACGCGTCACAACCGAATGTGAGAACAGCGACGATATTCAAGCGCAGGCAGAACAGGAAGCGAACCAATACGAAGCCGATTATTCGGATACACGCCTGAAAGATTTGGTCAAACAAGGCGGCCTTGAACAAGCAGATGCTTGACCCGTTCAGCTGCACCCTCAGAACACGCACCAACACAACATTCCGTATTAAACCCAGGACTGGCTGAAAATAAGTTTGCGCCATGCGCCCAAGCTTTTCCTAAGTGCAGCCAAAAGCATACCGCCGGCCAGTCCACACAACGCAACACCATCTGGAGAAAATCATGACCACAACCATCGTAACATCACCCACTAAGGAAGTCAGAATTGGCTTTGACGAGCCATTTGTCATTATTGGCGAGCGCATTAACCCTACTGGAAGAAAAATACTTGCCGAAGAAATGAAAAACGGTGACTACAGCCGTGTCGAAGCGGATGCCATGGCGCAAGTTGCAGCCGGTGCTCAAATGCTGGATGTGAACGCGGGTATTCCATTAGCCGATGAACCAAAAATTCTGGCCGACGTAATCCAGCTTGTTCAATCATTGACAGACACGCCACTGTGTATCGACTCCTCCATTATCGACGCACTTGAGGCCGGACTGTCTGTCTATCAGGGACGTGCCCTGGTGAACTCTGTTACCGGCGAAGACGAGTCACTGGAGCGTGTATTGCCGCTGGTTGCCAAATACGACGCCTCTGTTGTGGCAATTTCCAATGATGAAACCGGCATCAGCCAGGACCCAAATGTGCGCTTCGATGTTGCCAAAAAGATTGTTGAGCGAGCAGCAGATCATGGTATTTCTCATGATCGCGTGGTGGTTGACCCGCTGGTGATGCCAATCGGTGCGGTAAATAGTGCAGGTAAGCAGGTATTAGCGCTGGTGTCACGTTTAAGAAATGAGTTAAAAGTAAATACCACTTGCGGCGCATCTAATGTAAGCTTCGGCCTGCCAAATCGTAACGGTATTAACGGCGCATTCCTAAGCATGGCGATGGGCGCGGGTATGACATCAGCCATTACCAGCCCACTCCACCCGGAAGTCATTCAGGCTATTCTGGGCGGGGACGTAATGCTGGGCCATGACCCTGACTGTGCGAAATGGATTAGTAAGTATCGTGAGCCAGCAGCAGATAATGCTGGTGCCCGCGGTGGTCGCGCGAGTCGTCGTCGCCGAAGCTAAACGATAATCATGAAACCGGCTGACATTGCAACAGATGCCAGCCGATCGCATGTGAACAGCTATGTAGGAGTTTCCTCGTTGACAACTGAAACTGCCAAAGTCGTATTTATGCCCTCCGGTCGTCGTGGTGAATACCCCATCGGGACACCGCTATTACAGATTGCACAAGGACTCGGCGTTGATATTGCTTCAGTCTGTGGTGGTCGCGGCATTTGTGGACGATGTCAGGTTGAATGTGCCGAGGGAAACTTCCAGAAACATCAAATTGTATCCAATAAATCTCATTTAAATTCGCTAACGGATGCTGAAAAAAAATACGCAGAAAAACGCAAAAACCTAGCGGAAAACCGACGACTCAGTTGCCTCACAACATTGCAAGGCGATGTTGTTATTGATGTTCCACCTGAAAGTCAGGTACACCAGCAAATTGTACGCAAAGAAGCTGACCTTCGGGATATTGTGCTCGACAGCACGATTAGTCTGCACTATGTCGATGTTGAAGAAGCGGACATGCACCAGCCCAAAGGCGATCTACAACGGCTTCTTGAGGCGTTGGCGCGTGAGTGGAAACTCAACAGCCTTGATGTCGATTTACACCTGTTACAAAAATTACAGCCAGTGCTGCGGGAGGGTCACTGGAAAGTCACCGTTGCCGTCTATGATGGTCAGCGCATTATAGACATCTGGCCTGGATTTAAAGAGCGCGTTTACGGCTTGGCCATTGATATTGGCTCTACCACCGTTGCCGCACATTTGTGCAATCTTCATACCGGCGAAGTACTCAATTCCGGCAGCTTGATGAACCCGCAGATACGCTTCGGCGAAGACCTGATGAGCCGCGTTTCTTATGTCATGATGCACCCCGAAGGTGCTGTTGAAATGACCGAGGCCATTCGTAGCGGACTCAATAAGCTCATCGAACAGATCGCCACCGAAATTAATATCGCCGTCGCGGATATCATGGAACTGGTGATGGTGGGAAATCCAGTCATGCACCATATTTTACTAGGCATTAATCCGGTAGAGCTGGGTGGTGCACCATTTGCCTTGGCTACCGATGCTGCGGTGCGCACACGCGCCAGTGACATGGGCATCCAAATTAATGCAGGCGGCATGGTTTATGTATTGCCTTGTATTGCCGGTCATGTGGGAGCGGATGCCGCAGGTGTAGTGCTTTCAGAAGAGCCACAACAACAGCACGATATGACGCTGCTGGTCGATGTGGGTACTAATGCCGAAATTGTACTGGGCAACAAAGATCGCTTAATGGCTTGTTCCAGCCCAACAGGCCCCGCATTTGAAGGCGCACAAATCAGCAGTGGACAACGTGCTGCCCCCGGCGCCATCGAACGGGTACACATTGATCCTGTCAGCAAAGAGCCACGTTTTCGAGTCATCGGTTCTGAACTTTGGTCAAATGAAGAAGGCTTCGACGAATCCATCAAAAAAATTGGCGTCAACGGCATCTGCGGCTCTGGCATTATCGAAGTAATCGCTGAGATGTATCTGGCAGGTATTATCAGCACCGACGGGGTTATTGATGGTGACTTGGCAAGCGTCAGCCCGCGTATTATAGAAAATGATCGCACCTTCTCTTATGTACTTTATGATGATGGCTCCGGCAGGCCAGATCGTGTCATTTCAGTCACACAAAATGATGTACGCCAGATCCAGCTTGGCAAGGCGGCTCTGTATGCAGGTGTGCGCTTATTGATGGATAAACTGGAAGTCACGCAGATTGAGCGCATTCGTTTAGCCGGTGCATTCGGTAGCCATATTGATGTGAAACACGCAATGGTGCTGGGCTTGATTCCTGACTGCCCGCTGGACAATGTGGCTTCGGCTGGTAATGCTGCGGGAACAGGTGCGCGTATCGCCCTGCTCAATAAAGCAGCACGCCATACCATCGAAACAGTCGTGAGAAATATCGAAAAAATCGAAACCGCTGTAGAAAGCAAGTTTCAGGATTATTTTGTCGATGCGATGGCTTTTCCACACAAAACTGACCCGTTTCCAAACCTTTTCTCTGTAGTCACTAAGCCGCCTGAAAAAGAAAAAACAGCCGAAACAACACCCGAAGCGGGTAGTCGTCGCAGGCGTCGTCGCAGAAACTAACCGATGGCTATTTTCAATATTGGGATTGATACCGGTGGAACATACACCGATGCGGTTATTCTAAATACACAAACCCACGACATTGTGGCCTCCACAAAAGCCTTAACAGCGCGTGGTGATCTATCCATTGGCGTGGTTGAAGCACTGGATAGCATCATGGCCAGTGCTGCGCCACAAGTCTCTGCCCATGACATCGCGCTGGTATCGCTCTCCACCACACTGGCGACTAATGCGCTGGTTGAGGGACAAGGTGCCAAAATTGGTGTATTACTCATTGGCTTTGATGACGTAATGCTGGAAAAAAGCAATTTGCAAACAGCCATTCCGACGGCAATCATTAGCCGGATCGACGGTGGGCACACCCACGATGGTTCCGAAGCTACAGCGTTAGATGAAGCCGCCATTCATCGTGCGCTTGAGGCCAACAAAGGCAAGGTCGCCGCCTATGCTGTTGCTGCACATTATTCGGTACGCAACCCAGAACATGAGTGGCGCGCTCAGGCGTTAATTCGGGAAATCACAGGCTGTCCAGTCACAGCATCCTGTGATTTATCCAGAGCACTCAACGGCCCCCGTCGCGCGTTAACGGCGGCATTTAATGCACGGATTATTTCATTAATTGTCACCTTAGTGGATGCGGTTAAGGATGCGTTGTCACGGCACGACATTCATGCCCCACTGATGATTGTGAAAGGTGATGGTTCTATTGCCAGCGCCGAAACCGTTGTCGAAAGACCCATTGAAACCATTCTTTCTGGCCCTGCGGCCAGCGTGATCGGTGCAAACTTCCTATCTGGCAAACAAAATTTTATCGTCTCGGATATTGGCGGCACGACCACAGATGTCGCCATTGTGAAAAATGGCTGGCCTGACCTGAATGAAGCAGGCTCGATGATTGGTGGTTTTCGCACAATGGTCAAAGCCATTGATATGCAAACCATTGGCCTGGGTGGTGACAGTGAGGTAAAGGTGGATCACCACGGGCGCATTCAGTTACAGACCAATCGCGTACTTCCACTGGCATTGCTTGGTCATCGCTGGCCATCGGTCATCAAAGACCTGAAACACAGCCTTGGTCAAGGCATGGGACTTGGTGCTGCAACGATATTTTTATTGCGCCCAGATGGTCACGAACGCCACCCGCTTCCGGCAGATATTGGCGATGATGACCGGCAATTCCTGTCCCAGCTCAACGAAGGACCAGTACGTTGGTCACAACTGGTCAACCGTATTTCAGATCGTAACCGCGTGACACGACTCGTGAATCGCGGCATGCTGCAAGTCGCTGGCTTTACCCCAAGTGATGCCGCGCACGTACTCGGAAAACAGTCCCAGTGGTCTCTGGAAGCAGCCGAGTTAGTCTGCCTGATGATCGGTCGATCACATGCAAAAATCTCCCATAATGATGCAACGATGGAGGAGGAGCGCAAGGCATTTGCTCAGGAAGTGTATGATGCGATGGTTGCCAAGAGTACACATCTGCTGCTAGAAAAGCTCACTGGACAAGACTACGCGCCAGATGACCCAATTATTCACTGTATTACGCAAGGTAAACAGCATTTAGGGGATTTGAAGCTGTCTTTAACACCAAATATCCCGCTGGTTGCCGTGGGTGGGCCAGCACAGGTTTTTTATAAAGCGGTTGGGGAGCGACTCAACATTGTGCCCATTATTCCTAACGGCAGCGAAGTCGCCAATGCTGTGGGTGCAGCAACGGGCATGATTAAAGTGAAAGTTGTCGTAGAAATCAGCTCCTCGGATCAGGGTGGCTACCGCATTCACCATGAAGGCAGGCCATTGTTGGTCACTTCACCAGGCGAAGCCTTAGCCAAGGCACAGGAACTGGCCAAGACCACTGCCATACAAAAAGCACAAGCCATGCACGCCTCAGGACTTGAAACAGACCTCTACCTTGAGCGACTGGATTTCCCCAACACAGAAGGCGATTGTGGCTTAATCTCTGCAAAAATTACGGCCAGTTGTGTCGGCTCTGCGAAGTAGTCGGTAGGCTGATTCAAAACAACACACATCAAAAAATTGCTTTACAATGCTCCTATGACGAACAACAAACAGGATCGCCCCTATGAGCAAATACCCTACCCTCGCGGAAATGGACATCACACGCACCGAGGAAATCCGTCACTACACCTTGCATCAGGAAGGTAAGAAGGATGTTCTGAAGATTTATTACAAACGTAAGAAGGGTTCGTTTCTGCCGGAACGTAAGACTTTTAAGTTTGGTCGTTCCGTCAAGGCGGTGACCACTGGAAATCAAGACAACCCGGTGCAGGAAGTCTATGAAATTTCCCCATTTTTGCTAAAGGCATTATCTGAGCTTGATACCTTGTTGAAAAAACACGACTCAGTGGTTGATAAAAAGCAGCACATCATTGAGCGTATGCAGCAGATTGAGAATGAGATTCGCTCTTCGCATGAGGAAATTCGTAGCTTGCTGGATGAGCTGTAAGTTTTTAGTACCCAGCCCACACGATCATCCGGCCTGATCACAGTCCGGATATCGGTTTTGCGTTGGTGCCCAGCAGATAAAGCTACATCACCAACCGAAGTAACGAAAATACTACCAAACCAACAATAATTGTCAGCATCAAGTGTCGTGTCAACAGGGCTGTCATAAAAGCAGCGACCGAGGCGATGAGGTAGTGATTCTCAATGCTCACCACCACCGAGCCATCACGCACAACAGCCGTCTGTACAATAATCGCCGTCAACACGGCAATCGGTACAAATTCCAATGCCTGTACCAGCAACGGTGGGATGTGAATTTTCCCCGCCAATGCTAGTGGCAAGTAACGGGGGATAAAGGTCAGTGCCATCATGGCAATAATCAACCACCAGTAATTATCCATGAGTCGCCCTCCGTGCATCGGATTTTTGTTGCTGTTTCAGCACAACAATACCTACCAGAATGGCCATCAATGACGAGAATAGCAAGCCAGTTTGATGTGGCCAGTCGTAAGTCAGCATAATGCAAACCGCAGATGTTGCGGCACAGGCCCAGTGTGCAGCGCGTTGCAAGGCGGGCACTACAATGCCGATAAATGCCACCACCATCGCCACATCCAAACCCCAGTTCGTCATATCAGGGACTTTTTCGCCCACGGTAATGCCAATCCAGGTACATAACTGCCAGTTGACGTACATAAAAACCGCCGAGCCAATGTAGTAGGCATACAAGCCTTTACCATCATCAAATTTCCCACGCAGACGGTTGGACACCACCGCATAGGTTTCATCAGTTAGCCAAAACGCCATTGGCACACGCAATAACGCTGGAATTTTTTCAGCAGTCGGCATCAAACTTGCTGCATATAGCAAGTGGCGCAAATTCACAATAAAAACCGTCATGGCAATTACCGGAAGTGCCGCCGCACTCGCCAATAAAGTCACCGCAATAAACTGTGAAGAACCAGCAAAGACAAACACGGACATGCTCATGGCTTCCCACTTTGTCAAGCCCAAAGACTGCGCCATTGCGCCGTAAACAATGCCAAAAGGAACAGCAGCCAAGATAAGTGGCAAGGAATCCCTGCCGCCTCTGAAAAACAGGCTCAAATCAAAACGCTTGTCTGACATCCGCTTCCCTATGTGTTGAAAATTCAAAAGGCCAAGACTAGCGCGAAGCCATCAGCAGGTCACTAAATTACTGCGCTTACCAAGCTTTAAATGCGGCAACAGAGTACACTTCGGCTAAAACCAATCTTGTGATCGGTCTGGTATCACGTTAGAGTCTGGAGGTTCGGGCGGTGATTTTCCAACGGAGGGCTTTCGCTTTGGTTGGTTCGTGCCTGTGTTAAGTGCACACGAGAAGCACTTTTCGTCAGACAAATTTTTCGCAGAACATACCGTTAGCAGTCATCCAATAATTCAAATTTTAAGGGAAGGAAATGGAAGTTTTTCGAAACCCATCAAAAGAATCGGTTTTAAATCTATTAGCTAGTTGTGACTTACCCACCGGTGACTTAGATAATTTAGATTGCCGGTATTTCCTAGGCGTGGGCGATAACGACAGCCTAAAAGGAGTAGTTGGCTCTGAGCTATATGGAGAGTGTGCGCTTTTGCGCTCTCTTGCTGTATTGGCAAGTGCAAGGCTAGAGGGTATAGGCGCCAGTCTTCTTAGTACACAAGAAAAGTTTCTATCCGAGGCTGGGGTGACGAGTGTTTATCTTCTTACTGATACCGCACAACAGTACTTTAGGAAATTTGGCTACTGTGAGATAAGTCGAAACGAGGCCCCAGTAAGTATACAAAACACAAAACAGTTTTCTGGTTTATGTGGCAAAAATGCTGTATTTATGATCAAAAAACTAGCTAAATAAACGGCTGAAAATACACCCGCTAATCTATTAACCGGGGGCCCTTAACCTCCAGTATCCCCAGCGTGCGGCTCCCCACAAAGCGTTTCACTTAACATGGTGAAGGGCAGTCCGGCCATCAAACAACGATCACGCCCGATTAATCCCCAGCTAGTGCTGCACCATGACTCCTTTCTGGCCATGCACAGGTAACGGCAGTCAGTTTTGCATCCGATCCCCTTTCCACAACACTTCGTGACTTTGCAGTTACCATCCGTTAGTTGTTAGCACCATACTACCGACACGGAGTTCTGACGATGACTTGCCAGCAGAGGATTTTCACCCTATTGGTTTGTGCCTATGCTGAATGTGCGTGAATCGTTCAACCAGACTCGTTTTACTCGTCGGCAAACTCCGCATTAGATGAGTGAGGCAGAGTTAGCTCAATCCCACAAAGGGCTGAATAAATGCCTAAAAATCTATTAAATTAGTCACTTAAACCAAAAAACTTACAATAACATGAAAAAAATAATATTTATTATTCTCTTATGTCCACTACTGGCATTCGCACAACCAGGCTGGAAAGCAAGTAGCGAAGCGAATGTAATTACTTATCTGCCGACTGATTTACCTGCAAAGAAAGAATTTAAACTGAAGTTTTACAAGATTGCACTCGATGGGCTAAGCAAAAAAGCGTGGCTTACCCAGCATGCCAAAGAGCAGCAATCCATACTGGGAAAGACCACCAGAAAATGGAAAATAAAACGTGAGAAAGGAGGTGAATGGACTGCTTCCAACAAATATATCTCTGCTTCCGGTGACAAATTATTTATCAGCTACGAAACAGGTACGCTGAAAAACGGTGAACCCTATGT
>PDPG01000050.1 GCA_002747455.1 Pseudomonadota bacterium | reverse complement strand
CAAGCTTGAAGGTCAAACGGAAAAAAGCGGCGTGGTCGGTCGATTTCCTTGAGAAACTATTGCGGCAAGATGTATGAATCTTTCAAGCGATTGCCCTGAAAAATACAATGCTTGCAAATAAAAAAATTGAGGAATATGATAAAATATTTGACTATTCTGAAATACAGAAAAAAGAGGCTGATGAACTCATAAAAGTTATTATTAAAAACTATAAAAATAGTGATAAGGGCAGTGAAAAGGCAGTTTTCTTTATAGATCAATTATTACAAAGCTTACACAAAGTTATTACTGCTTACGAAATAAGGCAGATAAAGAAAATGCCATCCATAACAGTCGAGGAGAAGAAAGCAAAATCCGAAAGAGCTCAGAGACTACAGAAGATCAAATTAGGTATTGCTCTTGCCTCAGGTATCAAGGGCATGTTTACAAGTAAAAATGCAAAAGAGTTTGCTGATACAATCATGCAACTTTATATGGAAGCTGGCTCAATCGCCATTAAGTTAATATGGGAGAGAAAAGTAACCCAAGTTGCAGATTTTGTAACTAACTCATCAAGCGAAGCGACTCAATATGCACAAAATATAGCAGGCGAAATAGGTGGAAGTGCGAAAAACTTAGCAACTATTGGAAAGGGGTTTGAAGTTGGCTATACGATAGGAAATAAACTAATTCCATTTCTATATGATTTTGCGTTTGCTACAAATGCTTCTTCTGCCAACATTAATGATGCTAAAGTCTCCATGTATGGAAGCCTTATACATAAAATCGAAATATTTAGGCTAGCTAATGATTCAGAAGAGTTGATTTGGTCATCACAAACGAATAAAACAAGCAGTGGGCAATTCTTGGTCGATACTCCTAAAGATTCTATATTGAAATATAAAGTTTATGCAGCACAAGCAAACCTGTTTGATAATGAAGAAAGATCCCCATGGGAGGTAAATACATTTATTACACCACGTCATGTATTATCTGTGCTCTTAAGCACAAATGAAACCGAAAGCTATACACGCCTTGGCATATGTGTTGAAAAAACTCTAGTTTCATTCAGGACGAAGTTCGCTCGTTACCACTTTGACGAAAGTGATGGTGACAAAACCATTGTGTCTTGTACCTCCAGCACAGATATTGAAGCTGCAAATGAAGAAATATTTATTGATGATAATATATATAGCTTAAGTGATTTTGATGAAAAAGCTTATTTAACCCCTTTTAAGCTAAAATCCCTTGATCAACCAATTCTTACCAAATGATTTAAGCTCACGGAATTAAACCACAAAACATTTTTAAAAATTGAGGGCTATGATAACGAGACCTTCTCAGCAATATTTTCTTACCATGACTCCAGAATAGATTCAGACGAAGATGGCACGCCTGACGAAGTTGATGCATTTCCTCAAAATCCTCTATACCAAAAAGATATGGATAAAGACGGTATGCCGGATAAGTGGGAAATTGATAATGGTTTTAATATCAATGTTGATGATTCTGCTGACGATAAAGACGGTGATGATTTAAATAATCTAGCTGAATTTGAAAATGGCACCCAACCTGATGTTAAAGATAGTGACAGTGATGGCTATAACGATGGGTTAGAAGTTCTTCTTGCCAGCGATCCTAATGACGAAAACAGCTCCCCCTCTCCTGCTCCTACGGGACTAAATCTGTCGGTCAGCAGTACTAATCCACTTTCTATTACTGCAACATGGAACGGTGATAAAGATAATGGGGAGTATAAACTTTGTTACGGAACAACCGATCTCTCAGTATTAGATGAAGGTGATACGTTCGACTGTAGGGAGTTAGGTACAGAGGTGGATGTTGAAGGCACGGAGCATACTGTCTCAGAAAACTTAGAACCCAATATGACATATTACTTTGCTGTTTCCGACTGGAGTCAGACCAGCGTTGGTCTGCTCAGTAATGCTGTTAGTATTAGGACTCCTCACTTGTTATCAGCACCAACCGGATTCGAGGTGCGAAAAGTAGCCAGCCAAACAACCTACCTGTCTTGGGACAGCGTGGAAGGCGCCTCCGGTTACAATATTTGTTATGCGACTCAAACAATCCCTGCCAATGTTATGAGTGGAGACTGTACATCTGTAGAGAACGGTCAGTGGACAGGTAAAGTTTATGATAAAACCAATACTTTGATTAGGGACTTAACCTTTGGTAAAACCTATTACTTTCGAGTGGTTGCGATTGCTTCAGATGATAGTTATGGATCGCCCAGCGATGAGAAAAGCATTACTATTAGCTCAGTACCCACTCCGACCAACTTCAAAGCCACATCAGACTCAGAAAAAATATACCTAAGCTGGGATGCAGTAGAAGGTGTTAGTAACTATGTAGTCTGTATGGCTGAAGAGCCTGTAGCCGAAGCATCCTATGAGCATTGTGTTGGCTTAACGGGGGGGGTCTTTGAAACACCGATTCTGGATACCAGACTCGAAATTTCAAATAGTTCTTTGTCTAGCTATGACCTGTCCCTTGATCCTGAGAAGACCTATTACTTTCGTTTAGCAGCCGAGGATAGTAATGGAAACATTGGCAGCTCAAGTGACCAAGTCTCGGAAAAACTCAAAGAAAAGTCTTTAACCACTCAAGCTGAAAATAAGTTCACCATACTTGAAGATGGTGTGACTGACATACCAGAAAATGTTTCTTACTATCTAAGGAGTGGTGACTCCATATTTTTTGGAACAAAAAATGGGAAAATAATTACTCTTGATTCGAGTACTCTGAGTAGAATTGGTGACACTGTGTTACTTTCTACTAAAGATTTTAGACATGTAAATGCTAAAGTTGATTACTTGTATCAAAAAAATAATGAATTGTTTGTTGCTGTAACAGTAAAACCACCAAAAAACAGCCTAAATATAGCCGATGCTTATGTACTGAGGTACCAAATTGACAGTGGGAAAATTACAAGCCTAATTGAATACATTCAACTAAAATCTGATACTAATGATGGATACGCTGATGGCCCACCTGTTACAGGAATGTATGTAACCTCAACCCACTTATATTTAACGATGAATGGGAATTTTGCAATATATGATCTGTCCAGCAGGCCAGTAAAAGAGCTATCTTTCTATTGGATATATGGTGGTGATCAAGACCTCTGTGGTATCGGTAATAATGTCTATACACAAAGCAGACGGGGTCATATCACAAAATACTCAATAAAAGGTGATACTCTAGAATTAGAAAAGCAGTCTTCTGGAGAAAGAAGTTATAGCATGTCTTGTATCAATGATTTCATCATTACAGACAAGTATGTATACGACGGGAACCTGGAGGTATTGCACAAATTTGAAGAGAAAATTGATCCAAATCAGGTTCGGTTTACTGATAACAATATGTATATATACAAGTACTATCCTAAGGAATACTCAAGCTGCAATATCAAAACAACCATTATCAATCTTGGAGACTTTTCGTACTCTACAAGTGATGAAAAGATTTTTGATGCTGAATTAATTGCATCTTATACACCGAGCTGCCCGCATGGAGAAATATGGGCAAGTGGAGGCAGCATATATAAAATACCTGAGGGATACTCTAATATTCTCCTAAAAGGTACAAGCAATTTTTCAAAGGCATTCAACTTGAATAACTCTTTGGAAATAAAAAAAATTAATAGTTTTACTGGTAGATATATCTATGCCAGAAATAACAATAATCACACATATTTATCCTTTCAAAATAAAATCATTAAAATTGACCCAGAAAAACAAGAGAAAAACGATGTGCTCTCTATTAAAGATAGTGATAATACGCTCTCTTCGTTCATTGTAGAAGATGACTTCATGTATTATGCATATCATTGGAGAGCCTCAAGTATTGAAAACATCTTTAAGGCTCCAATTCTACAAGATGGCTCTCTTGGAGGAGTGGAGAAAAGTTTAAAGGGAGGATTCCACCGATCACATATATCTCATGTATGTTCAGAAAATATATTTTCGGTGGGAATACAAAGGAGTATGACCTCAAACTATGCAGTCTACAATATTCTTGATAAGAATAGCCTTACCGCTGAGCCTACAGAAAGATACGGCATACATCATAATTCCAGTTTTTGCTTTAAAAACAAACCATATGATTATTATCGATCTGGAAGCTATAGTTCTATTTACCCATTGGTGAAACAAATGAATAATACAACTGAGGTATGGAAAACTAGTGACTCGACCCAATATACTGAAGGATTGGGAGATTATTTCTGGAACTCTGAGGATAGTTTGGTGTTCAGAAATTCAAAAAACGGCGTATATCTAAAGGTTGACCCTGAATCTGGAACAGCAATCAGTGCGACTAAAGGCTTAGATGTTCCATTTAGTATCGAAAAAACAGATAAAGATAACATGCTTGACTATATCATTTACAATAGAGATGGCTCTATCAAAAAACAGAGTAGTAGTCCCTGTGTGCCAGCGCTTGACACTACCAGCTTTCCATCAATGATAAATGATGTAGTGTTTATTAATGGGTATGCAAATCCAGGGTCATCTGAAAAAACATTATGCATCATCCGGTAGGTTGATGATGTTTTGGAAAAGTACAGCTATTAAGTTTCATTTGCTTTTTGCCAACAACTTAAGTGGCTTATTATCCCTCTTTATGTCAGGCTCGTTGCCGCCTTAGTTGATTAGAGGTAGGGGGGCTGGCTCGGAAGCACTCGGTGGCTGATAAAACCACCGAGTGTGCGAATTGCGGGAAGGCCTGTAAACACAGCGTTACTTAATCAACGTATAACAAGGCACATACTCACTTGCCTCGATCTTCATTCGCTTCTGATTCACAAACGACTGTAGTAACTTATCCATGCAGCGCATAATGTCTGCATCGCCGTGAATCTCAAAGTTGCCATGTTCTTCAATGGCTTTTATCCCTTCCGCCTTCACATTCCCCGCGACAATACCGGAGAACATACGGCGTAAATTAGCCGCTAATGTGTGGCTTTCTTGGTCTTTATGCAGCGGCAAGTTGCGCATATTCTCGTGGCTAGGCGTAAATGGGCGCTGGAGTTCAGAGTCAATCGTCAGCATCCAGTTAAAGTAGTAGGCATCCCCATTTGCTTTACGGAAGGCGCGAACTTCTTCCAGGCCATCCTGCATAACCTGTGCGACACGCTGCGGGTCATCAATAATAATTTCGTACAATGATTGTGTTTTCTCGCCTAGTATTTCACCGATAAAATCATCGATTCTCCTGAAATAGTCTTCTGAGCTTTTTGGTGCGCTAAATACCAGTGGGAAAGGAATACCTGCATTGTCGGGGTGCAATAGAATCCCCAGAATATATAAAATCTCCTCTGCTGTTCCCACACCGCCGGGGAATACGACGATCCCGTGACCGGTACGTACAAAGGCTTCCAGACGCTTTTCGATGTCCGGCATGATGACCAGTTCATTGACGATTGGGTTGGGTGACTCGGCGGCAATAATACCCGGTTCGGTAATACCTAAATACTGGCCAGTAGAAAAGCGTTGTTTGGCGTGGCCGACACTGGCTCCCTTCATGGGGCCTTTCATCGCACCGGGGCCACAGCCGGTACAAATATCTAACTCACGAAGCCCGATCTGGTAGCCAACTTCTTTGGTATATTCATACTCCACACGCGAAATGGAATGCCCACCCCAACAAACTACCAGATGGGGGCTTAAACCGGGGCGCAATACATCCGCGTTGCGTAGTATATGAAATACCGCATCCGTTGTTCGGTCAGGATCATCCAGGTCAAACTTTGGATTACCGATAATGGCATCATTGATATACACCACGTCACGCAACACTGAGAACAGTTGCTCATTGACCCCCTTAATCATCTTGCCATTCACAAAGGCACTTGCCGGTGCGTTGTGGAGCTCCAGCTTAATACCGTGTTCCTGAGAAACCACTTTGATCTCAAAGTCATCAAACAAATTCATCAGTGTTTTTGCATTGTCGGAGTGATAGCCATAATTCAGCACGGCTAGCGAACAGCTTCGGTACAGGCGGTAAATACTACCTTGGCTATGATCAAGCAGGCGGCTTACTTCCATTTTGGATAATACGTCCAAATGACGTATCGGTGAGACTTGTGCATCAATTTTGTCTAGGCTCATACGTACGTGTTCCTTAATTGGTTTTTTTAATTAGTATTGGCTTTTTAATGGTGAGGTGGTGGATCTTACATCACATGAGCCTTTGGGGACACACGCAAAACCGTGTTAGACTGCGGTGCAGCTCTCGGGGAGCCTGATTTTTGGCTGAGATGTTATTAAGACAGACCCGTAGAACCTGACCCGGTTAGTACCGGCGTAGGGAAGAGTTGCTGGTCTATGCCACTGTCTCAAAATCCTGCCCGTGACTACCTTTATTGAACCCTGATCAAGGTATTTCATCATGAAAAAATTAAGCTTGTTACTCTCAACACTGGCACTTTGTGGCGCTGCCCAAGCCGCCGATCTCACCGTTTACACCTATGACTCATTCAATTCCGAATGGGGACCTGGCCCAAAGCTGGAAAAAGCCTTTGAAAAGCAATGTGATTGCGATCTTGAGTTTATCGCCGTGGATGATGGTGTAAGCATTCTAAATCGCTTGAAAATCGAAGGTGAGAAAAGTAAAGCCGATGTCATCTTGGGTATTGATGATGCTTTGCTGGAAGTGACACGCGACACGGGGCTGATTGCTGAACACGGCCAGTCTTTAGAAGGTTTAAACGAGGAACTGAAGTGGGAAGATAAACAATTTATCCCGTTTGACTTTGGTTATTTCTCCTTTGTCTATGACAGCAACAAAATTAAAAAGCCAGCGGCTTCACTGAAAGAGCTGGTCGAGTCTGATGCCAAAATTATCTACCAAGACCCTCGCACCAGTACGCCGGGGCAGGGCTTAATGCTGTGGATGAAACGGGTGTATGGCGATAAGGCAGCAGATGCATGGAAGCAGATGGCAGGCCATACCGTCACCGTGACCAAAGGCTGGTGGGAAGCATACAGCATGTTCTTGAAAGGCGAGTCTGACTACGTACTGAGTTACAGCACATCACCGGCTTACCATGTCATTGCAGAGAACAAAAATCAGTACAAAGCGGCTAAATTTAGTGAAGGCCATGTGGCACAAGTGGAAGTAGCGGCAGTGCTGAAAAGTAGTAAAAACAAGGCGCTGGCTAAAAAATTCCTTGGCTTTTTGATCTCGGAAGAAGCACAGAAAATATTGCCAGTTACCAACTGGATGCTGCCGGTTCGCGCCGATATTGAACTGCCCAAAGTCTTTGGTGAGCTGATCCAACCAGAACGGATTGGCTATACGCCGCAGGAGGTGGCGGATAATCGCAAGGAATGGATTAAAGAGTGGCGGACTTCTGCGGCTAAGTAAGCTAGAGGCTTGGGAAAAGGATCGTTTTACCCGTCAAACTGATGATAAAAACACTGTAACCCTATGTGGCTGAAACACTACGTAGGGTTTCTTTTTGAAAATTGGTATGACATTTCTGTTTTACATTTCCAAATAGTTAATACTTTTTGGAAAAAACAGTGGTTCATCATTAAATTCATCAACGCTTTAGCCTTGTCGGGGCATGATTCCGGCATGAAAAATAATATCAATAACATCGTACTGGCACTCAGCTTTTCACTGTGCTGCATCTCGCCTCAAGTCTTCGCCAAGGCTAATGCCTCCGCCACTGCCGCACCGGAATTGGTGCTGGCAAAGGTTTACAAAAAACGCTCGGATATTTCACGCTACTGGGTCAGCGAAAAGCTGGATGGGGTACGCGCTTACTGGAATGGCGAACAATTTATCTCCCGACAAGGTAATGTATTCACCGCACCGAAATGGTTTACCCAAGGCTTCCCAACACACCCGCTGGATGGTGAATTATGGCTAAAGCGAGGCGGCTTTGAGGAGCTGTTCAGCGTGGTTAGCAAAGACGCGCCGATTGATGAGGAGTGGCGCAAGGTCACTTATCAAGTTTTTGACTTACCAAACATCAAAGGTACGTTCACGCAGCGCATTCGCCATATGAAAGCCTTGGTCAGCAATACAGAAAATCCACACCTGAAAATGGTGGAGCAATACCGCGTTCCATCACATCAAGCCCTGATGGTGGCATTAGATGATGCTGTTCATGCTGGTGCGGAAGGCCTGATGCTACGCCATGAAAGTGCGCCTTATCGTGCGGGCCGTAGTGGTGATTTGCTCAAAGTAAAACGATTCGATGATGCCGAGGCGCGGGTGATTAAGCACCTGCCTGGTAAAGGAAAATATCAGGGCATGATGGGCGCATTGCTGCTAGAAACGGAGGACGGAATGCGCTTTCGAGTTGGCTCCGGGTTTAGTGATAAAGAGCGTGCCAATCCGCCGCAGATCGGGGCATTAGTGACTTACAAATATTATGGAATGACCAAAAAGGGCAAACCTCGGTTTGCGAGCTTTCTGCGGGTTCGGGAGTTGGATAAGGAGTAGTTGGTTATTCAGGATGCTCATTTCAGGCTTTATTAACCCCGTCGTTAGCATCTGCTATGATTAAGCAAACCAGCAAACATGGGGCATATTATGGAGTGGTCAGATGTTGTAGATAATCCGTCATTACAGGATTTGCCATTCAAAATTGAGTTGAACAAATTTGGTAAGCTGCTGATGAGTCCTGCCTCAAATAATCGTGGCATGTTGCAAGGGGCGCTGGCTGGTGCGCTTTGGAGTAAACACCCGCAGGGGCGCGTCATTACTGAGTGTTCAGTGCAAACCTCCGATGGCGTGAAAGTTGCTGATGTTGCGTGGGCTTCCGATGCGTTTATTGCCGAATTTGGCTATGAAACGCCGTATGTTCAAGCACCTGAACTCTGTATTGAAATTGTCTCGCCTTCAAACTCCAAGCTCGAAATTACCACCAAGGTTGATCTTTATCTGGCGAAGGGAGCCAAGGAAGTTTGGGTGGTTTACGACAATAGTGTGATGGATATTTTTACTTACAAAGGGCAGGTTGAAGGCAGCCCGATGTCGGAGGGGATTAGGGAGCAGATATTCCGCTAGTGTCTGATTGTTTTGCTTGTTCCTGAAAGTGGCTAATTGTCGTATTATTCACCCATCCACTAATCCAAGCTCAATTAACCCATGCTAAAGATTTTTATTAGTTACGGACGCGATGGCAGCTACGGCCAAAACCTCGTTACGAAAGCCCAAATATCAAAGGCATTACCCAACGCTTCCGCTTAACCCCGGCAGGAACTTTTGGCAAAACTATACCGGCAAATCCGTGGGGGCTTTATGAAATGCATGGTAGTGTATGGGATTGGTGTCAGGATAGCTGTCAGGAGGATTTAGGCAGTACAGCGCAAACCGATCCACTAGTGCAGCTAGGCGTGCGGCGTGTTCTGCGTGGTGGCTCGTGGTTCGACTATGGCGTATGCTGCCGTTCCGCTTTTCGTGGCGGACTCAGGGCTGATCGCAGTAAAGACTTCATAGGCTTCCGTTTTTCCTTAGTAATCGCACGCAGCGCCGCGTTGCAGACATAGATTTTTGCGCAAAAAATCAATTCCCCCTATCGCGCCATTCCCCATGTCACTATTTTCTCTATTGCGCCATAATAGTGCCACGAAACACACTTATAGTGACATGGTATGACAACGGTTAATGAGTTACTGCACAGTATCCAAAACACCACCGACTCCATTTCATTGGGAGAGTTGCTGGATATTTACCCCGACCTGAAACGCCGGACTGCCCAACGCTGGCTAAAACAACTCCTTGATGATGGGAAGATTGTGGTGGAAGGACAAGGCCCGGCGCGGGCATACCGGGAGGCTCAGCCTAAAGCGTTTTCTCAGAGTGTAGACCAGTACCCCGGTTATATCCCACTCTCTGCCGACAGCCTCGATATTCTTAATTACATAGATCAGCCATTGAAGGCGCGTAAGCCGGTGGGTTATGACATTGGTTTCCTGCATGACTATCAACCCAATGAGACATATTACCTGCCAGAGACACTGCGCCGTCAGTTATACAAAATGGGCGACACGCAGCAGACAAAACTGCCCGTGGGGACGTATGGACGAGCCATTCTGAATCGCTTATTGATCGATCTGTCGTGGGCTTCCAGCAATTTAGAGGGAAATACTTACTCCCGACTGGACACCCGCGAACTCATCGAATCTGGACAGGCAGCCAGTGGCAAAGCGGCGATAGAAACTCAAATGATCCTCAATCACAAAGCAGCGATTGAGCTATTGGTTGAGAATGCAGAGGAGGTTAGTTTTAACCGCTTCACCTTGCTCAATTTACACAGCCTGCTTGCGGAAAACCTGCTGCCCAATCCATCGGATGAAGGCCGGGTGCGCCAGCATACCGTGGAGATAGGTAAAAGCGTATTTCGCCCGTTGTCAATGCCTTCACAAATTGACGAAGCCCTGACCATACTGTTGGACAAGGTATCGCAAATCACCGACCCGTTTGAGCAGTCGTTTTTTGTGATGGTGCATATTCCTTATTTGCAGCCCTTCGCAGATATAAATAAACGCACTTCACGGATTGTTGCAAACCTACCGCTGATACGTGAGAATCTCTGCCCCCTGACATTTTTGGATGTTCCTGAGCAAGCGTATAGCCGCGCGATTCTTGGCGTGTATGAGCTGGGGCGATTTGAACTGCTGCGCGATTTATATGTATGGGCTTATGAGCGTTCCACGCAGGAATATCTGGCGATAAAACAGGGCTTGAGTGAGCCTGACCCGTTGCGCCTGAGTTACCGGAATGTGATTAAACAAGCCATTTATGACATCGTGACTCAGCCGGATCAAGAGCCGCTGGAACTGATTAAGTCGATGACGCTTGAGCAGGTTGAAGTGTCTGACCGCGGAAGTGTCGAAGCCCTTATTATTGAAGAACTTAGGCGTTTACATGAAGGCGTGTTAGCCCGTTACGGTTTGCGGCCTTCGGAGTTTGAGCGTTGGAAAGCAAGGGTTTTGTGACCTGCCGGGCGTTGGCTTGGCTGGATTAGCAAGGTTTTCCTTGTTATCTGGTAGTGTAAAATCGTCCATCGCGTGGACGATTTTACACCGTTAAGTGGACGGATTTACTATTTTTAATGGCCGCTAAACCACCGTAGACCAAAAGCCCCCACACACATTCAATAGCGCAACCCATTCCGAAAACCAGTCAATTGCCGTATTATTCACCCATCCACTAATCCAAGCTCAATTAACCCATGCCAAAGATTTTTATTAGTTACGGACGCGATGGCAACTATGGCCAAAACCTCGCTACAGAGGCCAAGCGGCAACTTTAACAGGCCGACTTTGAGGTGTTTCGTGATGTGATTGGCTTAACGCTCGGTGACGTGTGACATAACAGATTGGAACAGGCATGACAACAGACTCAAACGCAAACGACTACGAAGCCCAGCTTCAGCAAAAAGTAATCAGCCTCAGGCAGACTTTAAAAGCCAACACCCTGCCAGAGATTGAAATCTTCAAATCTGAGCCGGAGCATTACCGGATGCGCGCGGAGTTTCGTGTCTGGCATGATCAGGGGGCGCTTTACTATGTTATGTTCGACCAGCAAACCAAAGAGCGTTACCGCGTAGACCAGTTTCCGGTGGCCAGTGCCGCCATTAACCGCGTCATGCCGTTGCTGATTCAACAGCTTCAGGGCAATGACGTGCTGGCGAAAAAACTGTTTCAGGTCGATTTTCTCTCCACGCTCAGCGGTGAAATGCTGGTCAGCCTGCTCTATCACCGTCAGCTTGACGAACAATGGCAGGCGCAAGCCAAAGCCCTTAAGTCCTTCTTTGAACAACGAGGCATTCCGCTGGATTTAATCGGCCGCGCCCGTAAACAAAAAATTGTGTTAGATCGGGATTTTGTTATAGAAAAGTTGCACGTAGACCAACAAGTCTTTACCTACCAACAAGTTGAAAACAGCTTTACCCAGCCCAACGCAAAAATAGCCGAGCAAATGCTCAGTTGGGCGAGGTCCTGCACGGCGGACAGCCAAGGTGATTTGCTGGAACTTTACTGTGGTAATGGCAATTTTTCCATTGCATTGGCAGGTAATTTTAGGCGAGTTTTGGCGACAGAAATTGCTAAGACCTCCGTAGCGTCCGCGCAATATAACATTGCGGCTAATCAGGTGGACAATGTTGATATTATTCGCATGTCGGCGGAGGAATTCACCCAGGCACTGAACGGTGTGCGCACGTTTCGTCGCCTTGCCGGGATTAATCTGGATGACTACCAGTGCAATACCATTTTGGTCGATCCACCACGCGCTGGACTTGATGCCGAAACGCTCAAGCTCGTCCAGCAATATCCCTATATTCTCTATATTTCCTGCAATCCCGTCACGCTTGCGGCCAATTTGCAATCGATCAGCCAGACCCATCGGATTGAGCGCTGCGCGCTATTCGATCAGTTTCCATTTACGCAACATATTGAAACAGGTGTTTGGCTGGTGCGGCGCGACCTCTGAGGCAATGTGCTAAACGGCGTTAATCTGTTGCCATTGTTTGTTTAGCCGCTTGTCCGACACAGGCATGGCTGTGCCCAGTTCTTGTGCAAATAGTGACACCCGAAATTCCTCAATCATCCAGCGATATTGCCGGACGGCTTCATCCGTTGCCCGTTGTGGATTTTGCTGAATCAGTTTTTGATAGTGTTCCATGTGCTTACTGACTTGCAGGCGTAGTCCTCGGTCTTTTTGTATCGAGTGGGATAGCTTTTCCATGCGACGCTGAATGGCCTTTAGGTAGCGCGGGTATTGGCGCAAGGTATCAAGATCCAAATCATCCAGAAAGTTCGGAAACACCAGTGATTCCAGCTGTTGCTTGATGTCGGCTAAGGCTTCCAGTGCAGCAGGGTGAATACTGCCTTTTAGCCCTTTGCGGATGCCATGCACCAGTGGCAGACAGGTGGATAGCTGCGTACAAATCTGGTTTGCCGTTGGGATTAAGGCGGATTTATGCTGGCTCAGTTGTGCTTCAAACGCCGCCTGTGTGCGAATCTGACTACTGCAATCAAATGTTAGCCGAAAACTGTTATCCACAATGCTTTTTTTCAGTGCTTCACAACTGCCAGTGGAGGCATAATTCAGGCAGATTTTCTGAATATCGGGCAGGTTTTTCTGTAAATAGGTCGCTTCTTTTTTCAGCACCAGCATATACAAACGCCGTAGCCCTTGCTGTCGTTGCGCCTTAGCCTGATTATCAAAAAGCTGGATGGACACCGAGTCTTTATTATCCACCAGCGCCGGCCACGCCTTGATCTGCATTCCTGCTGTTTTAATCAGCGTGTCTTCGGGTAAATCGCCAAAATCCCATTGCGTAATATCATCGCGCTCAATAGTTTTGCTGGCGCGTTTTTGCAATTGTTCGCTGGTGGTACGCTCCACGCCACCTTTAAGCACCTCCAAGTCCCGACCGGATTTGATGATTTTTCCGGCTTCATCAACCACCGCAAAGCGCATACGGTTATGGTCAGAAAAGGTCACGGATTTCAGCGTTTCAGGGTCAATTTCAGTACCCGACATGCGGTGCAACTGGTGAGCCACAGCGGCAACCAAACTGGTATCATCATTTGCTGTGATTGCCTCGCAGCAGGCTTGGGCGTAATCCGGCACCGGGACAAACTGCTTGCGGATTTGCTTGGGTAATGAGCGGATGAGTTCGACGACTTTTTCCTGCAACATACCCGGTACTAAGTAATCAAACCGATAGGAATTGAGCTGGTGTACTGCGGCGGCCGGAATGCGCAGAGTCACGCCATCGCGCTCATGGCCCGGTTCAAAGTGATAAGTCAGCGGCAGGCGCATGCCGTGAACTTCCAGACTATCAGGATATTGCTTGGCCTGAACGTGCGAATCGTCACGCTGCATCAGGTCTTCGCGGGTCATCACCAAAGCGTCAGGGTTTTCAGCCGTTAGCTTTTTTTGCCATTTTTCAAAGGCTTTGCCATTGTAAATATGCTGTGGAATACGCTGGTCATAGAATTCATAAAGGATGTCTTCATCCACCAAAATATCGCGTCGGCGTGATTTGGCTTCCAGTTTTTCGACAGCTTTAATCAGCTCACGGTTTTTAATCAGAAACGTGGCTTTGCTGTTGTATTCGCCGTAAACCAAGGCGTGGCGGATAAAAATCTGTCGGGATACCACGGGGTCAATGGGGCCAAAGTTAACGCGCCGTTTTGCCACAAGTGTGATGCCATAAATCGTAGTGCGCTCATCAGCTCCCACTTGTGCAGGGCGTTTTTCCCAGCGTGGTTCGCTGTAGGTGCGACGAATCAGGTGTTGCCCTTGTTGCTCAATCCAGTCCGGCTGAATCGCGGCAATGGTGCGCGCAAACAGGCGCGATGTTTCGACCTGTTCGGCAGCCATAATCCACTTGGGCGATTTTTTGCGCAGCCCCGATGCCGGAAAAATATAGAGCTTGCGGCCATTTGCCCCTAAGTATTCTTGTCGGTCTTCCTGCAAAGCCACATGGCTGAGTAAGCCACTTAATAAACTTTGATGGATGGCTTCAGGTGTGGCTTCATTACCCGCGATCTTTATATTCTGCTCGCGCAGGCTTTCTTTAAGTTGGCGATAAATGTCTTCCCATTCCCGCAGGCGCAGGTAGGATAAAAATTCTTTTTTGCACAGTTGGCGGAATTTATTTTGGCTCAGCTCTTTGCGTTTTTCCTGAAAGTAATTCCACAGATTTAGATAGGCGATAAAGTCAGAGCGTTCGTCTTTAAAACGGCTGTGTTTTTCATCGGCGGCTTGTTGTTTGTCCATCGGCCGTTCGCGGGGGTCTTGCGTAGCCAGTGCGCTGACAATAATCAGCACTTCCTGTAATGCGCCAAAGTGCTGAGCGGCCAGTAACATGCGCCCCAAGCGCGGATCAGTCGGAAGGTGTGCAAGCTGGCGGCCTGTGTGAGTAATGTGGTTATCCTGAGTGACTGCACCCAGTTCAAACAACAGTCGGAAGCCATCTTTGATCATGCGCTGGTCTGGCGTTTCAACAAAGGGGAAGTTGGACACATCACCCAAGCGTAAAATTGCCATTTGCAAAATAACGGAAGCAAGATTGGTGCGCAGGATTTCAGGGTCAGTAAATTCACTGCGGCTGTTAAAATCTTCTTCGCTATACAGACGAATGGCAATGCCATCACTGGTACGTCCACAGCGTCCTGAGCGCTGGTTGGCGGAAGCTTGGGAAATGGCTTCAATGGGCAAGCGTTGTACGCGCGCTCGCCAAGAGTAGCGAGAAATACGTGCTACACCGGTATCAATGACAAAACGGATACGGGGAACAGTCAGCGAGGTTTCCGCCACATTGGTCGCTAATACGATACGGCGCAGCTTGCCGGGGTTGAAAATTTTGTTTTGTTCGTTGGCGGAGAGTCTGGCAAACAGCGGTAAAATTTCCAAACCGGCGGGATAATGTTTGCGCAATGCTTCTGCTGTTTCCCGAATTTCCCGCTCACCAGAAAGAAAGACCAGAATATCGCCGGAGGATTCACTCATTAGCTCGTCGCTTGCGTCGAGAATCCCCTGAATTTGGTTACGGTCAATTTCGTCTTCGTCTTCACTAACCAACGGACGATAGCGGATTTCAACGGGATAGGTGCGACCAGAGACTTCAATAATGGGCGCACTATCAAAGTGCTTGGAGAAGCGTTCAGGGTCAATGGTGGCGGAGGTGACGATGAGCTTGAGGTCTTTGCGTCGTGGTAGCAGCCACTTGAAATAGCCCAGCAAAAAGTCGATGTTGAGGCTGCGTTCGTGGGCTTCATCAATGATGATGGTGTCGTACTGATTCAGAAAACGGTCGCTGCGAATTTCGGCCAGCAAGATGCCGTCTGTCAGCAGGCGGATATAGTTGTCTTCACTGCCTTGCTCGTTAAAGCGTACCTTGTAGCCAACTAAGTCACCCAGCTCCGAGTTGAGTTCTTCGGCGATGCGGTTTGCGACACTACGTGCGGCAATCCGGCGGGGCTGGGTATGAGCGATAATACCATCGACTCCACGGCCAAGTTCCAGACACATTTTGGGAATCTGGGTGGTTTTTCCTGAGCCTGTTTCACCGCATAAAATGGTGACCTGGTTTTCTTGAATGCACTTTAGAATATCAGCACGTCGTTCGCTGACGGGTAGTTCTTTCGGGTAGTCGGGGGAGGGGAGTTTGTTTAGGCGTTCCTCACGACGCAAACAGGATGCGGTAATGGCATCCTGTAAGTGTTTAATCGCAGCCTCTGTCGGCTTCTTGTGTAAGCGTTGCAAGCGTCTGGCGAGTTTGAACCGCTGTGCAGCCTGACAGTTATTGAGCTGTTGCTTAAGTTCGTGAATCTTCTTTTTTGGCATATTTTTGTAGTACGAAGGCGAGACGTTGTTCGCCACATTTCTGTTCTGCAACGCGGTTACAGCCTTGCTGTTTGGCAAGGAATAACGCGTTATCGGCGGCATTTATTAGCATGGCAGGGAACATGATCTCTCCTTTCTCGGGAGTGTCCTTTTCTTCTTCCATTTCAGGTGTACAGCAGGCCACGCCGACGCTAACAGTCACCACGCCATGCTTGGAGGCAGGGTGGGGGATTTGGAGTTGTTCCACTGTAGTCCGCAGTCTTTCACCTAATACAATGGCATTGTCCAGTGTGGTATTGGGGAGTAATACGGCAAATTCTTCATCACTGTAACGCGCTGCAATATCAGCCGGACGGCGTGTCACGACTTCCATAGAGGATGCGATTGCTTTCAGGCAGTTGTCACCGGCACGTTGCCCTTGCGATTCGTTGTACTGGGCGAAGTGATCAACATCGACCAGTAGCATTGAGATGGGCAACTCATCGCGGATGGTACGTCGCCATTCATTCTTGAAGGTTTGGTCAAAGGCGCGACGATTGGCAAGCTGTGTCAGCGCATCGGTATTGGCCTGTTCCTTCAGCAGGGATTGGGCGTCACGCAGTTCCATCAACATGCGATGAACAAACTCAGAGACAGCAAACAAAGTACCCGCGAGAATCAGTATTGAAACAGGAAGCAGGTAGGCATCGTCGAGGTAATCTGGCTTGATCAACAGTGATACCAGGATCGGTGCCAGGATTGCAAAGAGCTGTACACTATAAGCGAACAGCGAGATGATCAGAATAGGTATTGACATCAGCAGCACACCAAACAAGGTGGCGCTCATCAGCACCCGCAGAGGGAAGTGGTCGGGCAGCAGAATAAAGCCCGCTACTCCCCAGATGGTGTTGATGATGGTTGTCAGCAGAATATGTTTATTGGCCCAGAGCAAAAGGCTGTTAGGGTCGTGGTAATGGTTAGGGTTGAACTGCCGTGTGAGGTTCAGGCGATAAAAGCACGCAGCGGTCAATAAGGCGAGCCAGATAACGACGTAATAAACCATCGCCTGTCCACTGTCGGCCGCTTGATCATAGCGGATTAGAAAGAATGACAGGACAGCCGCCAATAACAGATTGCCCCAAAAACCTAGGGTCGTTGCACGATACAGGGTTGTCACCTGCTCTTGTTTGATTTCCGTCATTACCCCTGACTGGACGGTATTACCACTCACTGATGAACCTCTGCGATCTTTTAATAAGCGCGACCACCCCACCTTAAAACGGTTGTTTTATTTACGGTCGCGCTTTTGGATGAAGTTACTTAGTGGTCGTTAAGCCCTTATATTGATCACCAAGCATAATTCACCTGATCATAACACACTATTTGGCCTTTCTAACAATCGGGTCGTACCCCAGTTTTTTCACTTGCTTCTTCCAGTCAGGCAGCTTCATGGTTTCGATTGGGCCTGCTAATACGCGATACCAGACCTTGCCTTTGCTGGAGTGCTTTTCAATACGAGCCGTTACGCCACGCTTATTTAATTTACGTTGTGACTGTTTTGCCTGCGTTCTCGATTTAAATGAGGCCACCTGAAGGAACAGATCACCTGATCTCACGGGGCGCTTCTTGATTTTTGCACCGGCAGTACCAGCCACAGCCTTTTGGCGGGGTGTTACTGGAATACTGAGCGTTGGCAAAACGGCCTGGTAGTCAAAGACCGCACGCTTGGGTGGTTTCGGTTCTTCCAAAGCACTGAGGAGCGGATCAACATACGCATTGGTCGGGTTGGTGACAATGGCATCTGACACCTGTGAATCCCTCGGTACGACTCCTCCCTCGCTGGTCGCTGCATTGGCATCGGCAAAAATCGACGAGGGGTGATTGGCGTAAAAGTACATGCCCAATCCGGCCAGCAAGCCCATAAATACACCTGCAAGCATCCATGGCATGCCCGTTTTATAGCCCGAATCCGTTGGTTTAGCTGTTTTGAAATCTTTGTGCATGAGAGTATTTCTTCTATATTCAATATGTCTATCGCCTTTTCGCATACTGCCACCACTTAGGCAGGCTGGCAAGCGGTTTTTACTATTAAATAGTCCCAATAAACATTAACTTACATAAAGTTTGTAGGATCGACATCAAGTATATAGCGCAGGTCTCGCGGCCGTTTTCTTTGCTTGAGTACGCTAATTAGTTGATCCAACAACCAATGTAGTGATGAGCGGCGATTAGCACTAATCAATAGCTGATAGCGATAACGGTCTGCTCGTTTTTCCATAGGGGACGGCATTGGCCCAAGCAAGGCCACATCGCCCGCTTTTACAATGGGCAACGTCTGTAGATCATTTCTCAAGCAGTCCAGAAAGTGTAGCCCCATCTCGAAGTGCGGTGCATTTGCCCGGATTAATGCCTGAAATCCAAAAGGCGGATACTGCCAAGCCTGTCTTTCTGCCAGCAGCTGCTGTGCAACCGGGCGATATCCCTGCGTCAGTAGCTGGTTCAACATTGGGTGTTGTGGCTGGCTGGTTTGCAGCATGACGTGACCCGGCCTATCCCCCCTGCCAGCACGACCGCTGACTTGGACAATTTGTTGAGCCAAATGTTCCTGTGCCCGATAGTCTGCACTGAATAACGCCTGATCAATGTCCAAGATCCCAACTAATGTCAGGTTGGGAAAATCGTGCCCCTTGGTTAGCATTTGTGTGCCAATCAAGATAACGGGTTCACCGGAGCGGACTCTTTCCAGTTTGCGGTTCAGTTCACCTTTGCGGCTGGTGGTATCACGGTCAACGCGTATGACGGGCGTTTCAGGAAAGTGAGAGCGTAATAATTGCTCAACTCGCTCCGTACCGTGGCCCTGTGTGGTCAGTTGAGGATTGTTACAGGCCGGGCATTTGATGTCGATGTTTTGTTGATGCCCACAGTGGTGGCAAATGGCTTTGTGTCGAGCCGAGTGGAAGGTCATGGCAGCATCACAGGCAGAGCATGTGGCGCACCAGCCACACTGGGTACACAACAAAATGGGCGCATAGCCACGCCGGTTCAGAAATAACATGACTTGATTGGCTGCGCGAATATGTGTGCCAACGGCGCTCAATAGTGTTGATGACACACCCGCTTCAATTTTTTGTCCCCGAAGGTCAATCAGTGATGTTTTGGGCGGCTTACGTGTGCCGGGGCGCTTTTTAAGCTGTAGGTAATGATAGCGACCACGCTCAGCGTTTAACAGGCTTTCCAACGCTGGTGTGGCACTGCCCAGCAGGATGGGGATATTCAGTTGATTGGCTCTTTTGACGGCCAAATCCCGCGCATGATAGCGGAAGCCTTCTTGCTGCTTCAAAGAGCTATCGTGCTCCTCGTCAATGATAATAATGCCGAGTCGCTTGAAGGCACAAAAGATAGAGGAGCGTGTGCCCACGACAATATCGGCATCTCCCTCGTAAGCACTTTGCCAGTTTTGTGCGCGTTGTGAGTCACTTAGACCAGAGTGCAACGCGGCAACGGTTTTATTGGGAAAAAAATCACAAAACCGCTGGAATAGCTGAGGTGTTAAGCCAATTTCCGGCACCATTAGCAAGGCTTGTTGGCCTTGTTCCAGTACAGGCTTGATTACCCGTAGGTAGATTTCAGTTTTTCCGCTACCTGTGATGCCTTGGAGTAGAACAGGTTTTTGGGTGTTATCCTGCTGCCACTGGAGTAACTGTGTCAGACTCTGATTCTGTTCATCGCTCAGCGCAATAAACTGCTGGTTAGGGTGGTCAGTAGTGCCGCCAGTTTTGACTTTGCTAATGATCTTTCGCCGCTCAACAAACCCTTTTTCTTGGAGTTGTTGCATCGGCTTTCGCCACTTTCCAAGATGGAGGCTGGTGAGCTGTGCTTCTGTCAGGCTGTTTGCCTGGAGTTGTAAAAAAAGAGTACGTTGTAAAGGGGCTCGTTTCAGGTTATTTAGGGCAGATTCACTATCACTACAGTTGAGGTGCCATTCAAAGTTCTCTGAGAGCTCATGTCCTTCGCGGAGCCGTTTCGGGAGTGCTGAGAAAAATACTTCGCCGATTGGGTGATGGTAATAAATGCTGGCCCAGTCAAGCAATGCCAATAGTGACTCGTCCAGCAAGGGTTCGTCATCCAGCACGGAGTCGATTGGCTTGAGTCGGCTGAATTCTGATTCAATATCTGACTGGCTAACAATGCCAACGACTGTGTTATGTCGGCCCAAAGGTACGCGCACCCGACAGCCCGCCACAGGCAGTGGTCGGGGGCAGCTGTAATCAAAGGCTTGGTAGAGCGGTCGTGGTATGACCACACGCACAGTTCCGAGTGTGTTAGGCATACCACAGTTTACCGTTTAGCGTCTGGTTTGTCGGGTTCCTGTTGCTGTAATCTCAACCCGACGGTTCAGGGCGCGACCAGCCTTGGTCTTGTTATCCGCAATGGGTGAATTTTCGCCGTGTCCAACCGTTTCCATAGATGAGCGCACCAAACCTTGCGTTGCCAGATAATCGGCCACCGCATTGGCGCGCTTCAAAGAAAGCACCTGATTGAAGTCCGCCGCACCGACACTGTCTGTATAGCCTTCAATGAGCAGGCGGGTCACTTTGGTGTTTGGTGAGTTCAAAGTGCGGGCTAAGGTAGCCAGTTTTCGCTTACCGGCCCGATTGAGCGTTGAGCTAGCCGTCCTGAAGTTTGTGCCACCGTTTAGCGTTAGGCGGCGGGTGGTTTGCTTGTGTTTAACCGCTGGCTTGGCTTGTGGCGTAGCAGTTATTTTGGATGCTGCTGGCGTTGGTATCGGCGCAACGTGGGGTCGCGTAACCGCTGGCTGAGGTACGGGCTTGACCGCTGGTTGCGTGGCTTTTTTTGGCAGTTTTGGCTCAGAAGTAACCACACCTAGCGTAGGGGCCGGCTTGATTGCGGGAGTAGTTGGTTTATTTGCCGAGATCACGGTTTTACGCATCACTGCGGGCGTGGGTTCTTCTTCCAACAAGCGCAAGGGATCGCGCTTTTGTTGCACGACTTTATTCGCCGGTTGACAGCCAGGCATCGTCTTGTCATTGCGACAATCTTTGTGTCGCTGCTGCCCAACTAACTGACTGCCCGAAGTTGAAGCAGACTGCTGGGTACTACATCCCGCTGCAAAAGTTGCGACGCTCAACGTCAATAGTATATTTGGAAACTGTTTTGTTATTATGTTGTTCATATTTTGCCTCCCCACTGGCAATGATTTATTTTTTTACATAGTTGATAGTAGTCGGATTATTGCAGGATAACCACTGGCCGTTCAAATAAAAATTCAAACACTTTTCTGGCATGCTGTTGCAACTCTGACGTGCTCATGCTGGAGAGTGCCTTATAGATTTCCACTTTTTCGTCAACTGACAAGGTGTGGTTTGGGGTGATGTCGCGCAACAAATACGAGTCCCTGAGTGCAGAGAAGATCATCGAGGAGGCGTAGTATTCCGGTTGATCCTGGGTCATGGAGTTGAGTGAGAACAGTAATAGCTTGGTCAGCCATACTTTTTGTCCCACATCGGTGTACACCAATTGAGTCAGATAAGCACCCAACTCCTCAAGGCTGCTTTCTATACCGTTTTCAGATAACTGCGCGAAGTTTTTGCCAACCCAGTCTGGTACTGGCCAATTGTCTTTTACAATCTGATGATATGCCTCGTGGTATTCGATACTGGGCAACAGGCTCATCATCATTTCATCCAGTTCCTGACGGGCAGCTTGCTGGGCGGGTTGTTGCTCAGGCTTTTGAATCGAATCTATCATGCCACTAATAGCATCTAGTCCACCCATGATGCCACCATTATCCAGAGTTGGCGGTGTGGAGCGTTGCAAAGTTTGTTGCATGCGTGAGCTGGAGAGGTGTTGTTGGTCATGCAGCATTTCTTTGGCCGCTGCGCGTAATAATGTTTGCGATTCCTTGGTTGGGAAAAGTGCCGCGATATCGGTTTGGTAGTTCTTCGTGATACTTTCCTCGATATCGTAATAGCCTTGTAGCCAGTATGGGATAATGTAATTACGCCCCTGAAAGGTGAGGGCAGGTAGAATGGATTGCTCGGCGAAGCGTTGAATCTGATCCAGCAAAATAAGGGAGCCAATGCCCTGACTCTTAAAGGTTAGTCCCAGCGCACTGTCAGCTGCTGGAATGCGATCTGCGCGGGTGACATGATAGAGCGGTAATTCTTTGTGAGCCGCGTCAGCATAATTCAGTGCTCGTCGGCTGTCTACGTGGTAGGTAGTGATGATTCCGGTACGACAAAGCGGTTGCTCCTGCACATCTTCCTGCCCACGCATTAAGCGATCAAGCAAGTTGATGATTGCATTTTTTTGTTTGTCCATCTCTGGTGCAAAGCTACTGCACTCACTAAAAAATAACTTGGGTGAGAGATAATAGGGGATGCCCTCAGCGTCTAGTGTGCGGTTGAGATTTTTAAACTGGATCATGATCTCGGCATTGCTCAGGGAGTCATTTTGCATACTGCTTAACGCGCGGTCGAGCATGACGTGGACGGCGCCCTTGTCGGGAACCAATGAGAGGATATTGTGCTTTTCGGCCTCAGCCTGTTTTAGGTATTTATCCAGATACTCGTCATTGGCATATTGCCGCGCTACTTGTGCACGGTGCAACAGCTCACTGTAGTATGGCATTCGGTCTGCCAGAGCTAGGGAGATTTTTTTATCCATGTACCAGTTGTGCATGTAAAAGCAGCCAAAAATTAATCCGGCAACCAATAACGGATAAAAGACAATCACGGTCACTGGTGTAAACCACAACTCTGGGTGTTTCAGGCGACCAAACCATGACTTTTGTTGTAGACGCGCCTCAAGTGCAGCCAGGTAGTCACGCCTATACACCGGATAAATGCCTTGTTCCGTAAAGGCATTGAGAATAGCTTTTTTGTGCTTTAGGTAGCGCATCGCTAGTAGATAGCGTACGGGCGCTATCCATTGCACATAGAAGATTGGGCGCTCAAATGCATCGGCCCGCATCGGATCTAGGTTGTCATTATCAGAATGCTGCTGAACCAGTTTGAGTAAGAGACTATCAAGCATGAGTATTGCCTCCTAACGCCGCCTTAGCCATTGCAAAACACGTTGCACACTGTTGATACGGGTTTCGATGGATTGTGCTACATAGCAGTCCGTTGCAACCACTAGCTGCTCAGCATATTTACGGGCCATCGGATCGCTGATGGAATCTTTTAGTCCTCGCTGGAAGCCAGACCAGTCCCAGCTACAGATGTATTCTGGCAGATGTTTGAAGCGGGCGGCAACATTCTCCAGCGCGACAATGGCCTGTTTATTCTTGCCGTTTTGCAGGTAATAAATGCCAGCCAGGGTATCTTTGATTTGTTTGTATCCGTCGGTCAGTAAGCCACTGGTATTGATAGCATCGTGTAGCTGGTTAAAGGTTTGTAGGTCAATATTAGCGGTGACATAGGTCTCCATTAAATCCAGATCCACTTCCGCAGCAACGATTTTTAGGCTAGGTGATTTACCACTGGCGGCTTGTAGAACGCTTCTGGCTGTTTTCAATTCATCCACAGCCGTGTCTAGGTCGTTAAAGTATAACCATGCCAGTGCGCCGGACTCACGATGTCTGGCGGCGATTTGCCAAGGTTCAAATTCATGCGTGGTGAGATGGCTGACGGTTTCACGAAAGCAGGTGTACATGCGTTTGGCATCGGTTAACCGGCCTTGCTGATAATAGCTGGCGGTTAAGTGCCAGTAGCTAGTATTCATGGTGGCGGCATCGCCTGAACATTGCAATTTTCGTGCTTGTTCGATTACTTTCTCTGTTTTTTTCTGGCGCGCGTAACAACTCAGTGCCAACTGCTCCAGGTCAGATTTAATTTGGGCCTCGCTACGTCGCCACCGGATTTTTTCACCGACGAGCTCAATTGCACCAACCAGTTTGTCACAGTCGTGTTCATTGTCTAGCACACTGCGGTAGGAGTGAACCAGCATGGCAAGATCTCGGCGGGCTTTGCCCGGCGCACTGGGTCGCTTAACAGTGGCGCAGTTTGGGGTGGGGTCAATGGAGCAGACAAACTTCGCAGGGCCATCGCCTTCACCATCCTGCCCCTTACCTTCGGGCGCGTCACCTTTCTGACTGCGGATACGCGCCTGTACCCCCGGACGCATTAAGGTTTGCAATGTCTCCTGTGGGGTCATGGGTGCGCCGGCAGAGCGGCCAAAGTCAAAGCTTAGCTCGGGGTTGGCAGCGACGATATTGTTCAGCACTGCCTTCATTTGTTGGGAAGCCAGCCACTCCACAAACTGATAACTTTTGGGGTCGGTTTCCGTATGTTTCTCGGCAAACTCATCCTCAACACAGCGGAATGCAGCAAAGGCAATGCCTAGTACCAATAATGGAATAATCAAGAATAAAAAAGCACGGCGGCGCAGTGTCCTGCGCACTTGGTCGGCACGATTTGCCGCTGATTCGCCGCGCGCACGGCTGCGGATTTCACTGTTACGAACGACTTGTTGGTAATGTCGTTGCGCTTCTTCCGGCTTATTGGCTTTACGCAAAGCCTCAGCCTGTTGGAATAGCTCTTTTGGCTCAACCCCTTTCTTGTCAGTCATGCGAGTGCACCTCTGACCGAAAGTTGGGAAAGTAGTGAAGTTTTAAGACCTTATAATAGTTATCGCCGTGATACATAGGGACATCCGGTGTGTTATGCGGCTAACTATACCAGACTTTGCCCCCGTGACAGCTAGTCCTTTATACCGGATTACTATTAATTAACGACGGCACCGACGATAGCCCCGCCAACGGCCCCTCCGATTGCGCCACCAAGTGGGCCAGCGGCTGCGGTTCCTGCGACAGTTCCTGCTGTGGTTGCAGCAGCTGTGGCAGCCGCACCAACAACTTTAAACGGCACTTTTGCAACGCCGATAGCGGCATCAGCGACTTGTTGTCCGCTACAACCTGTCATAAAAGCAAGACATAAAGCTGCGGTGAGTGTAGTTAGTTTATTCATCGTGTTATCCCCCAATGGTGTTACATTTCTAATGCTGGTAGCTCGTTTTCTGAGGCGGCTGAGTTGTTTTTGCCGCCTGTGCCAGAGCTTTGTTCAAAGTTCAGTCGCCACTCAAGATTATTTTTAGAGGTGGCATGTTCAAGTGCAGCTTTTTTGGAAATTCTGCCACTAACGCACAAATTCACGAGCGATTGATCGAATGTATGCATACCATCGGTGGAGCCTTTTTCAATGACCTGCTGTAGCTCGTGAGTATTCCCTTTACGGATAATTTCACTAACAAATGGAGTATTAATCAACACCTCACTGGCTAGTACCCGCCTGCCATAGCTGTCAGGAATCAGGCGTTGGGCAACAATGCCCCGTAAATTTATGGACAGATCCATTAGAACGCGCTGTTTTTGTTCCGCAGGGAATAGATACAGCAGTCGGTCAAGTGCCTGAATGGTGTTGGTTGCATGTAAGGTAGTGATGACTAAATGGCCGGTATCTGCAAAGCCCATAGCAGAGTTGACCGTTTCGGTGTCACGTACCTCACCCACCATGACCACGTCGGGGGCTTCACGCATGGCTTCACGCATGGCATTTTGGTAGGAAAGCGTGTCAAAGCCCACTTCGCGCTGGCCAATGATGGATTTATCGTGACGGAAGACAAACTCAATCGGATCTTCAATGGTGAGAATGTGTCCAGCGTGGCGCTCGTTACGGTATTGAATTAGTGAAGCCATTGAGGTCGATTTTCCGGCGCCGGTCGATCCCACAAACAACAGCAGGCCGTCTTTTTGCATGACCAGTTCTTTCAAAACAGCCGGCAAGCCGAGTGTATCGGGGTCCATAATTTCGGAACGAACATGACGAATAACGACAGAGACTTCTCCACGCTGGTGGTAAGCGTTCATGCGAAAACGCCCGATCCCCCGGAGCGCAAAGCCCTTGTTGATCTCTTTGGTTTGTTTGAAGCTTTCCCACTCAATATCACTTAACATGCTTTTGGTGAGCGCAGAAATAAGGCCCGGTTTCATAGGCTCTTTGGTGAGGTGTTTAAATCCTCCCATGACCTTAATAGAGGCTTTGGCACCAGTGGTCAAATAGAGGTCTGAAGCCTCGTGTTTTACCATAGCATTGAGAAAGGCGGTTATCTGTGGATGGTTTCCGGTCATTTCGCTGCCTCGTCATAGAGCTCTTCAATGGACAAGTTATCAGTTCCTTTAAAGAAGTCGCCACTCTTGGCTTTACGACTATGCAGTTTGAGTTTCAAACGCAGGTCATTCACCGAATCCGCATGCCGCATGCCTTCCTGTACGGTGATCATGCCTGCATCAATCAGGTGGAAAAGTGCCTGATCAAAAGTACACATACCCAACTGGTTAGACTTGGCCATTAGCTCTTTCATACCCGCAACATCTGCCCGAAGAATCAGGTCAGCCATCATCGGCGTGTTGATTAAAACTTCAACGGCAGGGAAGCGCCCTTTGCCATCTTTTGTACGTGTCAAACGCTGTGAAACAATTGCCTTCAAATTCAATGATAAGTCCATGAGCAATTGCTCCCGCCGTTCTTCGGGGAAGAAGTTGATAATGCGGTCAATGGCCTGGTTGGTGCTGTTCGCGTGGAGTGTTGTCATACATAAGTGACCGGTTTCGGCGTAAGCAATGGCGTATTCCATTGACTCGCGGTCACGAATCTCACCCAGCAGGATTACGTCGGGAGCCTGACGTAGGGTGTTTTTCATCGCAATTTCGTAGTTTTCAGTATCTAGACCAACTTCCCGTTGCGTAATCAGGCAACTTTTATGGTTATGGGTAAATTCAATGGGATCTTCTATGGTGATGATGTGACCGCGCGTTGTCTCATTTCTCAAATCCACCATAGAGGCTAAAGTGGTTGATTTACCAGAACCTGTTGCCCCAACCATAATGACCAAACCGCGTGCGGCGGCGGTGATGTCTTTCAATATCGGTGGCATGTTGAGATTTTTCAGGTCAGGTATTTTGCTGGGAATGTGCCGCAACACCATGCCTGAACAGCCACGTTGAGTGAAGGCGTTGACACGAAAGCGATCGGACCCTGGGAGGCTGACTGAAAAGTTACCCTCCATGTGCTCTTCAAAATTGCGCATCTGCTTATCATTCATAATCGAACGCACTAACATGCGAGCTTGGTCTTCAGATAACGGCCGATCCGACAATGGCTTCATGGCACCATTAATCTTCGCACTGGGTGGTGCTCCTGCCGTTACAAACAGGTCCGAACCTTTTTGCTTAAGCAGGTTGCGCATCAGGTTATGCACATACGTCATTGCACTTTCTTTATCCATACCAATCCCCAACAGTGTTCTTGTTTTTTATGATTTGGCGAGAGCTGCGGCATTGTCCGCCTTAGACATAGCAGCTTCCCGTGAGATATGGCCCAGAGCCATCAACTTTTCCAGTGATTGATCAAGTGTCTGCATGCCCTCACCAGAGCTGGTTTGCAGGGTTGATTTCATCTGTGCGATTTTATTCTCACGAATCATGGAGCGAATGGCACGCGTCCCAATTAGAATTTCATGTGCTGCGACACGTCCACCACCATTTTTCTTCAACAGCGTTTGCGAAATAATTGCCTGCAATGACTCGGAAATCATTGAGCGAACCATGTCTTTTTCCGCGGCGGGGAACACGTCCACGATACGGTCAATGGTTTTAGGTGCGCTGGTGGTGTGCAGGGTGCCGAAGACCAGGTGCCCCGTTTCTGCCGCAGTTAGTGCCAGCCGGATGGTTTCCAGGTCGCGCATTTCACCCACCAAAATGGTGTCGGGATCTTCACGCAAAGCGGAACGTAGCGCCGCCTCAAAGCTTTGGGTATCGCGGTGGACTTCTCGCTGGTTGACCAGACATTTTTTGCTCTCGTGGACAAATTCAATCGGGTCTTCCAGTGTAAGAATATGGCCGTAGTCGGTTTTATTTTTGTAGTCAATCATCGCTGCCAGTGTGGTGGATTTACCCGAACCGGTCGGGCCGGTTACCAGTACCAGACCGCGAGGGTTGTCGGTAATTTTCCTGAAAATTGATGGCGCATTCAGGTCCTCCAGGCTAAGTATTTTGCTGGGAATAGTACGAAATACCGCTGCTGCACCTCGATTCTGATTGAAGGCATTAACACGAAAACGCGCAACGCCCGGAATTTCAAAGGAGAAGTCGGTCTCCCAGTTTTCCTCAAAATCCTTGCGTTGTTTATCATTCATGATGTCATACACCATGCTGTGCACTTCCTTGTGTTCCATCTGGGGCAGATTGACCCGACGCATGTCGCCATCCACACGAATGATGGGGGGCTGCCCGGCCGAAATATGCAGGTCGGATGCGTTATTCTTTACCGAAAACGCCAGCAGTTGTGTAATATCCATGATGAGATTTTTATTATTATTGAATGACAAAACTGACGGTATCACAGATGTCTAAAATTCAGCATAACCTTCAGACAATTGGCGCGGAGATTGCCAGTGACTGTGCGCGCTTTGGGCGCGATGCAGGCAGTGTTCAGCTACTTGCTGTGAGTAAGCGGCATCCGGTTTCTGCAATCCGCGAAGCCTACGATGGCGGGCAGCAAGCCTTCGGTGAAAACTATGTTCAGGAAATGCTGGAAAAGTCACATGAACTGGCAGATTTGGCCATTGAGTGGCATTTCATTGGCCCCTTGCAGTCCAATAAAACAAAGGATGTAGCATATGTGGCAAGCTGGGTTCACACGATCGACCGTCTGAAAATAGCTCGACGTTTAAGCGAACAACGTCCTGATTCACTACCGCCATTAAACGTGTGTTTACAGGTGAATGTGGATAACGAAGCGAGCAAGTCTGGCGTGACGTTGGACGAAGTGAGCGCGCTGGCAGAGTCCGTATCCAGCTTCCCGAATCTCAAGTTACGTGGCTTAATGGCAATCCCCGAAGCGACTCGTGATGTGGCTTTGCAGCGGAAAAATTTTCGTTTGCTTGCAGAAGCGCAGGCTTTATTAAATCAATCTGGTTATGAACTGGATACCTTGTCGATGGGCATGAGTGGCGACATGGACTCAGCGATTGCCGAAGGTGCGACCATTGTAAGAATTGGTACTGCAATTTTTGGACAACGTCCGGTGTGACCGCAAAGTAAATATGAATAGGTTAGGAATGGCATGACAACAGAGAATAATACACAAATTACATTTATTGGTGCGGGTAATATGGCGCGTAGCCTGATTGCCGGATTAATTGGGGATAATGCTGCGGTACAGATCACGGTGGCAGACCCCAGTGAGGAGCAACTGGATGTGGTGCGAGGCCGGTGGCCACAGTGTTTAACGACAACGGATAATGTTCAGGCGGTGAATCAGGCAGACCTGGTGGTGTTGGCGGTCAAACCACAGCTTATGCAAACGGTGTGTGAGTCATTAGCCGATGCGATTCAGGAAGCTAAACCGTTGATTATGTCCGTTGCCGCAGGTGTGAGTGAGTCGAGCCTCAGTCGTTGGTTGGGAGGCTTATTGCCGGTGGTGCGCTGCATGCCAAATACGCCTGCACTGGTTCAGTCCGGTATGAGTGGCTTGTATGCGAATAGTCGGGTAAGTGATGAGCAACGCAGCCTTGCCGAAAGTGTTATGCGTGCTGTGGGTATGGTGCTGTGGTTTGATGACGAAGAAAAACTACACGCTGTCACTGCTGTATCCGGCTCTGGCCCGGCGTACTTTTTCCTGGTTATGGAGGCGATGCAGCGTACTGCTGAGAACTTTGGATTAACTCAGGAGGATGCCCGCCTGCTGGTTATGCAAACTGCATTCGGGGCGGCAAAACTTGCCCTGGAAAGTACCGATTCCGCTGCTGAGCTACGTCAGAAAGTGACTTCCAAAGGCGGGACGACCGAGGCCGCTATTGCCCAGTTACAGGCCGGAGGCCTGGAGGAGATGTTTGACCTTGCTTTAAAAGCTGCCGCACAGCGCTCCGTGATGTTAAGTGGTGGTAAACCGGCCATTGGAAAATCAGAGGGATAATTTACTGTGTCCGTTATTCAACAAATTAGTTTATTTTTGGTCGAAGCCGTGCTGTCGCTGTATATCTCAGCCATCGTGATTCGCTTCCTGCTTGGTTATGCACGCGCCGATTTTTACAACCCCTTGTCCCAGTTTTTGGTAAAAATTACTGATCCTGTATTGATTCCGGTGCGGCGATTAGTTCCTGCAATTGGTCGGCTGGATACGGCGGCCGTAGTGGTTGCGTTGGGATTAGTGATTGTAAAGCTTATCTTATTGTCAATCTTGCTGGGTCAGGGCTTCAACTTACTGCTGTTGATTTGGGTGGCCGTGGGAGAGCTGATTCGCTCAGTGATCTGGATTTATATGATCGCCTTGATTTTAATGTGCGTGATTAGCTGGCTTGGCAGTACTACTAATAACCTGGCATTGCCGTTGATTAATAGTCTGGCGACTGGGCTGTTAGCGCCGGTGCGTCGTCGCTTGCCGTCGGTTGGCATACTGGACTTATCGCCTTGGGTGGTGCTTTTGGGTTTGAATGTATTGCTGATTATTGTTAATGGTATTTTTCCTTCGTTTTAGAAGCCTGTTTTTGGGGTGGGGGTTCGGATATGTGCCGCTGAATGGGATGTTGCGCATGGGTTTATATGGGGTACTGTGACCGGAGCTATACTGAGGGTGGTGTTGTTCTGGTGAAACGGGGGTTTGTATAGTCTGATTAGTACAGATTCTGTACAATGCGGGCGGCGCCCGTTCATAACGTAAAGGAAAGGTACACATGGGAAATTATAGAAACTTCGAGAAAGATTTTGTGACTCGCACTATTGAGTTGATTGAGCAGTATAATCAGATGATCCCAAACGAACCATTTGAGCGGCAGTTTAATTATACGTTAACTCTTAATTGCCTATTAGGGCTAATAGTCATGCCCAAAGAAAGAGTGATTAATACAATTCCAAATGACCGTTTAACTACACGAGCTAAACGATCGATGGGTATCACTCACTCAGAGCTGCCTGATGAGGGAATGACATTGAGAGGACTAATTACTAAAATGAGGCACTCTGTCGCCCATTTTGATATTGAAGTTGAATCAGTCGACCGGCGCTGCTTAGTTGATTTCGTTAACTTTAAAGACACTAGAGGTGGTGGAGTCTATGCGCGCTTTCATGCTGAAGAAATTTTTCCATTTCTTCAGGCTTATGCTCAAAAGTTGGTAGATAGCATGGAGCGTCAACAACATCACCGAGAACAGGCATAACAACTGTTAAAGAGTGCTTCACAACGCGTGATATTTTTTACTACGTGTTACACCGTAGTATCTATGGTATGAGGAAGTTTCAGTGTTGCGTTGTTCATACCTTAAATAGGGCGTCAGGTCGCGAGGTAATCATCGGGAATTGGAGTCAGAAATGGAAAAACCGAATACAGCAACCAAGAGGCTTGATTTGTCGGGTGATTTTGGTCGGCAGGTCATTAAGTCTGAGACGAATCTTGCATTGAGAGTGCATCCGAAAATATTTCAGAAACTGGCAGACATGTAATGGATATTGTTTGTTTTCCGTTTGAGCGTGTTGTTGAGACCAACACGTTCGTTCTGTTCACTGAGCCAGGAATGAAGGGAGCGGGGAATATCGCTAAGCTGTCGGGGGGCTTTGAGTCGATAAAATTGGAGTCCACATAAGCCGCACATGACCCTCGCTACCAATAAGTAAATAAACTCCCTACCAATGCACATCCAGCCCGCGCTAAACAAGGCTTACCAAAGGTTAACACCCCTCCGTTGTACTTTTGTATTAACGTAAGCCTGTTACAACAATAAACGGAGGCATCTTCTCGTGAGAATAAAAGCACTGGTCGCGTCGCTTTGTCTTGGCATGGTGGGCTTTGGTTCTGCAGAGCTCAATCTGGAGGTGCCTGAGGTGATATTGTCCACGAATGTCAATAAGCCGGTTTTCAGTATGCCGGTCAATTTTAGCAGCGTGGGGGTTAAACGGCTGCGAGCGGTGCGGCGGCATGCAGGTGTTATTGAAGACCCTGAATTAAATGCCTGGATTCGTGGCTTGGGCCAGAAGCTGCAAGCCCAGACCGCCTATGCTAACCGGCCTTTTTATTATGTCATTGTTAAAGACAATAGCGTGAATGCTTATGCGACGCAGGGCGGGCTGATTGTGATTAATTCCGGTTTGATTCTGCGTTCTGCGACAGAAAGTGAGTTAGCCTCAGTAATGGCACATGAGATTGCTCATGTCACACAGCAGCACATTGAGCGCATGATAAACGAGTCGAAAAAAAATAGCGTGGGTAATGCTGCTGCCTTGGTGGCGGGTTTGTTGGTGAGTGCGAACGATGCGGAGGCAGGTCATGCAATTGTGACATCGGCAATGGCTTTGGGCGCGCATCAAGGGTTAACATTCAGTCGCTCAGCGGAAACAGAGGCGGACCGGGAGGGTTTAAGAATTTTGGCCAACGCAAAGTTTGACCCCAATGGCATGACAGACTTCTTGCAAAAACTGCACGATGGCGTTGATCCGCGTTATGCGGATATTGCCCAATATCTAACCACTCACCCCCTGTCAAGCCAGCGAGTAAGTGATGTGGGGCAGCGTGCTGCCAGATATGGAAAGTATCAAGGCAGGCAGCATGTGAGTTATGACTATATGAAAGAAAAATTGCGGGTGATGACGCAAGGAGGTTCTGCAAGCGGCCAGCGGAGTGCGGTGATTCAACGCTATGGAAATGCACTACAGGCTCTGAGGCAAGGCAAAACGGCGTTGGTTGGCCGCCTGATTCCTGCAAACACCCAACAGGTTCCAGAGGCGATATTACTGGCTAAAAGTTATAATCAGCAAAGGCAGTATCAGAAGGCCTATCAGTTGTTACAGCCACTGGTAAGACGTTATCCCGCAGAGGGTAGCTTGCTGGTGCCCTTTGCAGATGCATTGGTCGGTTTACGGCGAACGGAGGAGGCATGGAAGTATCTACAGCAGATACTACTGACTGAGCAGACCAGTCTGGAGTTTTTAGAGAAAAGGCAGGAGGTTGCTCGCTTGTCGGGCAGAATCGGGCAGGCTTATTTGTCGATTGCTGAACGCAATATACGCATTGGTGAGTACCGTCATGCATTAATCCAGCTCAATCAGGCGTTGAAAGTACCGAATATCACCATTCCTGAACGGCAACAAATACAACAAGCAATTTATCGAGCAAAGCAGTTTAAGAAAAAGTGATAGTTTCATGGTGCAGACTACTGTGTGGTTGGGGTGTCAGCAGTGCGTAAGCCCCAGCGCTTGCGTATCCGTGGTGTATCGGTCTAGTAATACCAATCCCATTAAATTGTGATAACAGACGTTATCTTCCAAACCTGACACAAACTGCGCAGATAGTACCAATATTTGATGGAAATGGTATAACAGGGGGCAAGACCAGCGCCGTGCCCCCTGTGGTTCCGCTAGATTAGTGTAAGTTTACACGTTTGAGTTGTGCGTCAATCAAGTCCTCGTAGAGGTTCGCATCGTTACCGGCATACACGATCGAAGAAGCCAGTTTGCTGGCCAGAATCGCGTACTTCACTTTCTCAGGCAGTCGATCAATCCGATCATGCAGTCCCGGGTTATTTTGGATTAAAGCAGGCATGTGGGAGCGTAATGCCTTCCGGTGATCAGGTTGGGCACAGCGGTTCGGATTTGCCTGAAAGAATTCAAACATCTTGGCATAGTGCTCATTGATCTCGCGGCTGAGCTTGCTGGAAAGATCAGTGTAAGTGATGGCTCCTTTTAGCTCCCGATGGCGTATCAATATCGCGCGTGCCTCTTGCTCCGCCATGTGATTCAGAATGTCGATGACATCGGCAACGTATTCCTCCTTACACGCCAGAAACTCCTCATCGCTAAACATCAGATTGGCAATGATTTCGTAGGATGAGGAGATAACGCCACATTTATTCGCCGATGCATCGCGCATGATGACAACGCCATGCTGTTGAAGCACGATACGAGCCGCTGGCGTAATAAAGGAGTTCGCTCCCTCAATAATGACGGTAGAACTTGGCTTGCCTTCTTCGGTCAGGAATTGCTCAACATTGCCACTGTGAATCGTCTCTGGCCGCCCACCGGCTGGAATGAACAGATCGGTTTCAACCGTAAAGACCAGCTTATTGAATAAGCTATAAAATGCATCTGATGACATCCATTCTTCTTCAGGGCCGTTTTCTGTCATGGTTACCTTACGGTAAAGCACACTCATTCCCTGTTTTTGGGTTTGTGTGCGATAAATTACAAAGCCGCCAACGTGTAATGCATTGGTATCAAGCTGATCAATATCACTTTGCAGAACTACTTTCGACATGGCGTTTTTATCTAACCCTTCAGGATCAAACGCGGCACCACTGCCATCAATAACCAGTTTGATTTGTACTGATGGGCAACGCTCATACAGCAGGCGCATGGCATTACCTGCCACGTCACCATTTGGGCCGCCAGTAAATTTCACACTGAAGGGGTCAGTACGCATATTGATACCGACTTCCTGCATGGTTACTTCGGCAAAACGAATGACACCAATTGATGTAACACCGTACTCCTTGTGATTAATCCCCACCGTTTTACTCGACATGATGCCAGCACCGAGGATATAGCCGCGCTCAACTGCCGTTTTTGCAATCAGCTCAACCATGACGTTATGCATGTTCTCGTCAGGGCCTAACTCAATCGGTTCATCCTGACCGTAGTAGTCAACCACTCGTGCATCCTTCGCCACGCCATTTTCGGTGATGTAAAGGTCGAGGAAAGCATTGATAAAGCCAAACTGTAATTTATACAGATATTGCTGGCGCTGCTCGGGCGTTGACCGCGGATCAATATTCAAAATGGCGACCATTTTCGAGCCACCTTCGTAAATATCCTTATTTTTCAGGTGTTGCGTGTGTGACAGGATGTAGTTTTCTTTGAATATGGTACTGGCACTTGTGATGTAGTCATCACGACTTTGCGTAATCAGCGTGCGCCAGCCACCCCGAGCAATATCAGAAAAACCGATGTGGTAGCCTGAACCACGACGACCAGAGAAGTAAGTGATGCGGAATGGGCGGTCAGCCGGCAGGTCTTTGGTAAAGGTAGCGTCCAGTGTTTCCAGATATTTGGGGTCTAAGCGGAATGCCAGGGCATGTTTTTCGGCCACAAAGAAATTGGTCTTTAAACAGTAGCTAATAAAGGCAACGGCGCAGCGGAAAATAGTGCGACGATAATCATCCAATACCCGTCGCCCGGAGTTGAATGAGGCAACCAGTTCCTGGGTTTGTTGTAGCACCTGCTGATAATCACGCTCACGGTCTTCCGTATCCAGTTCGGGGTCAAAACGGGTGTAGAAAAGCTTGAGTAACTGCGCGGTGATGTCCGTATTGTTGTGAAAGGCGGGGATAATGCCATCAAGGTCATAAACATCAGGGGCGCTGTGAGCCAGGTTGGTGTGACAAAAACCAATCATGGCAGAGACCAGCGTTGCGTCATTACCGGTTAATAAGCCGGTCTCGACCAGTTTTTGGTAGCTCGCTGAACCTGTTGACAAGATTTGTGTGTTATACAGCTCCCGTTTAAGCGAGGCGTAGAGTGAGCCGTCTTCGTCCAATGTTTGTTCATCACGGGGAACGACATAAAAGGTCGATAGGAATAATGGTGACAAGCCACTCTGGATAGTTAGTGCATAAGAGCGTTTTACACTGATGTTGAGTCGTTGGAAGACCTCCAGTAGCTGCGAGATAAAGCCAGCGTGGGGCGGGTTGGCGACACCAAACGAGATCCGGTACTCACCGTGATCCGTAGCCTCACGGCGCAGGGAAACACCACTGTTGTTCTCTGTTTGATAATACAAATACAACAGCCGCGCAATCCGGTCTGCTGGTGAAATGCGTACATACTCCTCATCGTTTTGCCACAAGGTTTCCAGTAGTTCAGGGACCAGCGTTGTGTCAAACTCAGGATCAAGCACGGTCATTGCGTCCGTGACTTGCTGAGTGATAAGTTCAGGGGGCACCACATCACTGCGATTGGTTAAGGTTGTTTCATCGCTGGTGTTGAAGTCACACCGCATAACCTCCAGGTATTCATTACTGTTCGGCAGTGGATCGAATGAGGTGGTGATTTCAAGGTAGGAAATGTTGCGAAGTGGTAAGTCATGCAATGTATGGTAGAGAGAACCCTTTTCATCGACCTGTGCCAGCATGAGACATTCCGGGCGGTCAACCAATGTGAGTCGGTTGAATTTCTCCATATCCCCCAGACTGAGTGCGAGTAGTGACAAGGCATCTTGTTGGTCTTGGTTAAGCCTTAAGAAGTAGGGGCTCATGGAGTGCTCCAGCCAGCTAATGTTATCGGCCAGCTGCTGGGTGGAGAGGGCAATCTTGTTACTTAATTGTTCAGCAATCTGATCCGGGTCTTTCAAAGTCATTATAGTGCTCCTTAAATCAGTCTAATAATTTCCATCCAATACGCGCTAGGTTCAGCGTCCTGCAGGTTCATGGTACTACTTTAGGTGTGATCGTACACGGCTAATTGATTGAGAGTTATTGATATTTCTGCAATTTATGTGTTAAGCCGTGCACTTTTGCGGTAAGTGAAAGGTGATTTATCACCGTTTTTTGCTTACCATGACTTTTTATTCTTGAGTGAGGCTCGGAACGATAGCGATGAAAAACAAAGCAGTGGTTGAGCATATTGTAAAGTGGATGGCGGACTATGTTGAGAAGTCAGGCACTAGAGGATTTGTTGCCGGAGTTTCTGGCGGGATTGACTCTGCGCTGACATCGACGCTTGCGGCAAAAACCGGCTTGCCAACTCTTTGTCTGGAGATGCCTATTCATCAGGCGAGTGCGCAGGTCACACGGGCGCGTGAGCATATTGTGCAGCTTGAGGCAACATATCCGAATGTCTCATCGCTGGAAGTTGACTTAACGCCGGTCTTTGATCAGTTTGTTGATAGCTTGCCAGCCGTTGAAAATGAGGAGAGCCGCTTTTTATCATTAGCTAATTTGCGCGCCCGTTTGCGTATGACGAATTTGTATTACTTTGCGGGTCTGCATAATTACATTGTGGCTGGAACAGGGAATAAAGTTGAAGACTTTGGTGTAGGCTTTTTTACCAAATACGGGGATGGTGGCGTGGACATTAGCCCGATTGCCGATTTGATGAAAACAGAAGTCTATGAGCTGTGTAAAACATTGGGTGTGGTTGAGTCAATTCTAGTCGCCAAGCCAACGGATGGCCTTTGGGGGGATGACCGCAGTGACGAAGATCAAATCGGGGCTTCTTACCCTGAGCTAGAGTGGGCAATGGAGTATGATCCAACGGTAGAGCCTGAGGCTTCGCTGAGCGAGCGTAAGAAAGCAGTATTGGCGATTTATACCCGTCGAAATCGGGCGAATCAGCATAAGATGCAGCCGATTCCAGTATGTGAAATTCCTGCTGATCTGAAGGTGTAAATACTGCCCCGTCGGCTATTGGACGGGGCTTATTGGCTTGGATGCAGCCGCTCAATGCCTCATTTAACGAATGACATGAGGCACAAAGGTTGCGGTGTCGTTAAGGATTTTAGACCCACGACGGAACCCTAAACCACAGGCTTCCCATGCAAAAAAGACACCGGCTTGATAGGCACGGCCTTCCCCGTCACTGACTAGTTCCGCATATTCCTGATAAATCTTTGGGTGAACGTCATAAGGCCCATCCGTTGATTCTTCCACCGCGCCTTGTTCGTTTAAGATGTCGATATTCGCACCTTCGCGGCCAAATACTGGCTTAACCACTTGTTTTACGCCAGACAAGGGTTGTGTGTCTGTCGCCAACAAGTAGGGCGAGTCAGGGAATAAATCGTACAACACCTTCATAATGCCTTTGCTTTGGAACATTAGTGTGTACGCCGGGTTGATGAAAACACTGGTGCGCTTGCGGGCTGTTTCAGTCAATATATCAGTCAGTTCTGGCTCGTCAGCGGCTATGTCTTCCCAAGGCCACAATTTAAACCAGAAATTGGTTAGATCTTGATCTTTGTTGAATACACCTTCATCCGGCAGAAATCCAGCTTCATCCATATAGCAAAAATCGGTGCTGTAACCAGCATCAATGGCAATACGCTGCAATAGTTTCGTGGTTTGCTCATCTTCTGGCAAATCCCGCACACTGGAAAACAGGATGCGTTCGCCATTGTAGTATTCGTCGAACTTGTCCAGACCATCATCATTGGTAATGAGACGACGGAAATTGTCGCGAATCATTTCATAAGCATTGTTGAACTGTGCGGACTCATCCATGCCATTACTTTTCAGCAAAGCCCATTGGATGATGCAGGTTTCAAATAAGCTGGTTGGGGTGTCGGCATTAAATTCCAGCAGTTTAATTGGCTGACCATCAATACCACCGGCAAAGTCGAAGCGACCGTATAAGTGCCAATCATCATCGTCCCAACTGAGTTTAATCAGCTGGATCATGTTTTCGGGAATACCCAGTTCCTCAAACAGGTCATTATCAATAACGTGCTGACCCGCTTCAATGAACATATCGTACAGTTCATTGGCGGCGGTATAGTAGGCTTCAGCCTCTTCTTCCGAAACAGGTAATAGCTCAGGGGCGACATAGGCGGAGCCATCGGGGTCGGTATGCCAGCTAAAGCCAATTTCTTCCATGAGGGCCTGACTTACTGGCTCGACTGCTTGGGTTGTTAGCACGATTAACCTCCGAAAGAGCGGGTGCGTGAGCTGGATGATGTACTACGCTTGCCACCAAAAAAGCCGGATTTTGGTTTGGCCGATGCCTTCGGTGCAGAGCGCGCACGTTGGTTGGCTCTAGATACGGAAGCTGCCGGACGGGTGCTGGCACGGGTACGTGCTTTGGCATTGGCATTGTTGGCAAGCTTGTTGGCAATCATGCCACCCACTAACGAACCGGCAGCACTAGCCAGAATCATTTCACCCAGACTAAGGCCACCACCTGAACTGGCACTGGGTTCTTGAGTTAGGCCAGAAGTACCAGCTTCCACTTTAGCGGCTTCTGCCTTTGCCAGTTTGGTTAACTCCTCATTACTTAAAATGCGCTCAGAGCCATCCATACCTTTTAGGACAGCACGGGTTGGGCCAGAGGTGACATGACGTTCAGCCAGTTCGTATTTATCCGGGTTGGCAGCAACTTGCTCTATCACCAGAAAATAGTTTTGGTTTTGTAAATCCTGATCCAGTTGGGAAATGTCTTCCTGGGTTTTTGGTGCGGCCTGTTCCGGTTCATCGGGGCCACAGCCCTGAAGTCCTGCTACAACTGCCAGTCCCAAACCACCAACCATCGAATAAGATGCCGCTTTCTTGATGTGTATCATTATTTTTTCACTCATTAAATTTAGACTCCCCGTACTATAGGGTTCTGTAGGCAGTAATTTCAAGCATCTGATCGGTATTGTCCGAACTAATGGGAGATATTCCACGATGTTGTCGTGCATTTCATTACTTCGGTGCTTCTTATATAATCCCGCTCTTTATTTTCTATGTCGAAATATCCGCTGTGAGTTTATCTGTCCAACAGTTGCAATGTAGTCGGGGGGATTATTGCTTGTTCAAGGGCGTATCCTTTGAGCTGCGGGCAGGTCAGTTGATTTGGCTGGAAGGCAGGAATGGCAGCGGGAAAACAACATTACTGCGTACGCTGTGTGGTTTATTTTTGCAGGACGAGGGTGAGGTGTTGTGGTGTGGTGAATCAATCCGCAAAACGCCGGACGTTTTTTACCAAGCCTTGCTGTATCTTGGGCATCATAACGCATTAAAGTCCGACCTTAATCCGCTTGAGAATTTACAAGTGCTTAGCCGTTTGAGTGGGCAGAGCGTTGCTGAAGAGGAGTTGGAGGCGGCTTTGGTAAATATGGGCTTGGCAGGTTATGAAGATGTGCCGGTTAGAACCTTGTCACAGGGGCAGCAGCGCCGTGTTGCATTAAGCCGTTTATTTATTAGCGGTGCGCCGCTGTGGGTTTTGGATGAGCCATTTGTGGCGCTGGATGTGGCTGCTGTGGAATTATTACAGTCCACCATTGTCAAGCATGTGGATCATGGCGGGATGGTGATTCTGACAACGCACCAGGCGATTCCGCTACCTGAATCGCGGATGCAACGCTTTTCACTCGCTCATTATGTTTAAGTCATTTATCACCGTACTTAAACGTGACTTGTTGCTGGCGTTGCGTCGGCGCAGCGATGTTTTTACGGTACTGTTTTTTTTCGTCATTGTGATTAGTTTATTTCCGCTAGGCATTGGCGCGGAGCAGGATACGTTGCGCAAGATCGCGCCGGGAGTGGTGTGGGTGGCAGCCTTGCTTGCATCAACCTTGGCACTGGAGCGTATTTTCGCCCATGACTTTGCGGATGGCACCTTGGAGCAAATGTTAATCACACCACAACCTTTAGCGGTACTGGTGTTTGCTAAAATCACGGCACATTGGATTCTGACGGGGGTACCGCTGGTGTTAATCGCACCACTGGCTGGCCTGCAATATCATTTATCATTCCCCACAATTGGAATGTTGATGTTGGTGCTACTCATTGGAACGCCGATACTCAGCATGATTGGTGCGATTGGAGCCGCACTGACGCTTGGGTTGCGGGGTGGGGGCGTGTTGATTTCCTTAATCGTGTTGCCTTTGTACATACCGGTATTGGTGTATGGTGCCGGGGCAATCTCTGCAACAATGTTGGGTGATCCGGTACAGGCTTATTTATTATTATTGTCAGCATTTTTGCTGCTGGCACTTGCTTTTGCTCCGTGGGCAACTGCGGCTGCATTGCGTATTTCGGCGGAATAAGGATACTCAATCCTATGGCTATAAACTGGTTTAAATATTCGGCACCATCAAACTTCTATCCATTGGCAGGAAAGATGATTCCTGCGTTTATGGTGTTGGCGATTGTATTCACACTGGGCGGGTTATATTGGGGCTTTTTCCAGACACCGGATGTATTGAGTGACCAGAAGCAGTATTACCGGATTATCTATGTTCACGTTGCCAGTGCGTGGATGGCAATGTGGTTGTATGCGGTTATGGTCGGTTGGGCTATCCTGGGGTTGATTTTTAATACCCGCCTGTCATACATGATGGCTTCTGCAACAGCCGTAACGGGGGCGGTGATGACCTTCTTGTCACTGTGGACGGGGGCGTTTTGGGGACAAACCAGTTGGGGTACTTGGTGGGATTGGGATCCCAGAATGACCACACAGCTTATTCTGTTATTTTTATACATGGGCTACCTGGCATTGCAGTCTGCGATTGAAGATGCGCGGCGTTCTGACAGGGCTTCGGCAGTGTTGGCGATGGTGGGTTTGGCCATTGTGCCGGTCATTTATTATTCGATTAACTGCCCTGATCCGACGCAATGTGCATCGCTGCATCAGGAGTCTTCATTGAAGCGCGTTGAAAGCAATATTCTGATTGCGATGTTGGTTACGACATTTGGTTTTTGGATGTACAGTTTTGCGGTTATTTTGATGCGTGTCCGTAACATTATTTTGCAGCGTGAAAGTCATACCAGTTGGGTTGCAAAACTGGAGGAAATGAAATGACAGAGTTTTTCAGCATGGGCGGTTATGGCTTTTATGTGTGGTCGTCGATGGGCATGGTGCTGTTGCTGATGTCGCTGGAGCCTATTTACCTGCGCTTTCACCACAAACGTATTGTGAGAGCGATTCAGCGGCAGAACCGCCGCAAAGCTGCACGAACTAACGGGAGTGCATTATGACTGCACGGCAGAAACGGATAGTCTTCATTATTCTCGGCCTGTGCGCGGTGGCTGCTGCCTCGGTAATGATTACAAAAGCGATGCGCAGCAATATGGCTTATCTATATGCACCGGAAGCGGTGTTGGCTGGTAAAGCACCAAAGGATCGAGTGATTCGCTTGGGTGGCCTGGTGAAAAAGGGAAGCCTGGTTCGCAGTAAGACCACGCTGGACTTGAGTTTTATACTGATGGACAACCGTGGCCATGAGATTACGGTGAAGTACAACAAGATTCTGCCCGACTTGTTCAAAGAAGAACAAAGCGCAGTCGTCAAAGGCAAACTGACGGCTGACAATCAGTTGATTGCTGAAGAAGTCTTGGCCAAGCACGATGCCGAATACATGCCGCCGGAAGTGGCAGAGGTGTTGGCGGAGGAGCATAAGCCGAATAGTCGTGCCAAAACTGAGGATAAATACTAAATGATTCCTGAAATCGGGCATTTCGCCTTAGTGCTTGCGTTAGTGGTTGCGCTGGTGCAATCCGTCTTTCCGATACTGGGCGCAGCGACGAATAATGCGCAGTGGATAGCGATGGCAAAGCCCACTGTGCGGATGCAGTGCTTGTTGCTGATTGTCGCTTTTATTTGCCTGACAATTTCCTTTTTGGAAAGTGACTTTTCTGTTCGTTATGTGGCGCAGAACTCCAACACCTTAATGCCAGTGATCTACAAGGTATCGGCTGTTTGGGGAGCTCACGAAGGCTCTTTGCTATTGTGGAGCTTGACTCTGGCTGTTTGGGCGAGCTTGGTGACGTTCTTTAGTCGGGGTATCTCCGCTGCTATGTTGGCACGGGTGGTCAGTGTGATGGGGATGGTTGGTGTTGGCTTTTTGTTGTTTATGCTATTGACATCGAACCCGTTTGAGCGCCTCTTTCCGGCGCCACCTGAAGGGCGAACATTAAATCCTCTGCTTCAAGATCCGGGTTTAGCCATTCACCCGCCAATGCTCTACATGGGTTATGTGGGTTTTTCGGTGGCTTTTGCATTTGCTATTGCCGCAATGCTTGGTCGTAAGTTGGATGCCGCCTGGGTGCGTTGGGCGCGTCCGTGGACTAACATTGCGTGGGTATTTCTGACCATTGGTATTGCGTTAGGTAGTTGGTGGGCTTACTACGAATTAGGTTGGGGCGGCTGGTGGTTCTGGGACCCTGTTGAGAACGCCTCCCTGATGCCTTGGCTAGTGGGAACGGCCTTAATTCATTCTTTAGCGGTCACAGAGAAGCGTGCTGCATTTAAATCGTGGACGGTATTGTTGGCGATTTTTGCATTTTCGCTAAGTTTATTAGGTACATTTTTGGTGCGCTCCGGTGTGTTGACATCAGTTCATGCCTTTGCCAGTGATCCTGAGCGCGGTTTATTTATACTGATTTTCCTGGTGCTGGTGGTGGGTTCGTCACTGCTGCTATATGCAATACGGGCACCGGAGCTGCGTTCTACCGGAACCTTTGAGCTTGTGTCCCGTGAAATGGGGTTGTTAGTCAACAATATTGTGTTAATCGCAATGACTGCAACCGTATTGCTGGGAACCTTGTATCCTCTATTTATTGATGCGCTGGGGATGGGAAAAATCTCGGTGGGGCCTCCGTATTTCAATACTATTGCATTGCCTCTTAGCATCGTTTTATTTGTGACGATGGGCTTTGGTTTGTTCCTGCGCTGGAAGAAAGATCAAGCGGAGCGGGTATTTGCGAAAGTGCGTTGGTTGCTGCTGCTGGCTTTATTGGTTGCCTTCTTGGTGCCAATGTTATTTATGGATCACTTTACCTTCAAAGCAGCTATTGGTGTCTTTATGGCGTCATGGGTGGCCTTGACAGCGCTCTTGTGGGTTAAGGAGCAGGGACGTTCTCCATTCAAGCTACCCTTGGCAACGTGGGGGGCTGCATTGGGGCATATTGGTATCGCGGTGACGGTGGCAGGCATCAGCCTGACTTCCATGTACAGCACTGAAAAAGATGTTCGTCTGGAGAAAGGACAGTCTTATGAGTTGAGTGGTTATCACTTTTTATTCAACGGGGTGAAGACGGTCAAAGGGCCGAACTACTTGGCACAAAGAGGTGAGGTTGTGATTACGCGTGATGGTCAACAAGTGGCGGTATTGCACCCTGAAAAGCGTAACTATGGTCAGGGTACGATGCCGATGACAGAGGCGGGTATCGATGGCGGCTTCTTCAGTGACTTATTCGTCGCTTTGGGTGAGCCATTGGGGGATGATGCCTGGAGTGTCCGTTTGTATCACAAGCCAGTGGTGAACTGGATTTGGATGGGAGCTGCTGTGATGAGTCTAGGTGGCTTGTTAGCGGCGTTTGATCGTCGCTATCGCAGGTTGAGACGGCGAAAAACTCAGTCCCAAGCCGTTAAAAAGCATGCAGAAGGCAAGCGTGCCGCTATCAATAGTGAGGTCACCGCATGAAAAATAGTGCATTGATTCCTCTTGTTGCCTTTATTGTTTTGGCGGCTTTTTTGGCAATAGGTTTGACGTTAAAGCCGCGAGAGGTTCCATCTCCCTTTATTGGCAAGGCAGTTCCAGCATTTAGTTTGCCGGAGCTAATGAAAGACGGACAAACGATTTCATCTGCGGACTTTAAGGGGCGGGTTTGGATGTTGAATATCTTTGCATCGTGGTGTGTGGCTTGCCGCGCTGAGCACAAAGTATTGAGCCAGTTTGTCAGTAGGGAGGATATTATGACACTGGGGCTGAACTACAAGGATAAGGCAGAGGATGCAAAGCGTTGGTTGTCTGCCTTGGGGAACCCTTACCAACATATTGCAATGGACTCTGACGGTAAAGTGGGTATAGAACTGGGTGCTTATGGTGTTCCTGAAACATTCGTGATTGATAAAAAAGGCATTATTCGCCACAAGGTTATCGGGCCGATTGATCAGAAAATAGTGGAGGATACATTGCTGCCATTAATCAGGGAATTACGGGAGGAAAAGGCTTCATGAAATACTGGATTGTTGCCTTGTCCGTGTTGTTTTTTTTAGCGGTGAGCATACCTAACCTTCAGGCGGAATCCGAGACAGAGCGAGAAGTGTTGACCTTTAAAACACCCGAAGCAGAATCGGCTTACCATGCCTTAATTGAAGAGCTGCGTTGTTTGGTCTGTCAGAATCAAAACCTGGCAGGCTCTAATGCTGATTTGGCAAAGGATCTTCGCTCAAAGGTTTATGAAATGGTTGAGTCTGGCCAAAGTCAGGACGCGATTATTGATTATATGGTGACGCGTTACGGTGACTTTGTGTTGTATCGCCCGCCTTTTAAAATAAAAACACTGATGTTGTGGCTGGGGCCGATCATATTTTTACTATTGGCTCTGTGGCTGGTGGTGCGTTGGGTACGTTCACAACAGACGGTGAAATCAACGGCAACACTCAGCGATGAACAGCGTGAAGCCGTTCGGGACTTGCTGGACAAGCATAAGTAAGGGATAAGACATGCTTTGGTTTTTTATTGCAGGGCTTCTGGTGATAGCAGTGAGCTACTTGTTGTTGCCTTTATTTCGTACCGCCGATGTCATTATTGATGATCGCAACGAGCAGAATGTTGATATTGTTCGTGAACAAATGGCTGAGTTGGAAAGCAGCTTTGAGCAAGGTGAGATTGACAGTGAACAATATCACGAGCGCCGTGACGAGCTGGAGCAGGCACTGTTGTTTGACGTGAGGAAGGACGCAGAGCCGGCCTCTACAATGAACCACAGTGCATCCTCACGGATGAGTGCTGTCTTTTTGGCATTGTTCGTGCCGATTGCTGCGGTTGCGCTGTACTGGTATTTAGGTACTCCGAACGCACCGCAATTAGCCGTTGAAACCAAGGTGCCAGTGACAGCAAGTGGCGAGCCGGATTTTGAAAAATTAGTCGCTAACCTACACAATAAATTGCGTAAAGCACCTAATAATGCCGAAGGTTGGTATATGTTGGGACGTTCCTACATGCTGATGCGACGATTTGATGGGGCAGTTGAGGCGTACGAAAATTTGTATCGCCTACAGCCAGAAGAACCTGATGTGATGTTGATGTTAGCGGATGCCATGTCGATGCAGCAAGGCAAAATGCTTGGCCGTCCTGAAGAATTGATTAATAAGGCACTGCAAAAAGCCCCTCAAAATATGACGGCACTGTGGTTGTCGGGTATGGTGCTGGAGCAAAAGGGGCAATATCAGGCAGCAATTGATCGTTGGGTATCGTTGCGGCCAATGGTTGCAGAAGGTGCGGAAGAACGGGGCGAGCTTGAGTCGCTGATTCGGCGTGCCCAGGCTCGGTTATCGGGTACTAATACGCAGCAGATGCCGACTACCAAAGCAGCGCCTGTTGCCAGTGACAAGGCAGCAGCCGACAGCCAAGCGGCTCCTGCTAAGGTGGTCGTATTCGTTGATTTAAGCGACAAGTTTAAGGATCAAGTTTCTCAGCAAGATAGTGTCTTTGTGTACGCCAAGGCCCAAAATGGCCCGGCAATTCCTTTAGCGGCCAGTCGCTTGAAAGTAAAAGACCTACCGGCCAAGGTGGTGCTAGATGACGCGATGGCGATGATGCCACAGGTGAAGCTATCCATGTTTGATACGCTCATTGTGGGCGCGCGCGTATCAAAAACAGGCACAGCGGTCGGGCAAGATGGAGATCTGTTCACCGAGCAAGAAAAGGTGGGTCACGGTGATGAGGTCAGTTTGCTAATTGATAAAATCTTAAAAAAATAGGCTCATCAAGAAATACTCAAATTGCCTCTCCTCAGAGGCATCGTACCTAGGGGCGTGACGGTGGTTTGTCACTCAGTACGGGCTGGGTGGTGCTATGGTTTTGCTGTTTCAATGCTCAGCAAGCACCGTTTAGTCAGGAGAGTCATACCGCAAAGTGATTTACTTAGGGCTGCGGGATAAGGGCTTTTGCATAATCTGCTGTAGAAATTAAGGGATTCAGTCCAGACTGTGGTGGAGGATTTACCACAAGGTCAATACGTCTGAAGACCGAAAATAATATCCGGTGGTAACACGATGACCCCTAAAGACCGCTTTTATGAAATTGATTTGCTGCGTTTTCTTGCCGCGTTAGCCGTTGTGTTCTACCACTACACATTTCGTGGTTTTGCAGAAGGTGGCTATAGTCCGGTTGAGTACCCGGTACTGGGTGAGTTTTTCAAGTATGGTTCTTATGGTGTGCAGCTTTTCTTTATCATCAGCGGTTTTGTTATTTTGATGACTGCGACCAAGCGAGATGCAGCTCATTTTGTCATTTCACGGATTACCCGTTTGTATCCGGCATTCTGGGTATGTGTGACGCTCACGACACTGGCTATAGTGTGGAAGGGAGGTGAGCTGTTTCACGTTGGCCTGATTCAGTATCTGGTTAATTTGACGATGATCAGTGGCTTTGTCGGGGTGGAAATGGTGGACGGTGTTTACTGGACGCTATTGGTTGAACTGAAATTTTATGCATTGATTTTTGTGCTACTGGTCATTGGTCAGATTAAGCGCATTGAGTGGTTTCTGGCATTTTGGCTATTACTAACGGCGATTGCGTTTGTTTTGCCATTCCCCAGGATTATCACGTTCCTGTTTCTAACGGACTGGTCGGCATTTTTCATTGCTGGAGCGTTGTTCTATCTCATACGCCAAAATGGCTTGAACTTTTTTCGCGGGATTATGCTGTGGTCTAGTTTCATGCTGGCGATCTTTGAAAATATGAGGCAGATTGGGCACTTGGAGCAACTCTATAACAGCTATTTCTCACCCGTTGTAACCAGTGTTTTGATTAGTGTGTTCTTTGTTATTTTTCTGTTGATCGCTTTAGGGAAAACACAGGTGATTAATTCGCCCAGACTAATCAGTCTTGGTGTGCTGACCTATCCTCTGTATCTGATTCACCAGAATATCGGTTTTATGGTTTTCCATGAGCTAGGCGGTAGTGTGAATCGCTATGTGTTGCTAGGAGCTTTGGTGGCTGCCATGTTGTTTGCTGCGTGGCTGATACATAAAGCAGTGGAGCTGCCTCTGGGGCGCTGGATGAATCAAGCGCTTAATCGGCTTTGGGATCAGTATGGTGCTTCTGTGGGTGATAATAAAAAGCCAGTATCACAGGGAGGCTGATTTTACGCGGCCTGATAATACCAATCTCATTAAATTGTGATAACAGACGTTATCTTCCAAGCCTGACACAAACCGCGTAGATAGTACTAATATTTAATGGTACAAAGTGGCCTGTGAAGGTTGCCGAAAAAACCTTGCCCCGAAAATAGAATAAGGCTGGTATCGGCTAGTAGATGTATGGGCTGATCAAGCAGCTGCCACAGACGGGCTTTGCTACATGACCAGCAACCAATGTGGGGTTTTAGTAGCGGTAGTGATCCACTTTGAACGGGCCATCAATCGGTACACCGATGTAGTCGGCTTGTTCTTGGGTGAGCTTTGTCAGGCTTGCACCAACACGCTCAAGGTGTAAACGTGCCACTTCTTCATCCAAATGCTTGGGTAACATGTAAACTTTGTTTTCGTACCTTTCAGGATGCGCGAACAGCTCAATCTGCGCCAAAGTTTGGTTGGTGAAAGAATTAGACATGACAAAACTTGGGTGGCCGGTGCCACAGCCCAAGTTAACCAGGCGACCCTGAGCCAGCAGGATAATGCGTTTGCCATCAGGGAAGATGATGTGATCCACCTGTGGTTTGATGTTTTCCCACTCATACTTTTCAAGGCTGGCCACATCAATTTCGTTATCAAAGTGACCGATATTACACACGATGGCTTGATCTTTCATCTGAGCCATGTGCTCATGAGTGATAATGTGATAGTTGCCTGTAGCGGAAACAAAAATATCCGCCTGGGAGGCTGCTTCATCCAGCGTTACAACACGATAGCCTTCCATTGATGCCTGTAGGGCACAGATCGGGTCGATCTCCGTGACCCAGACGGTTGCGCCCAAGCCGCGCAGAGACTGTGCAGAGCCTTTACCCACATCGCCATAGCCCGCAACAACTGCAATCTTACCGGCAATCATAACATCGGTTGCTCGCTTGATAGAGTCCACCAAGGATTCACGGCAGCCATACAGGTTATCGAACTTAGACTTGGTCACTGAGTCATTCACGTTGATTGCGGGGAATGTCAGTTCGTTATTCTCCGCCATTTTATATAGACGGTGAACACCAGTTGTAGTCTCTTCAGTTACGCCCTTGATATTCACACGAATACGCGAGTACCAGGTTGGGTCCTCAGCCAGCTTCTTCTTGATCGAAGCGAACATAACCACTTCTTCTTCAGAGCCTGGATTATCCAGCACAGAAATGTCTTTCTCCGCTTTTGTGCCCAACTCAATTAAGCCGGTGGCATCACCACCATCATCAAGAATCATGTTGGGTGTGCCGCCATCATGCCAGTCAAAAATACGGTGGCAGAATTCCCAATATTCCTCCAGCGTTTCTCCCTTATGAGCAAAAACTGGAATGCCTGCGGCGGCGATAGCGGCTGCAGCATGATCTTGCGTTGAAAAAATATTGCACGATGCCCAACGAACTTCGGCACCCAAAGCAACCAGTGTTTCAATCAACACAGCAGTCTGAATGGTCATGTGTAAGGAGCCAGCAATACGAGCACCTTTCAGGGGTAAGTCAGCATACTTGGTACGAAGAGAAACCAGACCAGGCATCTCTGTTTCAGCGATATTTAGCTCTCTGCGGCCAAAGTCAGCCAAAGATATATCAGCAACCTGATAGTCGGTAAAAGTTGTATCTACTTGTGAACTCATAATGTTCTCTAATCAAATAAAGCTAGCGTGGTTGGATTCATGTACAACACCGCCTGAGCCTGGCCCTAAACTGGGGTGCAACGCTACTCAGGTGGTGCTGTTAAAAGTTGATTATAGTGCGGCCTTTAACTGCTCGGCGCGGTCGGTTCGCTCCCACGGGAGGTCAATGTCTGAACGACCGAAGTGTCCATAGCTTGCTGTCTGACGATAGATAGGGCGCAGCAAGTCCAGCATGGTGACAATACCATAGGGGCGCAGGTCAAAGTTTTCACGAACCAGCTTCTCGATTTGCTCATCAGCCAACTTACCCGTGCCGAACGTCTCAACTGAAATAGAGGTTGGTTCAGCGACACCGATGGCATAGGAAACCTGGATTTCACAACGATCCGCTAACCCGGCAGCTACCACATTCTTGGCGGCATAACGACCGGCGTAAGCCGCAGAGCGGTCAACCTTTGAAGGATCCTTGCCTGAGAATGCACCACCACCGTGACGTGCCATACCGCCGTAAGTGTCTACGATGATCTTACGACCCGTCAAACCGCAGTCACCAACTGGCCCACCGATAATAAACTGACCTGTCGGATTGATATGGTATTTTGTGTTTGCATCCAGCCATTCAGCCGGAAGTACGTTTTTGATGATTTCTTCCATCACGGCTTCATGCAAATCAGCCGGAGTGACATCAGGATCATGCTGCGTTGAAAGTACCACGGCATCAATCGCTACCGGCTTGTCATCTTCGTAGCGGAAAGTGACCTGACTTTTTGCATCTGGACGAAGCCAAGGGAGCGCACCGGATTTTAGCAAATCTGCCTGGCGCTTTACCAAACGATGAGAGTAAGTTATAGGGGCAGGCATTAAAACATCAGTTTCGTTACTGGCGTAGCCGAACATCAGGCCCTGATCACCCGCGCCTTGTGACTCTTTATCTTCACGGTCCACACCCATAGCAATATCCGGCGACTGCTGACCAATCGCATTGATGACCGCGCAGGTATTACCGTCAAAGCCAACATCAGAATTGTTGTAACCGATACCATTCACCACATCGCGTACGATATTTTCAATATCAACGTAGGCGGAGGTTGTGACTTCACCGGCCAGTATAACCATGCCGGTTTTAACGAGTGTCTCACAGGCAACACGGGCATCTTTATCCTGCTCTAAAATTGCGTCAAGAACAGCATCAGAAATTTGGTCGGCCATCTTGTCTGGATGACCTGCAGATACGGATTCGGATGTGAACAAGTGGTTCCCAGCCATAAGAATCTCCTAAAAGTTATTATAGACTGAGCGCCGTTGTATGTTGGGGGATACCTTCCTGAGCCTAGCCGATTAACTTCGGTTGCAACGCTCCTCAGGGGGTGTTTTATCGTTCATTCACTTCATCACAATAGGTGAAAGAATGGTGGCGTATTGTAGCCAAGCTTTTATCAAAAATCACCCTGCTAGACGGATAAAGTGCAGCAAACCCGATGGACGTAAAGCATTATTGGGCAAAGTAGTCTGCATCAATAAAGGGTACGCCATCTGTATCTTTTGCCGAAAGCAGTGGCTGTTTGTTGTCCACTAGTGGCCAGTCGATACCAATGGTTGTATCGTTCCATAACAGGCTTCGTTCATACTCTGGGGCGTAGTAATCGGTACATTTGTAAACGAATTCAGCGGACTCGCTCATGACATAAAAGCCATGTGCAAAGCCCTCTGGTACCCAAAACATGCGTTTATTTTCGGCGGATAGTTCGCAGCCCACCCATTGCCCAAAAGTTGGTGAATGTTTACGCATATCGACTGCTACATCAAACACCGTGCCTGCCACCACACGAACCAACTTACCTTGTGGGTGCTTAATCTGGTAGTGTAAACCGCGCAAAATGCCATGACCGGATTTGCTGTGGTTGTCCTGAACAAACTGTACATCAGCTACATTTTGCTGGAAGTCGCGGGCTTGCCACGTTTCCATAAAGAAGCCTCGTTCATCGCCAAAGACCTGTGGTTCTATAATGACAACATCGGGTATCTTGGTAGGGATATAGTTCATGATTTTGCTCTGGAAGTTGCCTGACTGCGTTTAATTAGGTACTGCCCGTAGCCCGTTTTTTTTAATGGTTCTGCCAGACTGAGTAGTTGTTGTTTGGAAATGTACCCCAGATCGTAGGCAATTTCTTCTATACAAGCAACTTTGAGTCCTTGTCGGCGCTCAATGACGGCAATATATTCCGAAGCATCCAGCAAGCTGTCGTGTGTTCCTGTGTCCAGCCAGGCATACCCCCGCCCCATGAGTTCCATTTTAAGTCGCCCTTGTGACAAAAAAGTCTGGTTGACGGATGTGATCTCTAGCTCACCCCTGGCTGATGGCTTTACGGCACTTGCTATCTGCACCACGTCATTGGGGTAGAAGTACAGCCCTACGACGGCGTAATTGCTTTTTGGTTGTGCTGGTTTCTCCTCAATTCCCAGTACGTTACCGGACTGGTCAAACTCTGCCACTCCGTAGCGCTCTGGGTCACTAACGTAATAGCCACAGACAGTTGCTTTGTTTTCTTCTTTGACAGTGCGAACGGCGTGGTGTAGAAGCTCCTGTAGTGCATTGCCATGAAAGATGTTATCCCCTAGTACCAAGCAAACATCATCATCACCAATGAAGTCTTTGCCAAGAATAAAGGCTTGAGCCAGTCCATCCGGCGAGGGCTGGGCAATAAAATCAAAACGCAGGCCAAATTCATCGCCATTCCCCAGCAAACGCTGAAACTGGGGTAAGTCATTAGGGGTGGAGATAATTAAGATATCCCGAATCCCCGCCAGCATTAGCGTGGATAATGGGTAATAAATCATGGGTTTGTCATAAATCGGCATCAATTGCTTGCTAACACCACGGGTGAGGGGGTATAAGCGCGTACCGCTACCACCCGCTAAAATAATACCTTTCATATTTTATCGTCTGTGTGGTTAGTGTTAATGGTTCGGAGCATAGCGGATACAGAAAGCAAATGCATGGCTGGTAAATAACTTATTGTGCAGAGCTGCATAAACCTCGGATGAGGTGGGGGGAATGCTCAGGCTGAATTCGCAAGCACCAGAAAAAACGATCTGCTAGTATACGCACTTTTCAAATTCCTTACATCTCAGGAGATAGTCAATGTTATCCCGTAGCGTACTCGCCAATGCCATTCGTGCTTTAAGCATGGACGCCGTGCAGCAAGCCAATTCCGGCCACCCTGGTGCCCCTATGGGGATGGCTGATATCGCCGAGGTGCTTTATAACGACTTCATGAAGCACAATCCAAGTAACCCTTCATGGGCAAACCGTGATCGCTTTGTGATGTCCAATGGGCATGCATCCATGCTGCCTTATTCGGTGCTGCACTTAACGGGCTATGACCTTTCAATGGAAGATTTGCGTAATTTCCGCCAGTTACATTCAAAAACCCCTGGCCATCCTGAGTATGGCTATGCGCCCGGAATCGAAACCACAACCGGCCCCCTGGGGCAGGGTATCAGTAATGCGGTGGGTATGGCGCTGGCCGAAAAGGTACTGGCGGCGCAGTTCAATCGTGACGGTCATGAGATTGTCGATCACTATACCTATACTTTTCTTGGTGATGGCTGCCTAATGGAAGGCATCTCACACGAAGTCTGCTCGTTGGCAGGAACATTAAAGCTGGGCAAGCTTATCTGCTTTTATGATGACAACGGTATCTCGATTGACGGTGATGTGACTGGCTGGTTTGCCGATGATACGCCAAAACGCTTTGAGTCTTATGGTTGGCAAGTGATTGCCAATGTCGATGGGCATAATGCGGAGGCAATCAAGGCGGCAACCGAGCAGGCGCGCGCAGAGATTAATAAGCCCACATTGATTTGCTGTAAAACAGTGATTGGTAAAGGTGCGCCAAACAAACAGGGTGGTCATGATGTACATGGTGCACCGTTGGGGCAGGAAGAAGTTGCGGCGGCTCGTAAGGCAATGGGTTGGGATTATGCGCCGTTTGAAATTCCAGATGAGATTTATGTCGCGTGGGATGCGAAAGAAACTGGTCGTGCGGCTGAGGCTGAGTGGAATGAGCGGTTTGATGCTTATGCTCGGGTTTATCCGGCAGAGGCTACTGAGTTCAAGCGTCGGATGGCTGGAGACTTGCCGGAAAATTGGCAGCAAGCGGCTAGTGATGCGGTAAAAAATATCGCAAGTCAGGCAATTACGCAGGCCACACGCGCCTCGTCAAAGACAGCGCTCAATGCGTTTGGCCCGTTGCTACCGGAACTTTTGGGCGGCTCAGCAGACTTGACGCCATCGAACAACACTTTCTTTAGTGGCAGCCAATACATTAACTCGGATCATGGCCCGGAGCAGGACTTTGCGGGCAACTACCTGTCCTACGGTGTACGCGAGTTTGGCATGAGTGCCATTATGAATGGTGTCGCTTTGCACGGTGGTTTGATGCCTTATGGTGCTACTTTCCTGATGTTCTCTGAGTATGCCAGAAATGCGTTGCGTATGGCTGCATTGATGAAAATTCGTAGCATTTTTGTGTACACGCATGATTCCATTGGCCTAGGCGAAGACGGCCCGACCCACCAGGCGGTTGAGCAAACTCCAACCTTGCGTATGATTCCGAATATGAATGTATGGCGTGCCTGTGATGCGGTGGAATCTGCGGTCTCCTGGAAGTCGGCGATTGAGGCGAAAGATAGTCCATCCTGTCTGATTTTTTCGCGCCAGAGTTTGCCACATATTGCGCGAGATGAAGCAACCTTAGCGAATATTAGTAAGGGCGGCTATATTCTCAAAGATACAGACGGTGTGCCGGATGTTATCGTGATAGCGACAGGCTCAGAAGTTCAGTTGGCGATGGAGGCTGCTGAGCAATCGGACAAAAAGGTGCGTGTGGTATCAATGCCGTCAACGACTGAGTTTGACAAGCAAGATGCGGCTTACAAAGAGTCTGTTTTGCCCGCAGCAGTGACCGCTCGTGTTGCCGTTGAAGCGGCGATTATGGATGGCTGGTATAAGTACGTGGGCATGAATGGTGCTGTGGTTGGAATGACCGGCTTTGGTGAATCGGCTCCAGCCAATGAACTGTTTGAATACTTTGGTATTACCACCAAGGCAGTGTTGGCCGCAATCAATGATGTTGTGGCATGATGTCGGGAAAGTTTTGAGAAAATATCAGGGAGTGTTTATGCCTATTATCAATATGACGGATCTGGACTTGCGCGGAAAGCGCGTGCTTATTCGGCAGGATCTGAATGTGCCTGTTAAAGATGGAAAAGTTACATCAGCAAAGCGTATCGAAGCATCGCTGCCGAGCCTGAAGCTGGCTATGGAGGCGGGTGCCAAAGTTATGGTGATGTCCCACCTTGGTCGTCCAACAGAAGGTCAGCCGGAAAATGAGTTTTCGCTCAAACCCGTCGCGGATTATATGACGGAAGCCTTGGGGCAGTCTGTTGCATTGGTATCGGATTATCTGGAGCGCGCGCCTGAGTTGGAAAATGCTCAGGTCGTGCTGCTGGAAAATGTTCGCTTCAATGTGGGTGAGAAAAAAAATGATGAAGCCTTATCGCGCCAGTATGCGAGCCTCTGTGATGTTTACGTCATGGATGCTTTTGGTACGGCGCATCGTGCGCAAGCGTCAACCTGCGGTGCGGGGGAATTTGCACCCGTTGCGGCAGCAGGGCCGTTACTTGCCGCAGAATTGGAAGCACTAGGGAAAGCGTTGGATAATCCAGCGCGTCCTATGGTGGCCTTGGTGGGCGGCTCCAAGGTTTCAACCAAGCTGACGGTGCTAGAATCCTTGTCTAAGGTAGTAGATCAGCTTATTGTGGGTGGCGGAATCGCCAATACCTTCATTGCCGCCGCAGGCCATCAGGTCGGGAAGTCACTGTACGAAGCGGATTTGATTGATACCTGTAAACGTCTGAGTGCAGCAGCCGAAGCCAATGGTGGAAGTATTCCTGTGCCGATGGATGTAGTCTGTGGCAAAGAGTTTTCTGAAACGGCAGAGGCAACATTGAAGTCGGTGCCTGATATTGCTGATGATGATATGGTGTTTGACATTGGGCCGGAGTCTGCAAAGCAACTTGCGGAGGTTATCAAAAATGCCGGAACCATTGTCTGGAATGGTCCGGTGGGCGTCTTTGAGTTTGATCAGTTCGGTGAAGGAACCAAGGCAATTGCCACGGCGATTGCGGAGTCTGACGGTTTTTCTGTAGCGGGTGGTGGTGATACCTTAGCGGCCATTGATAAGTATGGAATTTCTGATAAAGTGTCGTATATTTCTACGGGTGGTGGCTCGTTTCTGGAGTTTCTGGAAGGTAAGAAGTTGCCGGTAGTGGCGATGCTGGAAAGGCGAGGTGGAGAGTAGGGTTGGAGTCCAAGCGATGGGTTCGACCGTTTATCTGGGTGCTAGTGGACTGCGTCATTGTTCATGTGTCGTTAATATTATCGGCCAATAGAATCAATTTATAGGTTCTTGGAGCCAGGATGGCTAAAACTCTAATATTGATTGCTCAATTAGCGATTAATTGGTAGGGTAAGCTATTTGTTGAACAATATGGGTCGCTAAGGAGTGTCAAGATGGCTCAGGATGATGGTTCGGCTTGGTATGTGCTGACAAGTAAACCCCGACAGGAAGCATACGCCGAGGAGCAGTTGAATAATCAGGGTTATGTCACTTATCGACCACTCGCGATGCGCGAGCGTCGGCGCAGGGGGAAGCTGGTTAAGGTGACGGAGTCGCTGTTTCCTCGTTATTTATTTATTCAACTTAATCGTATTCATGATAACTGGGCGCCGATACGGTCAACGTATGGTGTGTCGGGGTTTGTGCAATTTGGTGATTATCCGTTAAGTATACCGGATGCGTTGATTGAAGAGATTCAGGAGCGCGAAGGGCAGTTTCAGGAGAGGGCGATAGATTTAGATCGCTTTCATCGTGGGGATAGGGTTATAATCACCAGCGGTTCTTTTCAGGGGTTAGAGGCTGTGTTTGAGCGATATAGCGGTGAGGAAAGGGCTGTGTTGTTGATGAATCTGCTGAGTGAGCAGGCAAGCGTGGCGGTTTCGACAGTTGATCTTTGTAAGATTGCTTGAGTTTTTTCGTGGCCTTACGACTTGCTCGGGCTGTTGGTTGATAGAAATCCAAATTGAATCCAGTGATATTGATGCTATGAGGACGTGGTAGGGCGGTAGCGTGTCTGGCGATGGCAGGGTTCATTGGTCTATTAAGATTGCGGTGGTTGGTACATGGATAAATTAACCTGCTTTAAGGCTTACGACATCCGAGGCAAGCTGGGCAGTGAGCTGAATGATGACATTGCCTACCGTGTCGGGCGTGCCTACGGTGTGTTTTTAGGTGAAGGGAAGACGGCCGTAGTGGGTGGAGATGTGCGTCTTACCTCCAAGTCACTCAAGCTCGCACTAGCCAACGGTTTAATGGATGCAGGTGTTGACGTTATCGATTTAGGCGTGACGGGGACAGAGGAGGTCTATTTTGCTACCTTCCATTTGGGTGTGGATGGTGGTATTGAGGTGACAGCCAGTCACAACCCCGTGGATTACAATGGCATGAAGTTGGTTCGTGAAGGTTCAAGGCCAATTAGTGGTGATATGGGGTTAGTCGATATACAACACATAGCAGAAGCCAGTGAATATCCGCCGGTTGCTCGGCGCGGTGTGCTAACCCAGCAATCTTGCTTAACGGACTATGTGCAGCATTTGCTGGGTTATATTGACCTTCAGAATTTCGAACCCGTAAAACTGGTTGTTAATGCTGGCAATGGCGCGGCTGGGCATGTTGTTGATGCGCTTGAAGCTGAGTTTCAGCGTCTACAGGCCCCCGTTACTCTCATTAAAATCCATAACGAGCCGGACGGCACCTTTCCTCACGGTATTCCAAACCCTTTGTTGCCTGAGTGCAGAGCTGACACCAGCAGTGCTGTGCTGGCACATAATGCTGATATGGGGGTCGCATGGGATGGCGACTTCGATCGTTGTTTTTTGTTTGATGAAAATGGCGAATTTATCGAAGGTTATTATATTGTCGGCTTGTTGGCAGAAGCTTTTTTACAAAAGCAAACAGGTGCAAAGATTATCCATGATCCACGCTTAACGTGGAATACGGTGGATGTGGTGCAAGCCAATGGTGGGATTCCCATTCAATCCAAGACAGGACACGCTTTCATCAAGGAGCGGATGCGGGCGGAAGATGCAGTGTATGGCGGCGAGATGAGTGCCCATCATTATTTCCGCGATTTTGCCTATTGCGACAGTGGCATGATTCCGTGGTTGCTGGTGGCTGAACTGCTTTGCACCACAGGAAAGTCGCTGTCTGCATTAGTTGGCGAACGCATGGCGGCTTATCCCTGTAGTGGTGAGATTAATTTTCGGGTGCAGGATGTGCAAGCCAGTATTGCAAAGGTTGAGGAGTATTTCTTGGCAGATAAACCTGAAATCGATACTACTGATGGACTGAGTATGACATTTGCGGATTGGCGGTTTAACTTACGCGGATCGAATACCGAGCCAGTGTTGCGCCTCAATGTTGAAAGTAGGGGGGATGTGGCTCTCATGCAACAACAAACAGATTTGATTAGCCAATTGGTTCAAAACTCATGACTACACCTTCTATTACACCTGTTATTCTGTCCGGTGGTTCGGGTACGCGCCTGTGGCCGCTGTCGCGTCAGTTGCGTCCGAAGCAGTTTTTGCCATTGGTGGATGAGCAGACTCTATTTCAAAATACCGTGCAACGCTTGCAAGGCGTTTCGCGGATGGAAGATGTGCTGGTGGTGTGTAATGAAGAGCACCGTTTTATGGTGGCGGAACAGTTGCGGGAACTACAACTTGCACATCAAGGCATTTTACTGGAGCCTGTGGGGCGCGACACTGCTCCTGCCCTTGCGCTGGCAGCGCTTCACCTCACACAACGAGGTAAGACAGACGCTTTGATGCTGGTGCTTCCTGCTGATCATGTGATTGCGGATGAGTGTGCATTTCAGCAAGCGGTGCAGCGGGCTGCGCTCGCAGCTCAAGGTGGCTACCTCACCACGTTTGGAATTGTGCCGCGGCGGGCGGAAACGGGGTATGGTTACATTCGACAGGGCGAGGATTTGGCGGATTTGCCTGCTAAACGGGTAGCTGCTTTTGTGGAAAAGCCGGATGCTGTAACCGCACAAGCCTATATTAATAGTGGCGAGTATTTTTGGAACAGTGGAATGTTCCTTTTCCGTGCGGATCGTTTATTGGCAGCACTGGAAGCATATCAGCCCGAAATATTGCAGGCTTGCCAGGCGGCGCTTGCCCACTTTAGTCATGACCTGGATTTTATACGTTTGGACACTGCGGCGTTTGAGGGTGCACCAGCCATTTCGATTGACTACGCGGTGATGGAAAAAACTCAAGATGCAGTAGTGATACCACTGGATGCTGGTTGGAACGATGTTGGGGCGTGGTCGGCGGTGTGGGAGGTTGGCCAACAGGATAACCAACAGAATTTGCTGCGCGGCGATGTTTTGGTACATCAATCCAGCGGCAATCTGGTTCATGCTGATCATCGCTTGGTAGCGTTGGTTGGTGTTGATGATTTGGTGGTCGTGGAAACGAAGGATGCGGTCTTGGTTGCGGACAGAGGCCGAGTTCAGGATGTCAAACATATTGTCGGGCAATTGCAAGCCCAACAGCGTAGTGAGGCCAGTATACATCGTGAGGTCTACCGCCCGTGGGGGAGCTATGACTGCATTGATGCAGGTGGACGCTTTCAAGTCAAGCGTATTGTAGTTAAACCGGGCGAGAAGCTCTCTTTGCAAATGCATCATCACCGTGCGGAACACTGGATTGTGGTTAGTGGTACGGCAGAGGTTCGTTGCGGTGATCAGATCCTATTGTTGACAGAAAATCAGTCTACCTATATCCCGCTGGGCGAAACTCACTCCCTCAGTAATCCCGGTAAGGTACCTTTGGAGATCATTGAGGTGCAATCGGGTAGTTATCTGGGTGAAGATGATATTGTGCGCTTTGAGGATTCTTACGGACGTAGTTGAGAGTATTTCTAGTTTTATTGGGATTGTAAATGACTGAACATAATAAGAAAGTTGCTTTGGTTACAGGTGTCACCGGACAGGACGGGGCTTATCTGGCTGAATTCCTGTTGGAAAAAGGTTATGTCGTTCACGGGGTCAAGCGCCGTACTTCGTTGTTCAATACCGACCGAATTGATCATTTGTATCAAGACCCGCATGAGACAGAGCGTCGATTTGTGTTGCAT
>PDPG01000040.1 GCA_002747455.1 Pseudomonadota bacterium | reverse complement strand
GAATGTGGCCCTGGTCGCGCAGGCTAACAAAACCGCCCGTACCGTGTGGGCCTTACTGGCCCATGGCCGGGATTATCAAAGCGAATGGCTGCACGCATAGGCGGGATGGCTCATTCATTTTATTAACGAATCAGAGGAAGTTCGCTAAAAAGTTGTTGAGGTGCATGAACGTCAGTGATGACAAACAGGTCGGACCGTGCTTTGCCAAGCCTGAATAGTTCCCCGGATCATGAATCCGTTAGGAGAATGAGGCGCAGGGCAGCGGAAATCATCAGGGCCAGCAGGGATAAGCAGCCTGCACAACAGGCCGAATATAGAACTGCCGCCTAACCTTTTGTCTTCACCGGAAATAATGTCCTCGCATACTGGGAAGCGTTCATATAGGTTTTATGGCAGGTGCCATTCAGGAGCAACAAAATGTACAGCTGGTTCGCAGGACAATACCGGATAGTGTCCCGCAGTTCTCAGGATGCTCCCGGTTGCTTGGTCGGATTGTCGCCAGTCGTGGAGTGATGGATGAGCAGTCACTTTCGTGTGAGTTAAAACACCTTCATCCGGTGAGTAGCCTGAAAGATGTCGATAAAGCGACCGAAAGGCTTATTGAGGCGTTGGAAGCGCAACAACGTGTGTTAATTGTTGGAGACTTTGATGCAGACGGTGCAACTGCAACAGCGCTTTGTCAGCGTACTTTATTGAGCATTGGGTTTCAGCACGTCGATTATATTGTGCCAAATCGTTTTGAGTATGGTTACGGTCTTACGCCTGAAATTATCAGGGTGGCCTTACCGTACCAGCCTGAGCTGATCATCACTGTTGATAACGGGATTTCCAGCGCGGAAGGGGTCGAGTATGCGCGGGAGCTAGGGGTTGATGTTATTGTCACCGATCATCATCTGCCGGGGAGGGTGTTGCCAGATGCGGCCGCAATCGTGAACCCAAATCAACCGGGCGATACCTTTGCGTCTAAAAATCTTGCTGGTGTTGGAGTGGTATTTTATTTGATGCTGGCATTAAAGCAGGCGTTGGCGCAGCGCGGTTACTTTCAACAAAATAACGTTGCTCCACCGAATATTGTCCGCTGGCTTGACTTGGTAGCATTGGGAACTGTGGCCGATGTAGTGCCGCTGGATGCTAATAACCGAATTTTAGTTGAGCAAGGTTTGCGCAGGATTCGCAGTGGTCAGTGTTCTGCGGGGGTAATGGCTTTGCTCAAGGTAGCTAAAAAGACTTATCAACAGGTGTGTAGCCAAGACTTGGGCTTTGCCTGTGGCCCAAGGTTGAATGCTGCTGGCCGCCTTGATGATATGTCGCTTGGTATTGAGTGTTTGTTGACAGATTCAGAGGAGGTGGCGATGAATCTGGCTGCCGAGTTGGATGACATGAATCGAACGCGTCGCGAGCTGGAGTCTGACATGAAACAAGAGGCATTAGAACAGCTCGGCTCAATTCAACTTAGTCTTGATCATGTACCGCCGGTGATTTGTCTTTACCATGAACAGTGGCATCAGGGGGTGGTGGGTATTATCGCCGCGAGACTGCGTGAGCGTTATTACCGGCCTTGTATTATTTTTGCACCAGGCCCCGAAGGTGAAATTAAGGGTTCTGGTCGCTCTATTCCCGGTGTTCACATGCGGGATGTGCTGGATCGTGTCGCCACTTTAAATCCTGGGCTGGTTGAAAAGTTTGGTGGTCATGCGATGGCAGCTGGTCTGAGTTTAAAGATTGCAGACTTTGACGCATTTCAAACAGCGGTAACGCGTGTGGTTACCGATCAGACGGAGAAGGATGCATCAGTATTTTGCGAAGAAATTCTGAGTGATGGTGAGTTGGAGCCAGAGTTTTTCTCTTTGGCAACGGCTAAAGAGTTATCTCAGCACTTACCTTGGGGACAGGGTTTCCCTGCGCCAGTGCTTGATGATGTATTTGAGATTGTCGAACGCAGGGAATTAAAGCAAACCCACTTGAAATATATGCTGCGAAAGAAAGGGCTGTCCGCTGTACTACCTGCGATTGTCTTTAATGTAGCGCCTGAGAATTGGCCAGTACCGGGTGACAGCGCACATTTTCTCTATCAGCTATCTGTCAATGAATACAACGGTCAACAGTCGCTGCAAATTATGATTCAGCGACTGCTTGCGGGATAAGTCTCAGTGGTGATTATCGGCTTATTGTGACTGAATCGCGGTTAATACACCACTCCGGCCCAGCGCAAATACCGTGTCGCCGCTTCTCACGACGGGCACAGAGTAACCCGCCGGATCGGCAGCTATTCGTGCAGCCATTTCTCCACTCGTTGTATCAATCCAGTGTAGATTGCCTTGTTGGTCACCAACGATGATATGGCTACCACTTGCGGTCAACGTTGGTGCTGTTGGCCGACGGTTCTCAAGATCATCCTGCTTCCAGATACTTTGACCACTCAGCGGCGCTAGCTTAAAGACATGGCCTTGGCTATTGGTGCTATACACCCCTTTTGCATTTGCATCAGCGCCAGTGTAGGAAGCAAAAGCTTTCGCCCAAGCCACTTTTCCGGTGTTCATATTGGCACCCACAATCCGACCATTTGCATTCGTCGCAAACAGCGCATTGCCCAGTGGCTTCAGGCGACCATCGACATCAGTAATCTTGTCAAGATCGGTGCTGCCAGCGGCGGTGGAAAGCGTGATTTCCCAAATGGGTTTTCCGGTCGCCAGAAAGTAAGCAGCAACCTTACCATTATCGAATCCGGCAATCACGCCTGAGGACACAATGACCGGAGCACTCGCGCCATACATTGAAAGCTGAGGTGTTCTCTGCTGACGCTGCCAGACAATCTCACCATTACTGCTTTTTATCCCGTGAATTTTGCCGTCAATGGTCCTGAACACCACGAAGCCTTGGTTAGACTCTGAAACCGCCAACACTTCTGTCTCCACAGGGGCAATCCAGCGAATAGCGCCGCTGTCGGCATCCAGTGCCAGAGCCTTACCTCCTCTGGTGCCAATATAGACCATGCCGTCACCACCATTGACCCCACCTGTGACAGTGTCATCAACTACAACTTTCCAGAGTGCTTTGCCGCTCTGTTGATCCCACGCCGCTACTGAACGACCTGTCGCGGTGTACACACGACCATTTGTGACATACGGGTGAATTTTCACCTCACGGTTGGCCGTGCCAGTATCCACCTGCCACAAGACCTGAGCATTGACGTTGCTTGTGATTTCTTTGAGTGGTTTAAGCTTGTATGTAATATGAGAGGCTTGTTGTTGACCACCTAACAGTTGACTTCCCGGTATGGATTGACCACTGCAGCCTGACAGGACGAAACCGGCTATCAGGGTTAATACTGAAGTGGAGACAGATGGGGGAAGTCTGTTAATCACGTGGTTACGCTCCTTTGCCTAGGTTATCGCGTTTCATTTTCAGGTACTGGATGGAATTACTTCCCGCACCCAGTATGGCTTTGTCATAAGCCGCGCGTGCCTTATCCAATTCTTTTTTGGCGACGTATAAATCGCCTTTAAGTTCCTCTGCTAAAGAAGTGTAAGCGACCGCCAGATTGGTATCCAGTAAAGATTCTGCTTCGGTTAATTTTCCTTCAGCAATATAAACTCTCGCTAAACGCAATTTCGCAATGGTTGCGACATTGGGATCTTTGCCCTGGCTTGCAGTTTTCAATGCATCAATCGTTTGCGTGGCATCACTTTGGCTGGCTTCAGCAGCTGCGGATAACGCCGCGAGTGATGCGTAAGCAGTTGAGTCATATTCCTCAATGACCTTCTTGAGTGCGTTTAATTTATCAGTTTCAGCATTTTGTGCTTGCTGAAACAGAGCAGAGGCAGATTCTGCCTGACGAGTTTGATATTGTTGCCACTGTTGCCAGCCCACGACACCTGCTACGGCAATCGCAATACCTGCGGCAACGGATGTGCCATTTTCTCGCCACCACGCTTTGAGTTCCTCTGCGCGTTCCTCATCACTTTTTAATTCTTCAGCCATTATTATTCTCCGTTAAATACTGTGTTTTTTAGTTGCTCAATACAAGCCTCACGAGAGATTTGGTGTTGCTCACCTTGCCCCTGTAGTGGCTTGACTGTAACAACCCCCTCGGAAAGTTCGTTATCACCCAAGATAATTGCGTATGCTGCGCCAGATTTGTCTGCACGTTTCATTTGCGTTTTAAAGCTGCCACCTGCGCAATTACTCATAACACGCAGCTCTGGGAGCTTGTCGCGTAGTGTTTCGCTCAGCTTCAGGCCACTGGTTTCAGCGGCTTCACCCTGCATGACAATATAGATATGCGGTGACAATGTAGGTGTTTCGATGCCTTGCTTTTCCAGCAGCAGCAGGATGCGTTCCAGCCCCATCGCAAAACCAAAGCCAGTTGTCGGCTTACCGCCCAGTTGCTCCACCAAGCCGTCATAACGTCCGCCGGCACAAATTGTGCCTTGTGTGCCCAGTTCAGTTGTGACCCACTCAAAAACAGTACGACAGTAGTAATCCAGACCACGCACCAATCGTGGATTGATCACGTAATCAATTCCCATTTGTTCAAGCAAAGCCTTCAAGCGCTCGAAATGTGCTTTGGATTCTTGGTCAAGGTGATCCAGTAATTGCGGCGCTGCTGCAATCATCTCGGCCATTGCAGGGTTTTTGCTATCCAGTACCCGCAGCGGATTAGTGTGCATACGCCGCTTTGAATCATCATCTAGCAGGTCTTCGTGTTGTTTTAGGTAGTCAACCAGAATCTCGCGGTACTGATTGCGGGCTTCATTACTGCCCAGGGAGTTGAGTTGTAGCTCAACATTTTTGAGCCCCAAACTACGCCACAGCCGTGCCGATATGGCAATGACCTCTGCATCAATATCAGGGCCGGGTATGCCATAGGTTTCAATGCCTGCTTGATAAAATTGGCGATAGCGACCCTTTTGCGGGCGCTCGTGGCGAAACATGGGGCCAATATACCAAATGCGCTGCTGCTGATTATAGAGCAGACCATTTTGTATGCCAGCACGAACACAACTGGCGGTACATTCTGGTCGTAATGTCAGGCTGTCGCCATTGCGGTCTTCAAAGGTGTACATTTCCTTTTCGACAATATCAGTGACTTCGCCAATCGAACGACAGAATAGTTCGGTAGATTCCAGCACAGGCGTACGTAGCTCACGATACCCGTATTGCGTGAATAGTTTACGGATGGTGCCTTCAAGGAATTGCCATGCGGCAGATTGATCAGGGAGAATGTCGTGCATCCCCCGAATCGACTGAATAACTTTGGCCATGTATGTTCTAAGATTCTGTTGTTTGTTGGTCAGGGCTGAATCATTCGATGGTGAAGTTCGCCACACTACCGCGAGTAAACGGTGCCATATCGAAGATTTTCCCGTCAATCGTCAGCTCAAGATTTTGAGCATTACCAACGCGAACTACCATCGGTCTGGGTAAAACCAGCTCCTTAGTATCGCCTTTCTGCGAAAGGGCTTCAAATAGTTTCTTTTTTTCAGGTGTACGGATACGCATCCAAACTTCATCATTGAAAACAAGCTTGAGTGCACTACTGCCTTCGGGTACTACTGGCGCTTCAGTGTCCTGATCAGTCAGTGTTGTTGTGGTAACAGTGGTAGTCGCTTGCTCGGTTGCAGCAGGTTCGCCGGCTTGCGCATCGTCCGATGTGCTTTCTGTTGAGGTTGGTGTATCAGCCACGCTTGGGAAGCCGTTATTTACGACTTCAGTTCCTGCTGGCGGCGTTTCAGTACCCTCATTAGCAAATGGTTCATTGCTTGTATCATCATCCACGCCTATTGGCAAGGGAGCCGGAATGTTGCCAGTGAGTAAAGGGTTGTCATTCTGGCTGTTTGAGGTAAAGGCGGGCTCAGATTTTTCTGAAAAGCTGTTCCAGGTATTGCCGACCCAGTCTCGTACACCGGGAATCATGGATAAGATTGCCAGCAAGCCAACCAATAACGCCAATAGAGCAACTTTCAACATACCCGATGAGGCACCGTATTTTTTTTGTGAGGTAACGGGAGGCGCAGCAAAGTGGTAATCGAGATCGTTTGGTTTAGCACCACGAAGTTTTTCGTAGGCTGCAATGATTTCTGTTGGTTCGACTTCAACAAATTTAGCGAAACTTCTCAGGTAACCACGGACATAAGGAGGCTCTGGAAGTTCGTCCAGTTTTTCTGCCTCCAGCGCCATCATGATCTTTGGTGATAAACACAGGGCTTCAGCAACCTGGTTGATATTCAGTCCATGTTCTTCACGGTGGCGAGTGAGGATTACGGATAAACTTTCTTGAGGTGAATCAGTTGCTTCGGTTGGATCCATTGCTTGCTCTGCTACCATATAATGCCTAATTCCATTTAGTTGCTTTGGTTTATTGGTGTGATGCTTCAGCCACCATACCCTGCGAATCGCTTATTGCTGGAAGTGTGGTTGGTAAGTTTATTGTTACATTGTTCTGCGGCATCAAAGTCACCCAGTCTAGCGTTTATTTTCACGCACAGGGCAAGCGTCTCAGCGGCTTCACGATTTTTTTCGTGGTAGCGCTGGAGAAATGCCTGAGCTCTGGCGTAGTCGCCTTGTTCATACTTTAGTTTGGCCATTTGGTACAAGGCTGAACCGAAGGATGGCTTAACTTCCAATGATTTGCGGAAGAATCGCTCGGCCTGCACTGCATCACCAGATTTCTTAATACAGATACCCGCGTTAGTGTAAGCGAATTCCGGTGTAGTATAAAGAGGGTCGTTTAGTGCAGCCGCAAATTGTTTGCTTGCCTCTGCGTAGTGGCCGTCATTGCAAAGGTGAGAGCCATAATTGTTTAATAGCTGGGGATCCTTGGGGCTTAACCTGACAGCGATTCTGAAATGTTTGTCTGCGGCGGCATTCTCACCGAGCTTCTGCTTGAGTAATGCATAGTAGTGGTGTGCATCGGCGGAGCGTGGGTTTTGCTCCAGTGCTTTTTGCAGTTTCTCATTGGCCAGCGCCAAGCGTCCTGTTCGCGTGTACTCTGCGCCCAGATGAGCGTTGTATTTTGCAGCCTGAGTTTTCTTTGGGGCAGGTTTCGACGAGTTACCGCTACAGGCGACTAAGCCAAAAGTAAAGAGGGTGAAAAGTGTAAGGTTTTTTATTGTTATTATTGTAGGATTCATTGTTATGCTGTCTCTTGCTCCAGTCGAGCAAAGTGGATTTTTCGGCGACTTCTGTCCTGAACTTCGCCGGCAAGTTGCCCACAGGCGGCATCAATATCATCGCCTCTGGTTTTGCGAGTCGTGACTATCATGCCTGCATTGGCCAGAATCTCATAAAAGCGGTGGATCCTGTTATTCGAGGAGCGTTTGTAAAGTGTTTCCGGAAACGGATTAAATGGAATCAGGTTGACCTTTACAGAGAGTCCTTTTAGTACATGAATAAGCTCGTGGGCGTGCTCGTCAGAGTCATTCACACCATCTAACATTACGTATTCCATTGTAATGTGCTCACGCGCAGCCTTGCCCTCAAGAAAGCGGTGGCAGGCGGCGATTAATTCTTTTATCGGATATTTTTGGTTAATTGGTACTAATACATCCCGAAGTGCATCATTAGATCCGTGTAGTGACACTGCCAGTGATACGTCAATCCTTTCGCGCAGGCGATCCATTGCAGGAATAATGCCGGACGTACTGAGTGTTACACGGCGCTTACTCAAGCCATAAGCATTGTCATCCAACATGAGCGACATGGCATCGATGACATTATCCAGGTTGAGTAACGGCTCACCCATGCCCATCATGACAACATTGCTGATGACACGGTTGGCGTTTGGATCCGGTTGCAATGTTTTGCGTGCAATCCAGAGTTGGCCGATAATTTCAGAAACGGTCAAGTTGCGGTTAAAGCCTTGCCTAGCGGTAGAACAAAAGGTGCAAGCCAATGCGCAGCCAACCTGTGAAGACACGCACAAAGTGCCACGGTCAGCTTCCGGGATATAGACGGTTTCGATGCAATTGCCGTCCGCTAGACGCAACACCCATTTGTGGGTCCCGTCAGCGGAGGCTTTATCCAGCACAACCTCTGGCAAGCGAATCTCAGCTATTTCCGCCAAGCTTGCTCGCATTGCCTTGCTGATGTTGGTCATTTGATCCAGATCATCCACCAAATATTGGTGGAGCCATTTGATCAATTGCGTGGCACGGAAGGGCTTCTCGCCGCGTTGTTGCAAGAATGCCTTCATTTTGTCAGTGCTCATGTCGAGCAGATTAATTTTGTCCGTACCAGCGTGACTCATGGTTTAACCTTAGCGTAAGCGAGGGCAAATTTCGTCTTCGGTGAAAAAGAAGTCAATTTCGATTTTAGCATTCTCTGCACTGTCTGAACCATGAACAGCATTTTCATCAATACTTTGCGCAAAATCAGCACGGATCGTGCCAGCATCTGCTTCCGCTGGGTTGGTGGCTCCCATGAGTTCGCGGTTCTTGGCAATGGCATTTTCACCTTCCAAAACCTGAATCATGACAGGGCCAGAAGTCATAAAAGAAACCAAGTCATTGAAGAAAGGACGCTCCTTATGTACAGCGTAGAAACCCTCGGCATCTGCTTGAGACAGTTGCTTCATTTTAGCGGCAAGAATAGTCAGGCCTGCTGCTTCAAAGCGAGAGTAAATTTGACCGATGACATTTTTAGCAACTGCATCGGGTTTGATGATAGAAATAGTGCGTTCGATAGCCACGAGAGACTCCAGATTGTGTATAAAATATTAAAATCCAATTATTTCAATGCCCATAGGCAAACCGGGCGCTATTGTACTGATGCTTGTCTAGGGCGTAAATACAAGAATTACTTGTTACGGTAATTCCTGCCCAAACTCGCGTAGCATCCCGCACAAGCGTATTAGTGGGAGGCCAACCAGTGCTGTCGGATCATCACCTTCCATACCTTTAAATAAGGTGACGCCAAAACCTTCTGACTTGAAGCTGCCCGCGCATTGGTAAGGTTGTTCAGTGATTAGGTAGCGTTCAATCTCTGATAGGCTCAATTCCCGAAAATCCACATAGTACGGTGTCATATCCAGCAGGTAGTGTCCGGTGTGGCTATCCATAACACATAGGCCGGTCAGGAAGCTGACACGCCGTCCTGAGCTTGTTTGTAACTGTTGCCTGGCAATGTCGTGGTGAATGGGTTTGCCATAGATAGTATCGCCCAAGACGCTACATTGATCGGAGGCGATAATCAGGCTGTCTGGGTGTCGTTGCGCAACAGTCTGTGCTTTTTCCAGAGATAAGCGTTGGACATAAACATCCGGCGATTCATCAGCATGTCGGGTTTCATCAATGTTGGGTGAGTCACATTCAAAAGGTATTCGGAGTCTTTCAAGTAAGCTTTTCCGAAACGGGGAGCTGGAGGCGAGGATGAGTGAGGGCATAGTGTAGTGAGTTTTGTCGTGTGTAATGGTAATTCAAATCCACCCGAAAAGGGCATAATAATGCTTTACAGACTAGGCGGGAAATTCCTATAATCCCGCGCTTATGTCAACTAGGTTACCCGTAGAAGTCAATCCTTATCGTCTCGTCGAGCAATGTCGAATACTTGAGGGCGGGTATGATATTAAGAACTTCTCAAGAATGGCAGACATATTAGCAGACAACAGCGGTGCCGTATCTGTTAGCCTGAGTTTTTTGAGGAATGAGTCTGGTTTACCTGCGATTAAAGGGCAAGTGACAGGTGAGTTGAGTCTTACTTGTCAGCGTTGCTTAGAACCGACATCAGTTGCAATCGATAACTCCATTGAGGTGGTTCTGGTTAGCACTGATGAGGAGGCTGAGCGTTTGCAGGGCGGCTATGACACTTACCTGGTTGAAGATGGGCGGATTATTTTGCAGGACTTTGTAGAAGACGAGGTATTGCTGAATATCCCTTTGCTGGTCGTGCATGATCAATGTGAGCCGTATAAGCCATTGATCGAAGCGGAACCGGAAGCGATAACACAGGCAGTGCGGGAAGAACGGGAAAATCCGTTTGCAGTGCTACAGAATCTTAAGAACCCAGGCAGCTGATCTAATTTTCAGGATCGCGGCCTACTTGGAGTTAGAATAATGGCAGTACAAAAAAGTAAAGTGACACGTTCACGTCGCGGCATGCGTCGTTCGCACGATGCGTTGACAGCAGCGACTCTATCCGTTGATCCGGTATCGGGTGAGACTCACTTACGTCACCACATGACTCCTGATGGCTTCTATCGTGGACGTCAGGTGATTGTACCGAAGATGGATGCAGAAGATTTGGAAGACGGCGACGAGTAACATTACTTGGCACGTTGTAAAAGACTTCACGAAATCGCGGGCATGTCCCGCGATTTTGCGTACTGTTGAATTGAAATGATTGGGTACGAATAATGAGTCAATACTACCGTATATCCTTAGATGCCATGGGGGGCGACCATGGTCTTTCCGTAACCGTTCCTGCGGCTTTGGCTGCGCTGCAACAATATCCTGATATCTACTTAATTCTAGTTGGGGACAAAGCAAAGCTCGAAGCTGAGCTTGCACGCCACAATGCTCAGGATACGCCACGTCTGAGTATTCAACATGCCAGTCAAACAGTTGGTATGGACGAGCTACCAGCACTTGCGCTGCGCAATAAAAAGGACTCCTCCATGCGAGTTGCCATCAATCTTGTCAAAGATGGTCAGGTTGACGCGGCAGTCAGCGCCGGGAATACCGGGGCGCTAATGGCGACAGCACGGTTTGTCCTGAAAACTCTGCCCGGTATAGATCGTCCGGCAATTTGTACGCCTATCCCTGCCATCAATGGCCATACCCACGTACTGGACTTGGGCGCTAATATAGACTCCTCCGCTGAGCATCTGTATCAATTTGCCGTAATGGGAGGCGAGTTAGCTCGTGCGATTGATAAAATGGATGCTCCAAAAGTAGGGCTATTGAATATCGGTCAGGAAGATATTAAGGGTAATGAGCAAGTAAAGGCGGCAAATCGTTTGCTCAAGGACGCCCCCCTGAATTATATTGGCTACGTCGAAGGGGATGGGATTTTTAGCGACAAAGTAGATGTTGTAGTTTGTGACGGTTTTGTGGGTAATGTCGCGTTAAAGACCTCTGAAGGCTTGGCGAAAATGCTGTCCAATGATCTGAAGGCGCACTTCAGTCGTACTTGGTGGACTAAGTTGGCGGCCCTGTTTTCAATGCCAGTGTTAAAGGCGTTTCGAAATCAGTTTGATCCGCGCAATTACAACGGTGCCAGCTTTTTGGGGTTGCAAGGGGTTGTGATCAAAAGTCATGGTGGTGCGGATAGTGTCTCCTTTGCGAATGCGATTGGTGTGGCAAGAAAGGAAGTAAAGGCCGAAATCCCCAAACATATCCGACATCGCTTGCAAGCTCTGATAGGCGAAGCGCAGAAATAAACACAATAAAGGTTTGACTATGTATTCACGCATTACCGGTACGGGCAGCTATCTCCCACCCACTATTATGACAAACCATGATTTGGAGAAAATGGTGGAGACCTCGGATGAGTGGATTGTCGAACGCACAGGGATTCGCCAGCGTCATATTGTCAAAGATGAAACCGTCTCCGAGTTGGGTGAACATGCGGCGCGTCTGGCACTGGAAATGGCTGGCAAGACAGCTAACGATGTTGACCTGATTGTATTTGCTACTACTACGGCCGATTTGGTCTTTCCAAGTACCGCCTGCATTCTTCAGGAGCGTCTGGGAAATACTAATGGAGCTACTGCATTTGATGTGCAAGCGGTGTGTACAGGGTTTGTGTACGCGTTGGGCGTTGCGGATAAATTCATAAAGAGCGGTACGCATAAGTGCGCGTTAGTGGTTGGTGCAGAGGCCATGTCACGTATTATTGACTGGAATGATCGCGGCACCTGTATCTTATTTGCAGATGGTGCGGGTGCAGTGGTGCTGGAAGCGGATGAGGAAGCAGGGATTATCTCTACCCATCTTCACGCGGATGGGCGTTATCAGGAATTACTGAATGTTAGTGGTGGCATTTCTGACAATCGTGAAAATTACCTGAAAGGTGAGGCATACCTGCAAATGCGTGGGAATGAAGTGTTCCGGTTTGCTGTAAAAACCCTCGGTCGCATCGTCGATGAAACCCTGGAAGCCAATCAGATGCAAAAAACTGATATTGACTGGCTGGTGCCGCATCAGGCCAATATTCGGATCATTCAAGCAACCGCCAAAAAATTAAGAATGCCGATGGATCGGGTGGTTGTAACTGTTGAAAAACATGGAAACACCTCAAGCGCGTCTATCCCGTTAGCACTTGATGAGGCAGTCAGAGATGGCCGGATTCAACGTGGGCAAGTGTTGTTGCTGGAAGGTTTTGGTGGTGGATTCACTTGGGGTTCGGCACTGATTCGCTATTAGTGCGTCGTGATGTCTCATGAGCACGCCTTCCCCATCATCCTTCGATAGCAAAGCTTTTCTTAAAACTGTTCCTCATAAGCCGGGTGTTTACTGCATGATGAGTGCCGATAATACGGTGCTCTATGTGGGGAAGGCTAAGGACTTGAAAAACCGTGTTTCCAGTTATTTTCGGGATAATCTGGTGAACTCCCGAATTTGGTCAATGGTAAAGCAAGTTTGTGACGTGCAAATAACCATTACCGAGACGGAGGCAGAAGCACTACTGCTGGAAAGCAATCTCATCAAAAAGCACAATACACGGTATAACGTATTGCTGCGGGATGATAAAAGTTATCCCTATATTCATATTTCCGATGGAATATTTCCCCGCGTTAGTTTTCATCGTGGTGCGCGTAATAAGAAAGGCCAGTTTTTTGGTCCATATCCTAGCGCGGGGGCGGTGCGCGAAACACTGGGGCAGTTGCAGAAGTTATTTAAGGCGCGTCAGTGTGAAGATAGCTACTTTCGCAATCGGTCGCGACCCTGCTTACAGTATCAGATTAAACGCTGTACCGCACCGTGTACTAATGAAATTACCGAAGACGATTACCGTGAGAGCATTCGTTATACCGTTCAATTTTTGCAGGGTAAAAGCCAGCAATTGATTGAAACATTAGTCGCCCAGATGGATAAGGCCGCAGCGCAACTACATTTTGAACAGGCTGCGGAATATCGTGACCAGATTGAAAAAGTCCGGCTTATCGCCCAGCAACAATACGTCAGTGGTGGGCAGGGGGATGTGGATGTCATCGCTTTGCAAATGGCATCGGGTGTGGCCTGTGTGCAGGTGATGACGATTCGTGGTGGAAATAACCTAGGTAGTCGTAATTATTTCCCTAGACTACCGGCGGTTGAGCTTGAGGAGGGTGTTATTCTCGCTCATTTTATGGGGCAGTATTATTTGACCCGTACGATCCCAGCAAGAATTTTAGTTAGTCACCAGCCGGATAATGTCGATGTGCTGATGGAGATGTTGCGGAATAAAGCAGGCCGCAAGTTGAATATCATTTGGAAGCCACGCGGAGATGGTGCCCGATGGCTGGTGATGGCCAGTAAAAATGCCTTGCATGCTCTACAGAACAAACTCATATCCAAAGAGAGTTTGGAGAAACGGCTGGACGCATTGCAGGAGGCATTAGCCTTGGATTACATTCCGAGCCGTATGGAGTGTTACGACATTAGTCATACACAGGGTGAGGCAACGGTTGCCTCGCGTGTGGTATTTGGGACTGATGGGCCGGTTAAGAGTGAGTATCGGCGTTACAATATTAGCGATATCACACCTGGGGATGATTACGCGGCTATGTCACAAGTGCTGACTCGACGGTTTTCAAAAGTGACAGAGGAAGGTGCCAAACTGCCGGATATTTTGTTCATTGATGGTGGTAAAGGACAGGTCAATGAAGCGGTTAAGGTGTTGGAGTCATTGCAAATATTGGGGGTAGATATTGTTGGTGTGACCAAAGGTGAAGGTCGTCGCGCGGAGTTGGATACATTGACAATTGGCAAACGTCGCGTTGAGCTACCTGCACATTCGAGTGCGTTGCATTTGATTCAGCAAATACGGGATGAGGCACATCGCTTTGCTATTACGGGGCATCGTGCAAAACGACAAAAATCACGAACCATATCGCCATTAGAAGGGATTGAGGGCTTGGGGCCTAAACGTAGGCAGGAGTTATTAAAGCAATTTGGGGGGCTGCGGGCGGTGACTCGAGCCAGTGTCGAAGAATTAGCGAAAGTGAACGAAATCAGCCGGACTTTGGCTGAAAAAATCTATGATCGATTTAATGGTGAATAGTCCTGAGCAACTCAAGACATAAACCGACATGGTGATTCTATGTTATTTAATATTCCGATTTTTCTGACTTACCTTAGAATTGCGGCTATTCCTCTGATGGTGGCCTTGTTTTATATGGGCTATCCACTGCTGACTGCCACCGTTTTTATGTTGGCGGGCTTTACCGATTGGGTGGACGGTTTTTTGGCGAGGCGTTGGGGGCAGGAGTCCCGCTTTGGTGCCTTTTTAGATCCAATTGCCGATAAGTTGATGGTCGCAGTTGCGCTGGTGCTCATTGTGGAGGATCAGGTCAACCCTTGGGTGACGATTGCTGTGGCTATTATTATTAGTCGCGAACTGCTGATTTCTGCATTGCGAGAGTGGATGGCGGAAATAGGGCAACGTAGCAAGGTGGCAGTTGCCTTTACTGGTAAGTTAAAAACCACCGCTCAAATGGTAGCCATCACCATGCTGCTATATGATAAGCCGTTGTTAGGTGTTCCGCTGCATGAGATTGGCTTAGTGCTGTTGGTAGTTGCCACAGTGTTGACGGTTTGGTCAATGATGCAGTATTTAAGGGATGCGCTGAGTTCTAATCTAGCTGATTAGAGGTGGTTATTTCTGAGTGGATGAGGGTGGTACGTAAACCCGCACCGTCCCTCTTTTTTGATCCTCGTCAGTACGCCATTACGCTGGCGCCGAGGAGGTCGGTCATTGCGTTCCGTACTCCCACAGCACCAGTGATTTCTCGCTACTCACACTCCCAGTGGTGAGAGTTTCGGCGAGGCGGCAACTATCCTGACATAGGAAGCAGGCTAGTTGCGACCCGTCATAAAGTTGATGTAGTCCCGAAGCTTTTTCCAGTCGCCCTGGTCAGCCAAGCCTGCCTGATATGGCCAAGTTTCTGGTTCGTGCATACGGTAGTTAGGACCAGCGGCATCAATGATTCGCTTTAATGTATCCCGGTCGGAATTTTTAAGCTGTTTGTAGGTAGTAATGCCTGCCTTATTTAGAAGTCCCTCAAAAAACGGGCCGATACCCTCAATCTTTTTGAGATCATCTTTGGCAACACCACCAGAAGCAGTGTCAGGCGCTGTCATATCTTCGCTTTTACCTGAAAGAAATGTTTTATACTCGGCTAGCTTTGCCCAGTTCTTCTCCGCACAAAGCTTTGCCTGATGTGGCCAGCTGGCAGGCTCAATAGACCTGACATCACCACCTGCTTCTTCAATGTAAGCCTTCAGTGTGTCCCTGTCGGTGTCCTGTAGCTTTTTGAACGTGTTGATGCCCTTACTGGCTAACAGAGCGGCAACGGAACTGTCAATACCGCTAATTTTGGTTAGGTCGTCCCCTAAGTTGCTGCTTACGCGATTATCAGTTTTGGCACCATCTTGACGCTTGGGTAACTCTGGTTGTGTCAGTTTATCACCTAGCTCATCAATCTTCTCTGTAGCCTTGCCCTTGAGCGCAGCAGCACCGGCGGTCACTGCACCCAAACCGGCGGCTGCAGTGTCCAGACCTTTATCCAACAGGTCTTTGCCTCCATCTACAGTGTCAGAAATGCCTGTGGTGTCAACACTTGGTAAGTCTACATCCGGTAAATCCGTATTGCTGGAAGCGACATTAATCTCTGGCAAGTCAACCTTGGCAGTTAAATCTGAGGGACCAACTTCGGGTAGGCCGATATCAGCGGCTAGATCAGGAGCGTCTGGTAAGTCAACACTTGCAGTTAGCTCCTCTGTGTTGATCTCTGGGAGATTGACATCCGGCAGTTCGGTGCCGCCTACTTCAACCTTCGGTAAATCAACATCAGGCAGGCTAACGTCTACATCAGGCATCTCAACATCTGGCTTGTTCAGATTTAGGTCTAGCTCGCCCGCAGCATCCACCGGTTTTTCTTTTAAGGCACTCGCACCCGCCGCAACAGCGCCAATGCCTGCCGCCGCTGCACCGAGTCCCTTACCAATCGCTTCTTTGCTGACATTCAACCCGGTATCGACCTTGCCTTTAATGTCCAGATCTGGCAACTCAATATCCGGTGTTTTCAAATCAGGGATGTCGATTCGTGGACGTGGGGTTTTAACGTCTACATCAGGTGCTTTGATATCAGGCATCTCCAGCTTCGGTTCTTTAACCGTTGGGACATCTGCATCAATATCTGCGTCGGGAATGCCGATCTCAGGGTCGTATAATTTTTTACGACTGCTGGCAGATAGCCCCGTACGCTCAGGGCCGCTTGGCTGCAAATTCAGGTCTGGGTTTTTAATGTTGTGAGTGTATTCGGCTTCATCTTTACGGCCAAATAACCTTTTCATTAGCCAACAAAACAGCCAGCCCAGCAGGAAAGCAACTAACAGCATTAGCAGGATTTCAAGGGTGGCATCCATTAATGAATAATTGCTAGGCATGATCATCCTCCCTTGCGCTTATATTTACGGGAATCAAGCGCCCAGCAAAACAGGCAGCCTAAGAGAAAAGCACCAGCGAGCATAACGAGTAGCTCCAAGCTGGCATCCTTCATTTCAAACGTTTTTGTTACAGCGTGTTCAAACATCTTATATCCTCAAGCATGGCGGCCTCTCGGCCGCAATACAGGTAATCGTTATTATTTAATGACTGGAATTAGTTCGACGCGTCGGTTCTTGCGTCGCCCTTCATCAGTTTTATTGGATGCAACCGGTTGGCTTTCACCCATTGATGCAACCTCAACCTGTGCGGAGTCTGCTCCGAGTTTAACCACCAAGTCCTTGATCTCAATGGCACGTTTCAGTCCCAGATCAAGGTTATTTTTAGCCTTGCCGACATTATCCGTGTGGCCGGTCAGGACAATGCGATTTGCTTTGCTCTGATTCAACCATGTGACAACGCCCTTGAAGTACTCGGTTGCCGCAGGCGATAAGCGTGGGTTCGCCGAACGGAATGGGAAGTACAGGCGACTTTTCTGGAAAGGTATTTCACCATCAGAGGCGCCACTTTGTTGGGCGGCGTCAGTATCAATGGTCACTTCATTATTTGCAGCCGGCTTTTCTATGGCCTGGTTTTGTTCCACCGTATCGTTGGTAGGCGCACTTTCATCTGTTTTAGGTGCTGTGCCTTCAGATGCTTCAGGCGGCGCTTGTGCTTCCTCCTGACCTTGTGATGCATCGGTGGCATCAGTAGAAGCCTGTTCCTCATCCGTTTTTGTTGATGGTTTTGTACCGTCATCAATCGCATCCAACAAGTCGATGATCCCGTCGCCGTCGCTGTCAGCCGGATCATTCTTGTCATCGCCCAGCTCGTCACCGTCACTAACGCCGTCACCATCGGTATCAGCACTTAGTGGGTCACTGGAAAGCTTGATCTCAAGTTGACTTGGAATGCCGTCATTGTCATCGTCGTCATCCAGCGCATTGATAACGCCATCATTATCAGTATCAATCGGACTCTTAAGATCAATGCCCAGCTCTTCGTTGTCCTTTGTTCCATCGCCATCGCTATCTGCATTCTCAGGGTCGGTGCCCAAAGCACGCTCATCCTCATCAGAAATGGCATCACCATCCTGGTCAACAAAGTCTGTTGTTTTTGAGTCCGTGGCTGGAGTGGTTTTGGTAGCCTCTGTTGCAATGGCCGTTGTTACGGTGCCTGTGGCCAACGCTTTGCCCGTTACAGCGGTAACATCACCATCGGTGCGGCAAAATCCTTTTAGTTTGCAAGTGTAGTACCACCAGCTACCGAAGCCCCAAGCGGCTGTCAGTAATAGTAGTAGCAGTGCTCTTTTTATCATGATGAGTTAACTCTCCTGTGAATGTCAGTTTGCTCTGAAATGCCTTTCCTAAAGGCGACACAACTCTGTTTGTGACTCAATATACTGCATGAAAACGCATGATTTTCCTATAGTTGGAAGACTTTTTAGTGTCATTTAATAACGGGCGGTACTTAAAAACCGATAATAATCAACCCACTATTTGTCTGATTTTCTATCTTCGTAATATGTAGTTCCAAAAATGAAAAGGATCAGGAGAATTTTTAATATTGACTCATAGTTATTATATATAGGCTTTACTCTCTATGTGTTAGGTGATAAATCCAAAAGCTCAAAGCCATGGTCAAGATGACAGAGAAGGCAAATACGTACAGTCCGTAATGCACCTGAACTTTAGCTAAAGCCCCCAGCTTTACGGAAACCAGTAGCAGGGCGACAATAAACACATCCAGCATTGACCACTTCCCAAGCGTTTCGATCAGGGACAGGGCCTTATCCAGAAAAGAGCCTGGTTGGTATCCAATATTCACAATAAGTAACAGGCTGATTATTTTGATGACAGGTATACACAAGCTGAACAGCGCAATCACTGTAAATAGTAGCCATTCGTTCTCAGTATAGAGCGTTTGTATGGTTGAAATTAAAGAAATGGTGTTTTCAATAAAATAAAGTTTCTGTAAGGTAAGCAGCGGAGCTGTAACCCCGATGACGAGGGCGATTAGGCTGCAAATGAGTAGTAGGTTGATCGCAATGCCCTGAATGGTAAATCGCTGGATGAGTGAGTTTGTCATTCTGACCTGTCGAAGCTCTGTAAGTATGTGTTAAATTTGATAATGTAGTCTAGTCGACACGGCTGGTGGTGTCGGTTGGTTCTGTCTCTTCACTATCAATGGATTGAAAGTGAAGGTGCTAGTTGTATTGCATAAGGAGTGTGCCAATGTCATTCATAAGTCTACCTGCTGATTCCGATCAACCGGAGTTGGGCCTGTCTGTTGTTACTTTAATATTAGGTTTTTTATCACTATTTCTAGGGGCGATTATCGCCCTTCCCGGTATTGTATTTGGGCACTTTGCCTGTTCAAGAATAAAAAGCAACCCCTATCGTTTTGGGGGTGAAAAATTGGCGGTCGCAGGCTTGGTGTTGTGTTACCTCATGTGTCTGATAAGCCTTGTTGCACTCGCCTACTTTATCGCTCACCCGGAGCTAATGCACCGTATTGCAGATTATCTTGGTTATAGTTTGGTTCTGGCGCACGATTAATATAACCGCTTATCCATACTTTCTATACGCCTAATTTGACCGAATAATGGCTGTTCCCGGCCAGGCCCCGAGTTCGGGTGCTTCGTCGGGAATGGCATGAGTTCGTCCCTCAAATTGATCTAGTCTATTTCTTAAGTTATTTGATACTTCAGCACTGAATATCTGTCTTTAGGCAGGGTGTTTTGCTGATTGACCAAGAGATAGATAAAGATGTTGAGAAATCACAAAAAAATACTTCTGGTTGGTTTGTTGGCACTGGTTTTCTTTGGGTTGATTTATATCTTTTTAAATTCCCGCCCTGAAATGGTGATAGATGATAACCTGCGTGTTCCTGAAGCTAGTAATCCTGAGCTAGATCGGATTATGGGTGGGCCGTCTTCGCACAAAGCAGATCAACAGCCTAGTCAGGAAGCGAATACTCCGGTCATTGCTCCGAAGCGCACCGAGCAATTAGCAGAACAAGATAATACTGATGAACAGGCTACCGATGCTGCCCAGCCGGAAAGTCAGGAGCTTGCTGGTGAGTCGTTAGCTCAGGAGGTCATTAACACCGCTCCCGTAGAGCAGGCAACTGCTGAAGTGGTTGCTACTGCGCCGCCGGTCAATCAGGAGCATGGCAGTGCTGAGCCACCGGCACCGGACACCGCAACGTCTAACTATGCGGATGTTTTATTGCTTTCAGATCAAGAGGGGTTTATTGATCTAAATCTCACGGAGGTCAAGCCGATAAAGCTGACACTATTGGAGGGAGATGACATTATCATTGATGATGTGAACGAGAAGTTAGGCAGGTATTCGCCTTCGGTGGTGGCTAACAACAGTCGGTCGTCTGAACATGGTGATCAAGAAAATGTTCAGCTTGTAACGATTCAGGAGGTTGAGCATCCGAGTGATAAAACAGATTTAATCCAAGTAGAGGATTGGGGGGATGAGGATTCTCAGCCAGACTTTATGGTGTTACCCGAACCCGATCAGGCGTTGATGAATGGAAAGGATGCAATCAGTCTTGAATATCAGGCTTCTTTCAAAAAGCTTAGTTTGGTTATCAGTCGCCTAAAGGCTGCGAATGAGGAACACGTTCAGTTGCAGCATCAGTTTGATGAAGCGGCGAGTGAGAGCCAAAGGTTGTCGCAGATTATTCGTGATGTGGATGCAAAAATTAAACGATTGAAGATGGATAGAAAATTAAGTCAAGGTTCATAAAGCTTCTGAAATTTAATGTGAGCGCATGGATATTGGGGGGGGATTCGATTAGAATACCGACGGTTTGCGCTGACGAAAACACGGGATGGTTTTTCAGAAAAAGAAACCATCCCGTTTTGTATGTGGAATACGTACAGACTGGGTAAATTTCCCCTCGCCCAATTGCAATGAAGAGGTGCAACTGAGGTGTCCGACAGTCGTTAACAACAAAACGCTTTATTTAGTCTACTGTGGAGGCGACGTTGAAAAAACGTGCACTTTTAGTCTTGGAAGATGGCAGTGTCTTTCAGGGTGAATCAATCGGATGCGATGGAAAAAGCATAGGTGAAGTTGTATTTAACACGTCTATGTGTGGTTATCAGGAGATCCTGACAGACCCGTCCTACGCACAGCAAATTGTAACACTGACATATCCACATATCGGTAATGTGGGTGTGAATGAAGAAGATGAGGAGTGTGGGCAAATCTTTGCAACCGGATTGGTCGTAAAGGATGTGCCTCGTCTTTACAGTAACTTTCGTGGCACGGAAAGTCTGCCGGATTATCTGGCCCGTAAAGGCGTTGTGGCGATTGCTGATATTGATACGCGTCGCCTGACTCGAATCCTGCGAGAGAAAGGGGCGCAGCGTGGTTGTATTATGGCCGGTGAGGGTTTGTCTGAAGAAGAGGCTTTGTCGGCAGCGAAAGGCTTTGCTGGCTTGAAGGGCAAAGACCTGGCAAAAGAGGTCACGACAGAGACAGCGTACCAATGGCATCAAGGCAGTTGGCAGTTGCCTCCCAAGCCGCAAATCAGGTTAGCGGCAGAGGACGCCAAGTTCAAGGTCGTTGCCTATGACTTCGGCGTAAAACGTAATATCTTGAGAATGCTGGTTGATCGTGGCTGTGATGTCACAGTGGTTCCGGCAAAAACACCTGCCTCTGATGTGTTGTCAATGAAGCCAGATGGTGTGTTCTTATCCAATGGGCCGGGTGATCCAGAACCTTGTGATTATGCGATTGAAGCTATTCAGGCTGTGCTGGAGCAGAAAATCCCCACCTTTGGTATCTGTTTGGGGCATCAGCTATTAGGGCTTGCTAGTGGCGCAAAAACAGTCAAGATGAAATTTGGTCATCATGGCGCAAATCATCCAGTACAGGATCTATCCACGCAAAAAGTTATGATTACCAGTCAGAACCACGGATTTGCGGTGGATGAGTCCACTTTGCCGGAGCATCTGGTTGCAACGCACCGTTCCTTATTTGATGACAGTTTGCAAGGTATTGAGCGCACTGATTGCCCAGCGTTTGGTTTTCAGGGGCACCCGGAAGCCAGTCCCGGCCCACATGATATTGCTCCCATTTTCGATAAATTCATTGCACTGATGGAGACTCAAGGTTAATCACTCATGGCTAAGCGAACAGATATAAAGAGTATTTTGATCATCGGTGCCGGCCCAATTGTCATTGGTCAGGCGTGTGAATTTGACTATTCCGGCGCACAAGCCTGTAAAGCATTACGCGAAGAAGGTTATCGGGTCATTTTGGTTAATTCAAACCCGGCCACAATTATGACCGACCCAGATATGGCTGATGCGATCTACATCGAGCCAATTCAATGGGATACGGTGGCTAAAATCATTGAAAAAGAGCGTCCTGATGCACTGTTGCCGACAATGGGAGGGCAGACTGCACTGAACTGTGCGCTGGATCTTGATCGTGAAGGCGTTTTGGATCGCTTTAATGTTGAAATGATCGGTGCAAAGAAAGAAGCCATTGATATGGCGGAAGACCGTGAAAAATTCCGTCGAGCCATGGAGGATATTGGCCTGGAATCTGCGCGCTCAGGTGTTGCTCATAGCATGGAAGAGGCACGTCAGATTCAAAGGGGCTTGGGCTTTCCGACGATTATCCGTCCGTCATTTACGATGGGTGGTTCAGGTGGTGGTATTGCCTATAATCGTGAAGAATTTGAAGAGATCGCAGCGCGCGGTCTGGATATGTCGCCAACGACTGAAATCCTGCTGGAAGAGTCGTTGCTGGGATGGAAAGAGTATGAGATGGAGGTGGTTCGTGATGCGGCGGACAACTGTATCATTATTTGCTCCATCGAAAACCTTGATCCAATGGGTGTTCACACAGGTGATTCCATTACAGTTGCTCCGGCTCAGACGCTGACGGACAAAGAATATCAGATCATGCGTAATGCCTCGATTGATGTGTTGCGTAAGATTGGGGTTGATACCGGTGGCTCTAATGTTCAGTTCTCGGTGAACCCAAAAGATGGTCGCTTGGTGGTGATCGAAATGAACCCCAGGGTTTCCCGCTCATCGGCACTAGCATCTAAGGCAACTGGCTTTCCGATTGCCAAAATTGCGGCAAAGCTGGCTGTGGGCTATACATTGGATGAGTTGCGAAATGAAATTACAGGTGGCGCAACACCAGCGTCTTTTGAGCCGTCTATTGACTATGTGGTCACCAAAATCCCTCGCTTCACCTTTGAAAAATTTCCGACGGCTGACCATCGCTTAACGACGCAAATGAAGTCGGTGGGCGAAGTGATGGCTATTGGTCGCACCTTCCAGGAGTCATTCCAGAAAGCACTTCGTGGCTTGGAAACGGATATTGACGGCATGGATGAGCGCCTAGAGGTTGATCAGCCCGATGCTAAGGATACGTTACGTCGTGAGCTGACCGAGGCGGGGCCAGAGCGTATTCTTTATGTGGCGGATGCCTTCCGTTATGGCATGACTGCTGAGGAGCTGTTTACACATACAGCCATTGATCCTTGGTTCCTTGATCAAATTCAGGAGCTGTGCGAGATGGAGCAGGCGCTGAATGGGAAGTTTCTGCGCGACCTGACTAAGGCGGACTTGTTTGATTATAAGCGTAAAGGTTTTTCAGATCGTCGTTTGGCTAAGCTGCTGGGTATCACTGACAAGGAAGTGAGTAAGTATCGCCGTAAGTTGGGGGTTCGTCCGGTTTACAAGCGGGTGGATACTTGCGCGGCTGAGTTCTCGACAGATACGGCCTATATGTACTCATCCTATGATGAGGAGTGTGAGTCACAGCCGAGTGATCGTGACAAGATCATGGTACTTGGTGGTGGTCCGAATCGTATCGGGCAGGGCATTGAGTTTGACTACTGCTGTGTGCACGCGGCGTTGGCGATGCGCGAAGATGGCTATGAAACAATCATGGTGAACTGTAACCCTGAAACGGTTTCAACGGACTATGACACTTCTGATCGTTTGTATTTTGAGCCACTAACGCTCGAAGATGTCATGGAAATCGTTGACCTTGAAAAGCCCAAGGGAGTCATTGTTCAGTATGGTGGTCAAACTCCGTTGAAGTTGGCGAAAGAACTAGAAGACAGTGGTGCAAACATTATTGGCACTAGTCCTGCTTCTATCGATTTGGCAGAAGATCGTGAACACTTCCAGAGAATGATTAACCGTCTTGGCCTCAAGCAGCCGCCCAATCGTACTGCCAAGAGTCCTGAGCAGGGTGCGGTGTTGGCTACTGAGATTGACTATCCGCTGGTGGTTCGTCCGTCTTATGTGTTGGGTGGTCGCGCAATGGAAATTGTGTATACCGAGGACGATCTGCGCCATTACATGCTGAATGCGGTTCAGGTTTCTAACGATTCTCCCGTGCTGTTGGATCGTTTTCTGGACGATGCCATCGAAGTGGATATGGATGCTATCTGTGATGGTGAAAATGTGCTGATTGGCGGTATTATGCAGCACATTGAACAGGCGGGGGTTCACTCAGGTGACTCAGCTTGTTCTTTGCCCCCTTATTCCTTGAGTGAGGCGCTTCAGGATCGGATGCGCGAACAGTGCATCAGAATGGGTAAGGCATTGAATGTTATCGGTTTGATGAATGTCCAGTTTGCGGTCAAAGGTGATGATATTTATGTACTTGAGGTTAATCCACGGGCTTCGCGGACAGTGCCTTTTGTATCAAAAGCGACGGGTAAGCCACTGGCTAAAATTGCCGCGCGTTGCATGGCGGGGACATCTTTAGCAGAACAAGGCGAATTGACAGAGGTCATTCCTGAGTACTATTCCGTAAAAGAGGCAGTATTCCCGTTCATTAAATTCCCAGGCGTTGATCCGATTCTTGGGCCTGAGATGAAGTCCACGGGCGAAGTCATGGGTGTGGGGAAAAGTTTTGCGGAGGCGTTTGGTAAATCGCAGCGTGGTTCTGGTTTCGTATTCCCGGATACTCATGGAAAGGCATTTTTGAGCGTTCGCGAGACGGATCGTCAGCATGTGTTGGAAATTGCCAAGCGATTAGTCGATTTGGGCTTCTCCCTGGTGGCAACTCGCGGCACGGCCCGTTTATTGACTGAGGCAGGTGTTGTCTGTGAGCCGGTGAATAAAGTACGCGAAGGCCGCCCGCATATTGTCGATATGATCAAGAATGGTGAGATAAACTTGATTGTAAATACAACAGAGGGTAAAAAGGCGATCAACGACTCTTACGAAATACGTCGTGAAGCATTGCAAGGTAAAGTTGCTTACACAACGACCATTACAGGTGCGTGGGCGATTTGTGAAGCAATGGCTTACAATGAAAATGAGCAGGTGTATCGCTTGCAAGACTTACACGAAGGAATAGAGAAGGCATCATGAACAGAGCCCCCATTACCGCGAAAGGTGCAGAGCGCTTAAAGGCAGAATTGCAGCGCTTGAAAACAGAAGATCGGCCACGAATTATTCAAGCCATTTCTGATGCACGTGAGCATGGTGATCTTAAGGAAAATGCGGAATATCATGCCGCTCGTGAGCAACAAAGTTTTACGGAGGGGCGGATTCAGGAATTGGAGTCTGTGCTGTCATCGGGTCAGATTATCGATGTTGCTTCACTGGATGTGGGGGGACGTGTGGTGTTTGGTGCCAAGGTTGAGCTAGAAGACCTCGAAACCGAGGAGACAGTGTATTACCAAATTGTTGGTGATATTGAGGCTGACATTAAGCAGAATAAAATTGCTGTTTCGTCGCCCATCGCCCGTGCTTTAATTGGCAAGGAGGAGGGTGATGTGGCGGTGGTTAAGGCGCCGAGTGGCCTTCGTGAGTATGAAATTGTGGGCGTCACTTACACAGACTGATTTCGGTTCCGATACTAATAACCTTTAAGGGTGATTTCGCTTGTGCGATTCATAGAATTATAAAATATGTCCGAAACAACCATGATTACCCTACTTCGCCACGGTGAGGTAGGGTTGGCTAATGTTTTTTGTGGAAGTACTGACCCTGAGCTGAGTGACAAGGGTTGGGCGCAAATGCAAAAGTCACTGGAGAACGAAGAAAGCTGGGATAAAATCTTCACCTCGCCACTACAGCGCTGCCACGAGTTTGCCGACTCCCTAGCCACTCAGGAGGAGTTGGATTTGGTCGTTACTCAGGATTTGCAAGAAACGGATTTTGGTGACTGGGAAGGGCTTTCCCCGAAAGAAATTCTGGAAGAAGATGGCACAAAGCTACATGACTGGTGGAAAGCGCCCACGCGCGTGATTCCTCCCGGTGGTGAGGCTTTTTTAGACTTCCGCAGCCGTGTGCTTAAAGCATTCAATGAAATTGTGAGTACGCACCAAGGCCAGGAACTGTTGCTGATTACCCATGCAGGAGTGATTCGTGTCATCTTGATGCACATTTTGGGGATGCAAGACGAAAATCTGTTTCGCCTAAATGTTGACTACGCCAGCATGTCTAAAATTCGCATTTATAATGATGATAGTGGCGAATGGGGAACACTTATTTCCCACGGTTAAGTGTGGGAGTCTACAAGCCGTCAACCGAATCTGGAGGAAGTTCGCACTGAAGAATTGCCGGAATGGGCACTGGCTATTTTGCCTCCTGATGGTTTTTATCGTAAAGTGCTGAGCTTTCAACTTTAGTCAAAGAAAGTCTTTATGACCAATACCTTACGCATCGCTACACGAAAAAGTGCGCTGGCAATCTGGCAAGCCGAGTACGTTGCCAAGCGTCTGCGACAAATCCATGCCGGTTTACAAGTTGAATTGGTGGGAATGGTGACACGTGGTGACGTGATTTTAGACACGCCATTGGCCAAAGTTGGCGGCAAAGGTTTGTTTGTGAAGGAGTTAGAAACGGGGATGCTGGAAGGTTCTGCCGATATCGCCGTTCACTCCATGAAAGACGTGCCAATGGCTTTTCCCGAAGGCTTGCATCTGCCCGTTATTATGGCGCGTGAAGACCCAACGGATGCATTTGTGTCTAACACGGTCGAATCCATTGATACGCTGCCACAACATGCCAGAGTCGGTACGTGTAGCCTGCGCCGCCAGGCACAGCTTCGGGAGTACCGTCCAGACCTGCAAATTCTCGACCTTCGCGGCAATGTCAACACGCGTTTGGCAAAGTTAGACAATGGTGAATACGATGCCATTATTCTGGCCTCTGCCGGGCTGATACGCCTTGGCTTTGAGGCGCGTATTCGTGAGCGCATCAGCATTGAACGCAGCTTGCCCGCCATTGGGCAAGGTGCGGTTGGTATTGAGTGCCGTGAAGATGATGAACGTATTAATGCGCTGTTAGCGCCGTTGATTCACCATGATACGGCGGTTCGTGTGCGTGCAGAGCGTGCCTTAAATAATCGCTTGAATGGTGGTTGTCAGGTTCCGGTTGCAGGCTTTGCAGAGTTAGCGGGTGAGCAGATTTACCTGCGCGGCCTGATCGGTTATCCAGATGGCTCATCAATCTACCGTGCTGAAATGAGGGGAGCGATTGCGGATGCCGAAGCAATTGGCGTAGCGGTTGCAGAGGACTTATTAGCTCAAGGCGGGCGCAGTGTATTGGAAAGTATCGGTGTTGATGTGGCCTGATGAGTGATCGCACTGCGTTGCAGGGGCGTACCATTGTAATCACACGCCCCGCACATCAAGCCTCAGCCATTAGCCAGCGTCTGCAAGAAAGAGGTGCCCATGTGGTGCGCTTTCCTCTGCTTGATATTGCCGAGCCGATGGACGTTGTGCGTTGTCATCAGCAGCTTTCAACACTTTCCCGATACGATTATCTGATTTTCACCAGCCCTAATGCGGTTGAGTATGCCTTTGCAAAACTCCCCGAAGCCCTGCCACCTTCATTAAACATAGCGGCGGTTGGTAAAAAGACGGCTGAGGCATTGGCATGTCATGGCGTCAGTGTCTCCATTGTTCCCGACCGACTGTTTAATAGTGAAGCCTTGTTAGCGTGTCCCGCATTTCAATCCGTCAGGCATCAGTCCATCGCTATTATTCGCGGAGAGGGGGGGCGTGAACTGTTGCGCGATACGCTCAGGCAACGTGGTGCCGTGGTTAATTGCATCGAGGTGTATCGGCGGGTCTGTCCGGTGGATGATTTATCACCTTTAACTGCCATTCATCAACAGGCAGGGATTGATCTGATTGTGCTCACTAGTGTTGAAAGCCTGTATCACCTGTTTCGTTTGGGGGCAGGTTTGCGGTGGCTGAATGAGACACCTTTGCTGGTCGGCAGTGAACGCATTGCCCATCAAGCCAGACGATATGCTCGCACAGGGGAGGTGGTAGTAGCGACTGATCCCAGTGATGATAGTATTTACCATGCCTTGTGTGGAGCTGCACACAGGACGCTGTGGGAGCTAGAGGTTAAAGTTAAAGAGCTACCCGATTAGCCGCATGCCCATGCAATCGTTAGTTTATCTTTGTGGTGCTCGCATTGTGTAATATGAGAGCAACCCATATCGCCGAACATATACGGGAGATTGTCCTCTGAGTCTATTTGAAAAATGAGTTTCATGGGCTCTCCACATTCCGGGCAATCAGGATATTCGACACCCTGCACCCAACATGGCCAGCCAAGTAGTTTATCGTTTGGTAGAGGGTACTCCAAATCACAAAGCAAATCGCATTGTTCATCGGTTAGTGTTACCCCCATATTTTCAAGCTCCTCCCAGTTTGGGTAGTCCTCCTGTGATTCCCAGCCTATTATTTGTTTTTCGGCGAAAGCGCCTTTGACGGGGCTTGTTTCAGGGGAAGCTATGAGTTCATCTTTATAGTCAACAACCCTTACCAAGGTACTTTTTGAAAAAGGAAAAAATGCTTCACAGCTCACCTCACACTCTTTATCCCAGTTTGTGCAATAGAAGACCTGAAGCATTCCCTCCCCAAATACACTTTTCTCAGACTTGGGGAGGTCTTGAGAGTTTAACTGCAAAAATAGCTGCATAGGCTCATTACAGTTGCTACAACAAGGCCATGTTTCGTCTTTTGACAGCGCCGGAATACCAGAAAATTTTGAAGATGTAGGGGGCGAGTCTTTTTCTATTATTTTGGGAAACCAAGCCAACTGTTTATGTGGCTCTAATATTGGCTTCAGATCCTCCCAGTTTTCTTTGGGGGAAGAGTCAGGTTCCTTTTTCTTAAATTTTTTGAAAATATTAATCATTCAAAGAACCCATTTTTGGCAGTTAACGCCTTATCTGAATCTCTAACAGAACGTATAAATTTATCAACATTTTGTCGGTAGCTGTCTTGAGTATATCCATTCTCGCAGTTGGCATGGACATAACCGCCATATTTCATTCCCAGGTAGCCAAATGTGTCTTTTAGTGAATTGATAAACGAACTATCCGCATCTTGGCTAATTGAAGTGCATACAATATAAGCCACTTTTCCTCGCAACTGGCGCCCTATATCCTTTAACTCCCTCAGGTCTAAAAAGTCACAGGTTCTGTCAATAAAAATTTTCATTTGGGCACTAGGGCCGTACCAATATACAGGCGTTACAAAAATGATTTTTTCGTATTCAAGAAGCTGCTGCATTAGTGGAAGAAAGTCATCATTGATATTCTTGTGATCATAATCGTAGGGGGAAATATTTTTTTCCGAAAGATCAATGACCTCAATTCCAAGCTCGCCAGCGATCCAATCAATAAGTTTCCCTGTATTTCCATTCCGTCTTGCACTTGCAAAGATTGCTATTGCGTTATTCAATTTGAAGTCCTTTAAAGTGCCTTATTAGGCTGGTGTGTTTTGACCGAACCGCCATAGCACACCGCTAGGGTCATGTACGTGAAAATCCAGCATACCCCATGGTTGCTTAGTAATATCGGACACCTTGACTTTGAACTTGTGTTCGATACCTGAGTCCCTTACCTGTGTATGCCAAGATTTAATATCTTCTACAAGCAAGTGAATCACTAAATTTTCTGCGAACTCTTTTACATAGAAGTCTTGAAGTAAAAAGCTACAGTTTCCATGACGAAAATAAGCAACACCGTCGGAATCGGAAGCTTTTATAAACCCAATATGCTCATAAAATTGCTTGGATTTATCAAAGTCTTTAGCTGGCAAAAATGCCTTGATCTCTACTGTATTAAGGTTAGGCAATGTTTATCCTCTGGGTGAGGTCTCCTATTTCTAATCAACTAGGGTGACAATCAGCCTGATATAGGATGCTTATCAATTGCATCAAGCTCACCCAGCCCCAAACAGTTGGAATGATCTGCAACTGCTTTAAACCAAACAACACACCACCAAGCACCCAAATACTACAACAAGACAAGCACTGATTAAATTTCCACTTCAACATCTGACATAGGATTTGTACAACAGGCCAGTACATAACCAGCATCAATATCCTTTTGACTGATACCACCACTATGCACCATGTGGGTTTCACCGCTATTGACTTTGACCTTACAGGTTCCACAAACGCCAAAGCCGCAGGCACTGGGGATGGCGATATTCGCGGATTTTGCAGCAATCAATATAGTTTCGCGCTGGTCACACTCATGCTGCTTGCCTGAGTGAGAGAACGTGATGTTGACTGACCGTCCTTCAGTAGGGAAGTCGTCAGGCAGAGGAGTGGTCTCGGTTCCTGAGAAGCTTTCTTCGTGATAGTGCTGCATATCGTAGCCACTGGCATCCAAGGCTTCGCGTACGGCACGCATAAACGGCCCCGGCCCACAGCAATAGACGTCTCTATCCATATAGTCAGGCGCGGCAAGTCCTAAAATCAGTTTGTTAAAGCGGCCGCGATAGCCCGTCCAGGTATTGAGTTCGTTGTCGTTTTCGCACACCCAGCTAACCTGAATATCACGGCTGCGTCCAGCCATACGCTCAAGCTCACTTTGATAGAGAATATCGTCAGGGCTGGCGATACAACTGATAAAATTAACGTCCATATTACCACCATAGTCATACAACCAGCGGGTCATTGACATCATCGGGGTAATACCTGAGCCTGCGGAAATAAACAAATATTTATCAGCGGGGTCATTGAAGAAAGAAAAATCCCCATTAGGGCCGTAAGCCTTGAGGCTGTCGCCGACTTTGACGTTATCAAAAATCCATCGTGTTCCGGTACTATTAGGCTGCGCTTTGATGGTGATTGAAATTGACATGGGGCGCGAAGGACTGCTGACCAAGGTATAGGTTCGTAGTGTCTTTTCGCCTTCAGTGGGCAATTCCAAGGTAATAAACTGCCCCGGTTTATAGTTAAACCAGCCACCATCGGCTATTTGAAAAGTGTAAGTGCGGACGTTATGGGTTTCTTTAACGATCATGGTACAAACCAGATTCTGTTTACTCGAATCCCAGATGCGGTATGGCGCATATACATCCGCATGATCAATGGCTTGGCGTTTATCTAATATATCCTGCATCTGACGGGCATTGAGTGCCGGCAAATCTTCTGCACTGACAGGGCGTACTGGCTTGACCGACAGCGGTGTAATGGAGTCATCGGCAATAATAATATCCAGGTCTTTGGCAGATTGAGTAATAAAGTCTTGACGACTAAAGTGTTTGCCCTCGGATGTACCGGATGTCACCAAATAGGTTAATGTCAGTTCGCTGTGGTGTTCGTCGATGGGAATAACATCGGCAGCAATAATACCTCTGGTTTCGGTATCATGATAAAAACGCGCATTTGCGGAAGCGTCCTCAGCGGTGTCTAAAAGCTCAAGAGATAAATCAAGCTGCGATAGAACAGCTTCATAGCCTACGTTACGTTGAATGCGATATTGGTAAGCGGCACGATGACGATTTTTAACGGTAAAGCACTCGTGCGGTGCCTGTTCATCACTGTCTGCTGGGAGTGAAAGGTTAACGTAGACACTACCGTTAATGATGGAACACACAAATGACTTTAGCGGCAAGTTAGCAATATCAATCTCTTCCATCATATTGCGGGCATAGGTCAGTTTACCATCTAGGTCATACGCCCACTGGTGATAAGGACACACAAGGTTGGCTTCATTGCCTTTTTCTTTTTGACAAATGCGTGAACCCCGATGACGACAACTGTTATTGAGGATATTAATTTCATCATGTTGATTGCGAACAATAATCAGTGGGTAATCACCAATATTCTTTGCAATATAATCACCGTGATAAGGAATTTCTGTCGTCTGACAAAGGTAAATCCAACGCTGATACCAGTGATCCTTTAACTGCTGTTGGTAGATATTACTACGCGGATGCAACTTCATGTTGCTATTAAGACTGATTGAACTTGACATAATTGTATCCTTTAATATCCCAATACGGCTCGTCGTACTAACTGTGTATTAATACGGTTAGCCTCTTTGCAATCGGCGTTGCATTAAATCCCCATACCATTTGACAAACTGAATAACCCCACTTTCATAAACCGAAGAATAGGGGCCGGATTCATAGAGCGGAGAATTAATACCTTTTTGGTTTTCTTCGACTAAATGTTTATCTTGGGCATTTGTTTGGTTCCATACATAGGTGAGAACTTCTTTGTCGTAATCCATGCCTTCGACAGCATCCTTATGAACTAACCACTTGGTCGTGACCAATGTGGCTTGTGGGGCAATGGGGAGAATGCGAAAAGAAATCACCTGATCATCCAAAAAGTGATTCCATGTACTGGGATAATGGAATAACACCAAGGCACCGGGATTCACGTCCTTAAAATCGCCGATATGCTTTTTTACCGCATCATGGCCGTCCATTGTATAACTGGTAAAATCCTCAAGCAGCGGCATTCTGGCAACGCGGTAAGTACCGTCATCGGCAATTTTAAATGTACTGGGCAGGCCTGCTGCTTCACACTTTTCCCAGTGGCTGCTAACCATCTCAGGCAATTTGCTCTCGGCATCCGTACCTGTGATGGCAGGGTCTTCGGGATAGGTAATGATAAGTTCAGGGTGGTTGCTCAAACAGTGGTAGCACTCGCGGTTATTCTCCAGCACCAGCTTCCAGTTACCATATTCAACAATACTGCTTTGGGCGGCTATTTTTAGATCATTGACGTGATGCACTTGCATATAGGGAGAAACCGCCTCGGCGAAAGTCGCAAAATCATCGGGTGTTTCTGCCAGATTAACGAACAAATAGCCCTCCACTTCCCGGCAGTGAATAGGGCGGCTTTGTCCATCTTTTTCTGCGGCAGCGACAATCTTTCCATTATCACGCATAATGCGCAGTTGGTAATCACCAAGAGGAAAGTCCAGGGCTTGTTCGTCGGTGACTTCACAGGGGTGCCCTGCAAATATCCACGACTGATACCAAATAGTCTCTAACTCTGTTTGGTATATATCGTCGTTACTGTAAAAGTCGCGCGATAGGCTGTAGTTTTCATTGCGCGTGCGTAGCTCAGCCAGTAAATCCTTTGGTAATGTCATTGATTTCCACCTCCCTAAAGCAGCGATGCTAGACAAAGGAAGAAGGCTGATAAAACAATTTATTCAGTGTCTTTGATTAACATGGTTTATGTTAGGGTATTACGCACCTGCAAAGCTTTCAGGCAGGTTCAATGTCAAAAAATTATAAGGTAGTGCTCAAAATGGTAGATCACAGTTCTATGACAGAAAAAAGAATAAGAGTGTTGAATAAGCGATCTATTTTCACGCTATTTCTCACCTGGTTGGCATTGTTTTTTACCGTGGTCGGTATTGCTGCGGGGTATAAAAACTTCCTGCGAGTGCATGATCAAGCAAAGCAGGCGACGCGGGATGCCAAGATAGCCAAAGACTTATTATCCGAGTTAGCTCGTAAAGATGTCATTCAAACATGGCAACAACAAGTCCGTGAGCAGTTGGAGGCCAGCAGGCAAAGAAATGCGCGTGAGCTGGCAGAGCTCAAAGCAGTGAGCAACACCAGCAGTTATATTGCCAGCACTTTGGATGAACAAGTACGACAGCTTACATTGCAGCAAGAAATTACTCAGTCACCTCAAAAACAAGCGAACCAGTGGAAGGCGGAAGAAGTGCGTTACCTGTTAAGGGTGGCATCGCACAAGATTCAACTGGATGAAGATCCGCGCGGTGCAGAAAAGGCGTTGTTACTGGCCGATCAGTTATTGCTGGATGTGGGGCTGTTGGCATTTTTGCCGGTCAGAGAAGCTATCGCACAGGATATTGCCGCCCTCAGACAAGTGACACCTGACAACGACACAGATTTGATTAGCCACATTGATGAGCTGGCAATTGCCTTAAAGTCGCTCATGCCTGCGCCGCCTGAAGTGCGTGATACAGCACCATCGGATGCGTCTGATAATACCGAGGGTCGAAACTCGCTACTGGCACAGGTGCGGGAAAGTATCAGTGACGTGGTGGTCATCCAAAAATACGATCAAACCTTGGCAAAGCGCATCAATGGAGACACCCAAGCGGTACGTTTTGAGTTACTCAGGCTCAAACTGGAAAATCTGAAACTCTTAGCATTGCAGGGGCAGGAGGCGGCCTATACGGCACAGTTACGGCAGATTCGGAGCTTGATTGAAACGGCGTGGCCGGAGGCATATCGTCAAGGTTTGGCAGATAAATGGGTGGTGCTGGAGAGATTCCGCGTGGCTGGTGAGCTGCCCAAATTAAAATCACCCGCAATGATGGATACTGTGCTATCTAGGCCGCACACAAGCGGAGCCGATACATGATCTTCTATCCGTTTCTAATTTTGTTACTGATTGGTGTGATATACATCGTCGGGCTTATGTTGTTGAGGAATTCTCAAGATTTGGTGATTCTTTGGGGACAGGCATACACCCTTGAACTAACGACGTTTACCCTGGCTGTCGGGCTGTTGTTGTTATTTTTGTGTGGCTATCTGTTAATTGCGGGTGTGGTTGTGTTGTTACGACTTCCCACGTGGCTGGCGCGACGACGTGAGGCTAATCATCTTGCCAAGGCGCAGTTGGCTTTAAACAATGGTCTGGTGAATTTAGTCGAAGGGCACTGGGCCGAGGCTGAGGACTTACTGGCCAATAATGTAGCGTATTCAGAAACGCCACTGCTCAATTATTTGGGGGCAGCACATGCGGCGCATCGTGCCGGACACTATGAGCAGCGTGATGAGTATTTAAAAACCGCCAGCAATTGCGGTGATAAAGCGGAGATTGCCGTGGCCGTGTCTCAAGCATCCATGCAACTGGAAAGTGGTCAGATTGAGCAATCCAGAGCAACGCTGACTCATCTTAGGGAGTTAGCGCCCAGCCATCCATATCCGAATCAATTGCTGGCAAAAGTTTACTATCAACAGGAAGACTGGAAGCAGTTACTACAGTTGTTGCCGGTACTGATTTCTGAAAACAAGGGGGCTAGTGCGGGTTATCAAACCTATTTGCAACAGGCTGTGGTTGGCCTTTTTGAGAGTAATTCGGGTAAAAAAGACCTTCCGGCGCTAACGTCACTTTGGCAACAGCTGCCTGCAGCCGTCCGTGAGGAGGTTTATGCGGTGAAGGCGTATTGTATCGCCCTGAATAATGCTGGTGGTGGTGATTTGGCCGCATCTTTACTGGAACAGAGTAATGCGCAAACCCCGCAGCGTGAGTTGGTCACGGTTTATGGCGAAATCCAACACAACGAACCACATGCGGCCTTGGTGAAGGCGCAGGCATGGGAGACGACACTGCCCGAAAGTGCATCAATGCTGTTATGCCTTGGGCGTTTGACCCGTCAAACAGGCGACCTGGAAAGTAGTGCCAATTACTATGAGCAGGCACTCGTGTTAGCACCGGACTCTGGCGTATATCATGAGTTTGCCGAACTGCTCACGGCAATGGGGGATGAGGAAAACGCCAAGCGTTGCTATCGTCAAGGCTTGCGTTATTGCGTTCAGGGTAGGGCGCAGCCATTTAAGCGAAAAGCGATTGCAAGCTGATTTTAGTGAGAGTGTTTTACGTTGGGTGCGTCGATATTAGCCCCACTTTATTTAAGGATTGAATGTGTTAATGATGACAGCAAACAGAGCCAATGAGCGCGGCAAAATACTATGGCTGTGCCTGACTTTTTTGGCATTTTTTCTGGCTTTGGGATTGAGCTGGATAATATTGTCGTCTGTCAATTTTGGTTATGAGTATCTATATCACGCCATTGGTATTGACCAACATATTGCCAAGTATGCACCTCATAACCCCCTCAAAGCTGACTTTGTCATGACCACCGACGCCGAAAGGTTTCGTTTATTTGCGGCAGTGGTTCAGGCTATTCACCAACATGGCGAAGGTCTGGCAGAGCTGAGTTACAAAAGCCCGCAAGGTCAGGTTATGCAACAGTTGTTTACTCACGATGAAGTCGTGCATTTGCAGGACGTTGCCATATTGGTTGAGCGTATGAAATGGCTATTGATGGTGGTTATTGCATGGTTTGTGTTGCTGTCAGCGTGGTTGTATCAGCGGCGTATTGCGATGCCACCGTTTTGGTCGTTGCTGGCCTATGTTTTGCTGACTTTGGTGGTTGTTACAGTCATCATTTTGGCGATAGGGGTGCATGACGTTTTCTCTCAATTACACATATGGGCTTTTCCGCAAGAACACAAGTGGCTTTTCTATTACCAAGAATCGCTGATGAGCACGATGATGAAAGCGCCGGATTTATTTGGCTATATTGCCGTGTTGCTGATGCTTGTTGCGGTTATTATTTTTGTATTGATCATGGCGGTGTGGCGAAAGCTTCAGGTCAGCCGTATCAATAGCAGCCATAATCAGTCGTAACTTACGACCCGAACAAATTTGGTTGTGGGCGCCATTTGCAAGGCAGACTCTGGCTGCCATCCACCATATTTTTGCAAATGATAAAAAAAGGAGCCATGATAGGCTCCTTCGTTCGTGGTGATCTTTAAACCATCAGTTGGTAAAACGTGTCCAGTAGTATTCAGGGTCATCCACTGTACGCTTCCAGTAGAGTTTGCCTGAGTCTCTCCAGGGATCCAGCAGCATCCCTTCCCGAACGCCCTTACCCTTGGCTGTGACGACCAGTGAGTTGTGTTCGTTAAAGCGACGACGGTTGGCAGTGGCGTGGTAAAAGTCAAAACTCTTCCAGCGGCGTGCCTGAATGTGCTTTGCCATATCGCGCGTCCATTGCCAGCAAAGGCCATTTTTGCGGTAGCCGTAATTCACAAGGATATTTTGTAGGTAAGCTGGTTTTACCAAATTATATTGATTCGCTAAAACCTTTGGGTAGTTAACAGCTTCGTGTGCCAATAAGCTGGCTTCAGCAGGGTCAATATTTGGGCCAAGTGACATGAGTGCCTGAGTGACGGCAGCAACTTCCCGCTTTGTTTGTTGGTCCATATTTTTAACAACGGTGCGTTTTGACACGGGATCGACTGCAACGTTGTCATAACGGACTGAGCAACCGGAGGAGAGCCCCAGTACCGCAATGAATGAAAGTATAAAAAGTAACCTTTTATTTAAAGATTGAATCATGACAATTTATCCTTACGAAAGTGCATCAGGTAATTCACATCAACGTCATTACCTATTTTGTAGTTTTGGAAAATAGGGTTGTAAGTCATCCCGCTGATGTCTTTTAACTCTAATCCGCTTTGGCGGCTCCAGCTTTCTAATTCAGATGGGCGTATGAATTTTGCGTACTCGTGGGTACCTTTTGGCACCATGCGTAAAAAGTACTCAGCTCCCACGATCATCAGCGCAAAAGACTTGGGGTTGCGGTTAATGGTTGAAAAGAAAACGTGCCCATCGGGTTTTACTAATGCTGCACAAGCGGCAACAATGGCACCGGGGTCTGGCACGTGCTCCAGCATCTCCATGCATGTAACCACATCATATTGAGCAGGGCGCTGTGCGGCCATTTCCTCGGCTGGAATTTGTTGATAGTCGATTTCAACACCAGCTTCCAAACTGTGCAGCTTCGCCACGGATAATGGGGTTTCTCCCATGTCGATGCCAGTGACTTCTGCATCGCGCAGTGCCATGCTCTCAGACAAAATGCCCCCACCGCAGCCAATATCAATCACTTTTTTACCGGCGAGTCCGCCTGCGAGCCGTTCAATATAGTTCAGTCGTAGTGGGTTGATTTGGTGTAACGGTTTAAACTCACTGTTGGTATCCCACCAGCGATGAGCAATGTCTTCAAACTTCTTAATTTCGTGTTGATCTACATTTTGCATTGGTAGATTAATCCTGAGAACCCAATATTCAGGTGCGATATGATAACCCCTATTAGGTTAATGATCAGTAAAATAGGTTCAATCCGATTGGCCATCGCGCCGTTGTAGGTAGTGGCGCCTCTAGGCACCGCATTAACCTTTTAGATCTTATGGAAATACTGGGTATCGGCAGTTAGGCTGAGGTAGTAAATGTAGCCACATACAACTGTTCCGGTGGCAGCCCTTGTGCCTGAAATTGCCGGGTCACTGCCTCAATCATTGTGGGCGGCCCTGCCATGTACACATCAAAGCCAGATAAGTCAGCAAAATCTTCCGCTATAGCCTGATGCACATCGCCTGCACGCCCTTGCCAGCCATCCTCCGCCGATAATACCGGCGTGTACTCAAAACGCTCACCCATTGCCCAGTGCCGTGCAAGTTTATGGTGATACAAATCCCTCCTGGTTTGAGCACCCCAGTATAAATGAACGGGACGGGTGTCACCTTCGGCGCGTAGTTGTTCGACTATGCTTTTCATTGGAGCAAAGCCGCCGCCACTCGCCATCAGGATTAATGGACGGTTGGATTCTTCACGCACATAAAAATCCCCAAGTGGTGCCTCAATGTGCACCAATGTCCCTTCATGGAATTGCTTAAACACCAAATCACTAAACTCATCACTTGGCACACGGCGAATGTGCAGCTCCAGATACTCGTGATTGGTTGGCGCATTGGCGATGGCGAAGGAACGACGCTTTTTATTTCGCAACAGAAAATCAAGGTGCTGTCCGGCTCGAAATACTAATTTTTCACTGGCAGGCAATTTAAGGCGTACTTCCATAACATCCGGTATCAGTGGGTTTACCGAAACCACTTCGGCAGGCAGGGTTTTGATACGGATTTCATCACGACTACGCACCTCCTGAATGTCAATCAGCAAATCAGAACGCGCCTGGGCTACACAAAATAACGCATAACCTTTTTCATGATCACTTTCCATGAGTCCCAATGGAAAGCCGCGTGGATAATCAATCTCGCCTTCCAGCACTTTACCGAAGCAAGTGCCGCAAGAGCCGCCGCGACAACTATAGGGCAGCATAATGCCTTGGCGCAACGCTCCAGCAAGTACCGACTCGTGGTCATCGACTTCAAACTGGTGTCCACTTGGTTGCACAGTGATCTGGTGTGGCATTTGTATTCTTGCCGTGTTGAATTACTCAGAAAATCGCTTAAGCTAGGTCATCATACCAAGGCGCATTTACGGCACAAGTAAATTTTTTACAGGCACGATAGTGTGGTGTTCTTCGCATATTCTGTTACTGCTTTCCCCGTACTGTTGCCCATCATCAAAATTCTATCGAATACAATATATAGTGGTTATAACTTAATAAAAACACTATCTATGGTGCTTTGGCAAAAAACAAAGTGGTTTATCTGTTCTTCGGTTGCGTGTTATAGTGCCGCCGTTGCCGACGGGCGAAGTCCGAAATATTAATTTTTAATAAAAGAATGACGAACGTGTTCGTTCGGACGCTCCGGCTATTATCACTACTGAATATTGGAGAACCTGAATGAGCACTACCAGTGACGATCTGTCGATTATGTCTGACGCATCTGTAGCCCACCCAACCACAGCATCAGACACTCAAAATACTGCGGACACCATGTATAAAGTGATCCGCCGAAACGGCAGTGTTACCCCGTTTGATGTCAGTAAAATTGAGGTGGCGTTGACAAAAGCATTCCTGGAGGTTGAAGGTGGTGTGGTTGCGGCATCTTCACGAGTACATCAAGAGGTGAAAGAGCTGGCATCACAGGTCAATGAATCATTATTCCGCCGTATGCCGGACGGTGGTGTGGTGCATATTGAGGATATTCAGGACCAGGTAGAGTTGGCACTGATGCGTGCTGGTGAGCAAAAGGTGGCGCGTAGTTATGTGCTGTATCGTGAAGAACGGGCGCGTCTGCGTGCCGAAAAAGAAAGTAAAGCCGCACCTAAGAAAAAGGGGGCAGCGAAGAAAGACGTATTGCATGTGATTGATGCAAATGGCGAGCGTAAGCCGCTGGATGAAAAGCGTCTGAAGAAGATCGTCAAGGAAGCTGTTGCGGGGCTTAGTGGCGTGAGTGGCGATGTGGTACTGGCGGAAAGTACCCGCAATCTGTTTGATGGTATTGCAGAAAAGGATGTGGGTTCGGCTTTGGTCATGGCTACGCGCGTGATGATCGAAAAAGACCCTAACTACTCTTATGTGGCGGCACGTTTGTTGATGGACTCCATCCGCCGCGAGGCGCTGACCATGTTGACGGGACGTCCAACGGAAGCCACGCAGGCAGAAATGAAGGCACTGTATCCAGAAATGCTGGTCAAGTACATTCACAAAGCCGTGGAGTTGGAGCGACTGGATGATGAGTTGGGACGCTATGATCTGGAGCGGCTGGGTAAGGCGATTAAGCCACAGCGCGATCAGCAGTTTACCTATCTGGGTTTGCAGACTTTGTATGACCGTTATTTTATTCACGAGCAAGATATTCGCTTTGAGCTACCGCAAATCTTCTTTATGCGTGTTGCGATGGGACTGGCGATCAATGAAGTGGATCGTGAAGCGCGTACCATTGAGTTCTACGAATTGCTGTCCAGCTTTAACTTTATGAGCAGTACGCCGACATTGTTTAACTCCGGTACGCCACGTCCTCAGTTGTCTTCGTGTTACCTGACCACCGTGCCAGACAACTTGGGCGGAATTTACGATGCCATTAAAGATAATGCACTGTTATCTAAATACGCCGGTGGCTTGGGTAATGACTGGACGCAGGTACGAGGTTTGGGGTCGCACATCAAGGGGACAAATGGAAAGTCACAAGGTGTCGTGCCATTCCTGAAAGTTGCTAATGATACCGCAGTAGCTGTGAATCAGGGGGGCAAGCGCAAGGGTGCGGTCTGTGCCTATCTGGAAACTTGGCACATTGATATCGAAGAATTTATTGAGCTGCGTAAAAACACTGGTGATGACCGTCGCCGTACGCACGATATGAACAGCGCAAACTGGATTCCCGATCTGTTTATGAAGCGTGTTGCGGAGGAGGGCGAATGGACATTGTTCTCACCCGATGATACCCCAGACCTGCATGGTTTGTGCGGCCTGGCGTTTGAAACCAAATACAAAGAGTATGAAGAAAAAGCAGCACGTGGCGACATCAAACTGGTGAAGAAAGTTGCGGCACTGGATTTATGGCGCAAGATGCTGGGTATGTTGTTTGAAACTGGTCACCCGTGGATTACTTTTAAAGACCCTTGCAACATTCGTTACACCAACCAGCACGTGGGTGTCGTTCACAGCTCGAATCTATGCACTGAAATCACCTTGCACACGAATGAAGATGAGATTGCCGTGTGCAATTTAGGCTCAATTAATATCGCAGCACACACCAAGGCAGATGGCCTCGACATGAAAATGTTGCAGAAGACCGTCACCACCGCCATGCGCATGTTGGATAATGTCATCGACTATAACTACTACAGCGTGCCCCAAGCCCGTCGTTCCAACCTGCAGCATCGTCCGGTGGGGCTGGGCCTGATGGGATTCCACGATGCCCTTTATAAACAGGATTTGGTTTATGCCTCCGAGGCCGCTGTGCAATTTGCCGATGAGAGCATGGAAGCAGTGTCGTACTTTGCCATTGCCGCGTCCAATGAGTTGGCACAGGAGCGTGGTGCTTATCCAAGTTTCAAAGGCTCATTATGGGATCGTGGCATTCTGCCGCTTGACTCACTGGAGTTGTTGCAGGAAGCGCGGGGCGAAAACTATTTGCAGGTGGATAAATCCAGCACATTGGATTGGGACACGCTGCGTGATCGTGTGAAGGCTTATGGCATGCGCAATTCCAACGTGATGGCGATTGCACCGACCGCGACCATTTCTAATATTTGTGGTGTGAGCCAGTCAATTGAGCCGACTTATCAGAACCTGTTCGTGAAATCCAACCTGTCTGGTGAGTTCACGGTGGTGAACCCTTATATGGTGGAGGAGCTGAAAGCACTTGGGCTGTGGGATGGCGTCATGATCAATGACTTGAAATACTTCGATGGCAGTTTGCAGCAGATTGACCGCATTCCAGCAAAGATACGGGAAAAGTATGCGAGTGCTTTTGAAATTGACCCGCGTTGGTTGGTGGAAGCAGCCAGTCGTCGTCAGAAATGGATTGATCAAGGTCAGTCATTGAACTTGTATATGGCCGAGCCTTCGGGTGCGAAGATGGATAATTTGTACAAGCTTGCTTGGGTGCGTGGCCTGAAAACGACGTACTACCTGCGCTCTATGGGGGCAACAGCAATGGAAAAAACATCGGGTGACGAACCTGTTGCCGCTCAACGTGGACGTACCGACAACGCGCCGTTATCGGCCGCGCCAAGTGCCTGTTCAATCCTAGACCCAGATTGTGAAGCATGTCAGTGAATTGTAAGTTGATTTGTATATCGGCTAATCGAATCAAGAAAACTCCCGCACGCCTGCGCGTGATGGATGTGGCAAACAAGGAGAACAACGTATCATGTTAAATTGGGATAATCCGCTCGCACCACCCAAAGCAGCGACTCAATCAACAGCGGATGCGGCCAAAAAAGCTGCGTCTGCTGTGATGCCGCCAGAAAAATCAGCGGCGACACTCAATGCTTATGCGGTAAGTAGCGCCCTGTCCGAACAGACTGTGCCAACGATTGATGTGGATGAGCAGCTTGCGACACAGCCGGTGGTGGCCGAAGCAAATACAGCAGCGGCATCTCAGACAGCAGTCAAGCCTGCGACCGAAAACACCGCATCAAGTATGCAAGGTGAGCAACTAGGCGTGACTGGTAAAGTGATGGCGGCGGTTAGCTCCGATGATAAGCGCGTGATTAACGGTGAAGGTGACATCAATCAGTTGGCACCGTTTAAGTATCCGTGGGCGTGGGAATACTTCCTGAATGCCAACAAGAATCACTGGACGCCGCTTGACATCAATATGGCGCAGGATGTGCATGATTACAATCACACCCTGAATGATGCGGAAAAGCACGTTTACGAGAATGTATTGGCCTATCTGACCACCTCGGACATTTTGGCGATGCGTAATATCGGCTTGGCTGTGATGGAGAAAATGACCGCACCGGAGTTGCAAATTTACCAAGCGCGTCAGGTGTATGAAGAGTCGTTGCATACATGGACTTATCAACACTGCATTGAAACACTGAATCTAAATCAGGAAGAAATTTACAACCGCTATCGTGTGGTACCTGAGATCAACCAGAAAATTCAGGTTGCAAATCGCCGTTTGCAGGATGTGATGCGCTCAGACATGGATTTGACACAGCCGGACGACCTGAACAGTTTTGTGATGTCTTATATGTTTTTTGCGGGCATCTTTGAAGGTAGCTGGTTCTACAATGGCTTCACGCCAATCTTCTCCTTGCAGCGACGTGGTTTGATGAAAGGCACATCCGAGCAGTTGCAGTACATTATGCGCGATGAGGTGATGCACGCCTCTTTCGGTATTCGCGTGGTGAAGCAGATTCTGTTGGAGAACGATGTGCATCTTGACCCTCAGGCGATTCGCCAGATGTGGGATGAGTCGGAAGCTGCCGAGTCCAGTTATGCCCGCTATATTTTGCGTGATCCAATTTTGGGCTATAACGCAGAGGATCACATTGAGCAGTTCCGCTTTATTACTAACCGGCGGGCACGTCAGTTGGGGCTGGAAGAACCATTCCCGGGAGCACAGAACCGTACCCCTTGGCTGGACGAGCAAGCGAATATGAAGAAGGAGAAAAACTTCTTTGAAACGCGCGTGACGGAATACCAGACCGGTGGGGCATTAAAGTGGGATTGACAGAAGCCCGGTGGTTGCCGGGCTTTTTTGTCACGGATGTAAAAATATCCCGCGTCAAAGAGTAGGGAAGAAGTCAAAAACAACGAATAAAAAACTGACGCGATATCAAAAACTGTATAAGTTGTTAAAATTCGACTGACAGTCAATTCTCAAAATAGGTGATCGTCAGATTTAGTTCGAACTTATGCAATTTGTCACATTATTTTTCTCCTTTATTCTTTTTTAAATTTCTTTTTATCAAAATAGCCACCCTTTTCCAGTAAGGCAACCAATTGATAACTATTATCCATATCTTCATTAAACTCTATTAATTTCGCTGATTTTATCATTCCTCCCCATTCAAAAATAATTTGATAAGGAAAGTTTGGACCATTTTTAGCAATATAAGGTCTAGAAATGCCTTTGGCTTCATCAAATGTACCGGTTTCTTTCACTTTGTTGCCGATATATAGAGTAATCTGTCCGTGATCAAAAACGATTTTGTACATAACCGCTCTATAAATATAATTAGCAATACCTGCTCCGAGAATAATAATACTGAGACACAATTTAAAGATATAAAACTCGTTAACTACTGAGAAAACCGCAAACGCTACAACAATAGAAAGTAACAGGTAGAGAAACGGAATATTTTTAAAATATCTTATTTCAAAATACTGCTCATCTTCTGCAATCATCTGTTTTTTCAGTTTTTTGTTAAATAAATTCTCATTCTTTGATGATGCAATCCAAAAAACCACAAACCATCCAATCAAGATTGCGACAATAATATATGAGTCATACATTATTTTTACTCTTTTTAATTTTGAAATAATTACCACTCTAAGAAAGAGAGGAGTGACTGTCAGTAGAAAAGTGGTACTAAAAAGCCCCTGATGGTGATCAGGGGGGTATGGTTAATAATATTAATCGACAGGTACAAGTATCGAAAGTTTTTCATTGGGTTGCAGGGTAATTTTAGTGCTTCCCGATTTGAATTGATGTTTGCCAAACGGTACCGTTACCTCAATTATATAATCACTTGGCGGAAGCTTTAATTCGCAATTTTTATTAAAATTATAGCAACCGTCAATGGTTACCTTTTCACCGTTGACTATTCTTGCAACGCCAAAACTGGCACGTATCGGCTCGTCACTATCACCTGCGGCTGCGGTTATATTCATTTCGCTGGTTTCACCGGTAACAATATTGATAACGCTTTTCTCATCTTCTTTCAGGGTTACATTGGTATCTTTAATAAAGGTTTTATGCATTTCGGTTCTGATAATATAATCACCCGCAGGAAGCTTTTCTCTGCAAGGATAACCAACCGTGGGGTTACTTAATGAAGAGCACTTTTTTACCAATTTCAAATCCTCTTCGTTTTCTTTATCTGCTTGGTAGATGGTAAAATGACCGTCAACCTGTTCTCCGCCCTCGGTTTCACTGGCGGTTAAGACCAGATTGTATTTAAGCCCTGTTTTGGCTCTTACGACTCTGACGGTTCTTTCTTTAACAGGCTCTTTTTTCTCGACTTTTTTCACTGCTTTTTTCATTGCACTGTTTAAATCATTAGCATTTTTAGCAGAAAAATACTCGCCGCCGGTGGCATTGGCAATACAGGCTAATTGTTTATCGGTGTTGGTATCAACATTAAAACCGATAACGTGAGCGGTAAAATCAATCCCTTTCTCCTCAAGCTCTTTAGCTGTGGTACAGGGATCAGCATTACAGGTTTCCTTGCCATCACTGATTAAAATAATGGTTGCTTTATCTTCGGTAAAATGCAATTTTTTTGCTGCTTGCTGTAGAGAATCACTGATAGGTGTTTTCCCCTTAGGCTTAATGGCTTTTACCTTTTCTAACACGGCGTTTTTATCGATTTTAGATAAGGGGATTAACACCTCAATATCACTACAATCGCCTTTTCTGTTGTGGCCATAAGCCATTAGACCGAAATCAATGTTTTCATCCCAGTCATTAACTACCTTGTTTAAGGTCTCTTTGGCAATCGTCATTTTGGCTTTGCCATCGACTTGCCCTTGCATACTGCCCGAGCCATCTAAGATAATCATTGCCTGATCTGCTGCACACGTCATACTAATAGTCATCACGCTAGTAGCTAATAATAAGGGAAATAGTTTTTTAAACATCAAATTTTCTCCGTTGTGAGTAAATTGTCTTTTTTATCAGGGATTCAATACTGCTATATCCTGCTAAAAGGTATTATTTTTTAATTGGGTTATATTCATATATTCTACTCTTCACAAGAACTCTTTCAGTGCCTGATTCAAATACTGATACCCCTGCTCATTCTGCGGGAACCACCGTACAACAGGAACACCGGCTTGCCGTTAGTGAGCGGTTGCGCTGCTTCAGGGTAATAACGCAACTCCAGTGGATCTTGTTTGGTGGCGTATAATGGCAGAGAAGCCTTTTTATATAGCAGATAATTGAAAACGACAGATGTTGCCAACAATACCAATAACAGAATAATAAGTGAGCTTAATAATTTGGCCATAACATCGATTTACTCTCTAGCTGATTGGTCACTCCCCCGCAAATGGCGCACCTTTGCAGCAATCTTAATCTCCAGTTCGCACTCAACATAAATCCTGCACACGCCAGACAGGTTATCTGCCTCCCTCAGGGTCAACATATCACAAATCGTGAAATAAACTTGGATGTTACTCGGCCTGAATCTACCGTTTATCACTATATGATTAGCCTGAGAGTATTTCTCTCCGGTTTTTGGTCTAGGTTCAAGGAGCGCACTTTTCTCAAAGTGGTAGACTGACCGATGGAGAAATAGCGGAACAAGTGACTGGTTGGACGTGCTACGCCATTCATATGTGCAACGTTGATTCGCCCTTATCCTTATTGGGTAAGGGATTCCACGTACGGATAATCACTTCCACCAGTCTTTCCCCATAAACTCACGATTACCCAAAAACCCTTTTTGATTCGGATCAGGAAAATTCCGAGTTGGAGAACAAACTTGAAAAATCCATTGCCGATAAATATGGATTTGATGTGCCGGTTATCGTTAGAACAGCCAAGGAATTAGAGGAGTCAGTGTTAAATAATCCTTTTTCCGATAGAGACATTTTACATTTGCATCTGACACTTCTAAAAAGTAAACCAGCAGATGACGGTATAGCACTGACTAAGAACTATGACCACGCGCCTGATTTATTTACAGTTGATAATAAATATATATTTATATTTTTTCTGGGAAACGTCATGAATCAAAATTGACTAATAATTTTTTGAAAAAAGCTAAAAGTTGAAACAACGACAAAAAAACTGGAAAACGGCTTTGAAGTCATTGGACTTGAGTAAAGGTTAAAAAAATAAGATTTTGATTAGATGCAGCGTTACAATGCCTCCCCTTCACCCAAACTCGGTATACTGAAACAATCAACCTAAGAGAATTTTGAAATGAAACAAGGACAAGCGCAGGTCATCAGACTGGAAGATTATCAACCACCTTCCTATCAGGCCGTGACAACCTACCTGAATGTTGATTTAAGCGACGAGTCAACCATCGTGACATCGATGGTAAAGTATCGACGTCATCCCGCTCAGCCAGAAGCGACGACATTGGCTCTGCATGGTGAGGCGCAGGACTTGATAAGCGTCAGATTAGATGGTGTTGAGCTAAGTGCCGCGGATTACGAGTTGGATGATAAGCAGCTTAAACTGCGTGACTTGCCGGAAGCCTTTGAGCTGGAGGTAACAAGCCGGATCTACCCGCAGAATAACACCTCACTGGAAGGCTTGTATCAGTCCAGCGGCAATTACTGTACGCAGTGTGAGGCAGAGGGCTTTCGTAAAATCACTTATTTCCTTGACCGACCGGATGTCATGTCAACATTCACCACACGCATTACCGCAGACAAAGCCACCAATCCGGTGATGCTGTCTAACGGTAACTGTATTGATAAAGGTGATTTGGCGGATGGCCGTCACTTCGCTGTCTGGCATGATCCGTTTATCAAACCTGCCTATTTGTTTGCGTTGGTTGCTGGAGATTTGTCATGCGTACGTGGGGAGTTTATTACACGCTCAGGGCGTAGCGTGGCACTGGAAATTTACACCGAAGCGCATAATGTTTCCCGCTGTGATCACGCGATGGAATCGCTTAAACGTGCGATGAAGTGGGACGAGGAGCGTTTTGGTCTGGAATACGATCTGGATATTTACATGATCGTTGCCGTTGATGATTTTAATATGGGGGCGATGGAAAATAAGGGCTTGAATATCTTTAATTCCAAGCTGGTTTTCGCCAGTCCCGATACGGCGACTGATACTGATTACATCGACATTGAGGCCGTGATTGGCCATGAGTATTTCCATAACTGGACTGGCAACCGAGTGACTTGTCGTGATTGGTTCCAGTTGAGTTTGAAAGAGGGGTTGACGGTTTTCCGTGATCAGGAGTTTACTGCCGATTTGCATTCGCGTCCGGTAAAACGCATTGAAGACGTGCGGATGTTGCGTACACATCAGTTTGCCGAGGATGCCAGCCCGATGGCACACCCGATTCGTCCGTCATCGTTTATTGAAATCAATAACTTCTACACCGTAACCGTGTATGAAAAAGGGGCGGAAGTGGTGCGTTTGTATAACACACTGCTGGGGCGCGAGGGATTCAGAAAGGGCATGGATTTGTACTTTGAGCGCCACGATGGTCAGGCGGTGACAACGGAAGACTTCCTGGCTGCAATGGCCGATGCCAATGGTGCGGATTTGTCGCAAATGCAGAAGTGGTACGATCAAGCCGGTACGCCAGAGGTGGCCGTGAGCATGGATTATGATGCAGAAGCGAAAACTTGTACGCTGCATTTTGAGCAAAGCTGTCCGGCTACGCCAGAATCTGAGCACAAAGCACCGTTTTTGATTCCGTTTAAACTGGCTTTATACAACCCGCAGGGTGAGCCGATTAAACTGGAAACAGCCAGTGGAGCGACCGGACAGAGTGACATGCCTGATACACAGCGGGTTTTTAATATCACGCAAGCCTCGCAGAGCATTACCTTTAATAATGTCGCCGAAAAGCCTTTGCCATCTTTGTTGTGTGACTTCTCTGCGCCGGTCAAATACACCTTTGATTACAGCACTGAGGATTATATTTTCCTGATGCAACATGATCAGGATGATTTCAACCGTTGGGAAGCCGGTCAGCGTCTGGCACAGCAGTTAATGTTGCAGATGCTCGAAGATCACCAGGCAGGGCGAGCAATGGGTGTAGCACCAGAAGTGGTGGATGCCTATCAGCAAGTGCTGGATAACAAGGCACTGGATCATGCCTTGCGCGCCGAGGCGTTGAGCTTGCCCAGTGAGTCAGATCTTGCCGATTCGGTGGAGGAGGCTGACCCGCAAGCCATTCACGAAGTACGTGAGTTCTTTATTCGTACCTTGGCCGCCGGTATGCGTTTGTCGTTAGAGGCTTGCTATGAAGCGCTGGATGCCGACGGTAACTATGAAATTGATGCAGCCAGTATGGGGCGTCGCCGTTTGAAAAATGTCTGCTTATCCTATCTGGCCAGCCTCGATGATGAAATGATGCATCAGAAAGTATTTGCCCAATATCTGAATGCTAACAATATGACCGACCGCTTGGCAGCGTTGAGTGCTTTGGCTGATATCGACTGCATTGAACGTGAGCAGGCATTAATGGCATTTGAGGCGCAGTGGCAAGATGATCCGCTGGTGATGGATAAGTGGTTTATGATTCAGGCAGGTTCCAGTCTGCCCGGGACGTTGGAGCAGGTGAAGGCACTCCAGTCACATCCATCTTTTGATGCGAATAATCCGAACAAGATTCGTGCGCTGATTGGCCGTTTTGTGGCAGGGAATCCGGTGAATTTTCACCGTGTCGATGGCGAGGGCTACCGATTCTTGACTGACTTTGTGATTGATCTGGATAAGCGTAATCCGCAGGTGGCCTCACGGATGGTTCGTCCGTTGATTAAATGGCGACAGTTAGAGCCAACACGGGCGGCATTGATGAAAGTGGCGTTGGAGCGTATTCACCAAACGGATGGTCTTTCTAACGATGTTTTTGAGATCGTGGACAAAGGTTTGGCAGACGTTCCGCTCGCTAAGTTGACGTGTTAAGCTCAGAGCATGACTAATCAAACACATTTATCCAAGGTGCGTTTCAGCGACCTTGAACTACTGCCGGTTATCCAACAGGCGATCGACAAGGCGGGCTTTGAATTTTGTACGCCCATTCAGGCGGAGAGTTTGCTTGTAACGTTGGCAGGCCGCGATGTCGCGGGGTTGGCACAGACTGGAACGGGTAAAACAGCAGCGTTTATGATTCCAGTGATTCAGTATTTGCTGACGCATCCATTGGAAAATCACGAGTCACGCCATGTTAGAGCATTAATTATGGTACCGACCCGCGAGTTGGCAGTGCAGGTCGCCAAAGATGCAGAAATTTTCACTAATGAAAGTGGGTTGAAAGTTGCCTTGGCTTATGGCGGAACAGGCTACGAGCGGCAAAAAAAGGCCATTGCTGAAGGTGCGGATATTCTAATCGGTACACCGGGGCGTTTGATTGATTTTTACAAGCAGCGTTTGTATAGCTTGCGTCGTTGTCAAAGCTTGGTGTTGGATGAAGCCGACCGCATGTTTGATTTAGGCTTTATCAAAGATATTCGTTTCTTAATGCGTCGTTTGCCAAAGCCGGAAAAGCGCCTGAATATGCTGTTTTCGGCCACCTTGTCTTCGCGGGTGCTGGAGTTGGCTTATGAGCACATGAATAATCCTGAAAAGGTGGAAATTAAGGCGGATACCAAGAGTGCAGATCGTGTCGAACAGTGGGTGTATTACCCGTCTAACGATGAGAAAATTCCGCTATTGATTGGCCTGATTCACAAGCTGCAACCCAGGCGGTGCATTGTGTTTGTGAATACGAAGCGCAATGCTGAAAACATTGATGATTATTTGCGTGGTAATGACATTGATGCGGTAATGATTTCCGGCGATGTCCGACAAAATAAGCGACAGCGTTTTTTGACGGAGTTCGAGCAAGGCAAGCATCAGGTATTGATTGCAACGGATGTTGCCGCGCGGGGTTTGCACATTGATGATGTGACGCATGTGTTTAACTTTGACCTGCCACAATCCGAGGAAGATTATGTGCATCGCATTGGCCGTACGGCGCGTGCCGGTGCATCAGGTGAGTCGCATAGTTTTGCCTGTGAAGATACGGCGTTTTATCTGCCGGACATTGAACGATATATCGAAACCAAAATCCCTATGGCCGATGTCACGGTGGATTTATTGCCAGAGCTAAAGAAGCCGAAGCGAGTTCAGCGGGATCGTGTGCCCAGTCAGAAACCAAATCAGGGTGGTAAGCCAAATCAGGCAAGACGGCGTTCAAAACCAAAGAGCGCTGCAAATTCAGGCGATGGGACTGCCAAAAAACCGCGAAGAAGGCCGCGCCGCAGGCGTCAATCCAGTACAACCAGCAAAGATGGCGGAACGGCGTGAGGATGGGTCTATAATAGATATGGCATAACATGGAGAATGTGCTCATGCGCTATAGTCAGAGTTATACCCGCGACGCTTATCGAAATAAAATATTCCGTCAAAGCTGGCAGCCAGACGTTTCCGCCAGGGCCGTTATTTTATTAGCGCATGGTTTAAGTGAGCACAGTAGCCGTTATCAGGGCTTTGTGGATCGCTTTGTCCCGCAAGGCTTTGCAATTTATAGCTGGGATCACCCCGGACATGGCCGCTCAGGAGGGGATCGTAAATATGTTAATCACTTTAGTGATTTTACCAACGTGTTGACGGATTACCTTGATGTGATCAAACAGCAACATCCTGACTTGCCAATTTATGCGTTTGGCCACAGTATGGGCGGCTTGATAACTACCCATTATCTGCTTGAGCATCAACAGGCGTTTCGCGGTGCAATTCTCTCCGCACCAGCACTCAAGGTCTTTGGCGGTGTATCGACACTGACCCTCTTAGGAGGGCGGCTACTGTCAAAAATCTGCCCCAAGTTTCGCATTAAATCCATTGATGGCGACTATATCTCGCGTGACCCCAAGGTGGTGGAAGATGCCAATAGTGACCCGCTGAATGAAAAAGGTAGCACTTCCATCAGGCTACTGGCTGAGTTAGTGGGAGCGATGCAAAGGGTTGAGCGTGATGCACACCGGATCACGTTGCCAATACTGATTTTGCAGGGGACTGGGGATCGTATTATTGACCCGGCGGGGGCTGAGTTGCTTTATCAAAAAGTGTCTTCAAAAGATAAGACTCTCAAGCACTATCCGGGGCTTTATCACGAGTTGTTGAACGAACCTGAAAAGGATGATGTGTTGAATGATATTGAGGCTTGGCTGCAAGAACGATCAGGAAAATGATTCACTTGAGTTTGCCCTGTTTAAGTCATAGACTCGCCGTGCGTGGACGAAAAAAACAACACGTGATGTTCGGTAATTTAAGCCATTAAATGTTGGCCGTACCGTACGTGAAGGCTTTGAGTCCGAGTGACTGGAGTGCCAAGTCACTGATCAGTTTGAGATTGAATAAAATAAGGAAAACAACAATGAGTATGATGAAGTCACTGGTATTTATTGAACCCGGTAAGATTGAGCTGGTTGATAAAAAGATACCTGATGTGGGCCCTAACGATGCCTTGGTTAAAATCACCACCACGACGGTTTGTGGTACAGATATTCACATTTTCAAAGGGGAATATCCTGTTGCAACAGGCTTGACGATTGGTCACGAGCCTGTAGGTGTGATTGAAAAGCTTGGCTCCTCAGTCATGGGCTATGAAGAAGGTCAGCGGGTTATCGCTGGCGCAATCTGCCCAACCTTTACCTCGTACGCATCTCAGGATGGTTTTCCGTCACAGGATGGCGGCTATATTCAGGCAGATGGCACGTGCTCCTGTCATGGCTATAAGGCCACAGGTGGCTGGCGTTTCGGTAACCTGATCGATGGCACACAGTCTGAGTATGTCTTGGTGCCTGATGCCCAAGCGAATCTGGCACCAGTGCCGGATGGTTTAACCGATGAGCAGGTTCTGATGTGTCCTGATATTATGTCAACCGGCTTTAAAGGTGCGGAAAACGCCAATATCCAGATCGGGGATGTGGTTGCGGTATTCGCTCAGGGGCCAATCGGTTTATGTGCGACTGCTGGTGCAAAACTGAAAGGTGCATCAACGATTATCGCTATTGATGGCAATAATGACCGTCTGGCGATGTCGAAGAAAATGGGCGCAGACATCACGCTGAACTTTAAAGAAGTGGATGTGGTTGACGAGATAATGAAACTAACGGGTGGGCGTGGTGTTGACAGCAGCATCGAAGCACTGGGCCTTGCCTCCACCTTTGAACAGGGGCTAAAGGTTCTGAAGCCGGGTGGCACATTCTCCAGTCTTGGCGTGTACTCGGACGACCTGACTATCCCCATGGCGCACTTTGCGGCGGGATTGGGTGATCACACGATCCGTACTGCACTTTGCCCAGGTGGTAAAGAGCGGATGCGTCGCTTGATGAATGTGGTGAAATCTGGGCGGGTGGACTTCTCTGATATGGTTACGCACACCTATAGTCTGGATGACATTGTGGAAGCGTATGACTTATTCATGCATCAGCGTGATGGCGTGTTGAAAATTGCTATCAAGCCGTAACGCTGCTATATCGGTATGCGCCCTGAATTTTGAGATACTCATTTGACAGGGGAAAATAAAAAGGGTCGGTACGGAATGTGTATCGACCCTTTTTAATGCACGTTCTGCTGATCAGTTGATCGTGAGTGCAGAACGGGGTTGGCTTATCTAGTTTGGTGGATTAGCCCTCAGTCCACGACTTGAGTAACTCATCATAATCAACGGTTTCTGGTGTGGGTTTCTCGTTTTTAAGCTTCTGTTTCGGAGATCCTGGTTGGTTTAACCAGTACTCACGGGACTTCTTCTTGTTCAACTTAGGTCCACATTCTTTCTGCACTTTCGCACGCTCTAAACGGCTCAGTATCTTGTCTTGCGCTTCTGCCAGCGCAGTCATTGCTTCCTGTGGTGTTTTGGCACCAGAGGACGCATCACCGATGTTCTGCCACCATAATTGTGCCAGCTTAGGATAGTCGGGCACGTTAGTTCCTGTAGGTGACCATTGCAGACGGGCAGGTGAGCGGTAGAATTCAATCAAACCACCTAACTTTGGTGCGCGTTTAGTGAAGCTTTCGTGTTGAATATCGCTCTCACGAATGAAGGTCAAACCCACATGGCTTTTCTTCAAAGAAACCGTCTTAGACACCACAAACTGCGCATACAGCCACGCTGCTTTACGGCGCTCAGGTGGTGTAGACTTTAGTAGCGTCCATGAGCCTGCGTCCTGATAGCCTAGCTTCTGGCCTTTTTCCCAATAAGCACCGTGGGGTGAGGGGGCCATACGCCATTTAGGTGTACCATCTTCGTTGATCACTGCTTTCGCCCCTTCTTTATCGACCAAAGCGGCGGTAAATGCGGTGTACCAGAAAATCTGCTGGGCAATACCACCCTGGCTTGGCACAGGGCCAGCCTCGGAGAATGTCATTCCTTGTGCATTAGGTGGCGCATACTTCTTCAGCCAATCCACATATTTGCTGACAGAATAAACAGCCGCTGGGCCGTCGGTGGCACCACCACGTTCAACTGTGGAGCCTGCCGGGTGGCAACCTTCTACCCGGATACCCCACTCATCAACAGGCAAGCCGTTTGGAATGCCTTTGTCACCGGCACCCGCCATAGATAGCCATGCATCGGTGAAACGCCATCCGAGAGACGGGTCTTTCTTACCGTAGTCCATGTGACCATAGAATTTCTTACCATCAATTTCCATGCCAGTAAAAAATTCAGCGATGTCTTCATAAGCAGACCAGTTTACTGGCACACCTAAGTCATAGCCGTATTTTTCCTTGAACTTTGCTTTGATATCAGGGCGTGTGAACAAGTCATAACGGAACCAATATAGGTTTGCAAACTGCTGGTCAGGGAGTTGGTAAAGCTTGCCATCCGGCCCGGTTGTGAACGATGTACCGATAAAGTCACCAATATCCAACATAGGGTTGGTGACATCTTTACCTTCACCCTTCATGTAGTCCGATAAGGGAACAACTTGCTTATAGCGGTAATGTGTACCAATCAGGTCGGAGTCGTTGATGTAAGCATCATAAATGTTTTTACCCGATTGCATTTGTGTTTGCAGTTTTTCAACCACATCACCTTCGCCGATCAAATCATGGGTGACTTCAATGCCCGTCAACTCAGTAAAGGCCTTGGCTAATGTCTTGGCCTCATACTCATGCGTAGCAATGGTTTCGGATACTACATTGATCTTCATGCCCTTAAACGGCTTGGCAGCATCAACAAACCACTGCATTTCTTTTAACTGATCTTCCTGTGATAGGGTAGACGGCTGAAATTCTTCCTTAATCAGACGTTTTGCAACGTCCATATCGGCCAGTGTTACTTGCGCGTAGCTGGAAAACAGCAGCGTAGCAACGACCGTTGATAACAACTTAACTCTCATATTTTCCTCCAGATTGCGATGTATTACACCCAGCGAAATACACATAGTGCATAGATGCAACACACCAATAATGCCCACCATATTGGTGAGCCAAATATAGCCAGCCAGCCCAGACAAATAAAGGCGCTGCCTAGTAATGAAATAAATAGTCGGTCGCCCGGTGTGGTTTCAAATCGCAAAATACCCATTTTTGGGGCTTGTGGGTATTTAATTGAGAAAATTGTCATGCCGATCAGCACAAGGACAATCAACCCAAAAAATGTAGCCGTTTGCCATGTCCAGCCCATCCAACTTAAATCCATTTTCCGTCCTCCTAAACGCGGCCCAAGGCAAAGCCTTTAGCGATGTAATTGCGAACAAAGTAAATCACTAAAGCACCCGGAATAATGGTTAATACTCCCGCAGCAGCAAGTACGCCCCAGTCCATACCAGCGGCGGATACGGTGCGTGTCATGGTTGCTGCAATTGGCTTGGCGATGACTGATGTCAAGGTACGTGCTAGCAGCAGTTCTACCCATGAAAACATAAAACAGAAAAACGCCACCACGCCAATACCAGAGGCAATCAGTGGCATAAAGATGCGGGTAAAGAAACGGGTAAAACTATAGCCATCCAGATAGGCGGTTTCATCAATTTCCTTGGGTACACCGGACATAAAGCCCTCCAATATCCATACCGCTAACGGCACATTAAATAAGCAATGTGCCAAGGCCACAGCGATATGGGTATCAAACAAACCTACTGAGCTGTATAGCTGGAAAAAGGGTAAGGCGAACACTGCGGGAGGAGCCATGCGGTTGGTTAGTAGCCAAAAGAATAAATGCGTATCGCCCAAAAAGCGGTAACGGGAGAAGGCGTACGCCGCTGGCAGTGCCACGCAAATGGAAATGACCGTATTCATCACCACGTAAGTGATGGAGTTGATGTATCCCGAATACCAGCTTTTATCCGTAAAGATCGTGATGTAGTTTTCAAAAGTCAGGTTTTGTGGCCACAGTGAAAAGCTATTTAAAATTTCACTATTGGTCTTCAGGCTCATATTGATCAGCCAGTAAATGGGCAACATTAAAAACAGGATGTAGAGAAACATCACTACGCCGCTTCGTGTTATTTTCATGGCTTATTGACCCTCCTTTTTATTCAAGCTGGTCATCACTGTGTAGAAGATGAAGCTCATCAATAGAATGATCAGGAAGTAGATCAGCGAGAATGCTGCCGCTGGCCCAAGGTCAAATTGACCAATCGCCATTTTCACCAAATCAATGGATAAGAATGTCGTTGAATTGCCCGGCCCACCGCCGGTTAAGACAAAGGGTTCGGTGTAAATCATAAAGCTGTCCATAAAGCGTAGTAATACCGCAATCAACAACACCCCATGCATTTTAGGGAGCTGAATATAGCGGAAGGTCGCCCACTTACTAGCTCCGTCGATACGGGCAGCCTGATAATAAGCCTCTGGTATGGACTGCAATCCAGCAAAGCACAGCAAGGCCACTAACGATGTCCAGTGCCAAATATCCATGATGACAATGGTGATCCATGCGTCCAGTGTGTCCTGCGTGTAGTTGTAATCAATGCCGATGGCCTCCATTGACGCTCCCAACAAGCCAATATCCACACGTCCGAAGATCTGCCAGATTGTACCCACGACATTCAGGGGAATCAGCAATGGTAATGAGATCAGCACCAAACATAGGGATGATTTCCAGCCCTTGCTGGGTAAATTCATCGCAACAAAAATTCCTAAGGGGATTTCAATGGCTAGGATAATGGCACTAAATAAAAACTGACGGCCCAAAGCATCATGGAAGCGTGATGAGTTAAGAATCTCCTGGAACCATTCCAGCCCGGCAAAGAAGAATTGATTATTCCCGAAGGTATCCTGAATTGAGTAGTTGACCACCGTCATTAAGGGTAACAGCGCACTAAAGGCAACCAATATCACTACCGGCAATACCATAAACCACGCTTTATTATTCCACGTTTTCCCCATCACACTTCTCCTTGCTCAACGCGCCAGTCGTTTGCATAAATACTGACTCGGCCCATGTCGAAGCGCATGTTGTTATATTCATTGGTTACGGGTACACCTTCCGGGATAATGGCGCAAACCTCCGTACCCTGAAAATCAACACGCGCAATTTTGTGGCGACCAATATCCTCAATCCGTTTGACCGACACGGCAAGGCTGTCTGGGCTTGGCTCAGGGCTTAATGTGACAAACTCAGGGCGAATGCCCAACTCAACCTTTTCAGCACCCTTTGTATCGTAGGGGCCGGGTAGGGTGATCGTAGTGTCGGCAACGATTGCCTGATGGCCTGTGACGTTGGCTGTTAAGAAATTCATCCCCGGACTACCGATAAAGTAGCCCACAAACGCATGTTGCGGCTTGTCGAACAACTCCTCCGGCGTACCAATTTGCACCACATAGCCATCGTGCATCACTACAACCTTATCAGCAAAGGTCAATGCCTCGGTTTGATCATGCGTCACATAGATCATGGTACGGTTCAGGCGTTGGTGCAGGGCTTTCAACTGCATCCGTAATAGCCATTTCAAATGTGGATCAATGACGGTTAATGGCTCATCAAATAAAATGGCTGCGACATTTTCTCGCACCAGACCGCGACCCAATGATATTTTTTGCTTGGCATCTGCTGTTAAACCCCGAGCTTTCTTCTTTAGCACATTGGTGATTTCCAGCATTTCAGCAATGTTGAGCACGCGCGCCTTGGTCGTCGCTTCATTGTGCCCACGATTGCGCAGCGGAAACGCAAGGTTGTCATACACTGTCATGGTGTCATAAACCACCGGAAACTGGAAAACCTGTGCAATATGCCGCTCCTCTGTTGGCAGGTTTGTGACATCCACACCATCGAACAATACCTGCCCCTCACTCGGATGCAGCAGACCCGAAATAATATTCAGTAGGGTAGACTTGCCACTGCCCGATGCACCTAACAGGGCATAGGCTTTCCCATCTTCCCAAACATGATCAATTCGTTTTAGCGCATGCTCGTCCTCGCCCGATGGGTTAGGGTGATAGCTGTGCGCCAATGCTTTTAAGTGAATCTCTGCCATAAAACCCTACGCCGCCTTTGCTGGTTGGGGTGCAAGCACCATTTGTTCATTGCTATCAAATACATACACATTATCAGGGTCTATATAAACCGTCAGAGTAGCGCCGGGCTCAAGATGGTGAATGCCCTGCGTTAATAACACCCAACGTGCATCGGCATGGGTTAGGTGAATAAAACTTTCAGAGCCGGTAATCTCTACCACGTTCACCTGTGTCTCAATCGCTAGTGCATCGGCATTAGGGCGTTGCAGCGTGAGATGATTAGGGCGAATGCCCAGGGTGTATTGACCATTGCCTAAGCTTGCGAACGCATCCACCATCGCCAAACTTTGTTTGTTGGCGATAGATAATTGATTATCCTGCTTAGTCATTGCCAAAAAATTCATTGGCGGCTCTGAGAATACCTTAGCCGTCGTCATAGTGTTGGGATTGCGGTAAACACCCAGTGTGGGGCCAAACTGAGTGACACGGCCTTCCCACATCGACACCGTATTACCTCCCAATAGCAAGGCTTCGGTTGGCTCGGTAGTGGCATAAACAAATACCGCACCGGACTCAGTAAACAAGCGCGGCATTTCCTCGCGTAATTCCTCACGCAGTTTATAGTCCAGGTTCGCCAGTGGTTCATCCAGCAATACAAGATCGGCCTCTTTAACCAAGGCTCTTGCCAGTGCGCAGCGCTGCTGCTGCCCACCGGATAGCTCCAGCGGTTTGCGTTGTAGCATCGGAGTCAGCTTCATCAACTTAGCGGCTTGCATGACTTTTTTATCAATGGTTTTGCTATCTACGCCGTGAATGCGTAACGGGGAGGCAATATTTTCATACACCGTCATGGCAGAGTAGTTAATGAACTGCTGATAGACCATCGCAATATTTCGCTTCTGTACAGGCACATCATTCATGCGCTCACCATTCCAGAAGATATTGCCGGTTGTGGGCTTGTCAAGGCCAGCCATTAGGCGCATAAGGCTGGTTTTTCCGGAAAGTGTTGGCCCTAACAACACATTCAAACTGCCTGCGGCTAAGGTCAGGTCGAGTGGGTGAATATGCGTTTCCCCACCTACGACACTGGATACCTGCTCCAGCTTAAAGCTCATTTACCTCCTCCCTAATCTGCATACCCGATTCTGTGATTTTTATCGGGATATTCACACCTCAACGGTGACTATCGCTGGCTGCGATAAGCGGCTTGCCTGTCGATACGCGCCTATAATGCGAACCTAAATGAATAGTTTAGGTCAATGATTGTGTTCGAATATTTTCGTTTAATCAATAATATTTTCGTTTAATTCGGTAGATGTACTATTCTTGGGGGGTATTTTCTTCCCAAATGAGCCACTGACGAATGGCTCTGTCTTGTAGTTTATCTGTGTCGTCAGGGTGCTCTTTAGCTAACTCCCTAAATTTGTTTTGCTCCTCAGTGAGGACCTTTGTTATTTCATCAGGCAAACTGAAGTCCAGTACCTGCTCTCGCCAGGCCCAAAAGTCAGCGGCGTGTAGTGCAATGTCGCGTATCTGGGATTCGATCACCCAGATGACCCGTGTGGCGTTCAGTTGGCGGGCGATGTATTCGCGGTGGTAATTGATGCCGCGAAAAAATGCCTGACGGGTATTATCATCCAGACTTTCCAGGTTAATAACGTGCAGTGAAGCGGGGCGCTTTTCCAGATTTGCGATACGCTGTTCAAAGGCATGAAAATCCCCCAATTCTTTTAAGTCCAGAACTTGCTGGTTAGGGGGGCTGGTATGTAATTGCTGAATGAGTCCGTCCCGATATGCCGGATTATTATGCTGGATAATCAGTGAGTGAAAATCTTGCAAATGCACCAGCAGCTCCTTTAGCCGCAGAAACGAGCCGGAATGATGAAACATCTGGCGTACAATCTGGTAATTTCCCTCAATGGCGTGATTGTGTTGGTCACGGACTTTTAACACGGATTATGCCTGCAAGAATTATGGGCATGTTTCCAGTATACTACCCTGCGGTTGCAAAGGGGAAAGCCAATGGTATGACTTTCTGCAAATGATGTGCGCCTGCGATACTGACACTTTCAATTGACTACACTGATACGCGCTTATGAATCTCCGTAAATCCATCGATACATTGGCTAGAAAAACGCTCTACCTATGGATCAAGACAAGTGTGGCTCCGGCAAATCCAGAGGCTCTGGGTATAAAGCCTGATCAGCCGGTGATTTATGTATTGGAGGGGCGGGGTTGGTCAAGCCTGTTGGTGCTGGAGGCTGAGTGTGAAAACCTTGGCTTGCCATCGCCGACCGATCAAATTAGCAGCAAAGCGTTGTCGGAGTATCATTCGGTGTACACGATATTGCCGCGTGAGCCGTTTAAAGCATGGGCGAAGAAAGTGCCCAAGCGCTCGCGGATGCTGCGTTGCATTGTGGAGTCCATGCGTGATGATCCGACACTGGAAGTTCAGTTTGTGCCGGTGTCGGTATTTTGGGGTAGGCCAGTGTCTAGTCAGGAGCGTTGGCTGCCGGTTTTATTTGCCGACACCTGGCGGGTGGTAGGGCGGATTCGTAAATTGTTTACAATTCTGGTGCATGGTCGTGACACCTTTGTGAAATACTCGAATGTCATCAACTTTCACTTGCCAGCAGCGACCACGGAGACGGTGGATCAGTCGATTGATCGTTTGCAGGCGGTATTGTCAAAGCGCCTGACGGATGAGCGCATAGCGACATTGGGGCCGGATGTGTCGCATCGTCACATGCTGGTGCGGGACTTAATTCTCAAACCGGATGTGCAGGAGGCGATTAAAGCCCGCAGTCTTGAGGAGAATATCTCGGAATATAATGCCACCTTGCAGGCGCGACGCTATGTGCATGAGATTGTCGCCAACTGTACCCAGATTACCGTTCAGTTAATGAATCGCGCGTTGTCCTATTTCTGGAATAAATTTTATTCTGGCATTGATGTGACGAATAATGGCGACCTCAAAGAATTAGCACGTACCCACGAGCTGGTTTATGTGCCGTGTCATCGCAGCCATATTGACTACTTGCTGTTGTCCTATGTGATTTACTACGAAGGCTTGGCAGTGCCGTATATCGCCTCAGGACGCAATTTGGATATGCCGGTTATTGGCTCCATTCTGCGAGGGGGCGGGGCGTTCTTTATTCGCCGCAGCTTCAAGGGCAATCAGTTGTATTCGGCGGTAATGTTTGAATATGTGGCAGAATTGGTGTCCAAAGGCGTGGCTATCGAATACTTCGTGGAAGGTGGACGCAGTCGCACCGGACGCTTGCTCAAGCCGAGGCCCGGCATGGTGAGTATGACAATTCGTGGCTTTCTGAAGTATCGCAAAAAGCCGGTGGCCTTTATTCCCGTGTATATCGGTTACGAAAAACTGATGGAGGCTAAAGCCTATCAAGCCGAGCTGTCGGGCAAGGGGAAAAAGTCTGAGACATTCTTAAATTCCATACGCACAATCCTGCGGATTCGTGGCAACTTTGGTCGGGTATCGGCAAACTTCGGGCAGCCAATTTTCCTGAATCGGGTACTTGATCAGGAGTATGAGCATTGGCAACGTGACACCTATGAGGATACACACCGGCCTGACTGGGTAAGAAGTTCTGTTGAAAGCGTGATGAACAAAATTGCGACTCGCATTAATAATGCGGCGACGGTCAATGCGGTAAATCTGGTGGCGACAGTATTGCTTGCAACTTCCCGCCAAAACATGGATGAAGCGGAGTTGATGAAGATGCTGGCGATGTATCAGCAGATTTTGCATCAGCAGCCCTATTCCAGTCGTTTAGTGATCACTCAGGAGACAGCAGCAGAGCAGATTGCCAGAGTTGAAGCACTGGATATGTTGCAGCGTCGCAAGCATGAGTTGGGTGATATTTTGTATCTGGATGATAAGCACTCCATTGCAATGACTTATTACCGCAATAACATTCTGCACCTCATGGCACTGCCATCGGTGATTGCCTGTTGCTTTATCAATATCCGCCGCAGATCGGAAACAGAAATTATCAAGCTGATCACGTTGATTTATCCATTTTTGCAAAGTGAGTTGTTTTTATCCTGGAAAAAAAGAGACTTATCAGGAGCGATCAAGTCTATGCTGAATACCCTTTGTGAGCAGGGATTATTGAAAAAGGTCGGGTATAACGAATATGCCCGTGGTGATTTTGGGTCGATAGATTTCTCACGACTGAATTTGTTGGCCAGAGTTATTTCACCCACTTTAGAAGTGTATTACCTAACATTGGCATTGCTGGCACGAAATGGCGACCAAGCTATTCCCAAGGCCGAGTTAGAAAAGCAATGTCAGTTAATGGCGCAGCGTGTGGCGATTATGCACGATCTGAATTCACCGGATTATTCTGATAAAAACTTGATTGCGAATTTTATTGATACGCTGATTCATATTGATTACGTCAAGGTGTGTGGCACAGAGGAGTTGGCGCTTAGTGAAGTTTTTCGGCGGGCAGATCAGCGTGTTCGATTGCTACTGAGTAAAACCACGCGCGCTAATATCCTGCAAATGCTGGAGCAATCCAAACAGACTGAGCAGGTCAACCATGCAGAGAAATGATCTGCTGAACTGGTTCATACTATTGGTTCTGGTGCTGTTATGGGGCACCTCATTTATGTTTATATCCCTGTCTCTGGAAAGCTTTTCGCCCGTTGGTGTTGTGGCGGTGCGGATATTTCTGGGGGCCGTTGTATTGGGTGCAGTGCTGTGGGCGAAGCGGCTTATCCTGCCGCGTGACCTGAAGTCTTGGTCAATCTTTCTATTGTTTGGACTACTCGGTAACTTATTGCCGTTTTATTTCATCTCCCTTGGGCAACAAAGTGTTAGCTCCGGTGTTGCCGGGTTGCTAATGGCAAGTATGCCGCTGTTTACCATGCTATTGGCGCATTATCTGGTGCCAAATGAGCGTTTGAATAGCTATAAATTGCTCGGCTTTAGCCTTGGTATATTGGGGGTTTTAGTAATCGTCTACCCCAGTATACAAAGCACTGGCAATACCTTCTTCGGCGTCATTCTGATTCTGATGGCCAGTACCAGTTATGCGGTGAATAGTATTTTGGCGCGGCTGCTACCGCAGTTCGATCCTATTGTGGCCGGGTTTGGAATGTTGCTGATGGGTAGTTTGGTTATCGTGCCCATTTGGTTTTATCAGGATCAGCCGTGGCAACAGGAGTATCACTCGATGGCAGTTTTATCCATTATCTGGTTGGGTATCGGGCCGACCGGCATTGCCAGCGTATTGTTCTTTGCTGTCATTCGTAGTGCTGGCCCAACATTTTTAGCGAACATCAATTATGTAATTCCGGTGGTGGCTTATTTTACAGGCGCAATCATGCTGGGTGAGCATATTGAATGGCATAGTCTGGCGGCATTGGGCTTGATACTGTCGGGAATTGCTGTGACTCGGATTGTGCCGCAGGTGCCTAAAATCAACACCCGCGACGGTTTGTCAGGTGATAAATAAGCTCCTAGATTTTCCACATAAGTTCGTCATCGTCATCCAGAAAGCCAAGTCGCTGGTTGATGCGCTTGGCTTCAAAGTAATAGTCCAGCTTTTGCTTCACCTCGAGGCGACGGCGCACTTTCTTGCAGTGACGTTTTTTCCGGTTAACAAATTCGCGATTGATGTGGCTTTCAAAGATAGAAAGGATATTGTCATTCCGTGACATAGTGACCTCCGTTTCGATTGGGTTATTTATATCTACCGAAAAAATGAGGCGGGTAAAAATTAAAAAAATCTCGGTGAAGAGATTAGTAAATCTTCACCGACGAGTATCGATAATCGCAGGAATTAATATGGTTTATTTGGCAGGGTGTTTTTCCGATAAATCAATTAGTCCGGTGATTAATAGAATAAAAAATAGGCATCAATAAAATACTGCCACGATATATGCAAAAAGTTCCATTACGCATATTTAATATGACTGATTGAAAATTATGGGCTTTATTCGATCAGCTGGTGGAGCGTATAGAGTGCATCCAGGGCTTGTCTTGGAGTCAACTCATCTGGGTCAATCGCTTGTAAAGCGGCCTTCACCGCGTCAGCCTGCGGATCAGCCTCCGGTACAAATTGTAAATTCAGTGGCAGGGTTCCGCCTTCTTCGGGGGCTTTTTTTGCATCTGTTTCTAATGATCGAAGTTTGTGTCTGGCCTGATCTACGACAGGTTTGGGGACACCGGCAAGTTGAGCCACTTGCAAGCCATAACTTTGATTGGCGGGGCCGTCTTTCACGCGATGTAAAAAGACAATTTTGTCGGCGTGTTCAATGGCATCAATATGCACATTGGCAATGCTGCTGATTTGCTCCGGTAGGCTGGTTAACTCAAAATAGTGCGTTGCAAATAATGTGAATGCCTTGCGTTGTTTGGCGAGGTGTTCCGCAAATGCCCAAGCCAGTGACAATCCGTCAAAGGTACTGGTGCCACGGCCAATTTCATCCATTAGTACCAGAGAATTTGCAGTGGCATTGTTGAGAATATTCGCCGCTTCGGTCATTTCAACCATAAACGTGGAGCGACCAGTGCTTAAATCATCGTGCGCGCCGATGCGTGTAAAGATGCGGTCAACAGGCCCGATAACAGCACTTTTGGCGGGCACAAAGCTACCGATATGTGCCATGAGCACCAGCAGGGCGATCTGGCGCATATAGGTTGATTTACCACCCATATTGGGGCCGGTAATCATTAACATGCGGCGTTGAGGGTGCATCTGTAGGTCATTGGCGACAAAGGGGGTATCGAGCGTCGTTTCGACAACCGGATGACGGCTGTCCCTAATATTCAGTTCTGGTGTTTCAACCAGTTCGGGGCAGTTGTAGTCTAGGGTGGTGGCACGTTCTGCAAAATTAGCCAGTACATCCAGTTCCGCAATCGCCTGAGCGGTAGCACGAAGGGGTTGTAAGTGCTCGCTAAGCGTTTGCAGCAGTGTGTCGTAGAGTGCCTTTTCCCGTGCCAATGCACGCTCACGGGAGGATAAAACCTTGTCTTCGAATTCTTTAAGTTCTGGCAGTATAAAACGCTCTGCACCTTTCAACGTTTGCCGCCTGACATACTCCGGTGGCACCTGATCAGAGTGGGCGCGGGAGATTTCAATATAAAACCCATGTACTCGGTTATAAGCCACCTTGAGTGTTTGAATGCCAGTACGCTCACGTTCACGGGTCTCTAAGTCCAGCAGGTATTGATCGGCGTTCTGGCTGAGGTTGCGTAGTTGGTCCAGTTCCTCGTCATAGCCTTCAGCGATTACCCCGCCGTCACGAATCAGGACTGGAGGTTCTTCGATAATGGCTCGGCCAAGCAGTGTTAGTAACTCAGTGTGAGTATCAATGCGGTGTCCCAGTGCTTGCAGGTAGTGGTAGTCCATTGCCACGAACTCCTGATGCAATGCGGGTATAACGTGCAAGGAATTTCGCAAGGTTGAAAGATCGCGGGGACGTGCGGAGCCTAACGCTATTCGCGAGACAATGCGCTCAATGTCGCCAATTTGACGCAGTAGCGGTTGGAGTAACTCAAAGCGATAATCTTGAATCAAATTTGCCACGGATTGATGGCGGTGTTTCAGTGTTTGCTGATCTTTCAGTGGCTTGTTTAACCAGCGGCTTAGTAAGCGCCCACCCATGCTGGTGGAGGTGTGATCCAGTACAGAAATCAGGGTGTTTTTATGATCGCCTGTCAGGCTTTGCTCAAGCTCCAGATTCCGTCGGCTGGCGGCATCCAACACGACTCCATCATCGGTAGATTCAATTTGCATACCCGTAATATGTGGCAGTGCTGCACGTTGGGTTTCCTGCACATATTGGAGTAGGGCACCCGCAGCGATAATCGCCAGTGGCAAGTCATCGCAACCAAACCCGCTCAGGTCGTGAGTACCAAACTGTTTGGTGAGCAACTGGTTGGCTGTGTCACGATCAAAGTGCCAGTTGGCGCGTCGGGTGACTGAGTGCTTGGTGCTGTGTAGCGGGTTTTGTTCCTCCGGCAATAAAATTTCAGCGGGCTGTAAGCGCTCAATTTCATTAATCAGTGCCTGGGTGTCTTCAAGTTGAGATAACACAAATCTGCCGCTGCTGAGGTCAATATGAGCCACACCGCAGGCTTCTTCATGTTGATAAATTGCCAGTAACAAATTGTCGCGGGTTTCATCCAGCAGATAATCATCTGTGACCGTTCCCGGCGTTAAAATGCGGGCAACCTTTCGTTCGACTGGCCCCTTGCTATTGGCCGGGTCACCAACTTGTTCACAAATAGCCACCGACACGCCAAGCTTTAACAGGCGAGGTAAATATTGCTCAGCGGCGTGATAGGGTACACCGGCCATTGGGATCGGCTCGTCATTAGACTTGCCTCGCGCCGTCAGTGTGATATTAAGGAGCTCCGCAGCGCGTTGCGCATCTTCAAAAAATAATTCATAAAAATCACCCATGCGATAAAACAGCATTTGATCTGGATGCTCTGCCTTAATTCGCAGGTATTGCTGCATCATGGGGGTGTGTTTTGGGAGGTTTTTCGTGGTCGATTTAGCCATGCGGGCAATGTATCAGCAGGGCATTAAAATGTCATGGGGCGAGGGGAAATAAATGCAAATCCCATGTCGGGTCTGACTTTTTAGCGACACATCAGGTAAGATGGCGCGGATGAAAAATATTCGTTTGAAAGACACCGCAAAGCGGGTGTCAGCATTATTGATCAGTCGTGGCGAAACGCTGGCAACGGTGGAATCCTGTACCGGCGGTTGGGTAGCTAAGGTATTGACCGATTTGCCTGGGAGCTCCGCGGTTTTACAGTGTGGTTTTGTGACGTATAGCAATGAAGCCAAACAGCAGATGGTTGGTGTGAGTGCGGATACGCTGGAGAAATTTGGTGCAGTGAGTGAGGCGGTTGCCACAGAAATGGCCAGCGGTGCTTTAAAAAATAGCAATGCGACCATTTCTCTATCCATTACTGGTATTGCCGGGCCTGAGGGGGGTACGGATAAAAAGCCGGTGGGAACTGTGTGTTTTGCTTGGGCGACTAATAAGGGTCTGCTGGATACTGAAACCTGCTACTTTGCGGGTGATCGTGATGCTGTTCGCCGGCAGTCTGTAGTACATGCACTACAGGGTGTCGAGTCACGCTTGGGCGGATAAATAAAATATGGCTAAATAGTCGTGCAGGAAATAAGTAATAATAATCCGGCAAATTTGCTTTGCCACCAGTCTTATGAGGAATGAATACACGTGGATGAGAATAGAAAGAAAGCCCTAGCCGCGGCGTTGAGCCAGATCGAAAAGCAATTTGGTAAAGGTGCGGTTATGCGCATGGGCGATGCCAGTGCAGCCCGTAATGTTGAGGTGATTTCTACCGGATCACTGACATTGGATATTGCATTGGGCGTAGGTGGTTTACCTCGTGGCCGGATTGTTGAAATTTATGGGCCGGAGTCATCAGGTAAGACAACCATGACCTTACACTGTATTGCCGAATGCCAGAAGGCGGGTGGCACCGCAGCGTTCGTGGATGCAGAACACGCGCTAGATCCTGGCTATGCAGAAAAACTGGGCGTGAACATTGACGATCTGCTGGTTTCCCAACCAGATAATGGTGAGCAAGCATTGGAAATTGCGGATATGCTGGTGCGCTCTGGTGGTGTGGATTTAGTGATTGTGGACTCAGTTGCCGCACTGACTCCTCGTGCCGAGATCGAAGGTGATATGGGTGATTCGCACATGGGGCTTCAGGCGCGCTTGATGTCTCAGGCGTTGCGTAAATTGACGGCCAATATCCAAAAATCGAATACCACAGTTATTTTTATCAACCAGATTCGTATGAAAATTGGTGTGATGTTCGGTAGCCCTGAAACGACTACGGGTGGTAACGCCCTGAAATTTTATGCGTCTGTTCGTATGGATATTCGCCGTATCGGTGGTATCAAGAAAGGCGATGAAATTGTTGGAAATAGCACGCGGGTTAAAGTGGTTAAAAACAAAATGGCACCCCCATTTAAAGAAGCCGAGTTTGAAATTCTTTATGGCGAGGGTGTATCGCATGAGGGTGAGTTAATTGACTTGGGCGTACGCGAGGGGTTACTGAATAAAGCGGGTTCGTGGTACAGCTATCAGAATGATAAGATTGGCCAAGGTAAAGATAATGTGCGTACTTACCTAAAAGAGCACCCTGAGATTGCTGAAACCATCGAAAAGCAATTACGCGATAAGCTGCTGGCACCAAAAGGGACGCCGACTGAAGCACAGGATGATTCCGAGCAGCCGGAAGAATAACGCCTTGGTGCCTGATGAAGACAATGTCAATCGCTGCCTGAAAACAGCGATTGATCTGTTGGCGCGGCGTGAACACTCTCGCTGGGAGTTACATCGGAAACTAAGGCAAAAGCCTCATGCTGAGGGTGTCGATCTGGATGCGTTGTTAGATCAATTGGCGGAGGCTAATTATCAAAGTGATGAGCGTTATGCGGAAAGCTTTGTTCGCTCAAGAATCCTCAAGGGGCAGGGAGCGCTGAAGATCCATCAGCAACTGGTGCAGCGCGGTGCGAGCCCGTTTCTGGCAGAAAAAGCCATTCGTGATGCAGAGGTGAATTGGTGGGATCTTGCAGAGCAGCAACGTGCAAAACGCTTCGGGCCGGTGTTACCAATTACTAGAGATGAACAGGCCAAACAGTCACGCTTCCTGTTATCCAGAGGTTTCCCGGCGCACATTGTGAGTGATACTGTGCGGGCTTAAGTGCCATTGTGGTGACGGTATTATTTAGGCTTGCCGACGTGGCTTACGTGAAATCTGATATTGTGAGGCGATTCTGTAAACAGGTGTCAGGTTTCTTTGTCGTATTACAGGTTTCCAGAGTCGATCGGTATTAATTGCCAAGCAATAGGCACTTGGAAAAGGTGCAATTTAGTAAAAAAATAGCTTGTAAATGAAAGTGCGGTCTTTATAATACGCCGTTCTTGAGATGGGGCGTTAGCTCAGTCGGTAGAGCAGTTGACTTTTAATCAATTGGTCGAGCGTTCGAATCGCTCACGCCCCACCATTTCAAGATATTTTCCCAAAGGGGCGTTAGCTCAGTCGGTAGAGCAGTTGACTTTTAATCAATTGGTCGAGCGTTCGAATCGCTCACGCCCCACCATCCTAATATTTCATTCTCTTTTACTTCGTTCACCTTAGTTGCTAATGCCAATAGTGTGCAAAATAACCGTGCCCAACTATTAACCCGAATGATTTATCTTGTTAGACTAGCCCGCCTAATTTAACCACGCCACAGTAATGGCGAAAAACATCATGTGGCCACTGGTATTGGTCACCACTGGAGATTATTGATATGCCTGTAATTACTCTTCCTGATGGTAGCCAACGTAATTTTGATCAGCCTGTTTCTGTCATGGATGTTGCATCTGATATTGGACCGGGCTTGGCCAAAGCGACAATCGCAGGGCGCGTGAATGGCCGTTTGGTTGATGCGTGTGATGTGATCGAAGACGATGCAACCTTGGCAATTATTACAATAAAGAATGAGGAAGGGCTGGAAATTGTACGTCACTCATTTGCTCACCTTGTCGGTCATGCTGTTAAACAGTTGTATCCAGCGGCACAGATGGCCATTGGGCCGGTCATTGATAATGGCTTTTATTACGACATTAATTATGAAGGACACTTTACGCCAGACGACCTGAGTGCGATTGAACAACGCATGGGCGAGTTGATCAAAAAAGACTACGATGTCAAAAAGGTGATGACGCCGATTGCTGAGGCGCGTGCAATTTTTGAGGCGCGCAATGAGGCGTATAAGGTGCAATTAATTGATGATATGGATGAATCTGTTGAGGCAGTCGGCCTGTATTATCATGAAGAATATGTGGATATGTGTCGTGGACCGCATGTGCCGAATACCAGACACTTACGTTGGTTTAAATTGATGTCACTGGCTGGCGCATACTGGCGTGGTGATTCCAATAATGAGATGCTGCAACGTGTTTATGGTACGGCATGGGGAGATAAGAAAGCGCTCAGGGCGTATCTGCATAATCTTGAAGAAGCAGAAAAGCGTGATCATCGCCGCCTGAGTCGTCAGCTAGATTTATTCCATATTCAGGAAGAAGCACCGGGGCAAGTGTTCTGGCACCCGAAAGGCTGGACGATTTATCAGACAATCGAACAGTACATGCGCAAACAGCAGCGCCAGAGAAATTACAAGGAAATCAAGACGCCTCAGTTGGTGGACTTTTCTCTGTGGGAGCGTTCCGGTCATGCGGCAAAATACAAAGAGGATATGTTCTCTCTAGTCTCTGAGGAGCGCGAATTTGCCCTTAAGCCCATGAACTGCCCTTGTCATGTGCAGGTGTTTAATCAGGGGCTGAGAAGTTACCGTGATTTACCAATGCGCCTGTCAGAGTTTGGTTCTTGTCATCGTAATGAAATGTCGGGCGCATTGCATGGCTTAATGCGTGTTCGCGGTTTTGTTCAGGATGATGGGCATATTTTCTGTACTGAAGATCAGATTCAGTCGGAAGTAGCCGATTTTATTGATTTCCTGCACGATGTATATCGTGACTTTGGTTTTGACGAAGTTATTTATCGCCTATCAACACGTCCTGAAAATCGTGTTGGTAGTGATGAGGACTGGGATAAGGCAGAAAAAGCATTGGCTGATGCGTTGGACGCACAAAATCTTGATTGGGAAGAACTGCCGGGCGAGGGAGCTTTTTACGGCCCTAAGATAGAATTTTCGTTAAAAGATTGCCTGGGGCGTGTGTGGCAGTTAGGCACCATTCAGGTTGACTTTTCAATGCCTGCTCGTTTGGATGCTCAGTATGTTGCTGAAGATGGCTCGCGTCAGGTACCGGTCATGTTACATCGGGCAATTTTGGGGTCATTTGAACGCTTTATCGGGATTCTGATTGAGCATCACGAAGGGCGTTTCCCCTTGTGGTTGTCTCCTGAGCAAGCTGTTATTATGAACATCACGGACTCGCAGGCTGAGTTTGTAAGATCAGTGACAGAGCGCATGAAAAAAGTCGGTATTCGCGTGACATCAGACTTGAGAAATGAAAAGATTGGCTTTAAAATCCGCGAGCACACTCTGCAACGCGTACCATATTTATTGGTGGTGGGTGATCGTGAGGTCGAGGCAGAATCCGTCGCAGTTCGTACCAGAACGGGTGAGGATCTAGGGACAATGACCGTTGATGCTCTGATTGCCCGGATGCAGGATGAGGTGGAGCGTCGAGTGGATGCCAAGTAGGTGTTGACGCTTAGTACGCGGGGTGTGTTGAGTCGTGTTTTTTATTGTTTAGGAGGGTAAGCGTATCGCCCGCAACCAGAAAAAAAATCGTGTCAATGAAGAAATTACTTTACCGAAGGTAAGGTTGATTGATGCAGAAGGTGAAAATGTTGGCATTGTGTCTATTGAGGATGCAATGGCTAAGGCTGCTGCTATGACGCTTGATTTGGTTGAAATTGTACCGAATGCTGAGCCGCCTGTGTGTCGGATTATGGATTTTGGTAAGTTCAAGTTCGAAAACAGTAAAAAGAAAGGCGCTGCCAAGAAGAAGCAGAAGAAGACACAGGTCAAGGAAATCAAGTTCCGTCCAGTTACGGATGTTGGGGATTACAACATTAAGCTACGGAATATGATCAAGTTCCTTGAGGCTGGGGACAAGACCAAGGTTACTGTGCGTTTTCGTGGGCGTGAGATGGCTCACCGCGATTTGGGGATGGATATGCTCAAGCGTGTTGAGGCAGATCTGGAAGAGTACGCAACAGTCGAGCAGTTCCCAAAGATGGAAGGTCGCCAAATGGTCATGGTGTTATCACCGACTAATAAAGATAAGAGCTCTTCCTAGGCTGCTTCTGCACACGGATTTGTACGCGTCCCTTCAAGGCAGGCACTCTTGGGGGATGTTTTTTTAACCGTTATCAACGGAGACGAAGATGCCTAAAATAAAGACTAACAGCGGTGCCGCAAAGCGATTCCGCAAGCGTGCCAATGGCACGTTCAAGTGCAAGCAATCTCACTTGCGTCATATCCTGACTAAGAAGAGCTCGAAGCGAAAGCGCCACCTGCGTGCAGGTGATGTGGTGGAGGCTTGTGATACGCCTTCCGTTCGTAAAATGATGCCTTACGCTTAATCGGAGATTTAAACAATGGCAAGAGTGAAGCGTGGTGTAACAGCCCGTGCAAAGCACAAGAAAGTTCTAAAAAAAGCGAAAGGTTATTACGGTGCGCGTAGTCGCGTTTACCGTGTTGCAAATCAGGCAGTAACCAAAGCGGGTCAGTATGCATACCGTGATCGTCGTCAGAAGAAGCGTCAGTTCCGCAGACTGTGGATTGTACGTATCAATGCGGCAGCGCGTATGTTCGATCTCTCTTATAGCCGTTTGATGGACGGTATTCATAAGGCGGGTATCGAAGTTGATCGCAAAATGCTGGCTGACTTGGCTGTACATGATATTGATGCCTTTGGGAAAGTAGTAGAGCAGGCCAAAGCCGCCCTGACTGCTTGATTCAAACGTATCGAATCAGACAAAAAGCGGGGAAAGGTGAAGGCCTTTCTCCGCTTTTTGCGTTTTAAAAGGTTTAAAAACGGATTTACCGGGAGTTTTCTGTGAAACAATTACTGGAACTCATGGATCAGGCACATCACGACATTTCAGCAGCGGCAGGGCTTGCTGCGCTGGATGAAGTACGTGTGCGTTACATGGGAAAAAAGGGGATTCTGACAGATCAGCTAAAGCAGCTTGGTCAACTACCGCCAGAGCAACGGCGTGAAGCAGGTCAGGAAATCAACAAAGCGAAGCAAGCATTGGCCGCCGCCCTGGATGCTCGGAAAGAAAGTATGCAGGAAGAAGCGTTAAATGCGCGTTTGCAGGCTGAGCGTGTTGATGTCACGTTGCCGGGGCGTGAGGCAGAAGTAGGGGGTCTGCACCCCATTACCTCTACCATCAAACGGATCGAAGCCATCTTTGCCCAGCTCGGTTTTGATGTGGTTGAAGGGCCAGAGATTGAAGATGACTTCTACAATTTCACCGCTTTGAATATACCGGAACACCATCCGGCACGAGCCATGCACGATACATTTTATTTTAACGACGGTTTACTGTTGAGAACGCATACGTCGTCAGTGCAGATTCATACGATGGAAGATAACGAACCACCTTATCGTGTGATCGCGCCGGGGCGGGTTTACCGTTGTGATTCAGATGTGACGCATAGCCCGATGTTTCATCAGGTTGAAGGCTTAATGGTTGATGAGGATGTCACTTTTGCTGACTTGAAAGGCGTAGTGGATGCTTTTTTTAAGGCCTTTTTTGAAGTGGATGAGCTGCCAGTCCGTTTTCGGGCTTCTTATTTCCCATTCACAGAGCCATCTGCTGAGAGTGATATTCAATGTGTGTTATGTACTGGCACTGGATGTAAAGTTTGTAGTCATACCGGCTGGCTGGAGGTAATGGGCTGCGGCATGGTACATCCTGAAGTGCTCAAGCATACAGGTGTGGATGCCAAAAGATACACGGGTTTTGCCTTTGGTTTTGGTGTGGAGCGATTAGCAATGCTGCGGTACGGAATTGATGACATACGCATTCTGTTCGATAACGATACACGCTTCCTGCAACAATTCAGCTAAGGGGATATACAAATGAAAGTCAGTGAAATGTGGCTGCGTGAGTGGGTGAATCCCGATGTTGATGCAGCAGAAATTGGCAGTCAACTTACCATGGCGGGTGTTGAATTAGACAGTATTGAGCCAGTTGCCAATGATTTTACCAATGTTGTTGTTGGGAAAATTTTAAGCGCAGAAAAGCATCCCGGTGCGGATAAGTTGCAAGTTTGCTCGGTGGATTGTGGGGAAACTGAGCCGTTGCAGATCGTATGCGGTGCGCCAAATGCTCGTGCTGGGCTCAAAGCTCCATTAGCGAAAATTGGTGCGGTATTAGGGGCGAAGGACGGCTCCAGTTTTAAGATTAAAAAATCCAAGCTACGCGGTGAACTGTCATTCGGTATGTTGTGTTCTGCGAGTGAACTGGGCTTGGCAGACAGTGCGGATGGTTTGTTGGAACTTGCGGAAGAAGCGCCAGTTGGTGCTGATATTCGCGAGTACATGATGTTGGATGATGTCATTCTGGAGCTTGATGCCACACCAAACCGTGCAGATTGTTTGAGTATTGCCGGTATCGCTCGAGAGGTTGGCGTGCTGACCCAATCTCCGGTGATTGAACCCACAATCCAAGTTGTGGAACAGGCTTCTGATGAGAAATTTGCAGTTGAGATTCAGGCGACTGAGGATTGTCAGCGTTACGCGGGGCGTATTATTCGCAATGTAAATGTGAATGCTGAGACGCCGTTGTGGATGGTTGAGCGTTTACGTCGTGCTGGCATTCGGAGTTTGGGGCCGGTCGTTGATGTAACCAACTATGTCCTCATAGAACTCGGTCAGCCCATGCATGGTTTTGACCTGGATAAGCTGTCTGGCGGTATCGTCGTGCGTATGGCAACGGAAGGTGAGTCATTGACCTTGTTGGATGATCGTGAAATTGCCTTACGCGAAGATACGCTGGTCATTGCCGATCAGGAAAAAGCCTTGGCATTGGCTGGTGTCATGGGCGGGCTGGATTCCTCCGTAACAGATCAGACACAAAATATCTTCCTGGAAAGTGCCTATTTTGTTCCTGAAAAAATTATGGGTAAGGCTCGGAGCTATGGCCTGCATACAGATTCCTCACACCGCTTTGAGCGCGGCGTATCGCCGGACCTTCAGGAGCGCGCCTTGCAACGTGCGACACAGTTAATCGTTGAGATTTGTGGTGGCGAGGTAGCAGCAGTGACCGATGTTGTCAGTAATCCGGAATTACTGAGTCGCCCATCAATTGAGCTTAAGGCAGGTGATATCGTGCGGCACTTAGGTGTGAGTGTTGATGCGGAGCGTGTGACGGATATCTTGCAGCGTTTAGGGTGTCATGTGACTCAAGCAGGCGATAACTGGACAGTCACTCCGCCTGTTTTCCGTTTTGATATTTCGCGTGAAGTAGATCTGATTGAAGAAATTGCGCGCATTTATGGTTACGACAGAATTCCTTCGCGTTTGCGGCCAATGACACCAAGAATTGCGCGCAAGCTGGAAACTGAGGTGAGTGAAGACCTACTGCGTCAATTGTTGGTGGACAGGGGATATCGTGAAGCCGTCACCTATAGTTTTGTATCGCCTGAAATAGAGCGAATGTTGAACCCTGCTCATGAGCAAATTCGTTTGGCTAACCCGATTTCAGAAGAGCTAGCCGTTATGCGAAGTACGCTGTGGTCTGGTTTATTGCCAGCTTTGGTGAAGAATTTGAATCGTCAGCAAACACGAGTTCGCCTGTTCGAGGTTGGGCTGAACTTTGTGCATAGTGATTCGGGGATTACACAACGCAAGCAGTTAGCTGGTGTCATTACCGGAGCACGGCGCTCAGAACATTGGGACAGCAAAGCGCAGGATGTGGATTTCTTCGATATTAAAGGTGATGTCGAAGCATTGTTGGCACAGGCAACCGCCAGTAAATTTCATTTTGCACCGGTTGCGCATCCGGCACTTCATCCGGGTCAGTCAGCGCAGATTCTGGATCAGGATAATGTGGTTGGCTGGGTGGGGGCACTGCATCCGCGCTTAGAAAAATCATTGGATTTATCACAGTCAGTGTTCATGTTTGAAGTAGACCTGGGTTTGATCTCAAACAAGTCACTTTCATCCTATGAAAAACTGTCACGCTTCCCATCCATTCGTCGGGATCTGGCATTAATCGTAGATCAGTCAGTGACTGCTGCGGCCATTTATAGTGCATTGGAAAGTGCTGGTATCGACGCATTAAAGTCGTATACCGTGTTTGATGTTTATCAAGGTCCTGGAGTCGATGCCGGACAAAAAAGCCTTGCTTTAGGCTTGATTTTCCAAGACTTTTCACGCACCCTAGAAGATGCTGATATCAATTCACATGTGGATGCACTTGTGCAATTGTTAGAAAAACAAACAGGCGGAGTGCTGCGCCGGTAAACTGCATTTACCCACTTATTTCTCAATGCCGAAAAAGTTAGGAGCAACAGCGATGACATTGACCAAAGCGGAAATGGTCGAGCATTTATTTGATGAACTTGGTCTGAATAAACGTGAAGCCAAAGAGCTTGTTGAGATGTTTTTTGAGGAAGTACGTGGGGCGCTGGAACGAGGTGAAGGTGTTAAGTTGTCGGGGTTTGGTAATTTCACTCTGCGAGATAAAAAACAGCGTCCGGGTAGAAACCCCAAGTCAGGCGAAGCGATTCCCGTGAGTGCCAGACGAGTGGTGACATTCCGACCTGGACAAAAACTCAGGCAGCGGGTAGAAAACTATGCTGGAACCATCGAATAATCAGGAGCTTCCCCCAATACCGGGGAAGCGTTACTTCACGATTGGGGAAGTCAGTGATCTGTGTGGTGTCAAGTCACACGTGTTGCGCTATTGGGAGCAAGAGTTCCCAAATTTGACCCCCATGAAACGGCGTGGAAACCGTCGTTACTATCAGCGTCAGGATGTTTTGTTGATTCGCCAAATCCGCAGCTTGCTTTATGAGCATGGCTACACCATCAGTGGTGCGCGCCAAAAGCTGAATGGCGAAGAGGCAGAAAATGATACCAATCAATCCAAGCAGTTGATCAGGCAGTACATTGCGGAGCTGGAAGATATTCTCAAGTTACTCAGGCAGTGACCACTGTGTCACTGCATTGAGGCGACACACTCGTCCACTAGCATCTTAATTTCTTCTGTAGATAGTAACTCTCTCTGTGTGATGGCTAAGTCGCACTGCCTTCTGATCCGCTCCACCCGCTCGTCAACAATGGTTTGCTCAGTCTTTAGGTGGGCGCTATTGCGGTCAATGCACTCCAATACTGCCTGATCAAATTGTTGTTCAGGAATACCCACTGAGGTCGCTATGTTTTGGCATTGGGTGACGATCTCCTCAATACTCAGAGTCGATGATCCAAGCTGGTCACCGTGAAGTGGTACCGGCACTTCTTCAATAAGTTCTGGTTGCGTGCCATTTCCGGTTTCAGCAGCAGACTTGCCCGTATCGGTTTCAGGCAACAGTAAAGTGCCTATTTTTTCTTGTTGAATTTTTGTATTTTGAGGGTACTTCGGCTTCGCCTCATTCACCCACTCGTATTTTATTCCCAAGTAGACGATGGTGAAAAATAACAAGGTGGCGATCAGTATAGTCCAGATTAGTGACTTCAATTTCATTCAGATAACCATTTCAGGAGGTACAGGCTTTGCATAAGGGTGAATTAGACCAGAAAGTAGTTAATTTAACCAGTTAACAAGTCATGTCCCAACCAATCTGAATCTGTATGGTGGTTATTCGCTTGGGTTGACATATAAAAGTTGATCAGGGGGTTGCGGACCTATTTTGTAGCTTGAGTCTTTTTTTGCGGCGAGCACGTTGGTAGTATTTTTGCTCTTGTTTGCTAGTACCTTTGACGTTCACAAGCAGGAAGCCACAGACATTTTGTTTAATCCGACCCAGTGAGTCCACAGTGCGTTTGATCTGCTCTGATTGGGTTTTCATATTACTTTCATCAGTTACGATGAGCGTTTTACTGGCTAGTGAGGACAAAATTAATGTTTCAGCCAAGCCCGAGGCCGGTGCAGAATCAATAATCACAAAGTCAAAGCGTTGACTGGCCTGAGAAATTAAATAAGCCATTCTCTCGCTGCTTAACAGGCGCATTGGGTCATCGTGGTGATTGCCTGCGGTAATAACAAAAAGATTTTGAATGGCCTTAATGGTTTGGGTAATACCGATTAAGTCGCTTTCATTGCCAAGGTATTCAGATAATCCAACAGTATTGGGGATGCCAATTTTTTTGTGGATTGACGGCATGCGTAAGTCTGCGTCAATTAACAGGACACGCATTCCCATTTGGGAGTATGCGCAGGCCAGGTTACAGGCAGTTGTACTTTTGCCTTCACCTTCGAGCGAACTCGTGACCAGGAGGATTTGTTCTTCATCCTGATTATTCTGATAGCGCATATTGGCAGCAAATACTCGATAAGCTTCAGCAAATCGGGTATCTGGTTCCATTTTGCAGGCAAGTGCCAAATGACGTTTTGAAATACGAACCGGGCGAGGAATACTTCCTAGTACGGGAAGGCCAGTAAATTTGTACAAGTCATCTGGGGTTTTGATGGAGCGATCCAGTGAGTCGCGCAAGAATGCTAAACCAATCCCCAACAGCAAACCGGCAATACTACCCACCAGAATGTTTAGCTTTGGATTTGGGCGGTATTTCTTTGTGGGCTCACGGGCTGGATCAATAATACTAATGTTGCTGGTGTTAGCGTTGGCAGAAGAAGCCACTTCTACTTCCTCAAGGCGCTGTAGTAGGCCGTTGTAGAGCTTTCCGCTGGAGTCCACTTCACGCTTTAGGGTGTTATAGTTGATGCTATTACCCTGAAGTGAATAGAGCTTTTTGTTGAAGCGCTTTAGGTCGGCACGGAGCTCTCGTTCTTGTTCCCTGGCTGATTCAAAATCTGACTTCAATGAACTCTGAATGGTATTGAGTTCAGTGCGTAAATTGCGACGAGTCTCATTGATTTGTTGTTGCAGTCGCTGCATGTCGGGATAGCCGGGCTTAAATAATTTCAGCTTTTCCTGATACTCCGCTTCGAGGGCAACCAAACGGCCCTTAATACTTGTGATGACAGGGTTTGTGATCACCGTTGACACTGACCCTGTATTTTTCATTTCACGATACAGACTCTCAGCGGTTGTACGGCGAATCTCAGCCTGTACTAATGCAGCACTTAAATCATTTAATTTACGAACATGCCGTGTTTGTTTGGCATCAATGCCCAGAATGCCATTCTTATTGGAGTACTCAACTAAGCGTTTTTCTGCATCTTGTAGGTTGGCTCTTGCTTTATCCAGCTCGTGGCGAAGAAACTCTTTGGCATATTCGCCTGTTTCACTTTTAGTATCAATCTGTAGCTGGATAAAGTTGTTAATAATACTATTTACTGCGCGCTTGGCTTCTGAAGGCGAGCTGCCTTCATAAAAAATCTTAACCAGATGTGTCCCCTCAATTGCCTGCACCTGTAACTTCTTTGAAAATAAGTCAGTGATATCGTCTTCCTTTGGAGGAGCACTGCCGACTCCACCTATGTCGGTTTTCAACCATTTGCTTATGTCAGGAAGTGTGAATAACGAAAAAAAGCCTTTCAGACTCTCTGGTGGCTCACCTGCGGTTCTCAGGCTGTGTTCAAGATTCTCCTGCCCAATCACTTTTTCTGCCAATACTCGGCTTTTCAACATTTCATAACGGGTTCTGAAGAATGGGTCTTGTAAGGAGTCAATGGCTGAGGTTTTCGCTTCGGTTTGTCCAAAACTTACAACCTGGGGGCCTTCCCGCTCAATTTGAATAGTTGCATGCGCGACATAAGAAGGCTTGGTTGAAAATGTGAACAGCAGTGCAACCACTAAGACTAGTAACAGTGTGAACAGGATGGTCCATTTGCGGCGAAACAGAATGGCGAAAATATCATGTAGAGAAAGCTCCTTCTCTGGTATGTGGGCTGGAATTGTCTGAAAGCTTGGTGCGGGCACGGGAGCCGTTGCAACTTGAGGCATTCCGCCTGTTTGCTTTACAGCAGGTACTCTGGACATGATGTGATCCTGATTCTTTATTATATATTCGCCGACCACCGCCTGAATCTGTTGCAATACAGGGGTGGTACGAGGGCAAATTATCGGATTATTTTGGTCATCATGTTAAGAGTTGGTGCTATGTGCGTAAATAATTTCAAGACAAGTGGGTAACTCGTGTCCAACAACGGATTAAGGTTTCAATAGATTGATACGCACCATCATAAGATTTAGGGGGGCACTTTCCGACTTTACCCAAAAGTCATTTTTTTGGGGGGAGTTATCCAGTGGTAAATCAACCTCAAAGCTCGCAGTTCTGACTTTTCCGTCACCCTGAGTTTTGAGTGTCTTGGTTTTTCCTCTCAGCGTTTGTAACCAAATTTTTGATTTATAACTATCTTGATAACTGAGCTTTATCACCACCTTACACTGTTTTTTACAACGCATACGTCCTAATTGCTCATTGATATTAAATGCAAATTCATTGGACGCTCTTGCCGCGTACTCGTAGTCAATGCCGTTGGGAAGGTAGAAATCTTGCCCCCAGTATTTATCTTGTGCAGGCATGTGGATTCGCATGGTAGGTTTGCTGTTACTGCTTTCCGTCATCCAGCGACCAAAAGAGCGGATAGCTGTGCGGTCTTTAACTTGGCAAAGTTTCCTTTCGGGGTATTCCTTGGCCAGGCGATAATCCGCCACATAACGCTCACCCAGTAAAATAAATAGGTCGGGCGTGTCCTGTTTAAACTTTCCCATCGTTTTATCCAGATAACGTAAGAACGCCTGCGTCTTGTACACTGGATGATCCATATCCTTCATGGCGCGTGCAAAAATCAGCGAGTAGTTTCGTCGCATTTGTAATGCTCGCAATGAGCTTACCCAAAAGCGATAAGGTTGATTCTGATAGTTGCCATGTTCATTGCGAACATAGTCTAAATCACCATAGAACTCGTTTTCTGTTCCCCAGTAACGGTTGGCAACTTTCTCAGCAACCGCCTCATTCATGTCCAAAGTGCAAGTGTTATTACTGGCAGGGTGTAACTCCATACCATAAATTTTGTGGATATAACGCATCCAGTGTTCGATTTGTCCGTCACGGTTGCCTAAGCCTCGCTTCATGACAAATTGGGCAATGGCAGGCATGCGCTGATTGTAAGGTTTGGCGATACTTTGCCAGGAAAATTGGTCGGCATTATTGAAGATAAGTTTAGAGGTGTGTTTGTCAAAGGCGTTGGCAAAAGCGGTCACGATATTTTTGGTAGAAGACTCGAGTACGGCAGGATTAAAACCAAAATCAGTTTCGGCTTCCAGTAACTCTTGGGGGGTCATATTAAACTCACCCCAGCCATCCTTGAGCTCAAATCGCGAGCAGTCACCTCGGTATTCACCATCACCGATGCCCAGTTGAACACCGACGATTTGTGGATTTTTCTTAACGAATGTTGCGAGTTGTTGAATATACGGTTTGAGTATCTTCAAGTATTGTGCATCCCAGAAAACCAGACTGCCATTGCGTGTATAACGTAACTCTTTAAGTGCCCAGCCAGGTGCTTCACATCGGGAATAGATTTCGGGTCTTAAGACAACGTGTTGGTTTGGGCGGGCATCTATCTGGCGTTGCAGTTCCGAGAAATCATACTGGTTACGTTTAGGGTTTGTACGATCCCAGCGAACGATATAGAAATCACCCCGCACATAGTCAAGTGGGCCGTGAGTTTCCGACACCAAACCACCTAAGACACTGCGTTGTGCATAGCTCGGCAGTCGCCAGTCCATGCCTTCAATGATCTCCGTTTTGGCGGGGATTTCTTTTGCCGACGATATTTGTGTTGGTGTTTTATTGGGAGGCTGAGGACTGTTCGGTTGATTTGTACTGGTGGTGCTTGTGCTATCCTGCTTCGGGCGTTCAACGGGTGTGGTCGGCGTAGGGCCGGTGGTTGTATCGGGACTAAACAAGCGGTCACTGATTTGCTCATAGAATTGATCGGGTAGTAAGAGTGCAACGCTCATGACAAGGATAAATGCAGTCAGAATTAGCAGAAATAGTATGTTTTTTAGCTTTTTCATAGGGCTGGTTCGTTGGATTATTTTTAAATTGCCGGTACGTTGATAATAGTGATGTTTCGTGAGTTTGGCGGGACGTAAACTACCAATGGTCGGTTTTGTGAGATAGTGGGTGTTTGCCAAAAACCGTCTTTCGGAAATATTGCAGAGTCTATCTTATCAAGTGCTTGCTTTTGCCTCTCCTTGTGTAAAGTGAGCGAACCGTACGGACTTCGACGCACTAATAATTAAGAATGATAAGCCACGCGACATCTATCCCCGCCATTGCAAAGACTCCACTGGCTGATCAGCCACCGGTGAGTTTGATTCATCGCGTAACGTGGTATTGCTTGCTATTGATGGTGTTTCTGATTCCATTTGGTGAAGGAATCTATGATGGTTTGGCGAGGTTTGTTGCAATGCCAACGCTGGGGTTGACACTATTGATGGTCGTAACCCAAGGCTCCCACCGCAGCTTCTCGGCGTTTAATTTATTTGCTCTGTTATTAGCCGTTTGGTATTTGCTGGGTATCTGTTGGACACCCAATCTTAGTTGGGGAACAGAAATCCTGAAAACGTACATCATGCTGATTATGATGTCCTTTATGTTCACGTATTTGAACAATAACGAGTATAAATTTCGTCGAGCGTATCAGGCTTATGTACTGGGAGCAGTGGTTGCGACGGGTATTATCATCAGTAATTATCTGAGTGGTGTAACGGGGCCATATTACAATCGTTACACCGTTGAAAATATCGAAACGGATAATATGGCAATCATTCTTGCATTAGCGATTCCCATGGCGGTTTGGTTGCATACCCAGTACCAAAATCTATTGGCAAAACTACTCAATGTGCTATTTGTGCCGTGGATATTTTACGGCATTTTTTTAACAGGCACGCGAACGGGTCTGGTAACCGGCATGATTGGCATCATGTATTTAGCGTTCACCCAGCGTAAGGCCTCGTTTAACTTAAAATTAATCTACGTCGGGCTGGCAATAAGTCTGGCGGTTTCGGTTATCGCGCTTGCACCTAAAGCATCTGTTGAGCGAATTTTTTCTGTGGGTAAGTCACTGTCGTCCGGTGATCTGAATTATCGGGAAGTGATATGGCAGCATAGTTTGAGCGCTTGGAGTGACAGTCCATTGATTGGGAATGGCACAGGTTCGTTAGGGACGGTACTGAATCCGTATCACGTTGAGTTTAAATGGGCACACAATGCCTACCTTCAGATACTGGCCGAAAATGGGCTGATTGGCTTATTTATTTATCTGATGATGCTGGCCAGTTTGCTGTACTACGTACTGAAATGTGACTTGGAAACTAAATTTTTTCTGTTGACCTTATGGGTGACCATTGCAGTATCGCAGTTGACATTGCACTCCCAAAACTTAAAAGAAGTCTGGTTTGTATGGTCAATGATTGCGGTTCACGGATATTATTTTTCCCACAAACTGGCCAGAATTAAATCAGGCTTAGTTCACTACGGTTAGAGATCACGTATGTTATTTAAAAACAGCAGCATTTATGTGCTGGCCAAAATTGTTCCTGGCCTGATGGCATTTGCTGCATTATCGGTTTATACACATTTGCTGACGCCTCAGGAGTACGGTGTTTATACGCTGATTTTCTCGGCTGCCTTATTCTTTCATAGTGCGTTTCTAAACTGGCTACCGGTAGGCACCATGCGGTTTTGGCCGGGTGGCATTTATTCTGAAAGGGCATTTATCACCACGCTGGGTGTCATCTACCTTAGGTTGGCAGTACCTATTACCGTCATTGCTGCATTAATAATTTTGTTGTTAGGGAAGGACTATGTCTTGCCGGTTCTGGTGGGCCTGCTGTTGCTGGTGGGCTTTGCTGCGTTGATGATTGGTCAGCAGCTCCAGTCGGCACAAATGTTACCTAACCGATATGCCATGCTGACAGTGAGTTACTCCGTATTGTCATTGAGCCTTGGTGCAGCATGTGCGTATTTTGGTTTTGGGCCGATAGGCGTTGTGGTTGGGGTTGCCTGCGGGATGTTGATACCATCAGTGATTATTAGTGCAAAAAGCTGGGTTTTATTTGATCGCACTTATTACACACCGGAGTTGACCCAAAAGCTATTGATCTATGGTACGCCATTGGCAGCATCATTTTTTATGGATGAAATTGCCAATTTGTCGGATCGTTATATGCTGGCGTGGATGGTCGATAAAGCGGAAGCGGGTAAATATGCAGTGGGATATGATTTGGCCGGTAACTCCATCATGATGGTGATGAATGCCATCAATTTGGCGGCTTATCCCATGATTGTGAAGCTGCTGGATCAGAAAGGTCAGGAAGCCGCGCTGGAATACTTTAATACCTACGTTATTTTATTGTTGGGGATTTCGATTCCTGCGGTGGTTGGGCTGTCTTTGGTTGGGCCGGATTTGGTTTACCTGATGATTGGTGAGAAGTACCAAGAGTCTGTGGTTCTGGTATTGCCTTGGATAGCGAGCGCATTATTTTTTATGGGGCTTGGCGCCTTTTATTTTCATTTGCCCTTCCAGTTGGGAAACAAAAATCTTGGGATTTTTAAAATTGCCATTTTCGTGGCGATTATTAATCTCTTACTGAATGTCTTACTTATTCCTAGAATGGGCATGCATGGGGCGGCAATCTCAACTTTGTTGTCATTTATGATTGCCAGCGTGTTGGGGTATTTTTATGGGCGAAAAGTATTTCCTATTCCCTTGCCAATGACGGACATTGCAAAAATTATTATCGCAACATTAGGGATGGGTGTGTGCCTTTGGTTTGTTAAAGATCTAAGAGGTTGGCACTGGTTGGTGCTGCAGATGACCATTGGTCTGGGTAGCTACGGTCTGGTCGCGTACCTGCTTAATATCGGTGGTATTAAGCAGGTTATTGCGGCTCGCTATGCTTGATAACGGCCTTGCAGGTAGTCATACATGGCAAATAATCCCATTGCCTCACCGCCTTGCGGGCGACCAGGACGATCACGAATATTGAATGCCATCAGGTCAATGTGTGCCCAGTCGATATCACCATCCACGAATTGATTCAGATATAGGGCAGCGGTAATGGCTCCACCGTAGCCATCGGCTGAGTTCAGCATATCCGCTACGTTGCTTTTTAGCTTGTCGAAATAAGGCTGATGTAACGGCATTGGCCAGATTAGCTCCTCACTGCGAACCGACTGATCATGGATGTCACGCGCCAGCGCGTCGTTATTGCTAAATAGTGCCGGAACCTCAGTGCCCAGTGCAACGCGCGCTGCACCGGTTAACGTGGCGAAGTCAATAATTAAATCAGGTGCAGACTCACAGGCCAGGGATAGTGCATCGCACAGTACCAGTCGGCCTTCTGCATCGGTATTGTCGATCTCTACAGTTTTGCCGCTGCGGGTAGTGATAACATCGCCGGGTCTGAAAGCATCTCCGGAAATAGCGTTATCCACAGCAGGGATCAGTACCTCAAGGCACACTGGAAGCTGGAAAGACATGATCAATTTTGCCAATCCCAATACGTGAGCCGCTCCTCCCATGTCTTTCTTCATGTAGCGCATGGAGGCAGCACCTTTAATATCCAAGCCACCACTGTCAAAACAAACGCCTTTACCCACCAAGGTCAGTTTGGGGTTATCGGCATCACCCCATCTTAGGGATAGCAGGCGAGGTGCGTGGTCACTGGCGCGTCCAACGGCATGAATGGTTGGAAAGTTTTTGGCTAATAAGTCATCGCCAACAATTTCTTCAAATTCAGCATGATAATCATTGGCAAGTGCCGCCAGTTCCTGAGACAAATGCTCTGGCATCATGTGGTTGGCGGGTAGGTTGATGAGATCACGAACGGTACACAAGGCATCGTAGAATGCCATGACTGTTGTTTTTTGCTCGCTCGGCAAAAATAAAATGGGTTGAGCCTTATCATTGTTGATAAATTGGTCAAATTGATAACTCCCCAGTCCCCAACCGATCATGGCTTGGGCTTGTTCGGCCATGCTCCAGTTGCAATGCAGTTGGTAATGGTTGACTGGAAGCTTGGAGGGAAGTCCTGCAATTGCCCAGCGACGCTCATGCTGTTCTGCAACACCAATTAACACTTCACTTAATTCACCATTCTCGTTATGGATTAAGCAAATTTCGCCTTCTTTGGCGGCAAAGTCGCTTTGCTGAATCCAGTTAGCCACAGCCGGTCGTGATAAGTCGATCAGTGACTCAAGTTGGCTTTTTGCAACTGGAGTGAGAGGAATGTAGTCATGCTGGAGGTCACTGGAATAAGGCATTGTGTGTACTCGTGTTGTCGGGTTTGATTGTTAATGGTTCGGCGTATAGTGCATCTTTAATGGCATGATAATCCGGGTGAGAGTCATTGATCACACCCAGCCGCAAAAATAAGTCGATATTCACCAGGTTGCAGTTGTCTTTAAACTTTGTCGTATGATCAACAAGGTCAGCGACCTCCTGAATAGGCAGAAGCTGAAAAGACGCAACCTCGCCATCTGTATTGTGCGGGACAAAGTCTTCACTTAACCATAGGTCATAGACAAAAATACCGCCATTGTGGAGGCCGCGGGACGTGGCGGCGCAATAATGAATTTCCCCCGCAAAGCTGGCTTGTGTCGCGATGTCCGCTGGGATACCGGCTTCTTCAGCTGCTTCTTTGATCAGATTATCCATCAGACTAATACCTGCCGGTTGGCCACCCGCGACTATTTGATCCAACATGCCGGGATAAGAGGGCTTGTGCGTTGAGCGTGTGGCAACCCACACATGAATGCCATCTTTTTTACGCACCAGGCCATTGACGTGGATGCCGTATCCACGCACACCGAGAAAGGCAGTTGCAGCCCGCTCAATACACATGAGACTGTCGCCTTGGAAGTGTTGGCTGACGCTGTATTGCTCGCTTAGCCATGACTCAATAATGCCTTGCTGGTGCAGTGCGTAAACAACCCTATTAACAGCATCGGTACGCGACTCAGGTGTATTGAGTGTTGGGTTCAAGTGCAAGCCTTGGTGGTCAACATAAAACACATCAGGCCATTTTAGTAGGTGGATCACATGGTCTTTGTGAGTCAACCCGAGGCATTGTTCACCAATAAAAAAAGGCAAAAACTGCTCGCGTACAAACTGGTTGCAGCGCTGAATATGTTCAAGATAGGACATTTAATGTATCTCTGATTTCAGATCCTTGGTGGTCCCTGATTATCCATAGGCTCTTGGCTTTGTTGGCAGCCGCCAGAGTGCTTGATATTCGTGGGGCTTCAGGCCGCGAGCAACGCAAGCCAACCTCAGTGGAGCGGTCGGTCATGGGGATTATCGTAGCAGAAAGCAATTTGCAAATTCAGTAAATTCTGTTGGCGTGGTCGTACGGGACTGCGATTGCTTGATAAAACTTGAAAAGCTATGCTTCCGCCCACATTTGTGGGGACACGTCCGTGAAGTAATTTTTTGAGGTTAACTATGCCAATTTATGAGTATCAGTGTGCCAAGTGTGGTCATGTTGAAGAAGTAATTCAAAAGGTCAGCGATGCACCATTAACTATCTGCCCATCTTGTAACGAACCTGAGTTACATAAGCAAGTCACTGCGGCGGGGTTTCGTTTAAGTGGCGGTGGATGGTATGAAACGGATTTTAAAAGCGGCAATAAGAAGAACCTGAAGGAAGAAGGAGGTCATTCGGACAGTACCTCGGCTGCCTCAGGCTCTTCTGACGCGAAGTAATTCAGCTGTATTGCAAGCGATCCAGCAGGTGTTGATGTGTTGTTTTGAGATTGCAAGCCAAGACGCTTGTTGTATCCAGCGTCAGCGCCTGACCGGATAAATCGGTAAAACACCCACCCGCTTCGTTGACAATGACCGACAGGGCGGCAATATCCAGAATGTTAACGTCTGACTCAACAACTATATCCAGTTTACCGCTGGCCAACAGGTGGTAATGGTAGAAATCGCCATAACCGCGGGTGCGATGGACTTGCTGAATCAGCTCGCCAAGTGTCTGCCATTGTGGTTGGCGAGCAATGGTTGCGATATTCCCCAGTGAGAGGGTGGTGTTATGAAGGTCTGCAATATCACTCACGGTGATTTTTTCACCATTTAGCCACGCACCCTGACCTTTTTCTGCGTAAGCCATTTCGTTGAAACAGGGCGCATTTGACACACCGACAATCAACTCACCTTTGTGCATGAGCGCGATTTGTGTCGAAAAGAAAGGGTAGCCACGAACAAAACTTTTGGTGCCATCAATGGGATCAATCAGCCAGTTGTAGTCAGCACCCTCATTGACTTTGCCAGTTTCTTCACCGTAGAAGCCATGATCAGGGAAGGTATCCAGAATAATTTTCTTAATGGTTTGTTCCGTTTCGACATCGGCAATCGTCACCGGGCTTTGATCAGGCTTAATTTCAACGTCAAATTCGCCGTTATAGTATTTCTCAATGATCTGCTGTGCGGCTTTGGCGGCATCAATGGCTGTTTTCAGAAATGGTGACATGCTAACATCCCTCGGGTAAATTCGGCGGCGCTATTATACCCAAAATCAGAGGGGATACCTGCACCATCTGCAGTTGAAATTGCCTGCATCCTTATATTGATAATCTTCGAGCAGTGAGACAAATCCATGAAACTTCTTTCAGTATTGGCGGCTTTATTGCTGCCTGTATCTACCGCAATGGCCACTCCGATTCCCGGCCCGCACCAGCATGGAACTTTGGCGGTTGCGGTTGTGAAGGAGGATAGTTTTCTGACATTCAAAATGGTTGCCACGTCGCAGGATATTTTGGGCTTTGAGGGTTCACCAAAACGGCCTGAGCAAAAAAAGAAGCTGAATGAGCAGTATGAAAGGCTTTACAAAGAGGAAGCGCTAAGGTGGTTATTTCAGTTTGTTCCCGTTGATGCCTGTGCGCCGTATAGCTCTAATATGGACTCTGATATGTTGGCTTATCATGAGCACGATGACCCGAATACCAAGAGTGAAGGCGCGGATGATGTACACGCAGTGGGTGATGATAATGGGCATAGTGACTTTGAGCTGACTTATGTGTTTGAGTGTGATCCAGTGGATCGTTTGCAAATCTCATTTAGTGATGTGTTTCCGAGCATCAAGAAAGTTGATTTTTATGGAAAAGGTGAGTTCAAGGGTAATGTGCTGCGTTCCGTGGACGCATCACAAGCGATCATTTCTGGTGAAGACTTGAAGTAAGTGCAGATTTTTTAACTTGGATAATCAGTCGTTGATTGATGGCTTTCTGGATGCGCTTTGGTCGGAGCGTGGCCTGAGCCAAAATACGCTGGCAGCCTACCGCCGTGATCTGAGTGCGTGGGCGGATTGGTTGGGGAGTGAGTTGTCCCTGGATTTACTCAGTGCGGATTCGGCAACGCTTCAGCAATACCTAGCATATCGCGGAAAGCAGGGTGCCAAGACCAGTAGTATGGCGCGCGTATTATCCAGTTTGCGCCGCTTTTATCACTATCAACTACGCCAAGGGCGGGTAGCGGAAGATCCATCTGCCTTGATTGATGCACCGCGTATTGGCCGCTCTTTGCCGGGGTCTTTATCTGAAACGCAAGTAGATGCATTGCTGGAAGCTCCCGATACGGAAAAAATGCTGGGGTTGCGCGATCGGGCGATGCTGGAGTTGTTGTACGCAACTGGCTTGCGTGTGACTGAGTTGATTTCTCTGGAATTATCCCAGATTAATTTGCAAATGGGTGTTGTCCGGGTGTTGGGCAAGGGGAGTAAAGAGCGTCTGGTACCCATTGGCGATGTTGCTGTGGGCTGGGTAAGTGTATACCTTGATGTCGCAAGGCCGGAGCTGATGCGTGGGCAAGGTGTTTGTAATGCGGTTTTTGTCACACGTCGCGGGCAGGGGATGAGCCGCCAGGCATTTTGGTATCTGATTAAACGTTATGCAGTAGAGGCTGGTATTGAACAAAAATTGTCACCCCATACGCTAAGGCATGCGTTTGCGACACACTTATTGAACCACGGCGCGGACTTACGGGTCTTACAAATGTTGCTCGGTCATAGTAACCTGTCCACGACTCAAATTTATACACATATTGCGCAGGCGCGTTTGCAGGAGGTACACCGGCAACACCATCCGCGTGGGTAGCTTGGTCGTACATTTGTTCAGCTCGCCGACAGCGTAGTCTCTTTAACGTATTCAAAAACAATGGTAGTAAGCAAACGATGATGAAAAACAAATTAAGAGTAGCAACACTTGGGTTATGCCTGTTGGCAATGGGCGTGGTGGGCGCAGCAGAACCAACTAAAAAGGCAACCGCAGATTCTGGCACAACGGAAAAGTTGCTGAATGATGTGCTGGTTAAGACTTTCAAAACTCCGCCGGACTCAATTGCAGAGAGTCAGATTGCAGGTCTGTATCAGGTGATGTACGGCACAGAATTAGTCTATCTGAGCGCCGATGGCAAATACTTCATTAGTGGCGATTTGCTGAATTTGCAGACACGGGAAAACTTGTCAGAAGTTGCGCAGCGTTCAGTGCGTAAGAAGATGATGGAGGCCGCGAAAACGACACCGGTTGTATTCAAAGCCAAAGATGAAAAGCACGTCCTCAAGGTGTTTACCGATATTGATTGCGGATATTGTGCGAAGCTGCACCGTGAGATGGATGAGATTAATGAAAAGGGCATTACGGTTGAGTATTTGGCCTTCCCACGTGCGGGCGTTGGTTCGCCTTCTTACGATAAAATTGTCAGTGTTTGGTGCGCGGATGATCAGCAGTTGGCAATGACTAAAGCCAAAAACCGTCAAAAAATTGCAGCAAAAAAATGTGACAATCCGGTTAAACAACAATATCAGCTAGGGCAGGCCTTGGGTGTAAATGGTACGCCAGCATTGCTAACAGAATCGGGACAGTTAATCCCTGGTTATATGCCCGCTGACCGTTTGGCAGCGATGCTGGATGCTGATAAGCCTAAGAGCGTTTTTAACCAGAAAAAATGATTCACGCTTTGAATTTACTTGAGGCTTGGATATACTCCTCGCGATTAGCAACACAGAATGCAGGAGAGGGTCAGGGAGTTAGGCTGGCCGCCGAAGACGCAAATCCGCCCGGAAACGCTCAGGCAGAAGGACTGTATTTTGTGCTAACTCTGGAGAACGGTGTGCATCGCACCTACCGAAGGGCTTAACGCGCTGTTGTCAGCGGGGAATATCTCAGGTATCAGGACAGAGGGGCGGCAGATAGTGAAAGCTATCTGCCGCCTTTTTTATGGAGACTGATATCTAAATGCCTCAACGTACTGCTTTATATGATCACCACCTCGCTGCGGGTGCCAAAATTGTCGATTTTGCCGGTTGGGAAATGCCCATTCACTACGGTTCTCAGGTGCAGGAACACCATCAGGTGAGAACCGCCGCCGGCGTGTTTGATGTGTCACATATGGTCGTGGTTGACCTCAAAGGTGAAAAGACCCAAGCATTTTTACGCCACCTATTGGCAAACGACGTCGCAAAGCTCACCCAGCTCGGTAAAGCCTTGTATAGCCCAATGCTGAATGCAGAGGGAGGGGTGGTTGATGATTTGATCGTTTACTATTTAGGCGATGACTTTTACCGTTTGGTGATTAATGCCGGAACGCGTGATAAAGATTTGGCGTGGCTGGAGGCTCAGAAGGCTTCTTATCATGTTGAAATGACGGTGCGTGATGACCTGTCAATGTTGGCAGTGCAGGGGCCAAAGGCGATTGAGTCTGTTCAGGGCTTGCTTTCTGAGTCTGAGCGGGTGACGGTGGAAGATCTTGGTGTGTTCTTTGGCGTACAGGCAGGCGACTTGTTTATTGCCAAAACTGGCTATACGGGGGAAGCGGGCTACGAAATTATGCTACCCAATGAGCGAGCCGGTGACTTATGGGAGCGACTGCTGGCAGTGGGTGTCGCCCCTATTGGATTGGGTGCGCGTGACACACTCCGCTTGGAAGCAGGCATGAATCTTTATGGTTCAGATATGGATGAAACGACTTCGCCTCTGGTTTCTGGCTTGTCCTGGACGATTGCTTGGGAGCCGCAAGACCGTGACTTTATCGGTCGTCGTGCCATTCAGGCAGAAAAGGAGCAGGGAGTGAGTCAGAAGTTGGTGGGCTTGGTGTTGCAGGAAAAGGGTGTCCTACGTGGACATCAAAAAGTTGTCTGTGATGTTGGTGAGGGTGAAATTACTAGCGGCACTTTTTCCCCAACACTGGGCAAGTCCATTGCATTGGCACGAGTACCTGCAAGCATTGGCGATAGTTGCGAAGTTGAAATTCGTGGTAAGTGTCTTGCGGCAAAGGTGGTGAAACCTGTATTTGTTCGAAATGGCAAGTCGCAGCTGGATTAATGGCGGTTGGGGCGAGTCCGCTGACTTGTCATTATGAATATCGCTATTGCATTATGACCTATGGAGAGTAAGAGATGAGTAATTTACCCGCAGAATTAAAATATCATGAGTCCCATGAGTGGGCTCGTACCAATCAGGATGGCAGTGTAACCGTTGGGATTACCGATCACGCACAAGAATTATTGGGAGACTTGGTCTTTGTTGAGTTGCCTGAAGAGGGGACTGTATTGGCTGCTGGCGAGCAGTGTGCCGTGGTTGAGTCTGTAAAGGCGGCATCGGATGTTTATGCACCGATTGGCGGTGAGGTGCTTGAAGTAAACAGTACTCTGGAAGATGCGCCGGAGTTGGTGAATAGTGAGCCGTTTGATGGTGGTTGGCTGTTTCGGGTTCAGCCAAGTGATATGCAACAAATGGACGAACTGATGGATGCTGATGCCTATCTTGCGTCCCTGGACGACTGATCCCCCTCTGGTTACGAAGGTTAATTATGAAGAATACAGTGGCGCATTCCCTACAAACGCTTGAGCAGCATGATGATTTTATCAGCCGTCATATTGGGCCAAGTGCTGATGATGTACAAACCATGTTGTCGGCTATTGGTGTTGAGAGCTTGGGCGAACTGGTTCGGCAAACTGTTCCGGCGGGTATTTTGCTGGATGAGCCATTGGCGTTGGGGAAAGCCTGTAGTGAGCAGCAGGCATTGGCCAACTTGAGAGCGATGGCTGATGATAATACCGTAGCCACTTCTTATATTGGCATGGGATATTACGACACGATCGTACCGCCGGTTATTCTGCGTAATGTATTGGAAAATCCGGGCTGGTATACGGCATACACGCCTTACCAGCCGGAGATTTCACAGGGGCGCTTGGAGGCCTTGCTGAATTATCAGCAAATGGTGATGGACTTGACGGGCATGGGTATTGCCAATGCGTCATTGTTGGATGAGGCTACTGCTGCTGCCGAGGCAATGGCTTTGTGTAAACGCTCGAACCGGCTGAAAAGTAATGCATTCTTTGTCGATCAGCAAGTTCATCCGCAAACAATCGATGTACTCCGAACCCGCGCGAAGTATTTCGGCTACGAACTAATCATTGGCGATGCTGCGACAGAGCTGGCAAGCCATGAGGTGTTTGGGGTACTGCTACAGTATCCGGATACTACAGGGGCGATCGTTGATATTGAGCCGTTGATTTCGCAAGCGCATGAGCAAAAGGCTTTAGTCTGTGTGGCGGCCGACTTGATGAGCTTGCTACTGCTGAAGTCTCCGGGTGAAATGGATGCTGATGTTGTATTGGGATCGGCACAGCGTTTTGGTGTGCCAATGGGCTTTGGCGGCCCCCATGCTGCTTTCTTTGCAGTACGAGATAAGTTCAAGCGAACCATGCCAGGCCGCCTGATTGGTGTGTCGTTGGATAAAACAGGCGACACAGCTTTGCGCATGGCGCTGCAAACCCGCGAGCAGCACATCCGACGTGACAAGGCGACCTCTAATATCTGTACTGCCCAGGCACTGCTGGCAAACATGGCCGCGCTTTACGCAGTCTATCATGGGCCACAGCGCTTGAAGCAAATTGCACAGCGTATCAATCGCATGGCGAGTATCACAGCAATGGCATGTCAACAGCATGGAATTGAGGTGGTGAATGACACGTGGTTCGATACATTAACACTCAACTTCGGTGAGCAGCGTGATGTGGTGTATCAGGCTGCGTTGGCAGAAGGGATTAATTTACGACTATTGGGTGATGATAAGTTGTCCATTAGTTTTGATGAGCGCAAAACTCGTGCAGACTTACAGCTATTAATTGATGTTTTGTTGGACGAAGATCATGGCGTGGATATTGAGAGTCTGGATGCGGCATGTGTGGCCGAAGGCATAGCGGGTATTCCAGCGGCTTATGTGCGTGAAAGTGATTATTTGACACATGAGGTTTTTAATCGTTATCACTCCGAAACAGAGATGCTGCGCTACCTGAAGCGTTTGGAAAATAAAGACTTTTCATTGACACACGGCATGATTCCTTTGGGTTCATGCACCATGAAACTGAATGCCAGTAGCGAAATGTTGCCCGTAACCTGGGCGGAGTTTGCAGATATTCATCCATTTGCGCCAAAAGATCAAACCGTTGGTTATCGCAAGATGATTGCAGAGTTGGAAACCTTCCTGACCGAAGTGACGGGTTATGATGAGATTTCTATGCAACCCAACTCCGGCGCACAAGGTGAGTATGCGGGTCTGGTGGCAATTAGCCGTTATCACGAGAGTCGTGGGGAAGGGCATCGTCATGTCTGTCTGATTCCAAGCTCGGCCCACGGAACCAACCCTGCGTCGGCGGCGATGGCAGGCATGAAAGTGGTGATTGTCGAGTGTGATAAGAATGGCAATGTGGATATTGAAGATTTCAGGAAAAAGGCAGAGTTACATGCTGAAAACCTGTCTGCGGTGATGATTACCTATCCGTCAACACACGGAGTTTTTGAAGAGGCCGTGGTTGAGTTGTGTGAGCTAACGCATCAGTATGGTGGGCAAGTTTATATGGACGGTGCCAATATGAATGCGCAGGTAGGCTTGTGTAAGCCAGGCAAGTTTGGCTCGGATGTATCTCATCTGAATTTGCATAAGACATTCTGTATTCCACACGGTGGTGGTGGCCCGGGTATGGGGCCGATTGGTGTGAAATCACACTTGGCGCCGTTCCTACCCAGTCATGTAGTGAGTCCCGTCGATGATAAGATTGAAGGTAATAGTGCGGTTTCTGCGGCTCCTTATGGCAGTGCAGCAATACTTCCGATTTCTTGGGTGTACCTCAAGCAAATGGGCGCCGAGGGGATGAAACGTGCCACTGAATTGGCGATTTTGAATGCTAACTACGTGAAGGAGCGTTTAGCACCTCATTATTCGGTATTGTTTGAGGGAACGAATGGGCGGGTTGCGCATGAGTGTATTATTGATATTCGCCCATTAAAAGCGGCATCGGGTATTTCGGAAGAAGATATTGCGAAGCGTTTAATGGATTATGGCTTCCATGCGCCGACCATGTCATTTCCGGTGGCAGGTACTTTGATGATTGAGCCAACAGAGTCGGAGTCCTTGTCGGAGCTGAATCGTTTTTGTGATGCGATGATTGCGATTAAGCAAGAAATACTGAGTGTTCAGTCTGGTGAGTGGCCAGCAGATGATAACCCGCTGGTGAATGCACCGCATACATTAAAGGATTTAAGTGGCGAATGGCATCATCCTTATACTCAGCAACAGGCAGTATTTCCAAAGGGAGTGTCGTATAGTAGTAAATACTGGCCAACCGTTAACCGTGTCGATAATGTTTTTGGTGACAGGAATCTGGTATGCTCGTGCCCTGACATTGATGCCTATCGTTAATGAGTATATAACGTAGGGAAAGTTGAGCACGAATGGCATCAGGAAATACAAACCGAGGCTGGAAGCGGCTGGTTAACGCTTTCCGGTTTTCAATGCAGGGATTAAAAGCGGCTTACCGTGGCGAAGAGGCTTTTCGTCAGGAGCTTGCTGTGTTGTTGATCGCTACCCCGCTGGCAATTTGGCTAGGGGAGACGGGCGTAGAGGTTGTCCTGTTGATTGGGAGCATCGTTCTGGTATTAGTCGTTGAGTTGCTGAACTCGGCCATTGAGGCGGTTGTGGATCGCTTTGGTGGTGAGTGGCACGAGCTTTCAGGTCGAGCGAAGGATATGGGATCGGCCGCAGTTTTGTTGATTTCTGTCAATGCAGTCCTGACTTGGTTAGTGATACTCTTGCCCTGATATGCTTCGGTAATTGCCCGGCGTTTATTAAGGAATTAAATGTTAAATATGATTCCTTTCTGGGAGCGCGATAAAGTGGATCTATTGTGGGTGTTTTTCAAGACACCTCTAGAAGTTCTGGTGTATCCTTGTGCGCCTACAAGCGCTCCGCATCTGGGGTGTGGCACGGGTATCTGAGTGAGTACGGATTAAATTTTAAGTTGAGGTAATGGCATGGCTCATAGTAGTGCTGGCTCTGTTGAGCAATATAACTATGACATTGTAAAGAAGTTCGCAATAGCGTCCCTGATTTGGGGTATAGCGGGAATGTTCACTGGGGTCTGGATCGCTTCAGAACTTGCGTGGCCGTTTCTGAACTTTGATATTGCACAGATTACTTTCGGTCGTCTACGCCCGGTTCATACCAGTGGTGTAATTTTCGGCTTCGGTGGTAATGCGCTTTTTGCAACGTCTTTCTACGTGGTTCAACGAACTTGTCAGGCTCGCCTAGCGGGCACCAAGGCAGTGCATGACTTCATGTTCTACGGCTGGAATGCGGCTTTGGTGGTTGCTGGTATCGGTTACATGATGGGCATTACTCAGGCGCGTGAGTACGCGGAGCCAGAGTGGTATGTTGATATCATGATTGCCATTGTCTGGGTCACGTATTTCATCGTGTTTGTTGCAACCATCATGCGTCGTAATCAGCCGCACATCTACGTGGCCAACTGGTTCTACATGGCGTTTATTTTGGCAACAGCGATTCTGCATATCTTCAATAATCTGGCGGTGCCGGTGAGTTTCGCTGGAGCAAAGTCCTACAGCTTGTTCTCTGGTGCTCAGGATGCGATGACGCAGTGGTGGTATGGTCATAATGCCGTGGGCTTCTTTTTGACTGCAGCCTTCCTTGGCATGATGTACTACTTTGTTCCCAAGCAAGCAGGTCGTCCGGTTTATTCTTATCGCTTATCAATCGTTCACTTCTGGGCGTTGGGCTTCATGTACATGTGGGTGGGTACTCACCACTTACACTGGACGGCAATCCCTGACTGGACATCATCGCTCGCGGCAGTGTTCTCAATCCTGTTGTTGATGCCATCGTGGGGTGGAATGATCAACGGTATTATGACGTTGTCTGGCGCATGGGATAAGTTGCGTACTGATCCGATTATGATGTTTATGATTACGGCCTTGTCATTCTACGGAATGTCTACGTTTGAAGGTCCGATGATGTCCTTGAAAGAAGTGAACGCGTTGTCGCACTACACTGACTGGACGGTTGGGCATGTACACTCCGGTGCACTGGGTTGGGTTGCCCTGATTACTGTCGGTTCGTTCTACCACATGATTCCAAGACTGTGGAATACAGAGTTGTACAGCATGAAGCTTGTCAAGATTCACTTCTTTGTTTCGACGCTGGGTATTATTTTGTACATCACATCAATGTGGGCGTCGGGTATCGGTCAAGGCATGATGCTGCGTGAATTTGATGAATATGGAAATCTCGCTTATACGTTTATCTCGACGGTTGTCTTTATGCATGCGCCGTTGGTGGTGCGGGCAATCGGTGGCATGTTCTTCGTATCAGGAATGTTTCTGATGGCCTTCAATGTCTATATGACAATTCGGAACGCTCAGCGAGTGACAGAAAACTCACTTGAGCGAGAAGCAGTTAGTGCATAAGCGATCAGAGATAGCGGGAATATTTTCATGAAATTGAAACACGAAATTTTTGAAACGAATATTGGCGTGTTGATCATATTTACCATGGTCGCCATTAGTATCGGTGGTTTGGTTGAGATCACACCTTTGTTTTATATCAACGATACCGTGGAAGATGTGCGTCGTGCTGATGGTACTCAGGCGGTTAGGCCTTATTCGCCACTGGAGCAGGCGGGACGTGACATTTACACGCGTGAGGGTTGCTACAACTGTCACTCACAAATGGTTCGTCCATTCCGTGATGAGGCGTTGCGTTATGGGCATTATTCGCTGGCGGCGGAGTCTCAGTATGATCATCCGTTTCAGTGGGGTTCCAAGCGTACCGGGCCAGATTTGGCGCGTGTGGGGCGGAAGTACTCTGATGCATGGCATATGAAGCACCTGGTTAAGCCGACTTCGGTTGTGCCTGAGTCAATCATGCCCAACTATCCGTGGTTACTTGAGAATGAATTGGACTATTCTGACATTCAGGCAAAAATGGAAGCGTTGAAGAAAGTGGGGGTTCCTTACTCACTGACGCAGGAAGAATATGATTCCAATGTGAAGCAGTTTGGTCAGGATGTTGCGGATAAGTTGGATGTGACGCGTGCGGATGAAAATCTGATTGCTGATGCACAGCGAGTTAACCGTGATGGTGACCCTGAACGGATTACCGAAATGGACGCATTGATTGCTTATTTGCAGGTACTTGGCACGATGATTGACTTTAAAGCTCATGATGAACATGAGTTTATTAAGGCTCGATAATCAACAGTGACAGTGCTTTTGCGGAGTTTTTAAGATGAGTGATCTATGGATTTGGTTAACGGACTTAGGGAATAGCAAGATTGTCGCGTTGTTGATCTTTTTCCCTCTGTTTGTCGGGATGCTGCTGTATGTTTATACAGGAAAGAAACGTAGCGAGCGTCTTGAGTCGTACAAGAACATTCCGCTTGAAGACGAACCGAATGATATAGCTCAGAAAGGTGGTAGATAAAATGACAGAAAGAGACCCCATAACTGGTGTTGAAACGACAGGTCATGTTTGGGACGATAATATTCAGGAGTTCAATAATCCACTGCCTCGCTGGTGGTTGTGGACGTTCTACGCGACCGTTGTGTTTGCGATCGTTTACTGGATAATTTATCCATCATGGCCTGTTGGAAATGCCTTCATAAAAGGTGTGAGTTCTATTTCTTATCTCAAGGATAGTGGCGAAGAGGTGACAACTCACTGGAATACACGTGCATTGCTTGCAGAAGAGATGCAAACGGGCGACAGTGCGATGGTACAGAAGGCTTACCTGAGTGAGATTGCGAAGTCCAGCTATGAGGATATTGCGAAAGATGCTGACAAGGTGGCATTCGTCGAGTCTTACGGTAATGGTATTTTCGGTGACTACTGTGCGGTATGTCACCAAACGGGTGCCGGGGGTGTGATTGGTGCGTACCCGAATCTGATTGATGATGATTGGTTGTGGGGAGGTAAGGCTCACGAAATCGAAACAACCTTGAAGCATGGTCGTTTAGGCTTCATGCCTGCTTATGAAGAGACGTTCGATGATACACAGTTGACACAAGTTGCGAACTACGTGTTGAGTATGTCGGGCGAGAAAAATGACCCTGAGCTGGCGGCTGCCGGAAAAGAGATTTTCCACGGTCAAACAGGTGGTTGTCACTATTGTCATACGCACGAAGGAACAGGCTTGAAGTCTCAGGGCGCGGCGAATCTGACGGATAAAATCTGGACGATCGCGGATGTGCGTGGTGCGGAGTCTGATGAGGAGCGCCTAAAGCGCGTCAAGCAGGTTATTCATAATGGTGTTAGTCGTGAAATGCCGGGCTGGGCTTCACGTCTGACTGATACGGAGATTAAAGTGTTGACCGCTTACTTATTAAATAAGCGAGCGGGCGGCCAGTAAACATTACAAATTAGGGCGGTCGCTGGTTTCATTATCAGCGACATCGCCAGACGGTGATTGAGATGAGCGAAGCACCTTTGCAATTCGTTGAATATCAGAAGATCATTGAGCCACGCTCCGTCAAGGGGCGTTTCAGGAATATCAAAACCGCCATTCTTATTCTAGGGTATCTGGTTTTTTTCTTACTACCCTGGATGCCGTGGTCCCGTGAAGTGGGGCCAAATCAGATGGTGGCTTTTGATTTATCCACTCACAAGTATTACTTATTTAATCAGGTTTTTAACCCCCAGGATATTCTCTCGTTGGCAGCTTTGCTGTTCTTTGCGGCGGTATTTCTGTTCTTTGTGACCACTATTGCGGGTCGGATATTCTGTGGTTTCTTTTGCTTCCAAACATTGTGGACCGATGCTTTTCGCTTGATTGAGAGAAGAATTCAAGGGGATCGTGTTGCGCGGTTACGTCTTAAGAAGCAGCCTTGGTCGAATAAGGAAAAACTGCTAAAAGTAGGGGCGACCCATGTTCTGTGGGTATTGCTGGCTTTTTGGACCGGGCTGACCTTTACTTTGTATTGGGCTGAGGCTCGTGTACTGATCGTTGAGTTCTTTACCGGACAAGCACCGCTGGCTGCATATTTTGCGACGCTTATCCTGACTGTGACGACTTATCTGGCGGCTGGTGCGATCAAGGATGCGGTGTGTGTTCACATTTGCCCATACTCTCGCTTCCAGAGTGCTATGTTCGACGAGAATACCTCGATTGTTTCATACGACTATAATCGCGGCGAGGGTGAATCTGGGCGTGCCAAACCCGCCAAAGCCATGAAGACGCTTGAACAGCGCCATGAGTTGGGGCACGGTGACTGTGTGGATTGCAACTTCTGTGTGCAGGTTTGTCCGATGGGGATTGATATTCGTAATGGCTTGCAGATTGCTTGCATCCATTGCGGTTTGTGTATCGATGCCTGCGATACCATTATGGACAAGCACAAGTGGTCGCGCGGTCTTATTCGTTATACGTCTGAGAATGCGCTTGAGGGCAAAAAGACCTCGTATTTTGGTGTGCGTACTGTTGGTTATGGAATTGCTACCTTAGCTGCGGCGGGAGTGTTGTTCTGGAGTGTACTGTCTGTACAGAAAGTGACTGTTGACGTATCGCAGGTCAGGAATCCATTGTTTGTGGTGTTGTCTGACGGTTCTGTACAAAATAGCTATCGGTTTAAGTACTATAACAAGACGATGAAGCCGGCCACGTTTAACTTATCTGTTGAAGGTGTACCGGATGGTGTCGTGGATCTTGGTAAGCTTGATAAGGTTCATTTAGGTGCGGGTAAGAGTCTGAGAATGTTTGTCAGGGTTCGCCAACCAGAATCTGCCGTTCGTAGTAACAAGGATTTGCCGATTCGTTTTAAATTAACGCCTATAACGGGTGAGGTTGAGAAGCCTGTGTACGTAGATTCTCAGTTTATAACCCCCTAAATTGACTAGGAAAAATGGCTAATATTCATTTATTGATTACAATGGGCTGCGGTATTGCCGCAGCCTTCCTGTTGTTTTTCTTTTTTCATTTATGGATGAAATGGAGTGGGCGCGCATCAGCCTTGCTCACTACGTTGATTATTTGGGCGATCTACTTTCCCCTGGCTTACTTTTACTGGCCAGGCATTGATGTCTTCGCTATTCACTTTGCCTTTTTTAGTATGACGGCTTACGGCTTGGGCATTGTCACCTATACTCGTGAGGCACGTCGAGAGGGTTCGGAGGCGAAGTTGGGCTGGTTCCATTGGGCGCCTGCTTCTATCGTGGCTTTTTTCCTTATACTGACGGTGGTGGACTCCAATATCATTGCAATTGCAACGAAGTATGCACCGGGAATAGTTGCTCACGATTTTCGACAGAAAGAAAACCAGTTTAATGAATACCTGCAACGCCTTGAAGTTCAAAAGCAGCGAGGATGGGTCGTTGAGGGAGGCTGGGAGCATCCACCGAGGCTAGATACCGTTGAGCCATTTGAGATAGTGGTGAAAGATAAAGATGGAGTGTTGGTTGCAGGGGCAACAGCTACGGCGAAGTACCTGAGTACTGCGGACCCAAAGCAGGATCAAAGTGGTGTGTTACTTTCTGAGAAGTCCCCCGGTGTGTACAGATCTGAAGTCATGTTAACGGTACCAGGGCGTTGGACCATTGTGGTAACGATTCAACGGGGCGATGATGTGCACGAAATCAAAGGATATATTGATGTTGCGCGTGATTCAGCAAGTAGTTGATGGCTGAACCTTCCACGGTTGTTGGGGCGGACGAGTGTTATCACTGTGGTCTGCCGTTGAATGGGGCTGATTTTCATATTGTGATTGATGGTAAGCCAAGGCCGATGTGTTGTCTTGGTTGTCAGGCTGTAGCGCAGGCTATCGTTGAAAATGGTTTGGATGATTTTTATCGATACCGAACCGAGCCATCCCCAAAGTCAGAAATTCTGATCCCCGATGAGTTGCAGCAATTGCGCATATATGACAATGAGGCCGTGCAGCAGTCCTTCGTTCGTGTCGCCGAAGATGAAACTGCTGAAGCCTCGTTGATTATTGAAGGGATCGTTTGCGCCGCCTGTGTTTGGCTAATTGAACACCACCTTCAAGCTATACCCGGTATTGTCTCCCTCCAGGTAAACCTCACCACTCACCGTGCTATTGTTAAATGGGATAAGCGGCAATTACTACTGAGCGACATCTTGTCCAAAATTCGTAGCATCGGCTATCAGGCTTATCCGTTTGACGCTGGCCGTCTGCAAAGCCTTCACGATGGTGAACAAAAACAGTCTTTACGCCGGATAGTAATTTCTGGCATTGGCATGATGCAGGTGATGATGACTGCTTTGGCATTGTATATTGGTGGAGATGCGATCGGCGAGAGTAGTCAGCAAATGCTGCGTTGGGCGGGGCTAATTATTACCACACCTGTTGTGATTTTTGCGTCTAGTGCATTTTTCAAATCGGCATGGCGTGAGTTAAAACGCCGTCGTTTGGGAATGGATGTGCCGGTTAGTCTGGCTATTATTGCAACTTTCTTTGCAAGTGTTTGGGCAACATTGTCTGGCACAGGGGAAGTTTACTTTGACTCCGTGACCATGTTTACATTTTTCCTGTTGCTAGGTCGCCATTTGGAGATGTCGGCAAGACACCGAGCCGGAAGAGTAGCCGATGAGCTGGTGCGCTTATTACCGGCAACGGCTACTCGCTTGGATGAGGGAAATCAGCAGACCATTGTCAGTGTTTCTGAATTACAAATCGGAGATCACGTCCTGATTAAACCCGGTGAAACAATACCGGCGGATGGAGTGGTCTTTGATGGTCAAAGTAGCGTCAACGAAGCCATGCTCAGTGGTGAGAGTATTCCAGTGCTGAAATCATCGGGTGATCATCTCAATGGTGGAACCGTTAATATTGAAAGTCCGCTGCACATGGAGGTTCAGGCTGTTGGTGAAAGTACTGTACTGTCCTCTATTATTCGCCTGCTTGATCGGGCACAAATGGAAAAGCCTCCAATTGCAAAGTTAGCGGATTCGGTTGCGGCCTGGTTTGTGCTGGGGATTTTGCTCTTGGCAGCTGTGGTTTTTACTGCGTGGTATTTCCATGATGCGGAGCGGGCTTTTTGGGTGACGATTTCGGTATTGGTTGTGACCTGCCCTTGTGCATTATCACTGGCCACACCAGTAGCGTTAACGACGGCCACCAGTAGCTTGACTAGAATGGGACTACTGACAACCCGCGGGCATTCGCTTGAGGGTTTGTCTCATGTGTCAGACATTGTGTTCGATAAAACAGGAACTTTAACCACCGGGCAGTTATTGTTGTGCCAACAAAAAGCCTTTGTGAGTGGGTCAGGTTTTGATAATGAGGCGGATATACTGGCATTGGCTGCGGGTCTTGAAAGTACCTCAGAGCACCCAGTCAGTAAGGCTATTCTTGGCGCAAGTGGGTATGTACTTGAGGTAACTCAGGTACAAAATATTCCGGGCTTTGGTGTGGAGGGCTACTATCAAGGCCAACGCTACCGAATTGGTACTGAACGCTTTGTACTAGAATGGCTTGATCGTGACGCTTTTCAAGCACAGTTATCGGGGGCAGGCTCATCCGGTCTAGGAACTTTAAATGCAGCGGATAACACCAAAATAGACGCAGGAATTGTGAACAACATCGTTTACCTTGCTTCCGAAAGGCAGTTGTTGGCCGTTTACCAGTTACAAGATCAGCTCAGGGACGATGCTTTCGACTGTGTTCAGTCACTACATCAACAAGGCTACAGGACGACAGTACTTAGTGGTGATAAGGAGGCGGTTGTTAGTAGCTTGGCAGCTACTTTGGGAATAGATCAGAGTATTGCAGAGCAGCTACCCAGCCAAAAGCTGGCGTATTTAAAGCAGTTACAATCGGCCGGTGCCACAGTAATGATGGTTGGGGATGGTGTGAATGATGCACCAGTGCTCGCGGGCGCTGATGTGTCGGTTGCAATGGGTGAGGGGAGTCAGTTGGCTCAAGTCACTTCAGATATGGTGTTGATGTCGAATAAGTTATCTACTCTTCCCGAAGCGATGAGGATGGCACAGAAAACACGTCATGTTATATGGCAAAATCTTGCATGGGCTATTGCTTATAACTTACTGGCTATTCCGCTGGCTGCACTAGGTGTCCTTGCGCCTTGGGTGGCTGCGATCGGCATGTCATTTAGTTCATTGGTTGTGGTTTTAAATGCATTACGGCTGAGGGGGACTTTTTAGTATTGGCTTATCGCTCGGTATTCAGGGTGAGAAGCCAAAGCCCCCAATAATCATCGAGAGCTTTGGCTCAAGTGCGTTAGCCGAAGCTACGAAGCTTGCTGCTGGACAACATCAGCAATTTGATTAGCAAGCTGACTGGTTTCAGTCTGATCTTGGCCTTCCACCATGACACGAATTAGTGGCTGTGTACCCGATGCACGAAGCAAAACTCGGCCACGATGTGCCAGTTGGCTTTCCACATCAGCAACGGCCTGCTTGATAAGTGCATTCGACGATAAATCGACGCTGCCCTTGAGTGATACGTTGACAAGTGTTTGGGGATATTTGTACATGACTTTTTTGAGTTCATGTAAGCTTTTACCTGACTCAATCACTGCGCGCAGTACTTGCAATGCTGCGACCGTGCCATCACCTGTTTCGATACAGTCACGAATAATGATGTGACCAGAAGATTCACCGCCAATTAAGCCATTGTGCTCAATGAGTTTCTCCATGACATAGCGATCACCTACCTTGGCGCGATGGAAGTTCAGACCCATTTCCTGAATTGCTTGCTCAAGCCCCAGGTTGCTCATGAGTGTACCGACAACATCTTGCTTTGTGTGAGTGCGCAGCAGTCGGTTTCTGGCAATAATTGCAAGGATTTCATCACCATCGACGATTTCCCCTGTATGGTCTACCATCATTAAGCGGTCACCATCGCCATCCAGAGCAACGCCCAAGTCTGCTTTGTGTAATACAACTTGTTTTGACAACATGGTCAGTGCCGTGGCGCCACACTCCTCATTGATATTAAAACCATTAGGGGAATCGGCTACGGTAATAATCTCCGCCCCAAGCTCCGACAGTACATACGGTGTAGTATGGTAGGTCGCACCATTTGCACAATCGACCACGATCTTGAGTCCTTGCAGGCCGATTTCTTGTGGCAGTGCCCGTTTGCAAAACTCAATATAGCGACCGGCGGCATCATCCACGCGAACTGCCTTTCCAAGCCTCTCTGAGGGAACGGTAACGAGCTCTTGCTCAATGTAGTCCTCAATGGCTAACTCAGTTTCATCCTCAAGTTTTGTGCCATTTTCAGAGAAGAACTTAACACCGTTGTCCTGATATGGGTTGTGTGAGGCGCTAACCACGATTCCGGCAGAGGCACGGAAAGTCTTAGTGAGATATGCTACTGCGGGGGTTGGCATTGGCCCAAGCAGGCGGATATTCACACCGGCCGCAACCAGGCCAGCTTCTAGCGCAGATTCAAGCATGTAGCCAGATATGCGGGTATCTTTGCCGATGACGACCAAGGGGTGTTGTTTTTCTGATGCGAGTACTTTTCCGGCGGCCCAACCTAACTTTAAGGCAAAGTCAGGGGTCATTGGGTAAGTGCCTATTTCTCCGCGGATGCCATCAGTACCAAAGTATTTACGCTCCATCGAAAGTCCTTATAGTTTATGTTATTTATCGGGGATTCGAGCAGTCTAGTACAAAGTCATTTTTCTTGTTAAGACTTGTTGAATGCTTAGTTTTAAAAGTCTTGTTATTATTTATATTTGACTTAAATAAAAAGCACCGCAAAGGTATTTACAGTGCTTTTTCTACAGTTGTTGTCGTTTCAATACAGCCTTAATGTGATTCGGCAGGATTTCCGTCAACGACTACATCACTATCATTGTTAATATCAGCAACCGCTGGCTCTCCACCGCCACCCTGTTCAGGGTTGTCATCATCCGACCATCCCTCTGGAGGCGTTGGCTTTTTGCCCTGCATGATTTCAGCAATCTGATTCTGATCAATGGTTTCATATTGAATCAATGCTTCTGCCATTGTGTGTAGAATATCGATATTCTCATGCAAAATCTTTTCAGCACGATCATAGTTGCGATCAATAAACGTGCGTACTTCATGGTCAATCGCCTTGGCGGTTTCATCAGACATTTGCTTGTGCGACGAGGTACCCTGACCCAGAAAGACTTCGCCTTGCTCTTCACTGTAAGTGAGCGGCCCTAGCTTTTCTGACAAGCCCCACTTGGTCACCATATTGCGTGCAATATCTGTCGCGCGCTCAATATCATTGGAAGCGCCGGTTGTCACACTATCCTTGCCAAAGATCATTTCCTCGGCAATGCGGCCACCGAACAATGTAGCAATCTGGCTTTCAAGGGACTGCTTGCTATGGCTAAAACGATCTTCTTCCGGCAAGAACATGGTGACACCCAACGCACGTCCACGCGGGATAATGGTAACTTTGTAAACAGGATCGTGTTCAGGCACTTTCAAGCCAACAATGGCGTGTCCGGCTTCGTGATAAGCAGTATTGCGTTTTTCCTGATCATTCATCACCATGGAGCGGCGCTCAGCACCCATCATGATTTTATCTTTGGCTTTTTCAAACTCGTCCATATTGACGGTTCGCTTGTCATCGCGAGCCGCAAACAGCGCCGCTTCGTTTACAAGATTAGCCAAGTCAGCGCCAGAGAAGCCAGGAGTTCCGCGCGCCAGCAAAGAAGGCTTCACATCATTGCCTAGTGGAACCTTGCGCATATGCACTTTCAAAATCTGCTCACGGCCACGAACATCTGGCAGTGGCACAACAACCTGACGGTCAAAGCGACCTGGACGAAGCAGGGCAGGATCAAGCACGTCAGGACGGTTTGTCGCAGCAATGACGATGACACCCTCGGTACCCTCGAAGCCATCCATCTCAACCAGTAACTGGTTCAGTGTTTGCTCTCGCTCATCGTGACCACCGCCCACGCCAGCCCCACGCTTGCGGCCAACGGCATCAATCTCATCAATAAAGATGATGCAGGGAGCATGTTTCTTGGCCTGATCAAACATGTCGCGTACACGCGACGCACCCACGCCCACGAACATTTCTACGAAGTCTGAGCCTGAAATGCTAAAGAATGGTACTTTTGCTTCACCGGCGATTGCCTTCGCCAGTAAGGTCTTACCTGTACCTGGAGAGCCTGCCAGCAGAACACCGCGAGGAATTTTACCACCAAGCTTCTGGAACTTACTGGGGTCACGCAAAAACTCAACCAACTCGAAGACTTCATTTTTGGCTTCTTCACAGCCTGCCACATCAACGAAAGTCACCTTCACCTGATCTTCCGTCATCATGCGAGCCTTACTCTTGCCAAATGACATGGGGCCACCTTTACCACCGCCGCCTTGCATTTGACGCATAATATAAATCCATAAACCAACAATAATCAGGAACGGAATGGTGTTAATCAGAATATCGACCAGAATATTACGACCCTCTGGCGGATCCACGACGACTTCAACATTGTTCGTCAGTAATTCATCATACATTTTAGGGTCATTATACGGCGCATAGGTCTTAAAGACTCGGCTGCCGGTGGTAAACCCGGTAATGGTCTGATCTTGAATCTTAACTTTCGTAATTTCCTTGTTCTTAACGTGATCAAGGAAAGACGAGTAAGACAAATTGTCTGTAGGTGAGGTAGAGCCTTGAAATTTACTGAAAACTCCAATTAAAACCAGAGCGATAATCACCCACATCAAAATATTTTTGTTCAATTCGCTCAAGAAAAAGTCCTCTAAATTAAGCTAAATGTCGAGAGTTGACGCGGCCATTCTACCACGAATCGTCACGATTACTCTCAGTCCTGACTATATGTCAGAAAAAAACTGGGTTGCAACTACGTAAACTTCACGGCTTCTGGCCCTGGAAGCCTTGGGTTTGCGTATCTTAACGTGTCGGAAGCTTCGCTTAACTTCTTCGACATATTGATCAGACCCCACACCTTGAAACAGCTTTACAATCAGGGAACCGTTGGGCGCAAGCACCCGCTGTGCCATATCAAGCGCCAATTCACAAAGGTAGACCGAACTCGGCTGATCAATTGCATCATTCCCGCTTAAGTTGGGGGCCATATCGGAAATTACAATATCTGCTTTTGTATTTCCGATCATTTCCAATAGTTGATCAAGAATATGTTCTTCCGTGAAATCCCCTTGTAAAAAATCGACAAAGGGTAGCGGGTCAATGGGTAGAATATCGCTGGCAATCACCCGTCCCTGTTTGCCGACAAGCTCGGTGGCGTACTGGCTCCAGCCACCAGGTGCTGCGCCTAAATCAACCACCGTCATGCCATGCTTGATAAGTCGGTCTTTTTCCTGAATTTCCTTCAGTTTATAAATGGCGCGAGATCGGTAGCCTTCTTTTTGAGCACGTTTTACATACTCGTCATCAAAATGTTCTTTTAACCAGTGGGTACTGCTTTTGCTTCGTGCCATAACGTCATACAATCCGCGGATGGAAATGAATACTAAACAAATTAAACAGCTCAAGTCTCTTGGTCATAAATTGAACCCCATTGTTACAGTGGGACAACACGGAATGAAAGAGAGTATTGGTGCTGAGCTTGAAGTCGCTCTGGATCATCACCAGCTTGTCAAAATCAAGGTCAATGTTGGTGACAGGGATGCCAGAGATGCGTTGATTAACAAATTGGCAGAAACGCACTCGGCAACACTCATTCAGCGTGTTGGTAATGTAGCCCTGTTATATCGGAAGAATAAAGACAGGCCTTCGGTCTGCGATATGGTTTGATTCCGATAAATTATCCCAAATTAAGTTCGCCCGTCTTGTGTGTCGATTAAAAGACGGGCGACCGAATTCGTGTGTCTGCGTAATGCTCCTTAGAATGGGATGTCGTCATCAAAATCGTCAAAATTGTTCTGCGGCGGTTGCGCAGCCTGACTCTGTGGTGGCATATTCGATGGTTGCTGATTTTGTCTGGCCGGTGACTGATCAAAGTCGCTGCTACCACCGCTACGGCTGCCCAGCATCTGCATCTCAGACCCTATTATTTCGGTGGTATAGCGGTCTTGACCATTTTGATCTTGCCACTTACGTGTACGCAGAGTTCCTTCAACATATACTTGGGAGCCTTTTTTTAGGTACTCCCCAGCAATCTCTGCCAAGCGATTAAAAAACACGACACGATGCCACTCTGTTCGGTCAACTCGCTCACCGGAGTTTTTATCTTTCCAACTGTCGGTTGTCGCCAAGCTGATATTCGTTACCGCGCCACCACTGGGCATGTATTTAACTTCCGGGTCATTGCCCAAATTTCCTACCAAAATGACTTTATTGATGCCCCTGGCCATGCTTGATTCCTTAATGTTGATTTATTTCTCAGTACGAGTCGCGCATTATACTGCGTTCGCCCGCAATATCGATAATTTCCGACTACTGCGCACCTTTTCGTTCCTGCTGCTTGAGCTCTTCCATAATCTGATCCAGTTGCGTTTTAGCTGAATTGCTGTTCACTGTCGGCGCTTCATTCGCAGCATTTGTGACTATCGCCCGTTGTTTTGAGGCCGTCACAGACTCCTTCTGAGAGGTGGTCATATCAGTTGCGGGAGGCGCTTGCGCACTTATCGCCGACTCTGCCTGCCGCTTGGTTATGGTTTTGTTCGAACCATTCCCGATGGGTGTCTCTGGTTTATCTTCACTTTGCTTGTCAGTCAGGGGGGGAGCGATTTTCGATTGGGCTGGCTCAGGCGTTGTGCGGGCCTGCTCCTGCTCTTTTTCTGCTGCCAATTCTTCCTGTTGGCGCATCTGCTTCAAGCGAATTTGTTGAACTTCGTCTTGCTGTTGGGAGGTGAGTACACTCGTTTCTGATTTGGCAGGAGACACCGCTCCCTGTTGTGAAGAAAGGGGCTGGGGCGTACTGCTCCCGAAATATCGGTCAGTCAGCTCCTTTAAGTGAAAGTCGGGTGACTTGAGAAATAAAAACCAAATGATGCCCAAAACGAAAAGCACCAACAGTGAGTTTGCGAACACGATGAAGTAGAACAAAAAAGGCCGTCTTTTCTGGGATTCTTCCTGAACCTCATAATATTCTTCAGTCTCACCTCGGTCACTGTAGAGTAGGGGGTTTCTCTGCACTTTGTAGATACCTCTGCGTTGGTGTAAAGGGTGGAAAGCCTTGAGGGGAGTTCATCAGCTCTGGAGCTTTAACGAATACGGCTGACCTGATTATTGCTGTCAAATTCCAATGTTAGGTTTTGTTGTCCAGAGCGTTTACCTTTTTCAATACTGTAGTAGACGTAGTCCCAGCGGTTGGGGTGAAAACTATCCTGCATCAGTGGTGACCCCAGAATATGCAGCACATCAGCTTTGCTCATGCCGACCTTAATCAGCCCAACGGTGGTAGCATCAAGGGCATTACCTTGTAGCACCGTCGGCGAATAACGGCTGCAACCTGTGAACAGGGTCGTAATTAAAGCAACCAGAATAATTTTTTTCATAAGTATCCATGCTAGTTGTAGTTGATTGATATGTCGGGTGGCGGCAGATTCCTGTCCGCACCATTCTAGCGTAGCCGCTTGATGCATCAAGGCCATTTTATAACAATACAGTTGATTTAGGTGTTATTCGATAAATAAACAGTATTTCAACTTTTACAATTTTATTGTCTAGGGTTATAATGCGCGGCTACTTAGTGAATTTTTTGTATTTGAGAAACCGAATCTTATGCCAAACGTAAAGATCAGAGAAAACGAGCCGTTTGAAGTTGCACTGCGCCGTTTTAAGCGTACCTGTGAGAAAGCGGGCATTGTTGCAGAAGTCAGAAGTCGTGAATTCTACGAGAAGCCTACATCTGTTCGTAAGCGTGAAAAAGCTGCTGCAGTGAAGCGCAATATCAAGAATCTGAAGCGCGAATTGAACCGCCGCGTACGTTTGTACTAATACACTGGTTTGCCTACCCTACCGTATTGTGTGTTGATCAGTCACAGTGCGGTGGGTTTCGTATCGGAAAAGCGCCTTTAGTGGCGTTTCTTGGTTTGTGGGGTTTATAAAATATGTCAGCGACCGAGCTCAAGAACGATCGTTATTTGCGTGCATTACTTCAGCAGCCGGTTGACACGACTCCGGTTTGGATTATGCGTCAAGCGGGTCGCTACCTTCCTGAATATCGCGCATTAAGAAAGCAGGTGGGTAGTTTTATGAATCTTTGCACCAACCCTGAGTTGGCGTGTGAGGTGACACTTCAGCCATTGGAGCGGTTTGAGCTGGATGCCGCTATTCTGTTTTCAGACATACTTACCATTCCTGATGCAATGGGGTTGGGTTTGTATTTTGCAGAAGGTGAAGGCCCGCGTTTTGAAAGACCAGTTCGCAGTGCGGCTGACGTTGAGGCATTGCCGGTACCTGATCCCGAAGATAAGCTCTCTTACGTCACGGATGCCGTTCGCACTATCCGTAAGGCCCTAAATGGTCGCGTGCCGTTGATTGGTTTTTCCGGCAGTCCGTGGACATTGGCAACGTATATGGTTGAGGGCGGAACCAGCAAGGATTTTTCCAAAGTAAAGGGCATGTTGTACAGCGCCCCGACAACAATGCATAAAATGCTGGATAAAATCGCCGATAGCGTTATCTCTTATTTAAACGCCCAAATTGATGCAGGTGCGCAGGCAGTCATGGTCTTTGATACATGGGGAGGCGTGCTGAGTCCTCGTGTTTACCGTGAATTTTCCCTGCAATATATGGCAAAAATTGTCGATGGCGTTAAGCGTGAGTCCGAAGGTCGTCGGGTGCCAATCACGTTATTTACCAAAAATGGTGCGCATTGGGCGCAACATATCGCTGCGACGGGATGTGATGCGATTGGTGTGGATTGGGTCACCGATCTAAGTGAAGTTGTTGCCACCGTTGGCGATCAGGTTGCCTTACAGGGAAATATGGATCCGTCGGTGTTATATGCTGCTCCTGATGTCATTCGTGCAGAAGTGAAGCGGGTGCTTGCTGATTTTGGTGACAAGCCAACAGGTCATATCTTTAATTTGGGGCATGGCATTCATCAACATGTTAACCCGGATCACCTCAAAATTTTGGTTGATAGCGTCCATGAATTTGGTCGCAAGGCCTGACTCTGTTTAGAAAACGGCAAGCCCACAAAGCATATTGCGGGCTCGGTTGGGTCTATTCTGAAATTTCGTTCTGTAATGTATTGAACTGGCGAATCATTTCCATCAACTGTTCATCTTCAGTCTGTTCTTGCAGAGTATCTACTGGCTGTCCATTTGCAACGGCTTTTCTTCGTTTTGCAATAAGTGCCTCACGTTCCAAAACGGCTGCTAATTCCTTTGATACTTCAGGTGGTGGGCCAAGTTCGGGTGGGACGAAGCTGCTACCGATTGAGTGTAGGCGGGCTAACTCTCTTTTCCTGGCCGCAACTCTGCGATTGTAATTATCAAGCTTTTGTTGATACTCAGCTTTTAGGCGTTGGTTTTGTCTGTCACGCGCCTGATCTTCTACGGTGGCAATGAATTCCTCAGGGTGTAGTTCGCGATAGGCCAGAATTTCTTCTTCAGTGGGAATTTGTGATGCAATGACTAACTCAGTCTGGGTTTCAGTAGTCAACTCTGAAGGGGGAAGGCCGTTACGAATATCGAAAACTGCTCTTACCATTCCCTTTGGAGCGGGTGGCCACTTTGCATCAGTGGTTCCCTTGAGTGACTCTTTCATGTAGTCAATCCAAAGTGGTAGTGCGGCTTGTGTTGCAGTCTCGCCTCGTCCTAACTTGTCCAAGTTATCAAAGCCTACCCAAACGGTGGTCACCTTCTTTGGAGTGAATCCACAGAACCAGGCATCACGTTGATCATTCGTTGTGCCTGTTTTCCCAGCCAAGTCATGTCGCTTGAGTATCCGGCCAGCTTTTGCCGCCGTTCCCGACTTTGTCACATCGCGTAACATACTGGTAATCTGGTAATACACGTAGGGTTCGATAATTCGTTTGGCGATCGGATTACCGTTGATACTGATAGGCATATTGGCTGCTTCCAGTTCGGTCAGCTTGGGCATTGGGCATTGGGTACAGACGGTGTCTGGTTTATGGCGAAACAGCACACGATTGTCTTTGTCCTTGATCTCTCGGATATAGTAGTTATTTATTTTGTAACCACCATTGGCAAAGCTGGCATAAGCGGTTGCCATATCCAGTGGTGTGACTGAACCAGTGCCTAGGGATAGGGTTAAGTCCTGCGGGATTGCCTTATCTTTAAACCCAAAGCGGCGCGCATATTCAGTTGCTTGCTCAATGCCAATGGCCTGTAATAATTTAATCGAAACGATATTGCGGGATTTTTTCAGTGCTTCACGAAGCGGCGTTGGGCCGTGGTATTTTTTGTCATAGTTTTGCGGCGACCAGCGACTACCCGGAGTCACAATCGCTTCATCAACAATCACGCTTGCTGGTGAGTATTCACCCGTCGCCAAGGCGGCACTATACACAAACGGCTTAAAACTGGAGCCGGGCTGACGGTTTGCCTGAACTGCGCGATTAAACTTACTGTAGGTGAAATCAAAGCCTCCGACCATGGCCTCAATTGCGCCGTCCTTGGGGTTAATAGTGGTTAGTGCGCCAGTGACAACGGGAAGCTGGCTTAGCTCCCAAACGTCCTCTTTGTTTTTGCTTACCCAGACAACATCCCCCTTATGCAGGACATCGTTAACCTTTTTGATGCGTGGCCCACGCTTATTTTCAGACTGGTAGGCTCTGGCCCATTTGACTTGCTCCAATGATAGGGCGATGGGCGTAAGGCTATCGCGCTGTTGCAGATTGGCAGTCGTTTCGTTGCTATCCAGAACAATGGCAGGAACTAAGTCTTGATACTTATTGTAGGTTTTGAGTTGCTTTAGGCGGCTCTGTTCGTCACTAAATTGACTTAAATCCAGCTTTTCGATGGGCCCTCGGTAGCCGTGGCGACGACTATAGGCAATCAGATGTTGGCGTACTGTTTTTAGCGCAATATCTTGCTGGCGGCTGTCTAGTGTGGTGTAAATTTTCAGGCCGAGAGTATACATATTCTCGACACCATAACGGGCTTCGGCTTCTGCACGTGCCATCTCTGCGATATAAGGCGCATAGGTCTCTGTTTCAACCTGATACACCTTCGCAGAAACGTCTTCTACAAGTGCCTCTTGATACTGAGCCCGCGAGATGTACTTTTGCTCATACATGCGTTGCAGAATGTAGTCCCGACGTCGCTTGGCACGTTTGGGGTTTTTGATGGGGTTGTAGCGTGACGGTGCTTTTGGCAAGCCAGCAATCATGGCTGTTTGAGCCAAGGTCAGGTCACTCAGCTTTTTACCATAATAGACTTCTGCGGCAGAGCCAACACCATACGCCCGGTTGCCCAGAAAAATTTTATTGAGGTACAGTTCCAAAATTTCATTCTTGGAGAATTCTTTCTCAATCTTAAAGGCTAAGAACATTTCCTTGAGCTTACGGTCAGCCGTTCGCTCTGAGGTCAGAAACAAATTCCGCGCTAATTGCATGGTAATGGTGCTGGCACCTTGGGATATGGCGCGATTCTTGACGGCTGCTAGCACTGCGCGAGCAATCCCTTTTGGATCAACCCCTTTGTGTTGGCGAAAGCGGGCATCTTCAATTGCAATAAAGGCATTCACCATGTTTTCCGGTACTTCGTCGATAGTGACCGGACGGCGGCGGAACTGACCAAACTCAGCAATGAGCTGATTTTCTTTGCTGTAAACCTGTATTGGTAGCTGTAGTTGAGTTGAGCGAAGCTGTTCAGTTCGAGGGAGGCTTGGCTCGTAATAAAAGTACAATAAAGTGAACGATATTGTACCTAATGAGAGCAGCACTACTGCGGGCGAAAGGACCCAGTTAAAGAAGAATTTTATAATATTAGGCATGTCTTAATCTTTTATTAACAGAGGCTTAGTGGTGTTGTCTGTGCATTAACCGTCTGTCCAGAGGGTCATTCAATCAGATGGGCGAGGGTAGACTATTTTTATGCTTGTCGCTACCATTAAGACCACGAATTTAGACTCCGGCTAGGCCGTGAGTATATAACAATAAAAATAATACGGTGGTATTCGTTCAGTGTTTTCTTTCAGCAAAAAAGGTGGACTCCTTGGGATTGATATCAGTTCCTCAGCCGTTAAGCTCATTGAGCTTTCGTACAAGGGGGGAGGCTATCGTGTGGATAGCTACGGCGTTGTTTCCCTGCCAGAAGGTGCCGCTTATGAGCGTGATATCGTCGAAGCTGATCCGGTTGGTGAGGCAATAAAGCGTGTATTAAAGCAAAGTCGCACTAAAAACCGGCACTGCGCGCTGGGTATCCCATCCTCTATGGCTGTTAACAAGGTCATTGCCATGCCAGCGTCCATCCCCGCCTCTGAAATGGAAGCACAGGTTACGCTGGAAGCAGAGCAATATATTCCTTATCCCATGGAGGAAGTTAACTTTGATTTCGAGATTTTAGGGCCGTCATCCCAAGCGCCAGAGATGGTTGATGTGCTGTTGGCTGCAACACGAACAGAGAATGTTGAGGTTCGTTTGGCCGCTGCTGAAATGGCAGGCTTGACTGTGGATATTGTTGACTTGGAATCACATGCGATTGAGCTGCTGTTTAGTACTCTGGTTGATGATGTCGTTAAGTACAATACGGTTGCCTTGGTGGATTTCGGCTCCTCAATGACGGGTGTCAACGTGTTCGAAAATGGTCGGGTAGTATTTTCGCGAGAGCAAGCCTTTGGTGGTAAACAACTGACCACTGAAATCATGCAGCGTTATGGCTTGCCTTATGCGGAGGCGGGCTTGGCGAAGAAAAATGGCAATTTGCCAGAGGGCTATATTCCAGAGGTTTTGGATCCATTTCGTGAAAATATGGTGCGTCAGGTTCAGCGATTCTTACAGTTCTATCATGCGTCAACCCAGCAGGGTACTGTCGAGAAAATACTGCTCTCCGGTGGTTGTGCCAGTATTCCGGGAATTGATGAGCAAATTCAGGATGCAACCGGTGTGCCTACCTCATTGGCGAATCCATTTTCTAACATTGTGTTGAATTCCAGAGTGAATCCGGCACGATTTACCAGTGATATCCCGGCGATGTTGGTGTCCACCGGCTTGGCACTAAGAGGGCTAATATAATGGCCGGATTAAATTTATTACCTTGGCGTGAGGCGGCCAGAAAGGAGAGTCAGAAGCAATTTGTTATGTCTCTGGTAGCTGCAATAGCGGTTTCAGCAGGAATTGTGTTCGGTGTGTATAGCTTTTATCAAGAAGAAATTAACAAGCAAGACAGACGCAATGAATACCTGCGGCATGAAATTAGCAGGCTCGATAAAACAATTGCAGAAATTAAAAAGCTGGATGTTACTCGAAAGGCTTTGTTGGATCGTATAGCTATTATCGAAGGCTTACAGTCAACCCGCCCAGGAATTGTTCATCTGTTTGATGAAATGGTGAAGTCATTGCCTAAGGGGATGTATTTGACCAGTTTGGAGCAAAAGAAAACAACAATTAAGCTGGAGGGTAAGGCGGAATCCAATGCCAGAGTGTCCAGCTATATGAACCGGTTGGATATGTCTCCGTGGTTGAGCTCATCAGCATTAAACATTATTTCGATTGATACTCGCAAAAAAACAGATCGTTTAAGAAACTTCAGTCTGAGCGTGACTCAGCTTCTGAAGCCTGGTGGTGAAGGAGGCTCCGAAAATGGCCATTGATTTACAAGAAATAAATAGCCTTATCGATGATCCGGCCAATGTCTCTTTGCCGGTAAAAATTATCGCCATTGTCGCAGTCTGCGGTTTAGTGCTCTTTATGGGATATAAACTTGTCGTCGTGGATAAGCTCAGTGAGTTGGATAATCATATCTCGAAAGAGGCAGCATTACGTCAAACGTATGAGAGCAAGCAGGCGCGTGCAAACCAGTTACCTGCGTACCGTGCTCAATTAAAGGAAATGCAGCATTCGTTTGGCTCGTTAATGAAGCAGTTGCCCAGTGGAACAGAAATACCGGGGTTGATCCTGGATATTTCTGAAAAGGGGTTATCCAATGGTTTGGAAATAGAGTTGTTCCAGCCAAAACCTGAGAATCAAAAAGAATTCTACGCTGAAAAGCCAATTATGCTGAAGGCGAATGGCACCTATAACCAACTGGCTGCCTTTGTGAGTGATATTTCAGGGCTACCTCGTATTGTGACTATCTCCGATATTCGTCTCGCGCCTGAGAAGGTGGATAGGTCAGCGAAGAAAAAAGCAGCAGCGTTTCGTTTGACAATGGAAGCAATGATTACCACATATCGGTATATGGATGAAAATGAGGAGGTTGGTAGCTAATGCGTTCTTTAAAACAATATCAACGCCTTTACCGGGTTTTGTTCGTATCACTGTTTAGTTCACAGCTGTTAACGGCTTGTGTGCAGGATACGTCAGATTTAGATGCCTATTTTGAGGAGCATCGTTCAAAGCAAGCACGGGCCATTAAGCCAATACCGGAAGTTAAGCCTTACCTTCGCTATGTGTATCCACAGAACGAGAAAGATCCGTTTGATGTGTCGATGTTGCTGCCGAATGATGTGCCGGTAGTGGATACGGGTGTTAAGGTGGATACGACGCGAGTAAAAGAATTTCTGGAGGGTTTCCCTCTGGATAGTTTGAGAATGGTGGGCACTGTAAAAAAAGACAATCACTTGTGGGCGCTTATTAAGATACCCGATGGTGGTGTGCAAAGTGTGAAAAAAGGTAATTACCTGGGACATAATTACGGAAAAATTCTGGGTATCTCGGAGACTGAAATACAGCTCTCAGAAACTGTTTCAAATGGTCTTGGCGGTTATAAGGAAAGGGAAAATAAAATTATCCTGAATCAGTGATCCGTCTTTGGTGACAAAACTAAGACTGAAAAAATGAATAAAAATAAAGGTCCAAACATGAAAACAATAACGCGCCTAATGACCACCATCGTGCTTCCACTTGGATTGTTGATGTCTGCTGCAAGCTATGCTGCGCGACTACAGAAAGTGGATGCTGTGAATCAGGGGAATACCAGTACTCAGTTAAGATTATTCTTTGATTCAGCGGTTGGTACGCCGGTTAGTTTTGCTATGCCTCAATCAGGCATGGTTGTTCTGGATTTTGCTGATTCGGACTCTGTGCCGGGAATGCGTAAAAAACTGATCCAGTCACCCTACGTTAAAAGCATTCGCACAGCAAAGGGCAATGGTAAGTTGCGCGTCATGATATCGCTTGCTCAGCAAGCCCAATACCAAGCTCAGGTGCAAGGTTCGCAAGTCACTGTGACCTTTTCGGGCCGTGCTGGTGCGCCTGTTGAACAGGTACGCCCGGCAGTGCGTGCTGCTCAACTAGATAGGCAGGCCTCTGCTGCACAAAACTGGGCAGTTGCACGACAAGCTCAGGCGAGTCATTATCGCCAAAGAACAACAGCACAGGCCCCTGCGCAACCTGCCCACCAAGCAGCTCCTGTTATGATTCGGCAGTTGGCACCGATAGATTTCCGTCGTACTAATAATGGCGGTGGTAAGGCGATTATCACGCTACCACATCCTGCAACCGAAGTGAGTGCAGTGAAGGTGGGGAATAGTATGGTCTTGAAAATTCGCGATACGTCTACCAAAGAGCCGAAAAAGCGACTGAATGTCATGGACTTTGCTACACCGGTTGCTTATGTCGATGTTGAGCGTAAGGGCGCAGATGCGCTCGTGAGGTTGGTTGCAAATACTGCGTTTGAGCACCAAGTGAGTCGTCAGGGGAATCAGTACGTTGTCACGATGAATAAGGTGAAACGCAGGGTGAAGCCTGTTGATCCATTCAAACCCAAGCCAAAGAAGTACACTGGCAAACCGCTGTCCTTGAACTTTCAGGATATTGAAGTGCGTTCGGTATTGCAGTTGTTAGCAGATTTCACTGACAAGAACATAGTGGTGAGTGATAGCGTTAAAGGCAATATCACCCTACGGCTGAAGTCGGTGCCTTGGGATCAGGCGCTGGATATTGTGTTGGAGTCCAAGGCATTGGCGATGCGCAGCAATGGTAATGTGATTTGGGTGGCGCCTGCGGTTGAGCTACAAGCGAAAGAACAGCAGGAGCTCCGGGCGCGGGAACAGCAAAAAGCACTGGAGCCTTTGGTGACTGAATATATATCAGTAAACTTTGCCAAGGCGGATGAGATGCTGACTCTGATTAAATCTCAGAGTAACGGTAAAAGCTCGACCATATTATCGGATCGTGGCTCGGTTTCGGTGGATAAACGAACCAACACCTTATTGGTGCAAGATACCGTGTCGCGAGTGGATCAAGTGCGTAATATGATTAAGAGCCTTGATGTGCCAGTGCGCCAAGTATCTGTTGAAGCAAGAATCGTCATTGCCAGTGATAATTTTGGCAAGGAATTGGGCGCACGTTTTGGTGTAACGAAGATTGGTAACAGCGGTGGCATCACATCGGGTTCTCTCGGCTCTACCAGCAGCATTGCCAACGATATTGGTTCTGGCTCGACGGTATCGGTGCCTGGTCTCAGCGATCGTCTGAACATGAATCTCCCGGTCATTGGTGCAGCGGGTTCGCTTGGCTTCTCTTTATTGGCGAAAGATTACTTGCTGGATTTGGAGTTATCAGCACTTCAGGCGGAGAGTAAAGGGGATGTGATATCAACGCCGCGCATTGTCACTGCCGATAAGAAGAAAGCGGTCATTGAGCAAGGTGTCGATATTCCTTTCCAGCAAGCCAGCTCCAGCGGTGCGACCAGTGTGTCGTTTAAGAAGGCCGTATTGAGCTTGGAAGTAACGCCGCAGGTGACGCCTGATGAGCATGTCATTATGGACTTGAAAGTGAATCAGGATACCGTTGGGGCGATCTATTCTGGCGTACCCAGTATTAATACACGGGAGATTGTGACTCAGGTGCTGGTAGACAATGGCCAAACGGTGGTACTAGGTGGCGTTCATGAGGAAACAAACCAGCGTGACACCACTAAAATTCCGGTGCTGAGTGAGTTGCCGTACCTAGGCAAACTGTTCCAAAAAAACGTGAAAAGTAATGATAAGCGTGAACTATTGATTTTTGTTACACCAAAAATCCTGAACTAAGGTTCCTCAAGGATTGCATGGGTAGCTCTGTGACAGGAGATATCCATGCAATCATTTCATGCAATCGGTAGCCGTACAGTTTAGAATGGGTGTCATTAATTTAGCAGAGAGTTTCAACGAAGCCTGTGAAGCGAAACATCTATTTGGTCGGTCTGATGGGGGCTGGAAAATCGACAGTCGGACGACAGTTGGCGCGTCGTTTGAAGTCGGATTTTTACGATTCTGACCGTGTCATCATAGAAAGAACCGGCGTACCCATTTCCACAATTTTCGATATCGAAGGTGAGCAGGGCTTCCGTGACAGAGAAGCTCAGGTCATTGAAGAGTTAAGTCAGCATGAAGGATGCGTTATTGCCACGGGTGGTGGTAGCCTGATACGCCCTGATAACCGTAGTATTCTTCGTAATACCGGCTGTGTAGTCTATCTCAGAGCCTCCGCAGAGCACTTGTATTACCGCATCAAACATGACAAAACGCGTCCCCTGATGCAAACTGATGATCCCCTGCAAACACTCCGTAACTTGCTAGCCGAGCGCGAGTCTGCCTATATTGAAACCGCTGATATTGTCATACGCACAGGCAGCCAGAGAGTGGGTAAGGTGCTGCACCGGTTAGAGCAAGCCATCAAAAAGGAACGACGCAATGCAAACATTGACTGTTGATTTAGGTGATCGTAGCTATCCGATTTATATCGGCTCCGGTTTGTTAAACAGGCCGGAACTACTGACGCCTTTCATTCATGGAAAAAGTACGATTACAGTAAGTAACGAAACTGTGGCGCCGCTCTATATGGCGGCGGTACAAGCGAACCTGCATGGTTTGCAAAACTGTCAGGTCGTTTTGCCAGATGGCGAATGCTTTAAAACATTAACGGTTTTAGATCAGGTTTTTACGGGAATGCTGGAAAATGCCTGTGACCGCCGTACCACACTGCTGGCTTTGGGTGGTGGCGTCGTTGGCGATATGGGAGGCTTCGCCGCCGCTAGTTATCAACGAGGTATTAATTTTATTCAGATTCCGACCACTTTGTTGGCGATGGTTGATTCATCAGTGGGTGGTAAGACAGGGGTGAATCATCCCTTGGGTAAGAACATGATTGGTGCATTTCACCAACCACAGTGTGTGTTGATTGATATTGATACACTGCATACCTTGCCAGATCGGGAGTTGAGTGCTGGCATTGCTGAGGTTGTTAAATATGGCCTGATCAATGACCCTGAGTTTTTAACTTGGCTAACAGATAATATGGCTGCGCTCATGGCTCGTGATGCCGATGCACTCTCGTATGCCATTTATCGTTCCTGCCAAAATAAGGCAAACATCGTCGCAGAGGATGAGCAAGAAAAAGGGCGGCGCGCACTGTTAAACCTCGGGCATACATTTGGTCATGCCATTGAGTCTGGCATGGGCTACGGTAACTGGTTGCATGGTGAAGCGGTTGCCACGGGTACTGTTATGGCTGCGGAGTTGTCGAGCAAAATGGGCTGGATTGATGCCAGCGATGTAGCGTTCGTCAAACATCTATTCCAGCAGGCAAATTTGCCCGTTGACCCACCCGAAGAACTGTCGGCTGACCAATTCATGCAGTATATGGCGCGTGACAAAAAGGTACAGGATGGTGTGCTCAAACTAATCCTGCTTCGTCAACTAGGGGAGGCTGTGATGAGTAGTGACTATGATCCACAGGCCTTACAGGCTGTACTGGAGCGGGCATGACTGCCCCATACGCCGCGAGTGCTGAAACGAGCTTGGGGCGTATGTACCCTGAGCCAAGACCAGTTTATCGTACAGAGTATCAGCGAGATCGAGATCGTATTATCCACTGCACCGGATTTCGTCGGCTGGAGTACAAGACGCAAGTATTTGTAAACCATGAAGGTGACTTATATCGGACGAGGCTCACTCACTCCATTGAGGTGGCACAAATTGCCCGTTCGGTCGCCAGAACGCTGGGCTTGAATGAAGATCTGACCGAAGCAATGGCATTGGCGCACGACTTAGGGCATACACCTTTCGGACATGCCGGACAAGATGCCTTAAATGCCTGCATGAAACCTTTTGGTGGCTTTGAACATAACCTCCAGTCGCTGAGAGTGGTTGACTTGCTGGAAACCAAGTATGCAGAGTTTCCAGGGCTGAATTTGACCTTCGAAACACGTGAGGGAATTCTTAAACATTGCTCGGTTAAAAATGCCAAAACATTGGGAGATGTCGCCAAGCGATTTCTTGATAAGACACAACCCAGTCTGGAAGCTCAGTTGACAAACATTGCGGATCAGATTGCGTATAACAATCACGATATTGATGACGGGGTACGTTCGGGGCTGATCAGTGTTGGGCAACTGTGTGAAACACAACTGTTTGCTGTACACTTTGACCAAGTGAAGCAAAAGTACCCTGAGCTTGATGAAACACGTAGTATACATGAAACCATTCGTCGCATGATTGGTGCGCAGGTGGTTGACTTGGTAGAAACCAGTCGGGCGCATATCAAAGCGGCCAATATCCGCCATGTTGATGAAGTACGAGCGCACCCCGGCGCGCTGATTCGCTTCAGTGATGAGATGTTCACACAAAGTCGGTTGATGAAAAAGTTCCTTCGAGAAAATCTTTATTCTCACCACAAAGTTTATCGAATGACGCGTAGGGCACACCTCATCATCGAGTCTTTGTTTGATGCTTTTCTCAACGACCTTTGCCTGTTGCCATCGGAGCATCAGACCTATGCCAAAGAGGCAAGGCAATCAGGTGGTGAGGCTGGATATGCGAGAGTCGTTGCGGATTATATTGCGGGTATGACTGATCGCTTTGCAATTAAAGAATATGACCGTTTATTTACAAGATAGGCACAATCCTAGATAATGCGCGGTTAAATTGTTGTTCACGCTAAAACACTAGGTCTTACTTATGCCCGGCAAAATATACGTGCAAACGCATGGTTGTCAGATGAATGAATATGACTCCGCTAAAATGGCGGAAGTTATGAATGAAGCTGATGGTCTTGAGTTAACGGACAGTCCTGAACATGCTGATGTGCTCCTGCTGAATACTTGCTCGATTCGTGAGAAGGCTGAGGATAAGGTTTATTCACAGCTTGGGCGTTGGCGTAAATTAAAAGAAAAAAATCCAAACCTCATTGTTGGCGTGGGTGGCTGCGTAGCCAGTCAGGAAGGTGATAACCTTCGAAAGCGCTCACCGGTTGTGGATGTGATTTTTGGCCCACAGACCTTGCATCGCTTGCCGGAGCTTATCGAAAAAGCGAAGCAGACACATAGGCCGGTAATGGATATTTCTTTTCCGGAAATCGAGAAATTCGACAATTTGCCAGAACCTCGGGCAGAAGGCCCCAGTGCCTTTGTGTCGGTCATGGAGGGTTGCAGCAAATACTGTACATTTTGTGTCGTGCCCTATACACGGGGAGAGGAAGTTTCCCGCCCATTTGATGATATAATCGCGGAAGTTGCACAATTAGCGGAGCAGGGCGTTCGGGAAGTGAATCTGCTGGGGCAAAATGTTAATGCCTATCGCGGGGCAATGCACACGGGTGATACGGCTGATTTAGCTATGTTGATCACTTATGTGGCGCAGATTGATGGCATTGATCGTATTCGTTACACCACTTCGCATCCGGTCGAGTTTAGCGAAAGTCTGATTAATGTGTACGGGGAAGTGCCTGAGCTGGTGAGTCATTTGCACCTTCCGGTACAATCCGGCTCAGACCGGATACTGGCGGCGATGAAGCGTGGGCACATGGCACTTGAGTATAAGTCCAAGATTCGCAAGTTACGGGCTGTTCGGCCAGATATTAGTTTGTCATCAGACTTTATCGTCGGCTTTCCCGGTGAAACCGACCAAGACTTTGAGGCGACGATGAAACTGATTGAGGATGTTGGTTATGATCACAGTTTCAGTTTCATTTATAGTGCGCGTCCGGGGACACCGGCTGCATCATTACAGGATGATGTGCCGATGGACGTGAAGAAAGCACGCCTGCAAAGGCTACAACAGCGTATTAATGAGATGGCGGCAGAAATTAGTCACTCTATGCTGGGCAGTGTGCAACGGATATTGGTGGATAAGGTCTCTCGCAAAGATGAGGGGGAGCTGTCCGGGAAAACAGAAAATAATCGCTCGGTGACGTTTGCGGCACATCCGCGGCTGATCGGGCGTTTTGTGGATGTGAAAATTACCGATGCGTTTAGAAACTCCCTGAAGGGGGAGGTTGTTATGGTTGAAAATGACAACCGTGAGATGGTTTCTGTGGCGGATAATGTGGCATAGCATCTGCTAAATAGGCTTTTAAAATTGAGTGAAGAAATATGATGAAGATTGTAACTGGTTTGGATGTCCCGATTTCGGGCCGTCCCATACAGTCGATCGATTCAGTATCACCGACAATAACTCAAGTGGCATTGTTGGGGCGGGACTTTCATGGTCTGCGCCCCTCTATGCGTGTGCGAGTGGGTGATAAGGTTAAGATTGGCCAAACACTATTTACCGACAAGAAAAATCCGGGTGTAAACTTTACCTCGCCGGGTGCCGGTACTGTCTCTGCAATCAATCGCGGTGAAAAGCGTGTATTGCAATCCGTGGTCATTGATCTGGATGAAGACGAAGTATCTTTGAACTCACCTAAATATGCTGCTGAGCAGTTGGATGAGTTGGAGGCTGTCGAGATTCGTCGCAATATGCAAGAGTCGGGGGCGTGGACGGCATTCAGAACCCGTCCATACAGCAAAGTGCCCCAAGCGGATGCCGAAGCGAAGCATATCTATGTAAACGCAATGGACACCCGTCCTTTGGCTGCGGATCCAAGTATTATCATTGCCGAGCGTGAAGCAGACTTTCAAAACGGTCTGAAACTGTTGTCCAAGTTGACATCGGGCAATGTCTTTGTGTGTCACGAAACATCTAAGCTGCTCCCACAGATGAACTCCCAGAATGTGCTGTATCGTGAGTTCTCAGGTGTGCATCCGGCCGGACTGGTTGGTACTCACATGCACATGCTGGAGCCGGCAGGTCTTGAACGTGAAATGTGGCACATTAACTATCAGGATGTCATTGCACTGGGGAGCTTATTCACCACGGGGCAGTGTTGTGTTGATCGTGTCATTTCACTAGCAGGTCCTTCTGTGAAGAATCCGCGGTTATTGCGTGTTCGTGCGGGTGCTTGTATATCCGAAATTGTTTCCAATGAACTGGAGCCGGGCGAGGTGCGTGCTATCTCTGGTTCTGTGTTGGGTGGATACCGTGCGGCTGATTGGAGTGACTATCTGGGGCGTTATAGCCTTCAGGTTTCTGTGATTCCAGAAGGAGAGACACGCAAGTTCTTGCACTGGGTAAACCCGACTTTGGATCAGTTCTCGGTGATGAATGTATTTTTCAATTCTCTGAATCGCGCCAAGGATAAGTTGTTCCCGATGAGCAGTACGCAGAATGGCTCGCCGCGTGCCATGGTGCCAATCGGGAATTTTGAGCAAGTGATGCCTTTGGATATTTTACCGACCCAATTACTACGCGCCTTATTGGTTCGCGATACGGAAACAGCGAAGCAATTAGGGTGTATGGAGCTGGATGAAGAAGATCTGGCACTATGTACCTTCGTTTGTCACGGTAAATACGAATATGGCCCGGCGCTACGTGCCTGCCTTGAAATGATCGAGAGGGATGGATAATGAGTAGTTCTTCAAGTCCTAGCCGCTTGCGTCGGCTATTAGACAGCGCGGAGCCTCATTTTACCCAGGGCGGTAAATTCGAGCGCTTTTACGTGTTGTATGAGATGGTGGATACGCTATTTTACAGTCCACCGAATAAAACAGTGGGTGGCCCTCACGTTCGTGACTCGCTTGATCTGAAGCGTGTTATGGGTTACGTGTGGATGTGTACCTTCCCCATTATGTTTATGGCTTGTTTTAATACAGGCCTGCAGGCAAATGAAGCCATGCAGACACTGGGCCTGACCAGTATTGACGGGCTGCGCGGTTTCTTCCTGAACGGCATCGGCTATGACCCTAACAGTTTCTTTGCAAACTTCTTTCATGGCATGACCTACTTTGTGCCCATCTACATGACCACATTTATCGTGGGTGGTATTGCAGAGGCTGTGTTCTCATTAGTACGCGGACATGAAGTCAATGAGGGTTTCTTTGTCACGTCGATTCTTTACTCTCTGACATTGCCGCCAAATATTCCGTTGTGGATGGTGGCCGCTGGTATCATCTTCGGCGTCGTCATTGGTAAAGAGGTATTCGGTGGAACGGGTAAAAACTTCCTGAACCCTGCCTTGGTTGGCCGTGCTTTCCTTTACTTTGCTTATCCGGCATCAATGTCTGGCGATGCAGTATGGACGGCGGTTGATGGCTACACTGGCGCAACAGCGTTGGGTATTGCAGCGGCAGACGGTATGGCTGCGGTACAAGAGCAATTCACCTGGTGGGAAGCATTCTTAGGGACAATTCCAGGCTCAATCGGTGAGACCTCCACGCTGGCCATTATGATCGGTGGCGGTGTCTTGTTGGTAACCAAGATTGCTTCTTGGCGTATTGTGCTGGGCTGCTTCTTTGGCATGATGGCCACGTCGTTTCTGTTCAACATGATCGGTAGCGATACGAATCCAATGTTCGGCATGACATGGTGGTGGCACTTGGTTGTGGGCGGTTTTGCCTTTGGTATGTTCTTTATGGCGACAGACCCGGTGTCTGCGTCTATGACAAATACCGGACGTTTCTATTATGGCTGCTTGATTGGTTTTATGACCGTGTTAATTCGTGTCATCAATCCGGCGTTTCCTGAAGGGATCATGTTGGCCATTTTGTTCTCGAACATTTTTGCGCCTTTGATTGACTACGCCGTTGTACAAGCCAATGTTCGCAGACGTGCCAAGCGTTTGGAGCAAGGAGGTCAGGCATGATTAAGGATATTCTGGCGCTGCCAAATGATAGCAAGAAGAAAACAATCTTTATTGCGTTGGCGACTTGTTTAATGTGCTCTGTACTGGTGTCGGTTGCTGCAGTGGTACTGAAGCCGATGCAGGAGGCGAATAAGACGTTCGATAAGAAACGTAATATTTTGCAGATCGCAGGCTTGATGGAAGAGGGCAAGTCCGTTGAGGAATTGTTCAAAAAAATTGAGCCGCGTGTTGTAGATATTGCAACGGGTGAATATGTCTCTGATGTGGATGCCACCACTTACGATCAGCGTAAAGCATCGAACGATCCGACACAAAACGTGTTGATCAATCCAGAAGATGATATTGCTGGTATCAAACGTCGTGCCAAGTATGCATCTGTGTACCTGGTTAAAGATGGCGATAAGGTTAAGTCGTACATTCTGCCCATTAAAGGCTATGGCCTTTGGTCAACACTGTATGGTTTCCTTGCGCTGGAGGCCGATGCAAAAACGGTCGTGGGCTTGGGTTACTATGAGCATGCGGAAACCCCCGGACTGGGTGGTGAAGTTGACAATCCTGGCTGGAAAGCAAAGTGGATTGGCAAGCAGGTATATGGTGATGATAACCAGGTGTTGATTGATGTGGTAAAAGGGGCGGTTGATCCGTCCAGCAAAGCCGCGATCACTCAAGTTGATGGATTATCTGGCGCAACACTGACAAGTCGTGGTGTTGAGAACATGCTGCATTTTTGGTTGAGCGAGCAGGGCTTTGCGCCTTATCTCAATAAAGTTCGTGCAACAGGAGGTAATTAATCATGAGCCCTGAAGCAAAACATAATTTACTAAACCCGCTGATTGGTAATAACCCAATCACCTTGCAGATATTGGGTATCTGCTCGGCGTTGGCGGTCACAACATCACTGAAAACTGCTTTGTTGATGTCGATGGCATTGACCTTGGTAACGGCATTTTCAAATGCGTCGATCAGTGCGATTCGCAACCATATTCCGGGGAGTATTCGTATCATCGTTCAGATGACGATCATTGCCTCGCTGGTTATCGTGGTAGATCAGTTGTTGAAGGCATTTGCCTATGATACCGCCAAGCAGTTATCGGTCTTTGTTGGTTTGATCATTACCAACTGTATTGTTATGGGCCGCGCTGAGGCGTACGCCATGAAGAATCCGGTTGGCCTCAGTTTCCTTGATGGTATCGGCAACGGCTTGGGTTACAGTTTGGTGCTAATCATTGTGGCCTTCGTTCGTGAGTTGTTTGGTTCTGGTTCGTTACTGGGATATCAGGTTTTACCATTGACGACGGAGGGCGGCTGGTATCAGTCAAACGGCATGTTGCTGCTTCCACCCAGTGCGTTCTTCATTATTGGCATTATGATTTGGATTGTCCGTACCTGGAAGCCAGAGCAGAATGAAGAACCCGATTTTAAAATTCACGAGTCCCATGTACATGGCGCAGGGGAGGCACACTAAATGGAAGCTTATTTAAGTTTATTTGTTAAGGCGGTATTCGTAGAAAACCTTGCTTTATCGTTCTTCCTTGGAATGTGTACCTTTTTGGCGCTTTCCAAAAAAATTGAGACAGCGATTGGTTTGGGTGTCGCAGTTGCGGTTGTTCAGACAATTACGGTTCCGGTCAATAATCTGATTTTGAACGTGTTTCTGAAGGAAAATGCCTTGTTGCAGGGCGTTGACCTGACCTTCCTGGGACTCATCAGTTACATTGGCGTGATCGCGGCGATGGTACAAATTCTGGAAATGACTCTGGATAAGTACTTGCCGTCACTTTATAACGCGCTGGGTGTATTCCTGCCACTGATTACGGTGAACTGTGCGATCTTGGGTGGTTCATTGTTCATGGTTGAGCGTGATTACTCCTTTGGCGAGAGCCTGACATACGGCTTCTCCAGTGGCTTGGGTTGGGCATTGGCCATCGTTGCGTTGGCGGGTGTTCGGGAAAAGCTCAAGTACAGTGACGTGCCCAAAGGTCTTCAGGGCTTGGGTATTACCTTTATTACGGTCGGTCTGATGTCCATGGGCTTCATGGCATTCTCTGGCGTACAACTGTAAGGATTAGCAATCATGGCACTCGAAATTATCTTGGGTATTGTGTTGTTTACCCTGATCGTAATAACACTGGTTTATGTCATTTTATTCGCTCGCTCCAAGCTGGTACCGGACGGTGACGTAACGCTGAAAATTAACGGCGAGAAAGAGATTAAGACGCCGGTTGGTGGCAAGTTGTTGGGAACATTGTCCGAGAATGGCTTGTTCGTTGCATCCGCTTGCGGCGGTGGTGGTACGTGTGCGCAGTGTCGCGTACAGGTTCACTCAGGTGGTGGTTCATTACTGCCGGTTGAGGAAGCCCACATCAACCGCAAACAGGCTGCTGCGGGTGATCGCTTGGCTTGTCAGGTGACGGTCAAGCAGGATATGGAGATCGAAGTTCCTGAGGAAGTCTTTGGTATCAAGAAGTGGAACTGTAAAGTTCGCTCAAACAATAACGTGGCAACATTCATCAAAGAGTTGGTTCTTGAACTACCGGAAGGTGAAAACGTAGACTTCCGCGCGGGTGGTTATATTCAGATTGAGTGTCCTCCACACGTTGTTGACTACAAGGACTTTGATATTGGTGAAGAGTATCGCGGTGATTGGGATCGCTTTAAGGTTTGGGATAATGTCTCAACGGTTAAGGAACATACTGTCCGTGCCTACTCAATGGCGAACTACCCTGAAGAGAAGGGCATTATTATGCTGAACGTGCGGATTGCCTCGCCACCTCCGGGTAGTAAGGATATTCCACCAGGCATCATGTCGTCTTACATCTTCAATCTGAAGCCGGGTGATGATGTCACCATCTCAGGGCCGTTCGGTGAGTTCTTCGCAAAAGACACCGATGCAGAAATGGTGTTCATTGGTGGTGGTGCGGGTATGGCGCCAATGCGCTCGCACATCTTTGATCAGCTGGGTCGTCTGGCCAGTAAGCGCAAGATCAGCTTCTGGTATGGTGCGCGTAGTTTGCGTGAAGCCTTCTATGTGGAGGAGTTTGATAAGCTGGCCGAGGAGCACGATAACTTTGAATGGCACCTAGGCCTGTCAGACCCTCAGCCGGAAGATAACTGGACGGGTTACACTGGCTTCATCCACAACATCTTGTACGACAACTATCTGAGTAAACACGAAGCGCCAGAGGATTGTGAGTACTACATGTGTGGACCACCGATGATGAATGCAGCAGTGATTGAGATGTTGGACAGCCTTGGGGTTGAAGAAGATAATATCCTGCTGGATGACTTTGGTGGCTAAGCAGTCGGTTTGCTTAAATACCCAGTGAAACAAAGGCACTAAGCGTAACGGTTTAGTGCCTTTGTCGTTCGAGTGTGAAGGACAGCCTGATGAAATGTTGATACAAAACACATTGGGCCTTTTCAAGTTTGCTGGCTTTCATTTATGCTTGAGCCTGACATTAACGACAAATACGCTTTCGGAGAGTCTGTACTTTTTTGAAAAACACTAATAACCATAATGTGGAGCTGCACTCGGTCAGTATCGACTTGGAGCCAGCAGACAGTATGCGTCTAATGAATTTGTGCGGTCAAATTGATCAGCACTTGCGGCAACTGGAAACAGGCTTAGACGTGGAGATCAATAATCGAGGACCGCAGTTTACGATTACTGGCTTACCTGCCAATGTGAATCGGGCGGTGAGTCTGATCCAGCATCTCTATCAGCTCACGGGTAGTGAGGAGTTGAGCCCCGAAGTCATTCATTTGCACCTGCATGAGTCTACTGCCAAAAATGAGGGTGAGTCGGTTGGCTTGGCAACGATTCGCACTAAAAAAGCAGTCATACGGGGTCGTGGAGCAAATCAGAATCGTTACATTCGTGGCATCCAAACGCATGACCTGACATTTGGTGTGGGGCCTGCTGGTACCGGCAAAACCTACCTGGCGGTTGCTTGTGCGGTTGAGGCACTGGAGCGGGATGAGGTGCGGCGAATTGTGTTGGTGCGCCCAGCGGTCGAGGCGGGGGAGAAGCTCGGCTTCTTGCCGGGGGATTTGTCGCAGAAAGTCGATCCTTATTTGCGGCCAATGTATGACGCTTTATTTGAAATGATGGGCTTTGAAAAGGTCAATAAGCTGATTGAAAAGCAGGTAATTGAGGTCGCGCCTTTGGCTTATATGCGTGGCCGAACCTTAAATGCCTCCTTCATTATTATGGATGAGGCGCAGAATACCACGGTTGAGCAGATGAAAATGTTCCTGACACGTTTGGGCTTTGGTTCAACTGCGGTCGTGAATGGTGATGTCACGCAGATTGATTTGCCCAAACATCAAACATCGGGCTTGAAGCATGTTATCAACATCTTGCAGGGCATTGATGAGGTCTCCTTCTGCTTCTTCCAACCAAAAGATGTCGTGCGTCATTCCTTAGTGCAGCGCATTGTCGAAGCGTACGATCAGCATAATGAAAAATAATGTTTCAGCTTGAAATCCAAAATGAGTGCTCAACCGATATTCCAGAGGAGCAATGGCTTGCTAAGTGCGCCAGTCTTGCCTACGAAGGTGAGGGCGATGCCTCGGCGGTGCTGCGTGTTGTTGAGCGTGACGAAGCCCAAACGCTGAACAGGAGTTATCGGGGCAAAGATTATGCCACCAATGTCTTGTCCTTCCCCAGTGATTTCAGTGATCTACCTCAGGAAGTGCTGGATGGGGAGGATACAAGTTATTTAGGTGATTTGGTGGTTTGCGCTGCAGTGGTCGCTGAAGAAGCGAAACAACAACATAAAGCGCTTCAGCAACACTGGGCACATCTAGTCATTCATGGCCTGTTGCACTTGCAGGGGTACGATCATATTGATGACGATGAAGCGTTGATTATGGAAAAACTGGAGGTCAGCTTGCTGGAGCAAATAGGGGTTCCTGATCCTTACGGTGATGCAGACGCTAATTAATGTCAAACCGACAATACCTATCATGATTTTATAATAACATGGCCGGATTTTGTTGCTGAAATAGCCAGTGTGGGGAAATAAAACTGTATGTCGTCTGCTTTTCAAACGCGTTACTATCTGTATTCCTTGGTTTCTGGTGCCTGCCTGGTACTGGCGCTGGCGCCATTTAATCTATTCCCGATTGCTTACGTGGCACCTGCAGTTCTGTTCTACTTATTGTTACGGACGTATCGTCGTGCTCAGAGTGTAAAACTAGCTTGGGCGTTTGGAATTGGCCTGTTTGGTGCGGGTGCTTCCTGGGTGTTTCAGAGTATGTATAGTTTTGCCAGTACGCCTTTCGTATTGGCCGCCTTTCTGACCTTTTTATTTGTACTGGCATTGGCCCTACAGATTGCCTTGTTCGGCTTTATTGTTTCCTTTTTTAACAAAGGCTTGCTGGTCTTGCGGCTCTTACTGGTTTATCCGGCGGCTTGGGTGTTGGTTGAATGGATCAGAGGGTGGTTTTTGACTGGCTTTCCGTGGCTTTATATTGGTCACTCTCAAATAGATACCTGGTTTGCACACTTTGCACCCATTGGGGGCAGCCTGCTAGTCAGTTGGGTCACAGCGGTGGTCGCCGGAGCACTTGTAGTGATTTTTGCTGTGCATCATCCTGAGCAGGATCATCAGGCAAGCCTGGACACAGAACGCGATAAGCCCGTGGCTGGTTTATCCATTCAGCGCAGCCGTGGGATTGCCATTGCAGTCGTGTTGTTACTGACCGGTAGTGCGTGGTATTTATCAACAAAAGACTGGGTACAGCCAACAGGTGAGAGTCTGAAAGTCAGTTTAATACAAGGCAACATTGCACAGGATAAAAAATGGCTGCCCGAAAACAGAGTCCCTTCTGTCGAATTGTATATGAAGCTGACCAGAGAAAACTGGGACAGCGATCTGATTATATGGCCAGAAACGGCAATTCCTGGTCGTTTTAGTGATTTTAATGATTTTGTACTTGCGCCTATGCACAGTGAGGCGATGACTACCAACACTCATCTTGTCGTGGGTGGTTTCCATGAATCAGAAAAGGGGCAATTTAAAAACAGCACGATTGTGTTAGGGGGTGATGTTGCAGAGGTGGATTTATACTCCAAGCGCCATCTAGTGCCGTTGGGTGAATATATCCCGTTGCTGAAATATCTGCGCTGGTTGGAGCGTTGGATGAACATTCCTTACGATAACCTGTCGGTGGGTGATGAAGATGGCTTGCAAACGATTGGCAAACATCGCGCACAAATGAGTATTTGCTACGAAGATGCATTTGGTGAGGAAATCATTCGTGACCTTCCAGAAGCAAATTATTTGGTGAATGTAACGAATGACGGCTGGTTTTCTGGCTCAGTCGAACCGTATCAGCACATGCAAATAGCACGCTTCAGGGCACTGGAAGCAGGGCGTTATTTGCTACGGGCAACGAATACGGGAGTCACCGGTATCGTCAACCATCGGGGTGAAATACTACACACCATGCCAGCCTATCAGCAGGGTGTTGTCAGTGGTGACATGATGATCTTGACAGGCTCAACCCCTTATGTGCGCTTTGGTAACGTGCTGGTGGTTTTTGGTACGGTATTGCTGCTGTTGATTATGCTGCCTTTTACTGCGAGAGGGCGTAAGGCCGCTTGATAAAATAGCGGAAAGCCCGAGCGGAGCGGCTAGTTTGGTGCGGCCACGACCGTTTTCTAGCCTCTCTTCATGGCCTTTCCCCCCAAGCGGTATCTGTGACATTTTTCAAGGCACGGTAATACTTCAGGCTATCCTCATAGGCTTTGCGCTCTGCTGGATTGACGTATGTATCCTGCATTTTTGTACCCGTACTGTGTTTCAATCGGGTCAGTATAGCATTGGATGCCTCATCAAGCTGCCAGACAAGTACACGCCTATGCTGCACGATTTCGTCAGATTGTATTCGGGTCTATACACTTAGCCAAACTTTACCTTGAATACGAAGGTAAGGAGCTGGCCTTTACTGACCAACGGATAAAACACTCTTGAGGTGTGCGTGTGGCTAAGCTTCGAGTAATATGTTTGGTAGTCAAATAAATGTATGCAAAATAATCATTATAATTGATGAATGGTGCTTTTTGTGTGATAATCGGCGGGAATTGTCTAATTATCCTCATGGAGGCGATTGTGAAAATAAAGTCATTTGCCAGTAGTAAGCTGGTGTGTCTTTCTCTTTTTCTAGCGGCGGGGTTTTCAGGCGCTACTTCTGCTGAAACACTCACTTTCTCCACAAGTCCGAATGAGCTTGTGAGAACACCGGGAGTAGGCTTTCAATCGTCTATTTCTCATCCGCCAACATTGGAACAGCTTAATAACTGCGACTTTTCTGACGGTACTGATGGATTGGAGGATGCCGGACTAATGTCTGGCTCCAGGTATGTAAGATTGTTGTGGCAGGATTTTGAGCCTGAAAATGACAATTTTGGCACGGGTGAAAATGATGCATTTGGCATAAATATGCTCAGAAAGATTCTGGATTGTTCGTATGAAGAAGGTAAGTCCGTGGATTTGCGTATATCTTTAGCATGGCCAGAGTTTCCCATAGACCATAACGATGACCGGCCAGACTTACCTAATGACGATGGGCAATACTCTTTAGGACTACCCAATTGGTTGAAGTCCATTGATGGCTTCGAAGCTTATTGGGATGAAAATGGTGTCTCTGACCCTGATGATGCATATGCAATAGCTAACTGGGACAATCAGGTACTTTGGGATCAGCATGCAGAGCTTATTGAAGTGCTGGGCCGGGAGTTTAATGGTCATAAGGCTCTCAATGCCATTGATATTGGGTCAGTAGGATACTACGGCGAATGGCATTATGATGGTACTGCTGCTGATGAGAATGCTATATACCCCAGTCTTGAGAAGCAGAGGGATATTATCCAGCTGTACTACGATCATTTTCCAAGCCATCCCAAAATTGCCCTTGAGGAGCCGTTTTATCGAAAAAGTAGTGGTGATCCAGAAGGCTCAGCCTCAGCGGATCAGATATTAACATTTGCGAATATCGGTTGGCGTGGTGATAGCTTAGGTGGGTCATCTGGCGGTAACCGTAACTATTTTAATGAGCGATATGACGAAGAGTATGAGTCGATTTTCCCAACATTGTGGAAGACCGGGCAAATTTCAACAGAAATTTCTGGAGATTCTTTATCTAGATGGGAACCGGGGTCGTCTACCGCAGATCAATACTCGGACTTGCAGGATTCGATAAACTACGCAAAGAAATGGCACGTAACAAGTATCAACGGCAAGGTGAGTGAAATACCGGAAAATATGCGGGATTCCTTGCAGGACCTGGCAAGGAATCTGGGGTTCCGCCTTGTTCTTAATACGGTGGAACATGATTCAAGCGTTTCTGAGGGTGGGAGTCTGAATGTTTTAACACAATGGGAAAATCAGGGCATAGCACCTCCCTATCGAGATTACAACATCGCTTTCCGCCTGGTGGATACTGGTAACCCGAATACTGTTATTACAAACAGTCTGGTCGTTAGTGATCTGAGTGTCAAAGGCTGGCTCCCTGCTGATACCAGTGGGGTCAGAACCGAAAATGTACAGTATAACGTCCCATCATCGGTACCTGCCGGTACTTATAAATTGGAGATTGGAATCGTTCTCAAGTCGAGTCCTGATGTTGTGGTGCCAATTGTTGTTGATCAAAGACGGTCTGACTTTTGGGTGCCGATTGGGAATTTAACAGTATCTTCCGGTGGTGGTGGAACCCCCCCATTCCCTGAGGGAATAAGTGACAACGTAACGGTGGCATCAGGGCAGCGCATAACCATTGATGCCTTAGCCAATGATATTGGTGAAGGTCTGGTATTACAGCTAACCAGCAACTGGTCAAGTAAGGGCGGTAAGGTGTATGTTGTGGGTAATAAGCTGACCTACACACCGAAGGTGGACTATGTCGGTGATGATAAAGTCTGGTACCAAATCAAGGATTATCTGGGCCGTGAGCACTTCGGTGTTGTGAATATAACGATTGAAAGTGATCCGTTCCCTGCGGGAAAAGCCGATGAGGTAACGGTGGCCTCTGGGCAGCGGATAACCATTGATGCTTTAACCAATGACACGGGTGCAGGTTTGACATTACAGCTAACTAGCGACTGGTCAAATAAGGGTGGTTCCGTTAGTGTTGTGGATAATAAACTGATCTATGAACCGAAGAGTAACTACGTCGGTGATGATAAAGTCTGGTACCAAATCAAAGATTATTTAGGCCGTGAACACTTCAGTGTTGTGAATATAGCGGTTGAAAGTGATCCGTACCCTGAGGGAAATGCTGATGAGGTAACAGCCGTGGCAGGGCAGCAAATGACCATTGATGTTCTGGCGAATGACACCGGCAGAGACTTGGTAATAGAAGCACTCGACAGTAGCTGGTCAGAGAAGGGGGGTCGTGTTGTACTTGTAAACAACAAAATACTCTACACGCCTAAGGCGGGCTATGAAGGTCGGGATAGGATATGGTACAACTTCAAGGATTCTTTAGGTCGTGAGGACTATGGCGAGGTTAGCATCATGGTTAGTTCTGGGCTATGACCCTAATGAGCGACTCTGTTTTTAGGACAGAACAGGCTCTGAAGCATACCTGAGTTAATGAAAGAAAGGTCTCTTATCAGAGACCTTTCTTGATTCTGTCAATATGATCTAGCACACCGTTAGCCATTTATCGTCTTGTTATAACCGAGTGTTGCAATAACTCGTGTTGATTAACGTGTGATGTTCTTTACTTAAAATTGACTAGAATTTTAAGGATAAGGATATGTCGGCTTTTATTACAAAAAAAAC
>PDPG01000066.1 GCA_002747455.1 Pseudomonadota bacterium | reverse complement strand
GTCTCTTATCACCCACCACGGAGCGGTAGTTCAGCTGGTTAGAATACCTGCCTGTCACGCAGGGGGTCGCGGGTTCGAATCCCGTCCGCTCCGCCAGTTTTAGAGAAAAAGGATACTTAAACAGTATCCTTTTTTTTGCTAGTGTACCGGGCACATGGCGTACAGCGTCATCACGATATTTATACGGGAAAAGTCTTAGTGATATGTAAGGCCGCAACTATCTCAATGCCCGTATACGAAATCGTACGTACACTGGTGCAGTAAATGGTAGCAGCCGTGCTGTCGCCGACCCGATTAAGCCAGTTAGAATGCCTTTTTTTCTGAAATACTCTGAAAGCCTATGAAGTATGTTGCCCGTATCGAATACGATGGAAGTGCCTACAGTGGTTGGCAATATCAGCATCATTCCTCCACTGTACAAGAGACGTTACAAGGTGCGATAGCCAAGGTTGCTAATCACAGTATCGAAGTAGTGTGTTCAGGGCGTACGGATACTGGTGTTCACGCGACCGGTCAGATTGTTCATTTTGAAAGTGATGCTGATCGTACCCTGGAGTCTTGGCTCTACGGCACTAATAGCAATTTACCCGAAGATATTGTGGTGCACTGGGTTAAACCAGTTGATGCGGCGTTTCACGCGCGATTCTCAGCAGTAGCCAGGCGTTATCGTTATATTGTTCTGAATCGCGCCATACGTCCTGCCATTATGGCAAAGCGGGTTGCCTGGTTTCGTCGGCCACTGAACCATGAATTAATGCATGAGGCAGCACAATTACTACTGGGCGAACAAGACTTTACCAGCTTGAGGGCCAGTGGTTGTCAGGCGAAGCACGCCGTGCGTGACATTCAGGATATTGCGGTGAGTCGTGAAGGGGACTTTATTTTTCTCGATGTGAAGGCTAACGCATTCTTGTATCACATGGTGCGAAATATTGCCGGGACTCTGTTTGTCGTGGGTGAGGAAAAACGTCCGGTTAAGTGGCTGCCGGAATTAATTGCATCACAGGATCGTCGCAACGCAGGGGCAACTGCACCGCCCGGAGGCTTGTACTTTGTGCATGCGGATTACCCAGCGCAATTTGGCTTACCAGAGGCATATGAGCTCCCCCGGTTGGGTCTGTGACGGTCAGTCACGATTCGACCAGTAACTTTTTCATTATCCGGTAGTAAATTTCCTCTAATTGCGCCAAGTCATCGACTTCTACGCATTCATTAACTTGGTGAATGGTCGCATTACGGGGCCCCAGCTCTAGTACTTGAGCGCCGGTTGGTGCGATAAAGCGGCCATCAGAAGTCCCACCGGAAGTTGACAGTTTGGTATCGGTATTGGTCACTTCCTTAATTGACTCCACGGCCGCACTGACCAGCTCACCCGCAGCGGTAAGAAAGGGGACACCTGATAGCACCCACTTTAGCTCATAGTCCAGTCCATGTTTATCCAGCAGGGTGGTAACACGCTGTTTTAACTCATCGGCTGTGACTTCCGTTGAAAAGCGAAAATTAAAAATCACATCCATCTGACCCGGCACAACATTAGTTGCGCCGGTGCCTGAGTTGAGGTTGGATATCTGGAAGGTGGTTGGCGGGAAAAAATCATTTCCTTGATCCCACTCCATGCTAATTAGCTCATCCAGCATGGGAGCGGCGAGGTGTACCGGGTTTTTTGCCAGATGCGGGTAGGCAACATGACCCTGTTGACCAAATACAGAAAGATAGGCATTCAGTGAGCCACGACGGCCATTTTTAATGACATCGCCCAGTGTGTTTTTACTGGATGGCTCACCCACTAAGCACCAATCAATTTTCTCATTGCGGGCTTCCAGTGTTTCAATGACTTTCACGGTACCATTGATGGATGGGCCTTCTTCATCGCTGGTAATTAGGTAAGAAATTGACCCCTTATGATTTGGGTAGTCGTTGACAAAACGCTCACTGGCTACGGTGAAGGCGGCAATACTTGACTTCATATCTGCCGCCCCACGACCGTACAACAGGCCATCGCGGATCTCGGCTTGAAACGGGTCACTATCCCAGTCTTCGACAGGGCCTGTGGGGACAACATCGGTATGTCCGGCAAAGCAGAGAAGTGGTCGTTCCGCTCCCCGACGTAACCAGAGGTTGTCAACATCTGCAAAACGCATGGATTCTGCAATAAAGCCTAATGGTTCCAGTCGTTCACGCAGTAGCTGCTGGCAGCCTGCGTCTTCGGGGGTAATGGATTGGCGGTTAATGAGTGCCTTGCTAAGTGCCAGTGTTTCATTCATAAATGAGTGTGCCAAGGTTGCATTGTTTACTTAAAGAGTTCGGCGTAGGTTTGTTCATTAAAGCCAACCACCACCCGATCAGACAGCTCCAGAACGGGGCGTTTAATTAACGTTGGCTGATCTTCCATAACCGCCAGTGCTAATACTTCATTGATGTTTGCCTTGGTTTCATCGGGTAGATTGCGCCATGTTGTGCTGCGTTTATTTAACAATGCCTCCCAGCCAAGTTCTGAGGCCCAGGCCGCAAGCTGAATCGGGTTCAAGCCATCTTCCCGAAAGTCATGAAAGGTGTAATCGACGTTGTTGGCATCCAGAAATTTACGGGCTTTTTTCACCGTGTCACAGTTCTTAATGCCATAGATAATCACAGTCATATCAGCCCTCAGAAGAAACGAGACAAAGCACGGTATTTCGGTGCTTCTGATGCGGGTTGGTTGATATGCTCTTTGACACCCCAGCTACCGAAGTATTGTGGTGGTCGTGGTGCAGAAAAGGCCACAAACAATTGATCACCCGTGATGGCCTTCCAGTTATTCAGAAACTCAATGTACATGGTTTCCATTGGGTTGGCGCGGTTGGCACCAATCAGGAATGGATTAACCCCTTCTTTGGTTGACTTTGTGCCCGGTGCCGTCAGGTGTTGCCCACCTTCGTAGGCAATCAACTTGACGTTAAATTTGTCCGCCTCCGCTTTTTGACGTTTGAGCATATTGTAAACATTGTCCAGTGAGTACGGATTTTTAGGGTCTTTTAGTAAGCGGAATACATCCGGTACAGAGTGTATTTTATCCAAATTGCGTTGGTGTACATAGAAATAGGGGGCGATGGCAAAGGCATCTACGTTCTGGTAAGCGTTCATATAGCGCAACAGGATAGGAGTCAGGCGAGGGTTTGCAGACCAGCCCGACAACACGCGCGTAAAGGGTTTATGTGAACCATAGACCTGCTGCCAAATACGGAATATTTCCAGCGACCGCTTGACATAAAACTTGTGCCCCGCCTGTGCGCGATTGCGATCCAGTCTCTGTTTCAAGCCCATCATTTTTGTGTATTGTGCGCTGGAAAATGCGCTATTCCACGCCTCATTGGTGTACTCAACATACGGTTTAAGCCCAGGTCGCAGATTCTCTTTTACAAACTTTGCATAGTTGCGAACGAGATTATCATCTGCTTCTTGGGGAATGTTAAACCAAGGTGTGGCATTGAGTATATTCGCCAGCTTTACCATGACTTCCAGTGGTGCTCCTCGACGGCCTTCAGAGCCTGCCCAGGTTGCTTGCTCCATTCGAGGCAGTGCATCCCAACTGGATACATTATTACGGGTAATACCAGACATATTCATCATGCGGATGACCTTAAAGCGACGCATGAAATTGAGGTAGTCCGGGTTAAACAGAATGTGCTTGTGGTATTTTTCAAATGACTGGAAATTGCCAGGGCATTGCGCGGCACTATTGACTCGCTTGAACGGGTTGTTGGCGCAAATACCACCCGGCAACAGGAAGCGGATGTTTCGCACATAGTTCTGCGGGTTGCTTTTGCGAATCACCAAAGTGATTTTTAACCACTGATCCTGACCTGCTCGCACCTGAACAATGTCACGTCCTGGTCTGCTGTGGATGACGCGGGCGTCATCGCCATAAGTAATCTTGCCCTCGCCGTCATACAGTACCGTATAGTTGCCATCAGGCAGGGTGCCAGCAGGAATCCAGTGCGCTACATGTGATCCGGCCACGCCACCTTTGAGATTGCTTGGCCAGCCGTTTTGGTCGTATTCAATATAGCCTTTGGTCAGCCGGTCCGATTCATCAAAGGGGAGCGACATTTTGAATAAATCAACGAAGGGGGCGCTGGCATCCATTTGTGTCACTTCGTTGGTATTTATGCCAAGCGGCATTTTGGCGTGTAATTGGGTAGTTCCTAATAGTGCTAATCCTGCCAATAACAGCTTGAAGGTGTTGCGATAGTTAGCCATAGATAGTCCTTTATAAAGTTAGATAACGCTTTTTTATTAATAGGTTGGGTGGATTTATTTGCCTTTTTTCTTTTTGTAATCGGGGCCCCTTTTCTCTAAGCGATACAATTGGCTGGGAGAAAGACTGGCGCGCTTCTTTGTCTTACCCTCGTATGGGTTATCAGAAGTTCTGAACTCAACCCGCACCTGTGTTCCTTTAAGTTTCAGGGTAATACGGAAGTAGTTCATCAGGTAGCGCTTGTAGCTGCCGGGAATCTTATTAGTCTGATTACCATGAATAACCACAACAAATGGGTTATTTCCACCCTGGTGGGCATAACGCAATTTGATTCTGAAACCGTTAACCAGTGGTGGCTGGTGCTCCGCCAATGCGGTTTCCAACATACGCGTGAGTCTAGGCGTGGAGACTTTAATCATGGATGAGGCATGAGCTTCCAGTACGGACTGGTACAAATGACCCACGCCTGTGCCGTGTAGTGCTGAAATAAAATGCTTATCCGCAAAATCAATAAATGGCAGTTTGACTTCAAGCTTCGTTTGAATTTGTTCCCGCTCATATTCACCCAAGCCATCCCATTTGTTAATAGCGACCACCAAGGCACGACCTGCGTCCAGCACCATTCCTAGCAAGTGCGCGTCCTGATCGGTAATGGTTTCGTGAGCATCCAGCAGCATAATGACGACATGGGCAGATTCGATGGCCTGAAGCGTTTTAACAATACTGAATTTTTCGACGGCATCGTTAATTCTTCCTCGGCGGCGAATACCCGCAGTATCAATTAACGTATATTTTTGTCCGTCTCGCTCGAAGGGGATAAAGATACTGTCGCGGGTAGTGCCAGGCTTATCAAAGGCTACGACGCGCTCCTCACCCAGAATGCGGTTGATGAGTGTGGACTTACCGACATTTGGGCGACCAATAAAGGCGATACGAATGCTGTCATCACTTTCATCGGGTTGCTCGGGTGCTTCACCTTCAGGTGCTTCATCCAGAATCTGGTTGATCATTTGCGTGACGCCACGCCCCTGAGTCGCAGCAATGGCAAACATGCCGTTAAAACCCAGTCCATAGAACTCGCTCACCGCCTGATCGGGATCAACAGCGTCGGTTTTATTGACGGCCAGATAGACGGTTTTACCCTCACGGCGCAAACGGTTTGCCACCATTTCATCAGCGGCAGTCAGTCCCTGTTTGCCATCCACAATAAACAGCACGATATTGGCTTCATCAACAGCAAGCCAGGTTTGTTTGGCCATGTATTCGTCGATTCCCGCATCATCACCACTTAAACCACCGGTGTCGATAATCAAATAATCACGCTCACCGATGATACCAGTGCCGTACTTGCGATCACGGGTCAGGCCAGGAAAGTCTGCAACCAGTGCATCACGGGATTTTGTGACTCGATTAAATAGGGTGGATTTGCCAACATTTGGCCGGCCAACGAGTGCGATTACGGGTCTCATAGTGCGGATTGCAGTCTTGCTAAAGTAAACCCGGATGATAGCAAATATGGGGTGTGAGTGTATTAATTATTGGAGACATAGGGGATGGGTAAACCGAAGGCAGCCTTAATGCCACTGTCAGCTTGGCTGCTGATTCTTACGGTTTACCCATTTTAATGAAAGTTAAACTACCAGCGATGCCAGTGCTGGCAGGTAAAAACTTAGGCGATTTTTTCCAGCTCTGCTTTCACAGCACGTGTAATGTCTTCGATCTCGCCCACACCCTGAACGCTGAGCAATAAGCCCTTGTCCTTAAAGTAACCAATCAACGGGGCGGTTTCATTCTCGTAGGTGGTCAGGCGTTTGGCGATGGTTTCTTCATTATCATCCGCGCGGTGATAAAGTTCGTGCCCGCACTGGTCGCATGTATTTTCAACCTTTGGTGGAGAAGTATAACGGTTATAGACCGCACCACAGTCCTGACAAGAAAGACGACCAGTGAGTCGCTTCATCAGTACATCGTAGTCCACATCAATTAACAAAGCGCCTTGTAGCGGCTTACCGGCTTCTTCCAACAGAGCATCCAGTGAGGCGGCTTGAGTTAAATTGCGGGGGAAGCCATCCAGAATAAAACCCTTTTGGGTATCATCTTCTGTCAGGCGCTCTTTAATCATACCCAATACGATGTCATCGGAGACTAATTGGCCTGCATCCATTGCGGCTTTTGCTCGTTTGCCCAGTTCACTACCAGAGCTAACGGCTGCGCGGAGTAAATCTCCGGTTGAAATTTGTGGGATACCGTACTCAGAAATTAACTTCTGAGCCTGTGTTCCTTTACCGGAACCGGGCGCGCCTAGCAGGACGATACGCATAAGATGAAACTCCGCAATGTAAACTAAATAAAACTTTTCTACCGTATTTTCCAATACCACGCAAGCCGCTTCAGCTTTTCAGAATTTATACGCTTTGGAAGGAGGCGGTAACAGACAGTTGATCACAGCTTTAGTTGTTGTTTTTATAGTGATCATTGAGTATCTCAATAAATCTTTGAGCAGGTGCAGACAGGGCTTTTCCTGATCTTGAAACCACGCCGTATTTACGGGCAGGGAAATAGTCATCAAGGTTAACAATGTCGAATCTTTCTTGATCTTCCTCTGTGATGCAGATGTTCGTGACGATGGAAATACCCAAGCCAATTCCCACATAACGCTTAACAACTTCCCAGCCACCGGCTTCAAGCACAATATGGTAGCTTGCGCCGTTCAGGGCAAAAACCATTTTGACCAAGCGCCAACTACTAAATTGTGAGGGTGGCAAGATCATGCCGTATTGTCCAATATCCGCCAGTGTTACCTTATCCAGCTTCGATAAGGGGTGGCCCTTGGGCATGATTAAAACGGAAGGGTAAGAAACAAATGGGGCGTAATCTAAATTATCGGGGACATCCAGCATGGAGCTGACGGCAAAATCGACTTCATCAGCCAGTAGCATTTCACGACCATCATGCCCTGTAACATTCGCCAGTTTCAGGCGTATACCGGGGTGCAACTCGATAAATTTACGAATAGGGCCAGGCAGTGTGTAAAGAATGGTGGATTCTTCTGCGGCAATGGTGAGCTCGCCGGTGGTAAGGTCACCATAGTGAGCGGCAAAACTCTCCTTGATATGATCAATCCCCTGAACTAACGGACTAACCAAGTCATAAAGAATCTCACCTTCGGTGGTTAGCTTGAGTCGCGGCCCCCGACGCTCAAACAGCTTAACACCCAGCTCCTGTTCCAATGTTTTAATTTGCAACGAAATGGTTGGTTGACTGGCATAAAGCACTTCCGAAGCCTTACTCATACTTCCTTCCTGGCGAGTAATGCAAAAGGCACGAAGTTCTTTAAGCAAGTTACAGGTTGTTAAGTGCTTCATAGGCTCCCTAAAGTCGTTTAAGTTCCACGATGGCAATTTGGTTGGGTAGTCTTATGCGTTACTATTGGCTGGGTTAATACTACAATGCTCAATCGGGGTGATATTAATGTAAAGTATTGATTGAGTCGAGTGTTTATATCTGCCCCGTTGAAGTATCATCAGCGCCCAATTGTGCGGATGCAGCAATAGCGTGTAAAATAGGCCCCTAATTTGTACATGAGGAACTCTGGTTGGTACAGCAAACTCAAGCGGAACAAGTAGATATAGCGGGTTCTTCCACGCTGGAGCACTTGTATCTGGAAGCTATTAATAAGGGCGATATTTTGCCGGATGAGCACCAGGCAGCATTAATTGATGTGCTGTCTCCGGTGTTTGAGGCGCTCTCCGCGCCTGAATCTAGCATAACGCAAATTAATAGAAAGAAATCTGCTTTTGGGCGATTTTTGTCAGTTTTTGGACAAAATCAGCAAGCTGCAAAGCCAGAATTGGTTAAGGGCGTGTATATTTGGGGAGGCGTTGGTAGAGGCAAAACCTTCATCGTTGATTTCTTCTTTAAACATCTGCCGATTGAGAAAAAACAGCGTACACATTTTCACTCATTTCTGAAGTCTGTACATGAGCAGATTCGTCAGTTGGGGCATATTGAAGATCCACTGGAGCAGGTTGCGCTACAGATTGCAGAGGAAACTCGTGTGCTTTGCCTGGATGAGATGCACGTAAATGACATTACCGATGCGATGTTATTGGGTGGATTATTCAGGTATTTGTTTGAAAATGGCGTTACACTGATCACTACCTCGAATGTGGAGCCATCAGGGCTTTACAAGGATGGGTTGCAACGCCGGCGTTTTCTGCCAGCAATTGAGCTGCTGGAAACGCACACCACTGTGATTAATGCTGATGGCGAGATGGATTACCGGATGCGAGCCCTGGAGCAGGCGGACGTCTACCAAATTGGAACCGGTGAGGCTGTTGATCAGCGTTTGGCGCATTATTTTGCGGCAATGGCGGGGGATGATGACGATGCTGAGGTCAGCGACGCTGCGATTGAGGTGAATGGGCGGGACATTCCGGTAAAGCAGACCTGCAAAGGCGTGGCTTGGTTTACTTTTGATGCATTATGCGTAACGGCACGCTCTACGCTGGACTACATCGAACTAGCCAATCGCTATGACACGATTCTTATATCAGACATTCCTGTGATGACTGCATTACAGGATGATGCGGCGCGTCGCTTCGTGAATCTGATTGATGAATTATATGATCGCAGTGTCAATGTGATTGCTTCGGCAGAAGCCGCGCCAGATCAGTTATATGTGGGTAAGCGTATGGCTTTTGAGTTTGATCGAACCATTAGTCGCCTGATGGAAATGCGCACCAAGGAATACTTGTTTCACAAGCATGACGAGCATTAAAACGGAGTGTTTGATATGACTGAAAAGAAAGCAGGCAGGGATAATGATGCCACTGTTAAAAAGACGGTGGTAGACATTCAGCCGGTAAGTGGAGTGACGACCACGGACAAGACTGGCAAAGATAAAACCGCTACGGGAGCAACCGAAATTGGCGGACGTGAAGGCCCGGAACCCACTCGCTATGGCGACTGGGAGAAGAATGGCCGTTGTATTGATTTCTAAAACAGGTGAAACACATGTCAAAGAACGACAATCGACCTTTGTCGCCGCATTTGCAGATTTATGATCTGCCGGCGACGGCTAAACTTTCTGTATTACATCGCGGAACGGGTGCTGCGATGACGATGGGAATGATCCTACTGGTAATTGCGTTGGCCGCTGCCGCAAATGGAGAGAGCAGTTGGAATGTAGTGCAGGGGCTGCTGTCGAGCTGGTTTGGATATCTGGTGTTGTTCGGCTTTACCGCGACGCTTTATTACCACTTTTGCAATGGTATTCGCCACCTGATGTGGGACATTGGTAAAGGCTTGGAAAAGCATGAAGTCAAAAAGTCGGGCCCGATTGTACTGGCTGCAACCGGCGTTCTAACGTGTGCAACGTGGGTCGTTGCGCTTCTGTAAGGAGAGAGTGTATGAGTAAGTACAGAAGTCCGCTGACGATAGCCAAGGGGCTGGGGTCGGCCAAAGAAGGTACCCATCATTTCTGGATGCAGCGTGTATCTGCGGTGGCTTTGGTGCCGTTGGTGCTGTGGTTCTGCTTTAGCTTGGCCATGCTGCCAGAGGCAACCTATGCAAATGTTGTGGCGTGGATGCAGTCACCGTTCAATGCCGTAATGTTAATCTTGTGTATCTTTGCATCGTTTTGGCATTTGGCTCAGGGTTTGCAGGTTATTCAGGAAGACTATATTTCGGGTCATTTTGCTCGGTTGGTCAGTATTCTGATTATGAAGTTATTTTGCTTTTTCTTTGCGGCGCTGGGCATCTTCTCAGTTATAAAAATTGCGGTTGGGAGCTAATTCGATGGGACTTGGCGATTACAAGATAATGGATCATCACTATGACGTGGTGATTGTGGGTGCAGGTGGTGCAGGACTTCGCGCCACTTTAGGTATGGCAACAGCAGGCTTGAGTACGGCGTGTATTACCAAGGTGTTTCCAACGCGTAGTCACACGGTTGCAGCGCAAGGTGGTATGTCAGCCGCCTTGGGTAATATGGGGCCAGATAGTTGGAAATGGCACATGTATGACACCGTGAAGGGTTCTGACTGGCTGGGCGATCAGGATGCCATCGAGTATATGTGTCGTGAAGCCATCCCCGCAGTGATTGAGCTTGAGCATTATGGGGTGCCATTCTCACGTACGGAGGAGGGTAAGATTTATCAGCGTCCGTTTGGTGGTATGACCACAAACTTTGGTGAGGGCACTGCACAGCGTACTTGCGCAGCTGCTGACCGTACGGGTCATGCGATCTTGCACGCACTGTATCAGCAGTCACTCAAGAATAAGGCAGAGTTTTACATTGAGTACTTTGCCACTGACCTGATCATGGATGAAGAAGGCGTATGTCGTGGTGTGATTGCCTGGGACTTGGCAACCGGACATATTCATCGTTTCCGCGCGCATCAGGTGGTTTTGGCAACAGGTGGTGTGGGTCGTGCGTATCAGTCGGCTACTTCCGCGCACACTTGTACCGGTGATGGCAGTGCGATGGTATTACGCGCTGGTTTGCCTTTGCAGGATATGGAGTTTGTACAGTTCCATCCAACCGGCATTTATGGTGCAGGGGTACTGATTACCGAAGGTGTACGTGGTGAAGGTGGCTATCTGACAAACTCTGAAGGTGAGCGTTTCATGGAGCGTTATGCGCCCAATGCCAAAGACTTGGCATCCAGAGACGTTGTTTCCCGCTCGATGACTGTTGAAATTAATGAAGGTCGCGGTGTCGGCCCACAAAAAGATCATATCTATCTGAACTTACAGCACTTGGGTGCGGAAGTAATTAATGAGCGTCTGCCGGGTATTGCGGAAAGTGCGCGCGTCTTCGCAGGTGTTGACGTAGCGAAAGACCCGATTCCGGTACTGCCAACGGTTCATTACAACATGGGCGGTATTCCAACCAACTATCACGGTGAGGTGGTCACACTGAAGGATGGCGACCCTGACGCGGTTGTGCCCGGCCTGATGGCGATTGGTGAAGCGGCATGTGTCTCTGTGCATGGTGCTAACCGTCTGGGTTCTAATTCGCTACTGGATATCGTGGTGTTTGGTCGTGCTGCGGCATTGCGAGCGGCTGAGTTGGTTGAAAAAGGCAAGCCACACAAGATGCTTGACGAGTCCATCACCGAAAAGCTGATGGCGCGTTTCGATAAATTACGTCATAGCAACGGCGGTACCTCGACCGCTTCCATCCGCGACAAGATGCAGCGGACGATGCAAAAGCGCGCGGCTGTTTTCCGCACGGGTGAAAGCATGGATGCCGGTGTGGTTGAAATGCAGGAAATTTTTGAAAGCTTCGAGGATGTTGGCATTAAAGACCGTGGTATGCAGTGGAATACTGATCTGGTTGAAACACTGGAGCTTGAGAATTTGCTACTTCAGGCGCAGACCATCATGTGTGGTGCGGCCAATCGTGATGAGAGTCGTGGCGGACATGCCCGCGATGATATTCCTGATCGTGATGACGAGAACTGGATGAAGCACACATTAGCATGGGTGGATACTAAAACGGGCAAGGTGTCGATTGACTACCGTCCGGTGCATATGTACACCCTATCTGATGATTGTGAAGTTATTCCACCTAAGAAACGCGTTTACTAGGAGCGAATCATGGCTGAATTTACATTGCCCTCTAACTCTATTGTGATGACGGGTAAGACGTATAAAGCGCCGGAAGGTGCGACTAACATTAAGGTCTTCAAAGTTTATCGTTACGATCCAGAGTCGGGTAAAAATCCTTCGCTGGATACTTATGAAGTTGATCTGGATACCTGCGGCCCGATGATTCTGGATGCGCTGTTAAAGATCAAGAATGAAATGGACTCGACCCTGTCTCTGCGTCGTTCTTGTCGTGAAGGTATTTGTGGTTCGTGCTCGATGAATATCGACGGGCGCAATACGCTGGCGTGTACCAAGGCGATTGCCGATGTGGAAGGGGAAGTGAAGGTCTACCCATTGCCTCACCAGCCCATCGTAAAAGACTTGGTGTCTGACTTGACGAATTTCTACGCGCAGTACGCGTCGGTTGAGCCGTGGCTAAAATCCGATACACCAGCTCCACCGGACAAGGAGCGTGTGCAGTCGGTTGAAGATCGCAAAAAGCTGGATGGCTTGTATGAGTGCATCCTGTGTGCCTGTTGTTCAACCAGTTGCCCAAGTTACTGGTGGAACAGCGATCGCTATCTTGGCCCTGCGGCACTGTTGAATGCGCACCGCTGGATCAAAGACTCGCGTGATGATGCAACGGGTGAGCGTCTGGATGCCTTGGAAGATCCATTCAAGCTTTACCGTTGTCACACTATTATGAACTGTACGGATGTTTGCCCGAAGGAATTGAATCCCGCAAGGGCAATCGCTGAGATCAAACAGTTGATGGTTGAGCGTAAAGTCTAAACGTAACAACAGCGTTCAGAATTAACAGACTCCGGTTGAGGCCAGTAAAGTACGTTTTTACTGATCCGCCGGAGTTTTTTCATTGTGACTCAGGCAATATTGGCAGGAGAGGTGAAATGAGTGAATTAAGTCAGCTACGGTGGCGTTGCCGACGCGGTACAAAAGAGCTGGATATTGTGATGAATCGGTATCTGGATCAGATTTATATGGATGCAGAACCCAGCCAGCAACGTGCCTTTAAAGCACTGTTGCAGATCGAAGACCCAACCGTTTTTGATTTGCTACTGGGGAATATCGTGGCGCAAAATGATGAGCAACAAATCTTGCTTGATACGCTTCGAGGTATAATGGCTCTATAACCTACATACGGAAGCAGTTAATAAGCCAATACAGGGCTAAGTAAAAGATTTCACCCCCGCAAGCCACCACCGAATTGTTGGTGAGTGATTCGATGGCCGTCTTGCTGGGTATTTGCACGACCGTTGAGCATTAACAACTAGGAGAGATAATGACCATAATCAAACAGGCAGACCTGATTGACAGTGTCGCCGATGCCTTACAATATATATCCTACTACCACCCGAAAGACTTTGTGGACGCAATGTATGATGCGTGGAAACGTGAAAAGTCTGAAGCGGCAAAAGATGCGATTGCACAAATTCTGGTAAATTCACGCATGTGCGCAGAAGGCCATCGACCCATCTGTCAGGATACGGGCATTGTGACAGTATTCATACGCATTGGGATGAATGTGCAGTGGGAAGGGGAGCTTAGTGTAGAGGACATGATTAATGAGGGTGTCCGCCGCGCTTATACCCACCCAGATAATGTACTACGCGCCTCTATTTTGGCAGACCCTGCCGGTCAGCGTAGCAATACTAAGGACAATACCCCGGCTGTGATTCACATGTCAGTTGTTCCCGGTGATACCGTTGAGGTGGAGCTGGCGGCAAAAGGTGGTGGCTCTGAAAATAAAACCAAAATGGCCATGCTAAACCCTAGTGACAGTATTGTGGACTGGGTATTAAAAACCGTGCCAACAATGGGTGCGGGCTGGTGCCCGCCGGGGATGTTGGGTATTGGCATTGGTGGCACGGCAGAAAAAGCCGCGTTAATGGCGAAAGAGTCGTTAATGGAATCCATAGACATTCAGGAACTGCGTGAGCGTGGCCCTCGGAATCGTATTGAGGAGCTGCGTTTGGAGCTCATGGATAAGGTGAATGAGTTGGGTATCGGTGCGCAAGGCTTGGGTGGCCTGACCACGGTTCTGGATATCAAGATCAAAGACTATCCAACACATGCTGCCTCATTGCCGGTTTGTATGATTCCTAACTGTGCAGCGACACGTCATGCCCACTTTACACTGGATGGTAGTGGTGCTGCTTTGCAAACACCGCCAAGCCTTGAAGACTGGCCGGACATTACCTATGAAGCAGGTGAAAACTCGCGCCGTGTTAATCTGGATACCGTCACGCCAGAGGAGGTACAAAGCTGGAAGCCGGGTGAGGTGTTACTGCTGTCAGGAAAAATGCTGACAGGGCGTGATGCGGCCCATAAGCGGATTGTGGAAATTCTGAACCGTGGTGAGGAGCTGCCGGTTGATTTGAAAGGTCGTTTTATTTACTACGTTGGGCCGGTTGATCCGGTACGCGATGAAGCGGTTGGCCCGGCAGGCCCGACAACGGCAACGCGCATGGATAAATTTACTGATCAAGTGCTGGATGCCACCGGGCTGCTGGGTATGATTGGTAAAGCCGAACGTGGCCCCAAGGCTGTTGAAAGTATTAAAAAGCACCGATCTGTGTACCTAATGGCAGTGGGCGGTGCGGCGTACCTGGTGTCCAAGGCCATAGTAAAAGCCGAAGTGTTGGCATTCCCTGAGTTGGGCATGGAGGCAATTTACGAATTTGAAGTGCGCGATATGCCTGTCACTGTTGCGGTCGATTCAGAAGGCGTATCGGTTCATCAAACCGGGCCTGCCCACTGGAAAAAGCTCATTTTTGAAGCACAAGGCATATAAACACGAACCGACGCAGTTAAGCAGGATGGCATTCTGCGTCGGGCTGCCATGAAAATTTCGGGTGTGTCTCTTTGTTTACCGGTGTCCTGCCGAATTCAGTGCCAGTGCGTTTACGGAAAGTCCCGCTATTGGTGTGCATAAATATATTTGCAATAGTCTTTTTTCGTACTATAATGGTACGCATTAGGACTATCATTTAAGACTATCCATTAATGAAAAAAACACTCGGTTATATACTATTTATTCTTTCTTTTGTGGCGTGGGGCGTGATTGCTTTGTTACCTTTTTTGGATATAACGAAAGTACAAGTTGCGAGCTTTACCACACTATTACTGATTGCCGGGGAAGTATTTTTTTGGCTGTCGTTAGTGCTATTAGGTAAAGAATTTTGGATAAATATAAAAGCATTTTTTACTCGCAAAAAGATTTCATAAGCCAGGAGCAAGCATGATGAACTACCGCCAACAAATGGATAAGATTGCCGTCCATCTCGGTAAAATTACCAAGCTGTATCATGAATGCGCCAAAGCACAGGGCATGACTTATAACGGTATGATGGTGTTAGGGGCATTGCGACATAATCAAACCTGTACACAAAAGCAAATTGCCGAGGAATGGGGGTTACCTAAACAAAGCGTCAATACCATTATTAAAAAACTGCATGATGATCAGTATGTTGAGTTTTTACCAGGTCGTAATAACAAAGAAAAACTGGTGACGTTGACTGATGAAGGCAAAGTTTATGCCGATGAAGCTTTACAACCTGTTTTAGTCATGGAAGAGCGTGTACTCCAACATATTGGCGAAGAAGAATGCCAACAATTTGAAAGAATTACCGAAAAATTTGCCACTTTTTTTACAGAAGAATTTTTGGCTTACGCTGAAAAAAACCGGTCTTAGTACCACATTAACCCCCTTATTTTTAACTAAACCTGACGAGATAAAACCCATGAAAAAAAACCTACTTACCCTGTTAATTGCCAGTTTGACGACACAAATGACACTGGCCGCTGATCCTGCTGATATGGTTTTGAAAAACGGCGACATTCTCACCGAAAACGCCAAACAACCATATGCCGAGGCTATCGCCATTGATGATGGCAAAATCGTCTTTGTCGGTAGTAATGACAAAGTGGCTGAATACGTCGGCAAAGATACTAAAGTCGATGACTTAAAAGGAAAATTTGTTATGCCGTCGTTTATCGACAGCCACGCTCACCCCGGTATGGTTGCCGTTACCTCTAGTAATGGCGAATTGGCAAAATATCAACTGCCGACAACCTCAAAAGAAGACACCTACGACTATTTACGCAAAATTGCCAAAGAAAACCCTGAGTTGCCTTTCTTAATGGTCGGTACCTGGTCAAATCCACTGTGGGGTGTAAAAGGGCCTGATAGAAAGGAAATTGATGAAATCTTTCCTAAAACAGTTGTGATTTTACTCGATAGTAGTGGTCACAGTTATTGGTTGAATAGCGCGGCACTTGCCGCTTTTGGTATTGACGAAAATACCCCTGACTTAAAAGAAGGTTTATCTTTCTTTGTCAAAGATGAAAACGGTCGTAAAACCGGTTGGGTGAAAGAATTTGCGCTGATTCCTTATATGGCGGCGGCGATGCCTAAAGTTGACCCTGCACTGCTTGCACCTGCCATACAAAGCTACCTTGACGGCTTGGCAAAAAAAGGCGTTTCCACGGTCATGGACGC
>PDPG01000049.1 GCA_002747455.1 Pseudomonadota bacterium | reverse complement strand
CTTTCACTTTGGTGGGTAAAAGCAACTTATGTTGCAGCCACACTGACAGATTTTGCAAATCTTTCAAACGGTTAGAGTCTTAAGTTGGCGCTTATGAGGGATAACGGTGTCTTGGTGGGCATTGTGACCCTAAATATTGGTGGGGCTGACATGGAAAAATCGAGACAATCAACATGAATTTTCTGACAACTATCTTGAAAAACACCGGTTTCTACGAGTTAATATGACTATGTTTAAAACTAAGACTCTCCTTATTTCAGGCGGTACAGGTTCTTTCGGTAACGCTGTCCTCCAACGCTTCCTCCTAACTGACATCACCGAAATCCGCATCTTCAGTCGTGATGAGAAAAAGCAAGACGACATGAGGAAAAAATATTCTAATCCCAAACTCAAATTTTACATCGGCGATGTACGCGACTACCAAAGCATCCTGAGTGCCAGCCGTGGCGTTGATTACATATTCCACGCCGCAGCCCTAAAACAAGTCCCCTCTTGCGAATTTCACCCCATAGAAGCCGTCAAAACTAACGTCATGGGAACTGAGAATGTCTTGGAAGCCGCCATTCAAAACCAAGTCAAACGGGTGGTTTGCCTCAGTACTGATAAAGCGGTTTATCCCATCAACGCCATGGGTATTTCCAAAGCAATGATGGAAAAGGTAACCGTGGCGAAATCACGTAACCTTAATGACACACAAACTATGATTTGTAGCACTCGTTATGGCAATGTCATGGCTTCACGTGGTTCAGTTATTCCGCTGTTCTTTAACCAAGTTCTCGCAGGCAAGCCCATCACCATCACCGATCCCAATATGACTCGCTTTATGATGACTTTGGAGGATGCCGTAGACCTAGTGCTACACGCCTTTGAACATGGGCAAAATGGTGACATATTTGTACGAAAAGCTCCTGCCGCCACCATTGAAGTTCTCGTCCGGGCACTACTGGGGATCATGGGTAGGCCTGATCACGAAGTGCGTGTGATCGGCACACGCCACGGTGAAAAGTTGTATGAAGCTTTGCTTAGTCGTGAGGAGGTGTTCGCTGCCGAAGATATGGGTGACTACTACCGCATCCCACCCGATTTACGCGATCTCAATTACAGCAAGTATGTGGAAGAAGGCGAGTCTAGGATCACCACTATTGAAGATTACAACTCTCACAACGCTACTCGTTTGGATGTTGATGGTATGAAAACATTGCTACGTCAGCTACCATTTATTACAGCCATAGAGGCCGGTGAATACATATCTCTAGAGGAATAGAGCATGAGAATATTAGTCTTAGGTATAACGGGAATGCTTGGCAATGCTATTTTTCGTTTTTTATCTGAAGATAAGCAGCATCAGGTTTATGGGACCGCACGAAATAACAGTAACTTGTTGACTTGTTTCCACGAAAAAAATAAACAGAAAATTATTAAAAACGTAGATGTTTTAAATTATGATTTATTAACTGATATACTTGCCCAAGTGAACCCCGATGTGGTAATAAATTGCGTAGGGATTGTTAAACAATTATCGATATCCAACAATCCACTGTATACAGTGCCAATAAATACGCTATTGCCTCATAGGCTGGCTATTTTATGTCAAGTCTCTCGGGCTCGATTAGTTCATATTAGTACTGATTGTGTTTTCTCAGGTAAACAAGGAGGATATACAGAAGATGACTTTCCTGATGCTGCAGATTTGTATGGCAGATCTAAACTGTTAGGTGAGGTTGATTATTTAAATGCGATTACTTTACGAACGTCAATTATTGGACATGAGATTGTTGGAAATAAAAGTTTAGTAAACTGGTTTTTACATCAAAACCAAGCAGTCAATGGTTTTCGCAGGGCTATTTTCTCTGGGTTGCCTGCCGTAGAGTTGGCTCGAGTTATTAATAAACATGTTTTGCCAAATGATGACTTACATGGTCTCTATCATGTAGCCAGCGAACCAATTAGTAAATATTCATTGCTCTGCTTGATTTCAGAAGTTTATAAAAAAAATATTAATATTACTCCTAGTGATGAATTTGTAATTGATCGATCACTCAATTCTGATAAATTCAAAAATGCTACAAATTATGCACCACCAAAATGGATTGACTTGGTAAAATCAATGCATTATTTTAAATAATAGAGTGCTGAATAATGAAGAAAATGAAAGTTGCAACTATTATCGGGACTCGCCCAGAGATAATTAGGCTATCTAGAATAATAGTAAAGCTAGATTATACCTGTGAACACATATTGATACATACCGGTCAAAATTATGATTATGAGCTTAATCAAATATTTTTTGAAGATCTTGAAATAAGGAGGCCTGATTATTTTTTAAATGCTGCAGGGAAAAACAGTTCCGAGAGTATAGGAAGAATTATTATCGCAGCAGATAATGTGTTAAGTAAAATACAGCCCGATGCGTTATTAATTCTAGGTGATACTAATAGTTCAATGTCAGTGGTAGCTGCAAAAAGACGAAAAATACCCATATTTCATATGGAAGCTGGTAATCGCAGTTTTGATCAAAGAGTACCTGAAGAAATACTGCGGAGAATTGTCGATCACACCGCTGACATCAACTTAACTTATAGTAGCATTGCACGTGAATACTTATTGCGTGAAGGTGTGCCACCCGATATGGTAATCAAAACTGGTAGTCCGATGTTTGAGGTGCTGAGTCACTACCGTACAGGCATCGAAGCTTCCGAGGCACTCAGCCACCTAGAGCTTAGTGAGGGTCAGTTTTTTGTAGTCAGTTCGCACCGTGAGGAAAACATTGACCCTGACAAGAATTTTCTGAAACTGGTCAACATCCTTAATACCGTGGCAGAATATTACGGTTATCCGGTGATTGTATCGACTCATCCGCGCACCCAAAAGCGTGTTGATGCCATGAATATCAACTTCCATCCGTTAGTGCGCTTACTGAAACCTCTAGGTTTCAAGGATTACAATAAACTGCAAATGACTGCTAAAGCAGTGTTATCTGACAGCGGCACGATTACAGAAGAGTCCTCAATTTTAAACTTCCCTGCTCTTAATATCCGCGAAGCTCACGAGCGCCCTGAAGGTATGGAGGAAGCCTCTGTCATGATGGTGGGCTTGGAGAAGGAACGGGTCATGCAGGCTTTGTTTGTGCTGGAGTCGCAGAGCCGCCTAGGTAATAACACACCCACATTGCGCCTTGTAGATGACTACAATATACCCAATGTTGCGGAAAAGGTTGCGCGGATTATCCATAGCTATACGGATTATGTGAACCGTGTTATTTGGAAAAAATACTAACATGAATTTATTGATTTTAACTCAATACTTTTGGCCGGAAAACTTTAAAATAAACGATTTGGTTTCTGAGTTAGTACAGCGTGGACATCAGGTGACTGTTTTGACTGCAAAACCTAACTACCCTGATGGTTTTGTCTTTAAAGATTTTGTTGATAATCCAGAAAAGTTTTCAACTTATCAAGGGGCGAAGGTTATTCGTGTTCCCTTAGTTACAAGGGGGAAAGGTGGCTGGCGGCTGATACTAAACTATTTTTCGTTTGCAGGCAGTGCAACTGCAATAGGCTTGTGGAAGCTTAGGGACGAGAGTTTTCATGCTATTCTATCCTTTGGGCCGTCGCCTATTACTGTGGCATTGCCAGCTATTGCTATAAGAAAACAGAAGAGAATACCTTTATTTTTTTGGGTTCAAGACTTGTGGCCTGACACATTACAGGCTTTAGGGGTAGTTCGTAACGAACATATATTAAATATAATTGGTAAATTAGTTGCATTTGTTTATAATCGTTGCGATTTAATTCTTGCACAGTCTCACAGCTTCATACCTCAAATAAGAAGATATACACAAAAAACTACTAGAGTTCAATATTATCCAAATTGGTCAGAAAAGCTTCCTGATTTAGAATATGTAACAGCCGCCCCCGAGGTTATTGCAGATAACAATAAATTTAATATTGTCTTTGCTGGGAATATCGGAGAAGCACAGGATTTTCCTGCCATTTTGACAGCTGCCGAATACCTGAAACACAACGACTCCATTCGTTGGCTAATCATAGGTAGCGGCAGGCAAGCTGGATGGGTAGCCAGTGAGATCATTAAACGTGGTTTAGAAAAGAGGGTTGTCATGTTGGGTCGCCATCCACCTGAGAGAATGCCATCTTTCTTCAAGCATGCTGACGCACTGTTAGTGAGTCTGAGGGATACCCCTATTTTTAGCATGACTATACCAGGAAAAGTACAAACCTATTTAGCAATGGGCATACCGATCATTGCTATGCTGAATGGAGAAGGTGCCGATATCATTGAAAAATCACAGGCTGGTTTGACGTGTCCTGCGGGTAACTCTCAGCAACTGGCAGAGGTGGTGCTAAATCTGTTTCACATGTCACTTGATGAACGTCAACGTATGGGGGATAACGGAAAAATACTTAATGAGACGATATTCAACCGTGAGAATCTTATTAGTAGACTGGAGGAATGGTTGAGCAACACAAAATTAAATGAGAGAAACGTATGATTCTTATCACAGGTGCAACCGGCTTCATTGGCTTCTCTCTCACCCAAAATCTATACCGACAAGATCATACCCTTACCGCCGCGGTGCGTTACATCTCTGATAACCTCCCCCCCAACATCCGGCAAGCCCCCATAGGTGGCTTGCTCCCCGACACCGACTGGACACCCGTCCTTGGTGAGGTGAGTACCATAATCCACCTCGCCGCACGCGTTCATGTTATGAACGATACCGCAATCGACTCCCTAACCGAATTCCGCCGCATCAATACTGCTGCGACCCTCAACCTAGCCCAACAAGCTGCCGCAGCCGGGGTACGCCGGCTCATTTACTTAAGCTCCATCAAAGTCAACGGCGAGATAAGTGTATCCGGTCAACCCTTCACAGCAGAAGAGGTTCCTTCAAGTGGTGCGATACCAGATCCCTATGGGCAATCTAAACAAGAAGCCGAACAAGGCTTAAGACTAATCGCCCAACAAGCTGGTTTAGAAGTTGTTATCATTCGCCCTCCGTTAGTCTACGGTGTGGGCGTAAAAGGCAACTTCCAAAGTATGATGAACTGGCTTCATAAAGGCATACCACTGCCACTCGGCAACATCCACAACCAACGTAGCTTGGTTGCTTTGCCCAATCTAATTGATCTGATCACTACCTGCATTGATCACCCCGCCGCTGCCAACCAAACCTTCCTTGTCAGCGATGGCGAAGACCTTTCCACCACCGAACTTCTGCAGTGCCTTAGCTACGCCCTAGGCAAACCTGCCCGCTTACTTCCCATTCCACAAAGCTGGCTGGAAGCCACACTGACATTGGTAGGCAAACAAGCTATCGCCCAACGCCTCTGCGGCAACCTGCAAGTTGATATGAGTCACACCTGTGAAACACTTGGCTGGAAACCTCCCGTTAGCGTTGACGAAGCACTACAACAAACCGCCCAAGCTTGGCTAAAACAACAGAAAAAGTCATTATGATGCGCTTGTTCGATATACTATTTTCTTGTCTCGGCTTAATATTGGGTTTTCCAATATTGCTACTGCTTTTTATTCTAGGTTGGTTAGATACACGTTCACCTTTATTTATGCAAGAGCGCGTTGGACTGAATCAGCAACTATTCACTTTAGTAAAGTTCCGCACTATGAAACCCGGCACAGCCTCTGTAGCAACCCATCTGGCAGATGTGTCAACCATAACGCCCTTTGGTCATTTTCTGCGTCGTACCAAACTGGACGAGCTTCCTCAGTTGTGGAACGTGTTTAAAGGCGAAATGAGCTTGGTTGGGCCACGCCCCTGTTTACCCACACAAGAAGAGCTGATTCGTAAAAGAGCGCAGCAGGGTGTCTTTAATGCACGCCCGGGCATCACGGGTCTCGCTCAAATACAAGATATCGATATGTCCACACCCAGTAAACTTGCAGTCACCGATGCGAAAATGCTCTCAACACTCAACTTAGAGAATTACTTCTCTTATATTATCCAAACTGTGTTGGGTAAGGGGAGTGGTGATAAAGTTAAACAAGAAGCTCCTAAATCCTGACTGTTCTCGGTCACCACCAAAGGGATTTTAGTTGATTGAGCTGTAACAGCTAGTGGAATGTTAGCGATGAATATTAGTCAAGCAAAAAAGAAATTATTTGTTCTTTCACGCTGGCAAAAAAGAATGATTATGATATGTGCCGACCTTATCATGATCCCCTTCGCTCTATGGGCCAGCTTTGCCATGCGTCATGGCTCATGGACACCACCATTGCAGGATGGGGTGTGGTTATTACTAGTTGCCCCACTACTCAGTATCCCTGTATTTATTCGCTTGGGCCTCTATCGCGCAGTTGTCCGTTTCTTAGGCAATGAAGCACTCGTCGCGGTCGTTACCGGAATCAGCGTATCCGTTATTGCGTTACTACTAACGACCATTCTCTTCGATTTACAAGGCATCCCTAGATCTGTTTATATTATCTACTGGGGAACCGCTTTGTTACTGGTTGGCGGTAGCCGCCATTTCGTCCGTCGTCTATATCATCATGCTAATAACAACAATCGCCGTACCAATGTTGCTATCTACGGTGCGGGTCACTCTGGTGCTGAACTTGCACAAGCCTTAATCAGTAGCTCCAAATACCGCCCGGTACTTTTTGTGGATGATGATTTGGCCCTGCAAAAATCCTTTATTCATGGCTTAAAAATCCACTCACCATCAGAGCTGAGTGACTTAATCGAACGCTATCAGCTCAAGCAGTTATTATTAGCTATGCCGTCCGTTGAATTAAGACAGCGTCGGGAAGTCCTGCATAGACTTGAGCACCTGCCCATTCATGTGCGTACTATTCCCGCAATGGCTGACTTGGTTGCGGGCAGCTCCGTTGAAGAAATTCAAGAAATTGAGATTGACGATTTGCTAGGTCGCACGCCAGTTGCGCCAGATTCCACACTAATTTCAAAGTGTATTACCGATAAAAGCGTCATGGTCACCGGTGCAGGTGGCTCTATCGGTTCTGAGCTGTGTCGGCAAATTGTCCGTCAAGCCCCCAAGAAATTGATACTGTTCGAGGTTTCAGAGTTTTCCCTGTATCAAATTGAGCGCGAGCTCATTGAACTGTGTCGTCATGAAAGTTGTTTTGTTGAAATCATTCCGGTATTAGGTTCGGTACAGCATCAAGTACGTGTTTCAGAAACAATAAAGCAGTATACGGTTCAGACCTTATATCATGCCGCTGCCTATAAACATGTTCCCTTGGTTGAACAAAATCCTGTTGAGGGGTTACAAAACAATGCACTAGGTACCTATCGTACTGCCTATGCCGCTTACAAATCCAAAGTCGAATATTTTGTATTAATCTCCACGGATAAAGCAGTGCGCCCTACCAACGTTATGGGTGCTAGTAAGCGTATGGCAGAATTATCCCTGCAGGCACTGGCGCAGCTAGAGGGTGATACTGTATTCACCATGGTGCGCTTTGGTAATGTGTTGGGTTCTTCCGGTTCGGTAGTACCGTTATTTCGTCAACAGATTAAAGCAGGTGGCCCGATCACCATTACTCATCCTGACATCATTCGTTATTTTATGACCATTCCTGAAGCGGCTCAGCTCGTGATACAGGCTGGTGCGATGGCCAAAGGGGGGGAGGTTTTCTTATTAGATATGGGTAAGCCGGTGAAGATTGTTGATTTAGCTAAGCGGATGATTCGCTTGAGCGGTTTAAAAGAACGCAATGATCAGTATCCAGAGGGGGATATCGCCCTTGAATATACAGGTTTACGCCCTGGTGAGAAGCTGTATGAGGAATTATTAATTGATGGTGACGCGTCGAGCACGTTGCATCCACGGATTTTTCATGCGCATGAGGAAAAGGTCAGTTGGGACGAGTATCAGGAGATTTTGGACAACCTGACGACCGCCTGTAATCGCCGAGACGTGGAGTATATTTACGGTATGTTAAGAACCTATGTCAGTGGATTTAAGCCGGATAAGAAAAACTCCGGTGAGCTTATCAAGCTGCCATTGGCTGTATCCCGGCCACATTAATGCATGGCTATTCTGTTCGCCTATGATAACATGCAGCGCAAAATAAACAGGGGTATGAGTATCGTGAATGTAAGCTGTAAAACTATTCTGCGTCTAGGTGTGATTTTTCTGGCGGGGCTACTGGGTGCTTGTTCGACAGGTGGGGGAGGCGCTTTTGGTACGCCTGCTCCCAATACACAGTATCAAGCCTTATCCAGTGCCCCGATACCGGCTGCGGTTCGTCGGAGTGAAGAGGGCGGTAGAAGCATTGATCCGCGCGTACTGGCTGATATGCGTGAATTGGCCAGCTATCGGGGCCACAGTGTTTACCAAATCGGTCCCTCCGATCTGCTGGCCATCAAAGTATTTCAGGCGAAAGAGTTGTCCGGCGAGGTTCGAGTCGATCAACGTGGTAGTATCACCTTGCCCTTGATTGGCAATGTACGCCTAGCAGGGCTGACGCAAGTGCAGGCTGAGCAACGCCTTGCCGAGCTGTTGGGCGCAAATTACCTAAGGAACCCACAGGTCAGTGTGTTCATTAAAGAATTTACCAATCAGCGCGTTACTGTAGAAGGTGAGGTGAATAAGCAGGGTGTGTATCCATTAAATGGTCAGGTCACGGTGTTACAAGCGATTGCACTGGCCGGTGGGCTGGGTAAAAAAGCAGACACCAATACGGTGGCCTTATTTCGTAAGCAGGGTAGTGGTCATCGAGTATTTTATTTGGACTTGGCTCTGATTCGTGAAGGACGTGCCAACGACCCCTTCGTGGTCAACGATGACCGCATTGTGGTGCAGCGTTTGAAAGAACAGCGTGTCACTGTGGAAGGTGAGGTGAAGAAACCTGGTGTGTTCACATTCGATGAACCCACCACAGTGTTACAAGCAATTGCGTTGAGTCATGGTCTTACCGGTTTGGGGGCGCCGGATAAAGTGATTTTGTTCCGTCGTGAAGGTAATGGTGAAAAGGTTTATGGCGTAAATCTTAGCGATATCCGCCAAGGAAAGGTGCAAGACCCTTATGTACAGGGCGGTGATCGTATTGTGGTGCATCGCTCCAATAGCCGGTACTGGTTGGAGCAAGCAGCGCGTTTTGCAGCTCCTCTGAGTATATTTAGGGGATGGGTTAACTGATGAGTAATGCGTTTCCAGTATCAGATGATTCAAAACAAATAGCCTCAAGACAGGAGCAAGTCATTTCACCTCAGGTGTATGAAGGTAAGGACGATGATAGTGATGATGAGATTGATCTGCGAGAATTATTTGCGGTGCTTATGCGCCGCAAGGGTACGATTATCCTGATCGCCTTACTCACCTTTGTGGCCGCATTGGTATCTACGTTGATGATGAAGCCGGTATATCGAGCCACCGCCACCTTGCAGATTCAACCAGAAACCACCAAGGTATTGGAGTTTGATGTTGAAGCTGAGGGGCAGCAGGTTAATACACGCGATTTTTATCAAACCCAGTTTGAGATTTTAAAAAGTCGGGCACTGGCCAAAATGACCATGGAGCAGATGCAGCTTGAGTCCTTATTTCGAGGGGATCAATTTTCCAAGCCGTTTTTTGCTGAAGCGATGGAGGGTCTTAAGTATTTGTTTTTTGCAGATGATGCGACGACTGAAGAAGGTTTGGAGCTGGATGAAGAAGGCGATTTGGCTGAGGCGATTGAAGAAGATACGGGGTCTCGTGTTGGACAACGACCGCTGGAGGATGGGTTAATTGCTGGACTTACAGTGTCGCCGGTTAAAAATTCACAGATTGTTAAGTTGAGCTACGACAGTACAGATCCTCAGTTGGCTGCTAATGTGGTGAATACAATGGCGGAGAATTACATTGCGATGAATATTCAACGCCGAGTTGATGCAACGCGTTCAGCCAAGGACTTTTTAGATGTTCAGGTGGCTGAAGCGAAAAGCCGTTTGCAGAAGGCACAATTCCACTTAAATGAATACCTGAAAGAGAAAAAGATTTTTAAGTTGGGCGATGAGGATGGTAAGGCACCGGGCTTGACTGCAAAACGTATTACGCAATTAGCGGCGGCTTTAAGTAAGGCAGAAACCAAACGCATTGAAGCCCAGGCAAAGTACGAACAGGCACGACAAGCACGTGGCGGGGCGAAGGTGTTGGATAGTCCGACGGTACAGGCGCTAAAGAAAAATTTGATTTCACTGGAGTCCAAATACCAACAGCAGTTGCAAGTGTATAAGCCGGGGTATCCGTTGATGGTGCAGTTGCGCCGACAAATGGAGAAGGTTAAAAATGAAATTGCTGTTGAGACCCTTGCGATTCGTGCCACCGTCGAAGGTTCACTGGAAGCGGATTTTTTGGCCGCTAAAGAAAACGAAGACATGTTGAATGCTGAGCTGGAACGTCAGAAGGCTTTTTATATTCAGGTTCGGGATAATGATGTTGAGTACAACACTTTATTTAGGGATGTTGAAAGTAGTAATAGTTCTTATCAGGGGCTGTTGAAGCGCTTAAAAGAAGTCAAAATTGCCGGTGGTGTTGAGAATAATAATATTTCGGTGTTGGATCCGGCAGTTGTGCCTTTTGCCAAGCATAAGCCGAATACGTCATTGAATCTGGCTCTGGGACTGGTGTTAGGGGTGTTTCTGGGTGCGGTAGTCGCGTTTTTGCTGGAGTTTCTTGATGACCGGGTTAAGAGTACCGATGAATTAGAGCGTTTGCTGGGGATACCTCTGCTGGGAATTACACCTGCATCAAAAGCCGATGACCCAACGGCACATGCGATGATGACTCATGATAACCCCACCTCGCATACTGCGGAATCCTTCCGGTCTTTGCGCACAAACTTGTTATTTGCCAGTAAGGAAGGAAGGCCGAGGGTTTTGGTGCTGACCAGTGCTATGCCATCCGAAGGGAAATCCAGTAGTTGTGTGAATCTGGCAACAGCTTTTGCTCAGACAAACAACCGCGTGTTGGTGATTGATGCAGACTTGCGTAAGCCCACTGCTCACAAACGCTTGAAACTAGATAATACGGTGGGATTGTCAAACTTTCTTACTTACCAAGCCGAAATCGCCGATGTGATTCAGGAAACAGCGATTGACGGTGTTTCTGTGATCACAGCCGGTAAGGTGCCGCCAAATCCCTCAGAGTTGCTTACAGGGGAGCGGTTAGCGGAGCTGTTTGCATTAGCGCCGGATACATTTGATTTGATTATTGTGGATGCTCCGCCTGTCATGGGGCTGGCAGATGCGCTTATCTTATCCAGCAGAGCTAGTGCGACGATTATGGTTACGGCGTTCGCACAGTCGAAAAAACGGCAAATCCAGGATGCGCATCGTCGTTTGCGTCAGGCTCACGCTAATTTGATTGGTGTCTTGTTTACCAAGGTTAAAACTGGTGGAAGTTATGGTGGTTACAATTATGATTACGATTATGACTACTACAGCTATGGTGCGGATCGACTAAGCAAGCAATCAGAGGCTTGATCGGCTATGTTTCGACGTACACTGGCGTTGGTGGCCGCAGTAGGTGTGTTTTATGTGTTATCGGTTTATGGCATAAGCGATATCAATAGTGGTTTATTGAAGGATGGTGGGGAAAGTCCCTATCTGGACTTGCAGCGAGATCAAACCTTGTTGTCATCAGATGCGTTGGTGCGACAAGCGAGTTTGCTACTGGAGCAGGATGCCGAAGATGAAGCACTTCAGGCTCGGGCTGAGTCACTGGTACTTGCTGCGTTACGTCAGAACCCTTCCAGTGGTCGGGCTGCGTCGTTTTTATTGTCACTCTATGCAACGCAAGAACGCAATCAAGAGGCGGGGGAGATTGCTGATCTTGCGGCGCAGTTGTGGCCGGCGCATACTTACACGCGCTCCCGACTGGCGGAGTATTGGCTGACACAAGGTCGACTGGATAAGCTGGTTGCTGAATGGAATGTGTTATTGATTCGAAATCCGCGCTTGCGGAGTAAGATTTACCCATTTCTAGCTCGCCTGATTCAGGATGATCGTGCTGCAGCTTTGTTACAACCCTATGCAGATAATCCACCTAACTGGTGGCCGTCTTTCTTTGCGTATTTATCGCGTGAATTACCATTGCCACAGTTACGGAAAGTCTATCAGGTACGTATGCTTTCACCTGTGGAGCTGGGGAAGGCTGAGCGTCGCTATTACATTAACCGCTTGGTTCGTGAGCACTTATGGGATGAAGCGCATCGTGTCTGGTTTGTCGGACTGACAAAAGCACAGTCCCGTTATAGCGGCTTTGTGTTTGATGGCGGCTTTGAGAGTGGTGTATTTAATCAGAGCTTTGGCTGGCGTTTGTCACGTAGTAAGAACCCAAAAATCAAAACAGATATTACTTACGGTGCCAGAGGGCGAAAGGCACTGAAGGTGGTTTTGAGGGGGCAAAAGCCACTAAAATTTAGTCATGTTTCACAGCAACTATTGCTAGAGCCAGGCCATTACCGGCTGTCTCTGCGCTATCGTGCTGATTCTTTCAAGGCCCAGCGTGGGCTGACTTGGCGTTTGCGTTGCCTTGGAGGGACAAAGAAGCTGCTCACTGAGACTAAGGCGATTGCGGTATCCAGTGCATGGAATACGCTGAAGGCTGAGTTTAGTGTACCTTCAAGGGGCTGCGATACACAGTTATTGCGGTTAGAGTCCACAAGCCGTTTTAGTCACGAACAGTCTCAGACTGGGACGCTTTGGTTCGATGATATTACAATTAGCAAAAAGCGGGAGCAACAATGAGTCGGCGTGAATCTGTGCCTTCATTAGCAGAAAAAGTTGTGTTTTTTCTATCTGCACTGCTATTGCTGTTGGTGCCCTTGCATGTGTTAGTGTTGTCGCCCCCACAGGTGATGTTGATACTGGAATGTATTGCGGTGTTGCTGCTGCTGATAATTTTTTGGTCTGGTCTATACCAAGGCAAGACCCATACCGTGCTGCTTTGGTTTGTATTCCTGTCGCTATTGTTGGCAGTGGCTTATGTTGTACCACTGACATTTTTACCTACTTTTGATATGCCTGGGCGGGACTTGTATCGTGCAGTGGGTCAATGGTTGGGGTCGCAGGGTGTTGAAGTGTCTTACTCGCAGTTGTCCTTGATCCCCTATGTGTCGGTGGTTGCGTTATTGGCTCTATTGCCGCCACTGGCCATGTTTTTTGCAGGTTTTAGTTTACCAGAGTCACAAATTCGCACCTTGATTTACCTGCTACTGGTGATTGCTGGTTTACAGGCGGCGTTGGGGTTGGTTCAGTACGCGAGCGGAAACCCAGATTTTTATTTTGGTGTTACGCCTAATGGACGGAGTGCGCAGGGCACTTATATCAATCGTGATCACTTTGCTGCACTGCTAGAAATGACCCTGCCCATTGCAATTGGTATGATGCTGTATTCGGTTGGGCGTTCACAGCTAGATCGTAATTATGACGATAAGGGTTGGGTGGTCAACCAAACCTTGCTGTTTGCATTTCTGGCGATTTTCATTTTTCTCGCGGCCGTATTTACTCGTTCCAGAATGGGCGTGTTTTTGATTATGCTGGCGGTACTATTTTCTTCCTTTGTATTTGCCAGGCATGTGGGTGGGCGACAATCAACCGGACTGACTGTAATTTTTTCTACGGTTGCAATAGGCTTGGCGACATCAATTGGTTTAATCCCGGTGTTAAATCGCTTTGTTGCTGCCAATCCCATTGAAGATGAGCGTTTTCGTATCTTCCAGCATGCCTTTGAGGGGATTCGTGCATTTTTTCCATTTGGCAGCGGGCCGGGAACATTTCCAGATGTATACCGTGCGTTCCAGCCAATAGAGCAGCTTCGTTTTATTAATAATGCCCATAGTGACTACGTTGAGCTGCTATTTGAAATGGGGCTGGCTGGCGCTTTTATTATTGTCGGTTTTATGCTGCTGTATGTATTTGGCTGGTTTAAGCTAAATAATAAGAGCTGGGGAAGGATGCGCTTTCTTCAGGTGGGTGCGGGTCTGGGAATCTTAATGCTATTACTACATTGTTCAATGGACTTTATTCTGCATGAGCCAATGAACAGCATGGTGTTTGCTTTGCTGGTGGGTGTTTTCTTTAGGAAGAGTGTGCGCTGATGGTTAATTGAAAGGTAGAGTGGTGATATGTATTCTACTTGTTAAGTTCTCGATGCCCCTATAAATAAAAGCGACCACTGAGGGTCGCTTTTATTTTTTCGGCACTACGCACGACGATGAGCGCGCGCTCTAACGCGCCACCGTACCACTAATCGCAATCACTGTCGCCTGAGGCACAATCATCATCATCTGTTGCTTCTTTAACAACCGCGACCGTTGCAACAGCCGCTGCTGTCGCGCCTAATAGACCGAGGCCACCAAATCCAGCTGCTGCCGCACCTGCGCCTGCGGCACCCGCAGCACCTGCACCCGCAGCGCCCAGAGCACCGGCTGTTCCAAGGCCAGCCTTACCCAAGCCTGCAACAGGAGCCATTGCTCCCTGAATGCCAGTAACGGCACTCGCAGCGTTAGATGCCATAACAGGGGTGATGCAACTGCTAATCTTGTATTTCGCTGCAGCTGCCTGCACCGCATTACGAATGTTTGCGTGCAGCTCAGCACCTTTCAGACCAGTCGCTGCTGTTTTCGCCGCTTTCGCAACGCGCATCGCCGCCTGATTACAAGGAATCTGTGCATCAGCATTTGCAGCACGGGTGATGCTCGCTGTTTCTTTGTTTGCAGCATTTTGTATTTTAGCAGGAACGGCAGCAACGACAGCTGTCGAGAGCAGCCCCAAGCCCACCGCAGTTGCTGTAATACCAGCTTTTATAGTTGTACTCATCTCTTAATTCTCCTGATGATATGAAATAGCAGTAAACCTGCTAGCTTATGGATCCCGCAAGACCAGCCCAGAGTATAGCAGTGTAAAGCAAGTCTTTCATCTTTTCCGATATAAACTTTAGAAATATGGCGATTTAAAGACCTTCTCCACAACTGATTTATATTGACGTTAATTGTTTTATCTTATAGTTAATGATAGTGCCCTGGAGTTGCGATCAGTATTGTAGGTAAGCTGTTTGCTGGTCGGTAGTTCGCCAAGATCCATCTCCTCAAAGCCACGCTCCTTGAACCAGTCGATGGATTGGGTGGTGAGCAGGAAAACTTTCTCCAGGCCTGCTCGACGGGCCTTGTCGATCATGTGTTCGGCAAGGTTACTGCCGCGACTTCCCGAACGGTACTTCGGGTCGATCACCAGGCAGGCCAGCTCAGCACTTGAGTGGTTTTTATGTGGGTACAGTGCGGCGCATCCGATAATCCTGCCGTCTCTTTCAATGACACTGAAGTAGTTAATTTCAGCTTCTATTTGTTCCCGACTACGCTTGGCTAAAATGCCCTGAAGCTGCCAGGGTGTAATGAGTTCAATAATGCCCTGGATATCCTGCTCATTTGCGGGTCGAGGGGTATCGTAATCGCCATTGTCGATCATGCAACTGACACCATCACGTGTGTATAGCTCAAGGATTACACCCCCGGGAAGTGAAGGCTGGATAATGTGTGCTCTATTCACGCCCGAGCTAACGGCAATGTCAATGTCGTCAAGGAGTGGGATCGCATGATGCTTGTTTAGTTGCTTGAGTGCGTTAAGATTGAGTTGCCTTGGTAGTTGCAATGAATCTCCCATGTCCTGAATGATGATTAATTTGTCGGCTTTGATCGTTGTCGCCGTGCAAGCGGCGACCTCTTCATAGCGCAGGTTATGTGTTTGCCCGATGGGTGAGTGCCCGATAGGTGACATGAGAATAATATTACTCTGTACCAATAATTGTTCCAGTAACATGGTGTTGATTTTGCGTACACGTCCCGTCAGTAGGTGGTCAACACCATCCAAGATACCGACAGGTCGGGTAGAAAGCAGGTTGCCTGAAAGAACGCCGGGGCCGTTATTGATAATGGGGGGCTTATTGAACGCTTGATTCAGATAGTTTTCGATATCAATACGTAATTGTCCAATCGCCTTTTTGGCTATCGCTAGTGTTTTGTCATCGGTAATGCGTAGGCCATTATAAATATCGCTTGGATGATTCTCTTTACTGAGTTGTTTATCAATTTGTGGGCGGGCACCGTGCACTAGAATAATGCGGGCACCCAGGGTTGACAAAAGCGCTATGTCCCCAAGAATCTCAGGGGCGTTATTACGCTCCAGTGCCTCACCGGAAATCGCTACCACAAATACTTTTCCTTGGTGCATGTGAATATACGGTGCTGCTTCGCGGAAAAAACCGACTAAACTTTGATTACTGACTGACATGCCGAACTGCCTTGATGAAAGGGGGAGTGGGGATCCTAAAAGCCGTAGAATGCCGCAGGAAACCATTGCAGTTGATTATCGCCTTCAATAGCTACCACGTCAAAACGCATATAACTCTTGGGAGCATACTTTTGCTGGTAATGTAACGCGGTGCGAATAATTCTTCGTTGTTTGCTGCGGGTAATGCTGGCAGCGGCCCCGCCGAATGTACTGTTGACTCGGTATCGCACCTCCACAAAGACCAGGTTGTTTTTCTCGGGATCGTGCATAATTAGGTCAATTTCCCCCATGCGGCAGCTGAAATTCTGGGCGATTAATTCCAGTCCTTGGGATTGCAGGTATTCACAGGCACGTTGCTCCTCAGAGTCACCCCTGATTTGGCGTTGGGTCACGGATTGGCGATGCTTTCGTGTATAGTGCGGCTTGGTCATGAGGCGGGTGCTTTTTGTTTTTGTGGGTGACTTTAGCACGAAGGGCTTGTCTTGAGCATATTTCAAAGGAGAAGCGGTATGCAGGTTGAGCCTGGGGTGTTGTACGTGGTGGCGACGCCTATCGGAAATTTGGGGGATATCACGCAGCGCGCGCTTGAGGTGCTGGCGGGTGTTGATCGGGTTTGCGCGGAAGATACCCGAAACAGTAAACGGCTGCTTACACACTTCGGTTTGCAGAAACGATTGGAGGCTTTGCATGATCACAATGAGCGCAACAAACTGATTCAGTTGACTGAGTGGCTACAATCCGGTGAAAGTCTTGCGTTGATTAGTGATGCAGGTACGCCTTTAATTAGTGACCCGGGTTATCACCTAGTACAACATCTACGTGAGCGGAATATCCCTGTTGTGCCGATCCCGGGGGCCTGTGCTATTACCGCTGCCTTATCTGTCGCTGGTTTACCGACAGACCGTTTTGTCTTCGAGGGTTTTCTTCCCGCCAAGTCTGCGGCACGTAAGCAGGCTTTTCAGCAGGCTACTCAACAAAGCTGTACACAAGTTTACTATGAGTCCAGCCACCGGATTGTTGCGAGTGTCCATGATTTGTCTACCGTTATTGAACCGGATAGGCGAGTCGTGTTGCTGCGTGAGTTGACTAAAATGTTTGAGCAGTCCTTTTCAGGTAGTGCTACGGAGCTATTAACCTGGCTGGAATCTGACCCAAATCACCAGAAGGGCGAGTTTGTACTATTGGTTCAGGGACAATTCCCCACCGAGTTACAAACGGGAATAGGTCTTGAGCCTTTGCTTAAATTGCTGATGAATGAGTTGTCAGTTAAACAAAGTGCGGCACTGGCTGCAAAAATTACTGGGGAGAATAAAAATCGTTGCTATAAAACGGCGATGGCTTTGCGTGATCTATGAATGGTGGTTGTTTTTTGCTAGAGTGCGTCATCGAGTTGGCCAGACAGTCGCGCAGCTCAGACTTCGGTCTGTGTTGGGAGGAAAGTCCGGGCTCCATAGGGTAGAACGCCAGATAACTTCTGGGCAGCGTGAGCTGACGGCAAGTGCAGCAGAGAGAAGACCGCCATGCAAGTGGTAAGGGTGAAAGGGTGCGGTAAGAGCGCACCGCACGGCTGGTAACAGTTCGTGGCAAGGTAAACCCCGTTCGGAGCAAGACCAAATAGGGATACGATGGTGCGACCCGTACCGTATCCGGGTAGGTTGCTTGAGGTATGCGGTGACGTATATCCAGATGAATGACTGTTCAAGACAGAACCCGGCTTATCGGCCAACTCGATTTCCCAATTACTGATTATTTATTGTTCTTTTCTGTAGTTTTTATAATCTAATCCGCAACTTAGAGTGCGTCGCTTATGTCCTGTATTAGGTTGCAGGGGCAGCGTTTTGTATTTTAAAAATAAACTTCGTCTTTTTGGTTTGAATTACCCTTTGTTCGCCTAAGTATTTGTCTTTTCTATAAGTTTTTCCTTGTTCCGTGTTGACCTGTGGTTGGGTGGGCGCTATATTGGCGGAAAGTGGAGTGATGTGGGGAATCGTGGGATACTCGCTAAACCCCTCCTTTTGCTGAATCGGAAAAAACACATGTTTCGCGGAATATCCAATCTCAATGTAGACGCAAAGGGGCGCATCGCTATCCCCGCGCGCTACCGTGAAGCGATTCAGCAGAATGCCTCAGGCCAGATGGTTGTGACGGTGGATCATACGGATCATTGTCTGCTGATTTATGCAATGGACGAATGGATCAACGTAGAAAGAACACTAATGCGTTTGCCCAACATGAATCGTAGCGTGAGAAATATGCAGCGTTTGGTGCTCGGTCACGCCTCAGAGGTTGAGCTGGACACACAAGGCCGGATTCGCCTGTCACCGCCACTGCGGGAATATGCAGGTATAGAAAAGGCTTCAGTGTTAGTGGGTCAGGCTAATAAATTTGAATTATGGGATGAGGGGACATGGTTAGCACAACGTGATTCATGGATCGCAGAAGCACAGGCTAACTTGGAAACTGACGCAGCTTTAAGTCAGGTGTCTCTCTAAAATCAGGATGCAGCTTAAATGGCTGAAAACTATCAACATGTTACCGTATTGTTGGATGAGGCGGTTGATGCTCTGTCGGTCAAGCCAGACGGCTTGTACGTGGACGGGACATTCGGTCGAGGTGGTCACTCCCAAAAAATAATGGCTCGACTGAATGCAACGGGGCGCTTGTTGGTGGTCGATAAGGATCCGCAGGCTATTGAGGTTGCTAACAAGGCCTTTAAGGATGACCAGCGGGTAACGGTTTTTCATGGCTCCTTTGCCGATTTTGAAGAAGCACTGGATGGCGTGAATGGTGATCATAGTGTTGATGGCTTTTTGCTGGATTTAGGTGTGTCTTCACCGCAAATTGATGATGCTGGTCGGGGTTTTAGTTTTCAGCGCGATGGCGCGTTGGATATGCGAATGAACCCTGAGGTAGGGGTGTCTGCAGCAGAATGGTTGGCGGATGCGGCAGATACCGAAATTATGGATGTGCTGTGGAAATACGGTGATGAGCGCTTTGCTCGTCGCATTGCACAACGCATCGTGGAGCGGCGCGAAACAAAACCGCTGCAAACGACGTTGCAGTTAGCAAACTTGATTTCTGATGCCATTCCACGAAAGTTTCATGGAAAGAAGCATCCGGCGACAAAGAGTTTTCAGGCAATCAGGATTCACATCAATCAGGAATTGGTTGATCTGGAGCGTTGCTTGGAGTCTGCTGCCGCGCGGTTGGCAGTACATGGACGATTGGTCGTGATTAGCTTTCATTCTTTAGAAGACCGAATGGTGAAACGGTATTTTAGGGAGCTGTCAACGCCTAAGCCTGTACCCAAAGGCTTGCCGGTTATGGAAGCCGATATAACTTTGCCATTTAAGACGGTTGGTAAAGCACTTAAACCGGATATCAAGGAAGTTGCCGAGAACGTGCGTGCGCGTAGCTCGGTAATGAGGGTACTGGAGCGAGTGGCATGAAACACTGGAAGTTGATGTTGTTGATCGGGCTTTATTTGGGTGTGATGTTTGCGGCGATACAGGTCGTCACGCAGCGCAATTATACGCGTACATTGTTTGTAGAGGCGCAGAAAGCCCAGAAGGAACACGATTTGTTGATGGCTGAGTGGAGCCAGCTCAAGTTGCAGCAGGGAGCGGATTTAAATGAAGTGCGTGTTGAAGCGCAAGCGCGCCGTGAGTTGGGTATGCACATCCCTCGCGCAGTGGATATTAGGGTGATCAGAGAGTGACTCGTCGAGCAAAACAATCAGCATTGATGTCGCCGGTCTATCGTGGGAGGCGCTTGGTGCTTCTTATGCTACTACTGGCTGGCATGGTGGTGCTGTTGGGGCGTGCGGGTTATTTGGAGATTTTTCAGCAATCTTGGTTGCAACAGGAGGCGGACAAGCGTCAAATCCGCAAAATGATCATTCCACCCTACCGAGGGATGATTGTGGATCGCAATGATGATGCGTTGGCGATTAGCTCCCCGGTGGAGACGATTTGGATAGACCCTAGCAAGTTTTGGCGTGTCCGCAATGAGTTGCGTAAAACAATTGCTGCTAAGAACGAGAACTCATCTGAGGCACAGAATAAATTAGACGATTTGGATGTGAACTTGCAGCAGCTTGAAACCCTGCTGGGTATGTCCGAGGGTCAACTGTTTGAGCTACTCAAGAAAAACAAGAACAAGCGCTTTGTACGACTAGCGCCGCAAGCGCCACCGGCGTTGGCACAAGAGGTTGCGGAGCTAAGGGTTCCAGGCACTGGTTCGAACTCTGAGTATCGCCGCTTTTATCCGATGGCAGAATCGGTTGCCCATGTGGTTGGTTTTACCAATATTGCGGATAAAGGCGTGGAAGGGATTGAGCGTGCCATGAATAAGCAACTGGCGGGGCAAGCCGGTGAAAAGCTGGTGATTCGGGATGGTGCGTCTCGCCTGATTGAAAATGTGGAGCAGATCAGGCCGATGGTGCCTGGCCAGAATGTTCAGCTCAGCATCGACCGTCGTATTCAGTATCAGGCTTATAAGGTTCTGAAAGAGCAGGTACACCAATTGAGTGCCAAGGCCGGCTCGGTAGTGGTGCTGGATGCGCGTACTGGCGAAGTGTTGGCGATGGCGAATATACCGGGGTTTAACCCGAATGCACGTGGTTCATTAAAAGCAAAGAACTACCGTAATCGCGCTGTGATGGATGCTTATGAGCCGGGCTCTACGATTAAACCGCTGACGCTTGCTGCGGCACTGGAGTCACGGGTGATTGGCCCTGATGTCTGGATTGATACCAGCCCGGGGAAGTTAAAGTTGGGTAAGACAACCATTAAGGATCCACGCAATTATGGCTCTCTGACGCTGGATATGATTTTGGCAAAATCCAGTAATGTGGGTGCAAGTAAAATATCTCTACTGATGGATGCAAAAGAGCATTGGAAGTTTTTGGATCGTGTCGGCTTTGGCTTGCGTCCTGACTCTGGGGCACCTGCCGAGACAGATGGTAAATTGAGCTATTACGAAAACTGGGGTGAGGTTGATCGCGCCTCGCATGGCTACGGTTATGGGCTTTCCGTGAGTCTGTTGCAGTTGGCTCAGGCGTACACCGTTTTTGCCAACAAAGGTGTGATGTATCCCGCCAAGTTATTAAAGTTGACGGAGCCGCCTAGTGGTCGCCGTATTATGAAAGCGGAAAATGCTGATGCAGTGCTGCGCATGATGACAAAGGTGGTGCAAAAGAATGCGACGGGATACCGGGCGGCAATTGATGGTTACACCGTCGCGGGTAAGACTGGAACGGCATTCAAATATATTAACAAGAAGTATCGCAGAGATCGTCGTGTGGTGAGTTTCATTGGCTTGGCGCCTGCGAGTGACCCGCGTTTGATAGTGGCGATTATGATGGATGAGCCGAAGGTTGAGCGTGCAACGGGGGGGCGTTTGGTGGCGCCAATGTTCTCGAAAATTATGTCGAATAGTTTGCGGGTGCTCGATATTTCTCCAGATAACCTGCCTGAGCGACATGTTGCGGTAGAAGCTGCTGGAGGAATCTCCTGATGTCCCAAGCACTGAGTTATTTATTGGATGGCATCGCTGGTGTTCGGTCTGCATTCACTGATCAACAAATTTCAGAAATGACCCTGGATAGCCGCGAAGTTAGTTCGGGGTGCCTGTTTGTGGCGATGAATGGCTTGCAAGAGCATGGCCTGAAGTATGCGCAAGCAGCCGCGCAGTCTGGGGCAGTGGCAATTATCTGGGATTATGTTGATGGTATGGATGTGCCTGATGTAGATATTCCAGTGATTGCGATTGATGGCTTGTCGGCGAGCCTCGGCGAAATTGCGGCGCGCCTTTATGATCACTCAGCTCAACCATTGCAGTGCGTTGGAATTACTGGCACTGACGGGAAGACTTCTGTTAGTCACTTTTTAGCACAGGTAATGAATGCAAGTGGTGGCTCGTGTGCGGTGATTGGTACGCTTGGAGTTGGTCAGCCTAAGGCTTTGGAAAAGGCAACCCAGACGACGCCCGATGTGATTTCCGTTCACAAGTATCTCCAGTGCCTTAGCCAGCAAGGAAGTCGTTGTGTGGCGATGGAGGTGTCTTCTCACGCACTAGACCAGCAGCGGGTCGCTGGCGTTCATTTTGATGTGGCGGTGCTGACCAATCTGACTCGTGACCATCTTGATTATCATGGCACTGTTGAAGCATATGCGGCGGCAAAGGCGAAACTGTTTCTGAAACATCAGCCTGTAAACGCGGTTCTGAATCTGAATGATGAATTTGGTGTGCATCTGGCTAACGAAATAGATCCAAGTGTTACTACCGTTTATGGCTATGTGGTTGGTAATGTCACAGATTATCCGGAAACAAACTTGGTGGCGTCCGACGCGCATTATGACCACACAGGGTTGTCTGCAACGGTACATTACCAGTCTCGGCAATATCGACTTAAAGCCTCGGTTTTGGGTAGCTTTAATCTGAGTAATTTATTGGCAGTACTGGCTTCACTGGTCGCCTTGGGTTACTCAATGGCGGCAGCAATTGCTGCTGTTGGTGCTGTTCAGACGGTATCGGGGCGTATTGAGCGGGTATCAGTAAATGACGCTCAGGATTTCTTGGCGGTGGTGGATTATGCCCACACGCCGGGAGCGCTAGGATCTGTGCTTTCTGCGCTGCGTGTTCATTGTTCTGCAAGGCTGATTTGCGTATTTGGTTGTGGGGGTGATCGCGATGCGGGTAAGCGTCCATTAATGGCAGCGACCGCTGAGCGTTTGGCGGATAGTGTGATTGTGACAGATGACAATTCACGTAACGAAGACCCTGAACGTATCGTAGCCGATATTATGGCTGGATTTGAGCAGCCAGAGAGAGTGACGGTGGAGCATGATCGCGCATCGGCCATTCGTTTGGCTGTGCAACAGGCCAAGGCTGGTGATGTGGTATTAGTTGCTGGCAAAGGGCATGAACAAACGCAGCTGATTAAAGGCGTTGAGTATTCATTCGATGATCGCGAGCAAATTCGTCTGGTATTGGCGGCAATGGCAGAGGAGGTCATGGTATGACCTGGATGCTATCTGATATTGCGACTATGACGAATGGTCGATTGCAAGGTGCAGACCGCCGCGTTGAATCCGTTGCGACAGACTCGCGCAGTGTTGGTGGTGATCAGTTGTTCATTGCCATTAAAGGCGAGCGCTTTGACGCACATGATTTTGTGGAAGATCTACAAGGTGTAGCCGGTGCTGCCTTGGTTGATCGTGTCATTGATTGCGAGCTCCCGCAAATTGTTGTGAAAGATACTCGGCAGGCATTAGCTGCATTTGCGGCAGCGTGGCGGCAGCAGTTTAAAAAGCCGCTGATTGGCTTGACGGGCAGTAATGGCAAGACCACCGTTAAGGAAATGCTGAGTGCGATTCTGGCAGAAAAGGGCACGGTGCTGGCAACGATTGGTAACTTGAATAATGACTTGGGTGTTCCACTGACGTTGCTGCGGCTTCGTGAGTCTCATGACTATGCTGTCATCGAAATGGGTGCCAACCACTTTGGTGAGATCGAATTTTTAACCCGCATTGCCAAGCCCGATGTGGCCATCCTCAATAATGCGGGAGCTGCGCACTTGGAGGGTTTTGGTGACGTTGAGGGCGTTTCACGTGCCAAGGCGGAGATTTTTCAGGGTCTGAGCGAGTCGGGTATCGCAGTGATTAATGCGGATGACCAATACGCAGATTACTGGAAGGGCTGCAATGAGGGTCGTGAAATAATCAGTTTCGGCATCGAACATGCCGCAACCGTACAAGGAAAGGTCTTGCCGACAGGGATGTTGGTTCTTGCTACTGGTCAGGCATCCGTAGAAATTACCCTGTCATTATTGGGCAGACATAATGTGCGCAATGCGTTGGCGGCAGCCAGTGCTGCGCTGGCCGTTGGGGTGGATTTACAGGCGATCAAAACAGGGCTTGAGTCGCTGAGGCCCGTGAAAGGGCGTTTGGCGCCGCTTTCGGGTCAACATGATACGCGTGTAATTGATGACACTTATAACGCGAACCCAACTTCTGCCAATGCGGCTATTGATGTGCTGGCTGATTTCACGGCGGGAGAGCGGGTGTTGGTGTTGGGCGACATGGCTGAACTAGGGGATGATGCTAATGGTATGCACCATGCCATTGGGGAATATGCACGTCAGAAAGGTATTAGTCGCTTGTTTTGCTTGGGTAAGCTGACAGCAGAAACAGCGCGGGCATTTGGTCATAACGCGGAGCATTTTACCGAGCTTGAGCCGTTACTTGCTTCCCTAAAACAACAACTGAAAAATAATATGACACTACTGGTAAAAGGGTCTCGTAGTATGCGGATGGAGCGAGTGGTTGAGGCATTACGCCAGCCACTGACACAGCAGAAGGGTGGCAGCGTATGCTAGTGCTCTTCTTCGATTGGTTGTCGGGCTTTTTTAGCTTTTTTGATGTATTCAAATACCTGACGCTACGTGGGATTCTTGGCGTACTGACAGCACTGGGCTTGAGTCTGATGATGGGGCCTTTGATGATTCGTCGTTTGACTGCACTAAAGATTGGTCAAAGTGTCCGAGACGATGGCCCGAAAACGCATTTAAGTAAAGCCGGGACGCCAACAATGGGTGGGGCGCTGATCCTGCTGGCGATTGGCTTGTCAACTTTACTGTGGGGAGACCTGAGTAACTACTATGTGTGGGTTACTTTATTTATCACATTAGGTTCCGGTGTGATCGGCGGGGTGGATGATTACCTCAAGCTGAAGTATCAAAACAGTAAAGGCTTGCCGGCCAAAAAGAAGTACTTGGGATTGTCTTTGGTTGCTCTTATTGGAGTGACGATTTTGTATTTGATGGCGCCATCACCAGCATCGCCGAAGTTGGCTGCTGAAACCACACTGTACATTCCAGTATTTAAGGACGTGGAGATCAGTCTGGGGTTATTGTTTATTCCGTGGGCGTATCTGGTCATTGTCGGCTCCAGTAATGCGGTGAATTTGACCGATGGTTTGGATGGGCTGGCGATTATGCCCACAATTCTGGTTGCAGCGGGCTTGGGTGTGTTCGCTTATCTCAGTGGTAACAGTGTATTTTCTGAATATCTGGGAATTCCATACATTGCTGGTGCAGGTGAAATGGTGGTGTTTTGCGGCACGATTTTTGGTGCGGGCTTAGGCTTTTTGTGGTTCAACACTTACCCCGCACAGGTATTTATGGGGGATGTGGGCGCACTGGCGCTGGGTGCTGGCTTAGGTATTGTAGCTGTTATTGTACGTCAGGAAGTCGTGCTGGCCATTATGGGTGGTGTATTTGTCATGGAAGCCATCTCCGTTATTTTGCAAGTAGCCTCTTTTAAAATGACCGGCAAGCGTATTTTTCGCATGGCACCGATTCATCATCATTTTGAGCTGAAAGGGTGGGCGGAGCCGAAGGTTATTGTGCGTTTCTGGATTATCACGATTGTATTGGTTTTGGTTGGTTTAGCGACGCTGAAGGTACGTTAGAACATGTGTATTGAGCAGGCAAATTGGCATACATTGATTGTCGGTCTTGGCAAGACTGGGCTTTCGGTTGCGCGCTATTTGTCGGCACAAGGCGTGAAATTCGCAGTAATGGATTCGCGGCAACAACCACCGGCGGCGGATGAATTAACTCAGGCGTTTCCCGATGTTCCGCAATATTTTGGCGATCTGGATGAGGATTACTTATGTGCGGCTAAACGCTTGATTGTTAGCCCAGGAATCCCAATGGCGACACCGGCGATTGAAAAAGCGCGTTCCTTAGGTATTGAAGCGATTGGTGACGTTGAGCTATTTGCCCGAGAAGCCAAAGCTCCTGTGGTGGCTGTGACAGGTTCTAATGGAAAAACTACCGTGGTGACCTTGCTGGACAAGATGGCAAAGCGTGCCGGTATTCGCGTGGCAACTGGCGGTAACATTGGCCTGCCGGTGCTGGAGTTGTTGCAGCAAAAAGATGCGGCGTTGTACGTGCTTGAGTTATCCAGCTTCCAACTGGAAACCACGTTTAGTTTGCACTGCAAAGCGGCGTGTATTCTCAATATTACTGAAGATCATCTGGATCGCTATGCCGGTCGGATTGACCTGTATGCTCGTGCAAAAGCGAAGATTTATGATCATTGTGAGTACAAGGTAGTGAATCGTGAGGATGCGCGGGTCGTAGCGATTGCAGGTGAACAGAATGTGATCAACTTTGGTGCGGATGTACCCGAAGCCGGTCAGTATGGCTTGTTGTCTGAACAGGGTAAGACTTGGTTAGCCAAGGGTGAGCAGAAGCTGCTTTGTACCGAAGAGATGAAGGTTGCTGGGCAACATAACGAAATCAATGCTTTGGCCGCGTTAGCTGTGGCCGAGGCGGCGGGTTTGCCGCTTCAGCCCTGTTTGGAAGTGTTGCGTGAGTTCACTGGACTCAAACATCGTACGCAGTGGGTTGCGGAACATAATGGCATTAACTGGTTTGATGACTCCAAGGGAACCAATGTGGGCGCAACTGTTGCTGCAATGAGCGGGCTGGGTGGCAAAATCGTATTGCTGGCCGGCGGTCAGGGCAAAGGGGCAGATTTCACACCGTTGGCCGATGCTGTTCAGAAATATGCCCGGGCAGTGGTTCTGTTTGGCGAAGATGCCGAGAAGATTGCACTGGCTTTGAAAGGGGATATTCCGATTGTTTTTGCCAGTACGATGCTTGATGCCGTAAGACAAGCCAATAAATTGGCCCAGATTGGGGATAATGTGCTGTTGTCTCCTGCCTGTGCCAGCTTTGATATGTTTGATAATTATGAACAACGGGGTGACGTGTTTACCGAAACCGTGAGGCAGGTGGTGCAATGTTAAAGCGAGTGCTGGCTGACTTTTACCCCGAATGGGAGCGCTATATTGACCGCGCCTTGCTGATCAATATTTTATTGTTGGTCAGTCTGGGCGTTGTCATGATGACTTCTGCGTCGGTTGCCATTGCCGAAAAAAATTACGGTAATGTGTACTACTACCTGAACCGTCAACTGACGTTTTTGCTGCTGGGCACAGTGGCAGCTTATGCCACGTACAAGTTCAAAATGACCTTCTGGCAAAATATGGGGCCGGCAATATTGTTGCCGATTATATTGCTGCTGGTTGCGGTGCTGCTTGTGGGTAAGGAAGTCAACGGTAGTCATCGTTGGCTGGGTGTCGGACCGCTTTCGTTTCAGGTGTCAGAGCTGACCAAGGTGAGTTTTATCTTGTATATGGCGGGGTATCTGGTGCGTCACGGCGCAGCGTTGTCGGAGTCTCGGTCTTACAAACCGCTGATCATGCCACTGCTGATTATTGTGGTTATTGACACCTTACTGATTCTGGAGCCGGATTTCGGTAGTGTGATTATCATCACTGTCACCGGTCTCGCGTTGTTGTTTCTCGGTGGGGTGAAGCTGCATCGTTTGTTGCTCTTGTGTGTGGTTGCAATTGGGGCAATGAGTGCCATGGTTCTCATGGGTGGCTATCGCATGGCGCGGGTGATCGCCTTTATGAACCCGTGGGAACATGCTCAGAATAAAGGCTATCAGACCGTTCATTCATTGATGGGTATTGGTGATGGTGGCTGGTTTGGTGCAGGCTTGGGTGCCAGTGTGCAGAAGTTGTTTTATCTGCCAGAAGCGCACAATGATTATGTGTTCGCAGTGTTGGCAGAGGAGTTCGGCTTTGTCGGTATTGTGATTACCTTGGCATTGTTTTCGTGGATGGTGCAACGTGCGTTTGTGATTGGTTTTAATGCAGACAAAGCGAAATTGCACTACGGAGCTTATGTGGCTTATGGCGTGGGCTTCTGGTTAGGCTTTCAGGTGCTATTCCACATTGGGGTCAATATGGCGATTTTGCCTCCAAAGGGGTTGACCTTGCCGTTCATTAGTTACGGTGGTAGCAGCTTGATGAGTATTTTGATTGCGATGGCACTGCTGATGCGTGTGCATCGTGATACACAAATTGCTTTATTTGGTTTGTCCGAGAAGGAGCTGGCGCGTGAAAAACAGCGTCGGCAAAAGGTTGCAAACCGTAAGGTTCCTTCTGCACGGGCAAAAGTGATGAAGAAACGTAAAGCACCCAACAAGATTGGAGGGGCTGTCCGTGGGTAGTCAGCGTCCGGTATTAATCACCGCAGGCGGTACGGGTGGGCATGTCTATCCGGGGCTTGCGGTTGCACGTGCTCTACAGGCGCAAGGTATTCCCGTGGTTTGGATGGGTACGCACAAAGGGCTTGAGGCACGGGTTATTCCTGAGGCTGGTATTGAAATGGCTTGGTTGGATGTTTCCGGCTTGCGCGGTAAAGGTGTGATGACGTTGCTTGCTGCGCCTTTTAAGCTAGTGCGAGCGTTATATCAGTCTGTGGCTATTATGCGTAAACATAAGCCATTGGCGGTGCTGGGCATGGGCGGATTTGTCGCAGGGCCGGGCGGCTTAGTGGCTTCCCTGATGGGCATTCCATTGGTTATCCATGAGCAGAATGCAGTGCCAGGCTTGACGAATCGGCTGTTGAGTAAGTTTAGCGCCAAGGTACTGGAGGGATTTCCGGGAAGTTTTGTCCAGGCAAAGAGTAAAGCGGTTCCTATTGGTAATCCGGTGCGTAAAGACATCGCAGAGCTGCCGTCACCGGCGGAGCGAATGGTATCACATAAAGGCAAACTACGCGTATTAGTTGTCGGTGGCAGCTTGGGGGCACAGGCGCTGAATGAAACCGTCCCTGCGGCACTGGCGGAGTTGGCACCGGATATGCGCCCACTGGTGCGCCATCAGGCAGGGCGTGATAAGGATCAAATGACGCGCGAGCAGTATGCGCGTTATTCAGTGGATGCACAGATTAGTCCATTTATTGAAGACATGGCGGAAGCTTATGCCTGGGCAGATGTGGTGATTTGTCGTTCCGGTGCATTGACTGTTGCCGAGTTAGCGGCGGCGGGTGTGGCATCGGTGTTGGTTCCTTACCCTTATGCAGTAGATGATCATCAGACGGCTAATGGCTTGTATCTGTCTGAAAATGGTGCAGCAGTATTGCTGTCACAGACGGAATTGACCGCATCTGCGTTGGCAGGGCATTTGGAAAACATGACACAGGCGCCGGAGCGTTTGTTACAGATGGCTGAAAAAGCTCGGGAGCTTGCCCGTCCGAACGCAACGGCAGAAGTTGCTGCGATGGTGGCAGCATTGGCAGGGTATCGATTTAATGCAGAGGTTGTGGCATGAAGCCAGCGAATGATTTAGCACGCAGACGTATCAAGCACATTCACTTTGTTGGCATTGGTGGATCGGGCATGGGCGGCATTGCTGAGATTATTTCAAATCTGGGTTACCGAGTAACTGGTTCGGATATTGCTCAGGGTGCAATGACAAATCGCCTGAAGCATCTGGGTGCTGAAATTTTTATTGGCCACGCCGCCGAGAATATAGCGGGTGCTAATGTGGTCGTGATTTCCTCCGCAGTGAGCGAGGATAACCCGGAAGTTATTGAGGCTCGTGCCAAAGGCATTCCGGTGATTGCGCGTGCAGAAATGTTGGCTGAAATCATGCGTTTTAGTAACGGGATTGCGGTTGCTGGAACTCACGGTAAAACCACCACCACGAGTCTGGTGACTAGCTTGCTGGCAGAGGGTGGCCTGGATCCGACCTTTATTATCGGTGGCCTGCTGCACAGTACCGCCAGTAATTCAAAGTTGGGTAATGGTGAGTATCTGGTGGCAGAAGCGGACGAGAGTGATGCGTCATTTTTATTGCTCAAGCCGATGATTGCGATTGTCACCAATATAGATGCGGATCATTTAAGTACTTATGACGGTGATTTTGAAAAACTAAAAGCAACTTTTGTTGAGTTTCTGCACCACCTACCATTTTATGGTTTGGCAGTGATGTGTGTTGATGATGAGCATGTGTGTGAAATTTTGCCGGAAGTTTCGCGAACTATTGTCAGCTATGGCATTCAGTACGATGCGGATGTACGTGGTACTGATGTTCGCTACGATGGCGGCAAAAGTTACTTTAACGTCGAGCGTAAAGGCAAGCCAACCTTGGCGATTGAGCTGAATATGCCAGGTGAGCACAACGTATTAAATGCTCTGGCGGCAGTTGCGGTGGCGGCGGAAGTCGGCGTCAGTGATGATGCCATTCAGCGCGGCTTGGCAAATTTTCAGGGCGTGGGTCGTCGCTTTAATTGCTATGGCGATATCGAAACAAACAACGGCAAGGTAATGCTGGTTGATGATTATGGCCACCATCCGACTGAGATGGCCGCGACTATGAATGCAGTGCGTACCGCATGGCCGACACGCCGTCTGGTGGTGTTGTTCCAGCCGCATCGCTTCACGCGCACACGTGATTTGTTTGAAGATTTTGCAACGGTACTGTCGGAGCCTGATGTACTGTTATTGCTGGATGTTTATGCGGCTAGTGAGGAGCCGATTATGGGTGCGGATGGCCGTGCTTTGTCTCGTGCGATTCGCAATCGTGGCAAGGTAGACCCGGTGTTTATCGCTGATGATGCTGATATTCTGGAAAACTTGCAGCACCAGTTACAAGACGGTGATGTATTGCTGACACTCGGTGCCGGAAGTATCGGTTCAATTTCTGCATCACTGCCTGCGCAGCTGCAGGTAGGAGGGGAAGGCTGATGGCTGATTTCGGTAAGGTTGCAGTGCTGTACGGTGGCTGGAATGCAGAACGTGAAGTCTCGTTGCAGAGTGGTGCAGCCGTGTTGGAGGGTCTGCGATCTCAGGGTGTGGATGCACATTTGGTGGATGTTGGGCGTGATGTGCTTGATGTATTGGTTGCCGGTGGTTTTGACCGTGTGTTCAACATCTTGCATGGCCGTGGTGGAGAGGATGGGGAGCTGCAAGGCGCATTGGATTTATTGCAGATTCCGTACACGGGCTGCGGCGTGATGGCATCGGCTATTAGTATGAACAAACTGATGACCAAGCGTATTTGGGCAGGTTCCGGTTTGGCCACGCCAGCGTTTGCTGTGCTGACAGAGGATACAGATTTTGAGCAAGTGGTTGCTGAGTATGGGTTGCCGTTAATGGTAAAACCGGCGGATGAAGGCTCCAGCGTTGGCATGACGAAAGTCACCTGTGTTGAGCAGTTGCCCGAAGCCTATCAAACAGCCAGGCAATACGACTGTCCGGTATTTGCCGAGCAGTGGGTCAGCGGAACGGAATACACCATTTCGATTGTCGATGATGAGGTGTTGCCGATTATCCGGGTGGAGACTGATAGTCAGTTTTATGATTATGAAGCCAAGTATCAGTCAGATGAAACCCGATATTTCTGTCCGTGTGGCTTGGTGCCAGAGGCAGAAAAAGCGATGCAGCAACTGGCAAAGCAGGCTTTTGACACACTGGGTGCAAAAGGCTGGGGACGGATTGACTTAATGCAGGATGAGCATGGTAAGGCGTGGTTGATTGAATTGAATACTGTGCCAGGTATGACCAGTCACTCTTTAGTGCCAAAAGCGGCTGCGGCTGCGGGCATGAGTTTTGGTGAGTTAACGGTGAAAATTCTGGAGACATCAAGGTAGAACGATGGTAACGCAGACGGCAAAAAAGAAGCGCCCACAGGCTACGCGACGCAAGACTGTTAAGCAGCCGATTGCCCAGCGTTGGCAGCCAAAGCTGTCGGTGAACTGGGGCAGGGTAGCGAGTTTTTTGTTGATATTGGCTCCATTGTTGTTGATTACTGCTGGATACATTTGGCTAAATCGCCCGGAAAATTTGACGATTCAGTCAGTGGAGGTGACGGGGGATCTGCGGCATTTGCAGCAAGAAGACTTGCAGCCGGTTATTGAGCCTTTCGTTTCCACCAACCTGTTTTTGCTGGATGCGAAAGGCTTGGAAGCAGAGCTGGAGTTTAATACTTGGGTGTATTCCGCATCACTGACTAAATTGTGGCCGGATAAGTTGCGTATTAGCATTCACGAGGAGCGTCCGATTGCCTTTTGGGGAGAGGACAGCATGTTGAATGAGTTTGGTGAGATTATTGATGCCAGTCTGCCGGAAAAGCTGGGTCAGTTACCCATCTTGTTTAGTCCTGAGGATAATGGACGGCGCATGGTTGAAAATTATCTGAAAGTACAGGAGTGGACGCGAGGCTTTCCAGCAAGAATTATTGAGTTTCGTGAGGATTCACGAGGCTCGTGGCAGTTAAAGCTCGACAGTGGTCTGGTGGTGAACATTGGGCGGGAAGAACAGGAAAAGCGACTACGTCGCTTTGTGGTCGGGTACAAGGAAGAGTTGGTCGATAAGATCAATAAAGTGCATACAGTGGATCTGCGTTATACCAATGGATTCGCGGTAAAATGGAAAACTGACTGGCAACTGAAACAAGAAGCCAGTAAGAAAAAGGGGTAAGGCACGGCATGTCACGTAGTGGAACAAATTTGGTAGTTGCTTTGGATATTGGAACGTCCAAGGTTGTCGCGCTTATTGGTGAAGTGGCTGCCAGTGGTGAAATTGAAATCGTCGGGATTGGTAAGAATCCTTCGCACGGTATGAAGAAAGGCGTGGTGGTGAATATTGATTCAACCATCGAGTCTATTCATCGTGCGGTGGAAGAGGCCGAACTGATGGCGGGTGTCAATGTGAATTCGGTGTTTGCAGGCATCGCAGGTAGCCATATTAGCAGCCTGAACTCCCACGGTATTGTGGCGATTAAGGATAAAGAAGTCACAGATGCGGACCTGGAGCGGGTCATGGATGCGGCCAGAGCTGTGGCTATTCCGGCAGATCAGCGCATTTTGCATGTGCTACCTCAGGAATATGTCATTGATGATCAGGATGGGATTCGTGATCCGGTTGGTATGGCGGGTGTTCGTCTGGAAGCTAGGGTTCATTTGGTAACAGGTGCTCAAAGCGCTGCACAAAACATCATTAAGTGCGTTGAAAAATGCGGGCTGGATGTGGATGACCTGATTTTGGAGCAGGTGGCTTCAAGCTACGCCGTGCTGGAAGAAGATGAAAAAGAGCTGGGTGTCTGTCTGGTGGATATCGGTGGAGGAACTAGCGACATTGCCGTCTTCCTGAATGGTGCAATTCAGCATACGGCGGTTATTCCGATTGCAGGTGACCAGGTCACCAATGATATTGCGGTGGCGGTGCGTACGCCCACACAGTTTGCCGAGCAGTTAAAAATTCAGCATGGTTGTGCCTTGCGCCAGCTGATTATGGAAGAAGAAGTGATTGAAGTGCCGGGTGTCGGTGAGCGTGAGCCGCGCACATTGTCCACACAAACACTGGCTTCGGTGATTGAGCCGCGCTATGAGGAACTGTTCTCGCTCATTTTGCAGGAGCTGCGTCGTAGCGGTTACGCAGAGCGCATCGGGGGCGGTATTGTGCTGACCGGTGGTTCATCAAAAATTCTGGGCGCAGTGGAGTTGGCGGAAGAAATTTTCCACATGCCAGTGCGCTTAGGATCGCCCAGAAAAGTGGGTGGTTTAAAAGGGGAAGTTGATAACCCGATTCATTCGACGGGTGTTGGATTGCTGATTTATGGCGCCCAACAAATGGCATCGGGGTCGGGGGGTAGTACCTTTGTCACGGCTTCGTCTGATAGTTGGTGGGAGCGCATAAAGGGTTGGTTTAACGGCAATCTTTAGGGATTGATAAAACGTAAGAATTCCGAGTCTGTCAGGTTCGGTAATAATATTGACAAGTCACATTGAGTTGTTTGAAAGGATAACGGATAAAAGGAGAAAGGCATGTTTCAGATGATGGATACAGATGGCCAAAGCGCAGTAATTAAAGTTGTTGGTGTTGGCGGTGGCGGCGGTAACGCTGTCCAAAATATGGTGGATTCGGGCATTGAAGGTGTTGAGTTCATTTGTGCGAATACAGATGCACAGGCACTAGAAGGCTCAGGCGTTGAAACGCTCTTGCAGTTGGGCCACTCACTGACAAAGGGTTTGGGCGCAGGTGCCAACCCTGATATTGGTCGTGAGGCGGCACTGGAAGATCGTGAGCGCATTAAAGAGCTGATCACCGGTACTGACATGCTGTTTATCACTGCGGGTATGGGTGGTGGCACCGGAACTGGTGCGGCACCGGTGGTCGCTGAATTAGCGCGTGAGCTGGGTATTTTGACCGTTGCTGTTGTGACCAAGCCGTTCCCGTTTGAAGGCCCTAAGCGTATGAAGGCTGCTGAAGCAGGTATTGCTGATTTGGCAAAGAGCGTTGACTCATTAATCACCATTCCAAATGGCAAATTGCTGACGTCTTTGGGTAAGAGCATCACGTTGCTGGATGCGTTTAAAGCCGCGAATAATGTATTGCTGGGTGCCGTTCAGGGTATTGCTGAGCTGATTACCCGCCCAGGTCTGATCAATGTGGACTTCGCAGACGTTCGTACAGTTATGAACAGCATGGGGCTATCCATGATGGGAACAGGTAGTGCATCTGGTGAGGAGCGTGCAACCAAGGCGGCCAAAGCAGCCATTTCCAGCCCGCTCTTGGATGATGTCAATCTGAATGGAGCGCGTGGTATTCTGGTTAACATCACTGCAGGTCTGGATATGGGTATCCATGAGTTTGAGGAAGTGGGTAGTGCTATTCGCGAGTTTGCCTCGGATGATGCGACCGTGGTTGTGGGTACGGTCATTGATCCTGATATGACGGATGAAATCCGCGTGACTATCGTTGCAACTGGTCTGGATGGGCTGCTTGATACAGCGCAGAAGCCAGACGCTCAGCGTCAAGCGACAACCCGCTTACGTCCCGTTCAGTTGGAGCAGACGCAGAAGAAAGTGGCAGGTAGTGATGTGAACACCACAGTCCGAGCTGATACCAACAGTGCTGATAAGGATAAGAACTATCTGGATATTCCGGCGTTTTTACGCAATCAGGCCGATTAGTCGTCCGGTACAACAGCAATTCAATGTGTCCGCTGGCGTCTATCAATGCCGGCGGTTTTTTGCTGGATGAAATATGTTTGAATTGGGCCAGATAAACTCAGAATTGATCGTCATACTCGGCTTGGTTTCGGTTATCACATTTGTGCTGACTTTGCTGTTGGTGCCGGTCGTTGTGGTGAGAATTCCTGAGGATTATTTCAGTGATGACTATCGCCATGTGAGTCGGTTGGCGCAATATCATCCGGTGCTGCGTTACGTCTTGATCTTGCTCAAAAACCTGCTGGGACTTGTACTATTAGTGATGGGCGTATTGATGTTAGTTTTGCCCGGCCAGGGTCTACTGACCATTTTCTTTGGCATTGCACTCATGGACTTTCCCGGTAAATTTAAGTTAGAGCGCAAACTGGTTTCCTACCCGAAAATACTACATTCCATAAACTGGATTCGCAAAAAGGCCAATCGTAAGCCTTTGGTCATCTAGCGACTACCCTTATCTGTTCTGGGGAAAACTTGCCTGCTTTATTATCAGACAAGTCTTATGCGATGTACTCGCCTCCATTGCTTAATCCAGCGGATAGTCGTCATCAAATACATCCCGCAGTTTCTGCTCTAGGGCTTTACGCTCCAGATAGTCCTCAACATTGCGTCGAATCTCATGGGGCTTAAGTTTAGCACTATCGTCCTGGGTATCATCCACCACCCTCATGAAATGATCCGGTGTCTGAAAAATACTGTCCAGAATTTGTTTATTATTTGTCATCATGGTCGAACTCACTTTGCCTCTTGGGGCTGTTATTGTTATTTTATTGAGCGTTCTGACCCTGATTATTGGGTAAGTAAGCTGAACTTGTGCTGAGTCGAGCTTACCGGCTGTCTGTCATCATTATTGGTCTAGTGAGTCAATGAGCGCTTCATAATCCGCTCTGCTGAAGGTTTCCTGGTTACTATTTTTAAGAGAGCCACCCAAGTCAGTTGCAATCATCTGAGTGGTGGATACTAAAATCTCAATCGCATCGCGATCATCCAGAGGGGAGGGAAGCTGCATCATTACAGACAGGCCTGGCGTTTCACTATCCCTCAAGTCTTCTGGGTTGAGCGTCCACGGCTTGACACCGTTAGCAACACTAAACAGCTTGGACGGAACTCCATTATCCTCGACCGGGTAGTGGAATAAATCCATCTCACCAAACTTTAAATGATACTGCGGGAGCACTTCGCTGATTTTATTTCCCGATAGCATTTTGCCTTCATCAGCGGCTATAAAGAGTACAACTTGTCGTGGTGTTACGGCCTGTCTGCGCTTTTTTTCAGGGATATTGGAAGCCGTCACAACTTCCTCAATAACCACGGGCGAGGAGCCGTCTGTCGCTGGAATATCTTCTCTGACGGAGGAAGTGAGTGTCCCGTAGTCATCATTAATGCGTGGGATTGAAGAGTCCTGCTCCTTTGGAAACTTGCTCTGAGAAACCCTACTCATAATGTACAAGGCAATCATCAGGATGATGCCTGCCACGGTAATCAGGATACTTACTATGTCCATGTTATTTTCCTTGGTTTATGACCAGGTAGTTTAATGACGTGCCCTAGTTGCTCAGGATTGGATCATTTTCGCTGCTTCATCAACATCCACTGCGACCATTCGGGATACCCCCGGCTCACGCATGGTGACACCAATCAAATTTTCAGCCAGTTCCATGGTTGTCTTGTTATGCGTGATGAAGATGAATTGTAACCGTTCTGACATATGTTTTACCAGTTCACAAAAACGTCCGACGTTTGCTTCATCCAGTGGCGCATCTACCTCATCCAGCATACAGAACGGGGCTGGGTTTAACTCAAAAATAGCAAACACCATTGCCGCAGCAGTCAGCGCCTTTTCTCCGCCTGACATGAGTTGAATACTGCTAATGCGTTTACCCGGTGGGCGAGCCATAATCAAGATGCCGGTTGTGAGTAAGTCATCACCAGTCATTTCCAGATAGGCTTGGCCGCCACCAAACAAACGGGGGAACATTTCCTGAATACGCGCATTCACCTGTTCAAAAGTGTCCTTGAAGCGGCCCCGAGTGTCTTTGTCGATCTTGCGAATGGCACTTTCCAAGGTGGCCAGTGCTTCGCTTAGGTCAGCGTGTTGTGCATCCAGATGTGTCTTGCGTTCATTTTGCGATTCATACTCGTCGATGGCCGCAAGGTTGATGGCACCCAAATTTTGAATCTTCAGCTTAATGGCTTGTAGTTCCTCTTGACACGACTGGATCTGCGATGCCAGATCCGTTTCAAGTTGTAAGTCTTCAGGATTAAACTCAGTCTCAGCCAATTGTTCTGTCAGTGTTTCATGGCGTACATTTACACTCTGCCAGTTGAGCTTCAGTGCCTCAATGTGTTCCCGTAGCTTGATGACTTTGGACTCTGCTTCGCTGCGAGCCAATTCCTGCTGCCGGATTGTTGTATCAATGTTGGAAAGAGACTCTCTGGCATCCTTTAACGCAATTTCAGCCGTGCGACGTTGTTCAAGTGTGACATCCAGTTGCTGCTGTAATTCAGCGATGAGCACTTCATCTAGCTGGGCATCCTTTTGGCTAAGCTCACGTGCCTGTAGTTGTTCAATTTGCAAGGTGATGCGGGTGAGTTGTTGCTCGCTATTCAGTTTTGCGCTGCGCTGTGTTTCCAGTTGAATTTGTAGAGCCTGGTACTGATCACGACTGCTTTGTAATGATTGGCGGCAATGGCTGACCATTTGCTCCAAGCCATGCTGCTTGTCTTTTAGCTGTTCAATATCGTCGCTGAGTTGTTCAATTTGTGCTTCGGCAACAGCCTTGGCTTCCTGTGCTGCCAATAAGTCTTCGGAGTCCTGTTCCTGCTGGGCGGCCAGGTCGCTTATTTCTTCGCTCAGACGTGCGCTAAATTGGGCTTGCTGCTCTTGTTGTTGCTCCAGAGCACGTAGTCTGGCATTTGCCTCGCTTTCCTTGCGTTGTAGAGCCTGCTGTTGCTGCTGCAAATTTTGCTGTTCAGTATTGAGTGCATCGTATTGCGTTTGACTAGCTTGCAATTGATGCTCAGTTTTTTCCAGCAAGGCTTGATCATCTTCTAATTGCTGTTGCAGCGCGTCGATTTCTGTTTGGCGCGCCAGTACACCACCTTCGTCTGAAGAAGATTGCCCACTTAGATGAATCCAGTTTGTGGCATAGCAGCTCCCGTCCGGTGTGATTAGTTTTTCACCGGGTTTCAAGCTGGCTTGTCTGGCCAATGCCGCTTTACGATCTGTGACACAAAAGACATTTGTTACCAGAGCTTTAAGCCCGATAGGTTGCTGGATGTGGTGGGCCAAACTATCCGCAGGGAGATCCGTGAGTGGTATGTTCTGAGCATCTAGAAATAGCTCCAGAGATTGTTCGCAACCTGCTGCAATAATGGCCTCAGCCTGAGACTGGTCGGTAATTTGTAATGCTTCCAGCGTGGGGCCAAGTAGTGCTTCCAAGGCGTTTTCCCATTCTTGAGTCACCTGAATCTGCTCGGTGAGCCGGGGAAGGTCATGCAAATTTTGTGCTTTCAGCCATTGCTTGAGTTGCTCCTTATCCTTGCCCAAGCCGGCTTGTTGTAAAGTTTCTAGCGAGCTTAGGCGGCCTTGGGTGGTTTGGATGGTGCTGCGCAGCGTGTCGAGTGACTGTTGCCGCTCACGGATGAATGACTGCTGTTCCGCAGATTGCCCCTGTGTTGCCTCAAGTGTGAGGGCAATTTCCTGAATCTGTTCGGCGAGGATGCTTTGTTGTTCTTGAGCCTCTGCGATGGATTCGGCAGCGTCTGCGTCGCCATGTTGTTCGTTTTGTTGCTGTTCAAGCCGGGCTAAACGCTGTTGGTTACGGCTGATTTGTTGCTCTAGCTGCTGGATACGGCTACTTTCAACACTAACCTGGCGATTTGGCTCGGCTATTTGCTGTTGCAGTTGCGCCCACTCTTGCTTCCAATGGTTGAGTGCCTGCTCAGCTGTATCTAATGCCTCCTCCTGAGCGACTTTAATTTCCAGCATTTCCTCGGCTTGTGGTGCCAGTAGCTCCAGGGCACTTAGCGCATCGGAGAGGCGAAGCTCGTCGTGTTGTAGATGTGTACGCGCATTGGCCAGCTCTTGTGCCAATTGCGCACGTTGTTGCTGGTTACGCTCGACCATTTCGTGTTGGTGACGAATTTGTTGTTCGAAGCGCGATACATTGGCTCCCGCTTCATAAACGCTGGCTTGCACCTGATTGAAGTGCGTATTGGCCTCAGTTTGCTGATTGCGGAGGGCTTCTAATTGGCTTTCAATCGAGCGTTGTTGGCTCAGTTGAGTCTGATGCAGTGCAGCTTGTTCGTTGATGGCTGCTTGCTGATGGTGCAGTTCTTTTTCTACGGATTGCAGTTGTAAATAGAGCAGCTCTGCCGATAAACGCCGTTCAGTTGTTTTGTAGTCCCTGAAGCGTTCAGCGGCTTTGGCCTGACGCTTTAAAGTGCCAAGCTGCTTGTCAATTTCTTCCTGCAAGTCGCCCAGTCGATCCAGATTATCACGGGTGGAACGAATACGATTTTCGGTTTCACGACGGCGCTCTTTGTACTTAGAGATGCCTGCAGCTTCTTCGATATAGACTCGCAGTTCTTCCGGCTTGGCATCAATCAGGCGCGAAATCATTCCCTGTTCGATAATGGCATAGCTGCGAGGGCCAAGTCCGGTGCCTAGAAAAATGTCGGTAATGTCACGTCTGCGGCAGCGTGATCCATTCAGGAAGTACTTCGACTGTCCATCACGGCTGATTTGGCGTTTGGTGGAAATTTCACTGTATTGTGCGTACTCCCCACCCAGACTGCCATCGGAATTATCAAATACCAGCTCGATAGAGGCTTGGCCGACTTTTTTACGGGTAGCTGATCCATTAAAAATAACGTCTTCCATGGATGTGCCACGCAAGTGTTTGGCGGATGACTCCCCCATCACCCAGCGTACGGCATCAATGGTATTGGATTTTCCACAGCCGTTCGGCCCCACAATGGCAGTTAGATTACTGCGCATTTCAAACGTAGTAGGGTCAACGAAGGATTTAAATCCAGCCAGTTTGATCTTGCTAAGACGCATGAATGTGAGAGTGCAGCCTTTTTTACCATTATTGGAAGGTGGCCAATAATAAGTTGGCTACTTGATGAATGCACGAAAAAATTAAAATCAGCATTCAACCGAGGGCATAGATGCACTATCATAGCGACCTCACTTCTAACGATGTAGTCAATCATGCTGATTATTCCTGGCGGTCGAGCCTTTTCCGACTTTACTCAAGCTAAGTTCTTGAAAGAATTACAACGTGAGGTGCCTGCCGTTAAGCAGGTGCATGCACGTTATCAACACATCGCAGACCTTGAGCAAGCTCTGAGCGATGAAGAACATAAGCGTTTGGAAGGGTTGCTGACTTATGGTGAACAGCAGGATACCAAGACACCAGCGGGAGAACTATTTCTGGTCACGCCACGTGTTGGCACAATTTCTCCGTGGTCCAGCAAAGCAACGGACATCCTGCACAACTGTGGGCTGACTTCCGTGGCACGTGTGGAGCGTGCTACTGCGTATTATATCGAGTCTGACGAAGCGCTCAGCATGGCGCAGAAGTCACGCCTTGCCGCACAACTTCATGACCGCATGATGGAGTCGGTTAGCCACGATATGGAAGGCCTGGATGCGCTGTTTAGCCATGCCGAAGCCGCGCCTTTGCGGATTATTGAGTTGGGCAGTGACGCGCAATTGGCATTGAACGATGCAAATACTGAACTGGGTTTAGCACTGTCGGCTGACGAGATTGATTATCTGGCTGACAATTATGCAAGCCTTGGGCGCAATCCGACGGATGTTGAGTTGATGATGTTTGCGCAGGCAAATTCTGAGCATTGCCGGCATAAAATTTTTAATGCCGATTGGGTGATTGATGATAAACCGCAGTCGCAGACGCTGTTTAGCATGATTCGCAACACCTACAAGTGTTCACCAGAAGGGGTTTTGACGGCTTACAGCGATAACTCATCGGTGATTGAAGGCTCCGAGGCCAGTCGCTTTATGCCAACACCGGAGACCCACGAGTACACTTATCATAAGGAACCGGTTCATCTGTTGATGAAGGTTGAAACTCACAATCATCCAACGGCCATCTCTCCATTTCCTGGTGCGGCGACCGGCTCCGGTGGCGAGATTCGTGACGAGGGCGCAACGGGTATTGGCTCTAAGCCCAAAGCCGGTTTGTGCGGTTTTTCCGTGTCAAATTTAAGAATCCCAGGTTATGAGCGGCCTTGGGAGAATGATTTTGGTCGTCCGGCGCGCATTGATTCTGCACTGAAAATTATGCTGGATGGGCCGATTGGAGCGGCAGCGTTTAACAATGAATTTGGTCGCCCGAACCTGTGTGGTTATTTTCGCAGTTATGAGGCAGAAGTGCCGGGGCCAAAAGGGCTGGAACTGCGCGGTTATCACAAGCCGATTATGTTGGCCGGCGGTTTAGGTAACATTCGCCCGCAACATATCAAGAAAAAAGATTTACCCGAAGGTACACCCATCGTGGTGTTAGGCGGCCCAGCCATGCTAATTGGTTTGGGTGGCGGTGCAGCATCATCTATGGCTAGTGGTGCCAGTGTTGAAGATTTGGATTTTGCTTCAGTGCAGCGAGGCAACCCTGAAATGGAGCGTCGCTGTCAGGAAGTAATTGATCGTTGTGTGGCACTGGGGGACGACAACCCGATTCTGTCGATTCACGATGTGGGTGCAGGCGGTATTTCCAACGCTATTCCTGAAATTATTAATGATGCTGGTCGTGGTGGTCGCTTTGAACTGCGCCAAGTACCAAATGCAGAGCCGGGTATGGCACCGATGGAAATTTGGTGTAATGAGGCGCAAGAACGCTATGTGCTGGCTATCGCCGAAGAACGTCTGGCTGATTTTGAAGCCTTATGTGAACGCGAGCGTGCAGTATTTGCGGTAGTGGGCAGTGCAACCGAAGATCGGCATTTATTAGTGGCGGATGCTCAATTTGGTAATGAGCCGGTTGATATGCCCATGAATGTACTGCTGGGCAAGCCGCCGAAAATGCTGCGGGAAGTGCGCCACAAAACCTTTAGCAAGCCAGCATTGGCACTGGATGATGTTGACTTGGCAGAAGCTATTGAGCGTGTGCTTAGCTTGCCTACGGTCGCGTCCAAATCCTTCCTGATTACCATTGGTGATCGCAGTATTACCGGCATGGTTAATCGTGATCAGATGGTTGGGCCGTGGCAGGTGCCGGTGGCGGATGTCGCAGTGACGGTGACGGATTATCAAGGATACACGGGTGAGGCGATGGCCATTGGTGAACGCACACCGATTGCACTGGTGAATCCGGCGGCATCTGGTCGTATGGCGATTGGTGAGGCCATTACGAATATCGCTGCGGCAAACATTGGCAAGTTATCGGATATTGTGCTGTCTGCAAACTGGATGGCTGCCGCAGGTCACGAGGGTGAAGATGCTGCGCTATTTGATACCGTCAAGGCAGTGGGCGAAGATATTTGCCCGAAGTTAGGTATCTGTATTCCGGTGGGCAAGGATTCCTTGTCCATGAAGACGGTCTGGCAGCAGGATGGACAAGACCGTGAAATGACCGCGCCGTTATCATTGATTGTCAGTGCGTTCTCTACCGTGAGTGATGTACGTCGCACGCTAACACCACAGTTACGAACGGATAAAGGCGACACGGATCTTTTGGTCATTGACTTAGGGAAGGGTGAGAATCGTCTGGCTGCTTCGGCGCTGTCTCAAGTGTATTCACAGGTTGGTAAATATGCACCAGACTTTAAAGACACTGGATACATGACAGCCTTCTTTGACACCATTCAGAGCTTAAATAAAGAAGGTCGCTTACTGGCATACCATGACCGTTCGGATGGTGGTTTACTGGCGAGTATCGCGGAGATGGCGTTTGCTGGCCGCACGGGTGTTGATATTACGTTGGATGACTTGGGTGAGTCAGCACTGGAGGTCTTATTCAGTGAAGAGCTGGGGGCTGTCATCCAGGTACGCCACGAGGATACGGAAGAAGTATTAGCGGCGTTCCGTGAAGCAGAAATTGGTAAACACGTTCATGTGGTGGGTACGCTTAATGATGATGAAATGATCAATTTCTATTGGGCGGGTGACATCATTTACTCCGCATCACGGGCAAGCTTGCAGCAAATCTGGAGCGAAGTGAGCCACCGAATGCAGTCGTTACGTGATAACTCGGATTGTGCGCGTCAGGAGTTTGAGCTAATCAGTGACGAACGTAATACTGGGTTGTTTGCAGCATTGAGCTTTGATCCTAATGACAACATTGTCGCGCCATTGATCCAGTCCGGTGAACGGCCTGCAGTGGCTATTTTGCGTGAGCAAGGTGTGAATGGCCAGATTGAAATGGCTGCGGCATTTGATCGCGCTGGTTTTCGTAGCGTAGATGTTCACATGACAGACATTCTGAGTGGCCGTGTTTCACTGGCAGACTTCAAAGGTCTGGTTGCCTGTGGTGGCTTCTCTTATGGTGATGTACTGGGAGCTGGCGGTGGCTGGGCTAAGAGTATCTTGTTTAATGAGCGAGCTAGTCAGGCTTTCCGGCAGTTTTTTGAGCGTGATGATACCTTCGCACTTGGCGTGTGTAATGGTTGCCAGATGTTGTCACAGCTTAAACACCTGATTCCGGGAGCATCGCATTGGCCATCCTTCTACCGCAATCATTCAGAGCAGTTTGAGGCACGGGTGAGTCTGGTTGAAGTGGCTGAATCTACCTCAATCTTCCTGAAAGGTATGGCAGGCTCCAAGCTGCCGGTACCTGTGGCGCATGGGGAAGGACGTGCGGTATTTGAGGGTAACGTCTCTGGTGAAAATCAGGCAGGAGTTGCTCAGATTTCCTTACGATATATCGACGCAGCGGGGCAGCCAACGCAGCATTACCCAGAGAACCCCAATGGCTCAGAAGGTGCGGTTGCGGGGTTATGTAGTGAAGATGGTCGTGTGATGATTATGATGCCACACCCTGAGCGGGTGTGCCGGACAGTAACAAACTCATGGCAGCCAGACGACTGGGATGAGGATGGTGCGTGGATGCGTATGTTCCGTAATGCACGGGCCTGGGTTGGCTGAGGCTTGTGCATCTCTGCTATATCTGGGAATCCAGCTTCAAGTCCATTACATTAATCCATCAAACTGCACTGCGCCATCACGCAGTGGTTTGCGGTTAATTTGATGAATCAGGCTAAGAATATCCCGCTTGGCTTTGCGATATTCCGATGTTATTGCAGGTTTGTACTCATAAGCCGCGCGGGCATAACGATGATCCCATTCAACCAGATCAATACCTTTAAACCTTGAGGGACGGTGATTATACAGCTTTTCAAATCGCGTACCGGGTATCGCCTTAAAACGCGACGCCCGCACACGGTCAAATGCCTCCAGATGCTCATCCAGAAATTCACGAGTCCTCATCAGATCATGGTGAGTCTCCCCCGGATAGCCCAACATCATGGAGCTTCGCACACTCAACCCGGCTCTGTGTGCATCTTTTACAAACTGGTGATTGGTGGCAATGCTTGTTCCCTTCCCCATTCGCCTGACCAGGTTCTGGCTACCAGTCTCCATACCAAAGCTGATACGGGTTAGCCCTGCGTCTTTGGCGGCTTTGAGTGTGTCGTAGTCCAGTCCATTTTCCCCTTTACCCACATGCACGGTACCAATCCAGCGGCCACCCGGCACCACTTTCTGGAAGTTATCAATCAGACCGTGCCACACCTCAAGGTTCGAATTAAGCTTCAGATCAAGAAAGATAAAGTCTTTACTCTGATAACGCTCAGACTGTACTGCTAATTCTCGTAAAACGGCTGCCAGGGAGCGTGAACGATAAGTGCGCCCGTTGGCAGTTGTCACATCGCTGCAAAAGGTACAAAACCCCCAACTACAGCCGCGTCCGGTCATAATGGGAATAATGCGATGCGGGTAGGCTTCCCAGTCAAAATCACTGAAGTCTGGTATCAATAACTGATCCAGATCCTGTAGTGGTTCCGCTACTTTCAAGCCGTAACGATGATTCACAAACATTCCCGGCATATTGCCCAGAGCCTTACCCTGTATAGCCGCCAGTACCAGATCAGCAATCACAACATCCGCTTCACCCGCAAAAATTCCGACGACACCTTCTAAATCCCACCACTGTTTTACTGTTTCTTCGGTACTGAACGCCGGCCCACCGAGTAAAACGGGTATACTTTGTTGCTGTCCAAGGCGAGCTATTTCTTTTACTGAAGGGTAGTGGTCAAGATAAGCAGACAACAAAATAATATCGGGCTTATTGTCACTCAACCAGTCGGACACCATATTCATCGTTGGTCCATGTGGGCTGGATTGCCAGCGGCTATAGGTTTTACGCAATGGCTCATGGAGCTTCTGCATTAAAGGTTGGGTGGAAAAATTGATCCGGCGCTTAACATGCTCCAACCAATTTTCCTTCTTCTCCCGCTCAATAGGTCGAGCACCCACAGTCAGGGGGGATAAGACTGTGACGTCAAAGTTTGCCTTACGCAATGGGGCTACCAGACTTCCAATAGCAAGGGTCGGATAGCGGGCAAAGTTGTTCAAGTCGACGATTAGTACACTCGGCATTGTCACTATTCTCTTTTTAGCTCGGCTAATTTTTTGTAACTGCGGCACTTACCCGTAAGTCTAGCCAACGCTACCGAACTTGCCGGATGATTTTCCAACCAACTCCAAAAAAAGATAAAAAAATATTGATTGAAGCCTAGTTTTAATACATCATCGCTGCCTAAAAAACAGACACTGATAGTATTGTTTGTTACTGACTCCCTTGCACTAAACCCCCCAAGATACTTTGCGTAATGGTGGAGAGAATGATCTTTATCGGTTGGCTTGTCCTTGCTGCGGGTCTGGCCGTTTGCTGGTACCCATTAAGGCAGTTAAGTGATATGCAGATTGGAAACCCGCAACTGCTCTTTTTCGCGTTCTCATCGGCTTCACTTTGTACAGTGCCGTGGCTGGTGTACCAGATGAAACAATGGCGTAAAGACGCACCCTACCTACTGGGAGTAGGGCTGAGTGGCGCCGTTATGTTGACCTTCTTCCATTTTGCAATACTGAATGGTAACCCGCAAACGGTGATAGGGCTATTTTGTCTGGTGCCAGCCATAATTATGTTGGTTAGTAAACTGTTGGCTCAAGAGGTATTAGATTTCACTCGGTTTTTATCACTGGTGCTAATTATTGCGGCGTGCTTACTTGCGGTACTTACTACGACGGGAGGCATTAGGGCTTATTGGACAGACTTCATATCACTCATTGCAGGTATTGCCTGTTATCTATTTTTTAAACTGCAACACCCAACATTGAAGTTGCCAATCATGAGCAGGCTATCAGTGATCTTGATTTGTAGCACTTGGATGGTTGGTATGGTGATTATTTTTTCACCCAGAGTGGTGAGTTTCCCGCAGGAGAATGCGAATCTTGCCAGTGTGATGTATGGCATTTTCTGTGTCATTCCGGTTTTGTTGGCACTGCTACATGTTCTGTCGGATAAGAAAGAGAAGCACTTATTGCTGTGGCTGGCATTGTCTTTGGGGGTAGGGGTTGTCGGTAGCGTTATCGCTGCTGGTAAGTTGATGATGTTTAGCCACTGGGCACCGCTTATTTTGTTGCTTCTGTCTGCTTGTGTTTTGATCACCAAGTTGATTGATTAATTTTTTGTCGTTTTTATTATAATGATCATTTATTGGTGCTCATTATCTAAAAAATCTATTTTTAATGTATAATTTGTTACCATTTAAGTGCTAACATATCAGCCGTTGTTGTTTAGCGATACTTCCGTTGCTTAAGCAGTAACTTGGGTGTTTTCTTATCTAGATGGCTATCATATGTTTCTTGATCCTGTTGTTAATTTGCTGCAAAACATAGTAAGCAAGACAACGAATATCGACGATACTAAGCAGGTACAAAGCTGGAATGACTTGGTCGATGCCTATAATCGTCAAGAGGTCATTACCGGCTATGTGGATCATAAGGTAAGGCGGGGTTATATGGTTCGTTTTGGTGAGGTGTTGGGCTTTTCACCAAGGTATCGTTTTGATCTCTGTGAATATGATGACATACCAGCGCACTTCATTAATGAGCCAATTCCTTTCGTTATTCTGAGTCTGGATGTGGAAAATGAACACCTTGTTGTTTCTCGCATTGATGCCATCACTGGAATGTACGCCGATTTTCTGAGATCACTGAGTAAGAACCAAGTGATACAGGCTAAGGTTACGGCGGTCATGGAGAAGCTGGTGACGGTAGATGTTGGTGGCTTAACCTGCTTAATTTCGTGCAATGAGATCAGTTGGCAGCCGTTTTCCCATCCGGCAGAGCTGATTCATGTGGGCGAGCAGGTGCGCGTTAAATTACTCAAGGTGATTCCGGGCAAGGCCTATATCACAGCCAGTTTGAAGCAACTGGATGACTCTTTTTGGCAGCAGTTTGTTGAGGAGTTTACGATTGGCAGTGTGGTAACCGTACAAATTAGTAGCGTGACGGAGTTTGGTTATTTCGTGACATACAACAACCGGCTGTCTGGGATACTGCATTGGTCAGAGTTGAGCTGGAAACCGTGTAGCAAACGGAAGCTGATGACTTATGGTAAGGGAGACATGCTAGAAGTTAAGGTGAGTGACCTTGATTATGACAAGCAACGGGTTTCTTTCAGCCTGAAAGCCATGCAGCCTAACCCTGCGGAAAAAGTCTTCTCTGCCTATCAGGTTGGGGATGTGGTCAATGGTGTGATCCGGTCACGTACTGATTTTGGCTTGTTTGTTGAAATTGCCGAAAACTTCAATGGGCTATTACATTTTTCCAACCTTTCCTGGTTTACTAACTCCAAAGGCAACTTGGTGAACTTCAGAGTGGGCATGGTTATCCGTTGCAAGATCATCGACATTGATCGGGAAAATGAGCGGGTAGGTTTAGGGTTGAAGCAACTGACGGCTAATCCATTTTCCATCACCCCGTCGCCGCAAAGCCTGACTAAGGGAGAAGACTTCCCTAGACAAGTCCATATTGTGATTAGTTCTTTTTTTCAGGCTAACAGCCATAACCAAGTTGCGTCTTTACTCAACGAATTAAAGTACAAAATGCGTCAGCATGTTGACTTGCAGATCAGTAATCTGTTTTTTGATGAAGAGATCCAGACTCACCCTGATATTATTGTTGTACTCCTAAGTGACGACTTCTTCTCCTCTGAGGCGCATCAATCGGTAGTAAATTATCTGGCCAATCTGCAAGAACCTGAGCCGTTGATGGTTCCGATTGTTGCTGACGTGATTAGTAACAATATTACCGATCCTTTACTGGATCTCGCAGCACTTCCGGTTGATGCCAAGCCACTGCAACAGTGGCGGGTTAAAAGTGCTTATTGGTCTGCGATCAATAAGGCATTGACCAAAAGCGTGCGTTATGTCGCTGGTTTAAAATAAAAGGGGAATGGGGCAAAGTCTTTGGATTTGTTCCATTATTGGATCTGTTATGTATACTAGCGGTCGTGTCTCATGGATGGATGCGCTTTGCCGGTGGTTTGGTGATGTGCAATAATTCCGTCAGCGTCTCATGAGTCGGGCTGTGTATCAGGCTACGCGAGAACAATAATAAGATAAGCCCCCACTAATAATTCGAACGAGAGTAAAAAAATGAGCCATCATAAAGTTCGCAAAGCGGTTATCCCCGTTGCCGGTTTAGGAACACGTATGCTGCCCGCTACAAAAGCAATTCCAAAAGAAATGCTTCCGGTGGTGGACAAGCCAATGATTCAGTACATTGTGAGTGAATGTATTGCCGCCGGGATCAAAGAGATCGTGTTAGTTACTCACTCTAGTAAAAATGCGATTGAAAACCATTTTGATACCAGCTATGAGCTTGAATCAACGCTGGAGAAGCGCGTAAAGCGCCAGTTGCTGGACGAAGTACGCTCGATTTGTCCGCAAGATGTGACCATTATGCACGTGCGTCAGGGTGTCGCCAAGGGCTTGGGGCATGCCGTGTTGTGTGCAGAGCCACTGGTTGGTAAGGAGCCCTTTGTGGTGGTACTACCGGATGTCATTATTGACGAGTACCACAGCAATCTTCGTAAAGAAAATCTTGCTGAAATGATCCGTCTGTTTGAAAGCACTGGTGAAAGTCAGATCATGGTTGAGCCAGTACCAATGGAACTGGTCAGCAACTATGGGGTGGCAGATGTTAATGGTCATACATTGAAGCCCGGAATGAGTGCACCCATTGTGCAAATTGTTGAAAAGCCTCCCGTAGATAAAGCGCCGTCTAACCTGTCTGTTGTTGGGCGTTACGTATTATCCGAAAAAACTTGGGGTTTACTGAAGCGTACACCAGTTGGGGCAGGTGATGAAATTCAACTAACAGATGCCATTGCCATGCTGATGAGGCTGGAAACAGTCAATGCCTTCCATATTTCGGGTAAGAGCCATGATTGTGGATCAAAGCTGAGCTATATGTTGGCAAATGTTGAATATGGATTACGTCATGCGGATATTGGTGAAGGCTTCAGGGCAGCACTGAAAGAGATGGATATCTGACAGACTTTTTTTATGTATAACGGGTAGGCATAATACAGCGGCCAATTAAAAATAAGGGTTATTATGCCTACCGATCTGCGCTTACAACAATTAAGCGAATGGGTTTGCTCGTTCAAGCCCCATGCTCAAATAGAGCCCGCATCTGCAGATGCCAGTTTTCGTCGTTACTTTCGGGTAACGGAGGGAGATAGAAGCTGGATTGCTATGGATGCCCCGCCGGATAAGGAGTCTCTGGCCCCCTTCGTAGACATAACCCAGCGTCTACGTGGTGTGGCAGTGAATGCGCCAGTGATATACCAGCAATCCTCTGAGCGTGGTTTTCTCCTGTTATCTGATTTAGGCAATACACCATATTTATCAGTATTAAAAGGTGATCGGGCCGAGTCACTATACAATGATGCACTTCAGGCGTTATTGAAAATCCAACGAGCTGATACGATGCGCCTGCCTGTTTACGATCAAGCTTTGCTGCAACAAGAAATGGATTTAATGCCGGAATGGTTTTTGTCCAGGCACTTGGGCATTACTCTGGCAGCACCCGAGCAATCTGCTTTACAGTCCGCTTTTGCAATGCTGATTGATTCTGCGCAACAACAGCCGCAAGTTTTTGTTCATCGTGACTACCATTCACGAAACCTCATGGTGACGGAGGCAGATAATCCCGGTGTGATTGACTATCAGGATGCGGTCGTTGGCCCGGTATGCTACGACTTGGTATCACTACTTCGTGATTGTTACGTTGTATGGCCGGTATCCAGGGTAGAGAAGTGGGTAAAGCAGTACCAAAGCATGGCCTGCGAAGCGGGCATTATTCCGAAAATAGATGAGCATGTATTTCAGCAATGGTTTGACTGGATGGGATTACAGCGTCACATCAAGGTATTGGGTATTTTCACTCGTTTAAACTACCGTGATGGTAAAGCACATTATCTGGATGACTTACCGTTGACCTTGAGTTATGTGTTAAGCGTCGCCACAAAGTATCCTGAGTTGTCTGTTTTGCTCGATATTTTTGATAAATATGATATTGCCCAGCGTGTTGGTACGGTAGAGATTCCTGTATGAAAGCAATGATTTTAGCTGCGGGGCTAGGCACTCGTATGCGCCCACTGACGAATCGTATGCCGAAGCCATTATTGCCGGTGGGCGGTAAGCCACTGATTGTTTGGCACTTGGAGCGACTCAGGCAACAGGGTTTTACCGATGTGGTCATCAATATTGCCTGGCTGGGCGGGATGATTCCTGATGCCTTGGGTGATGGTGAGCAGTTTGGCTTGTCAATCCAGTATTCTGATGAGCGTAACGAGCCGGAGGCACTGGAGACAGGTGGTGGTCTGATTAAAGCGCTCCCGCTGTTGGGTGATGACGCGTTTCTAGTGGTGAATGGTGATGTTTGGTGTGATTACCACTTCTCTCCCAAGCAAACATTGGCAGAGGGTGATCTGTGTCATGTTGTGTTAGTTGAGAGCCCCGCCCATCACCCTGATGGTGACTTTGCTTTGGATGCCTCGGGTCGGGCACTTGCAGATGGTGAGTGTAAGTTGACGTTTAGTGGGATTTCGTATCTACATCCGGCATTATTTGATGGTTTGCCAACGGGGAGCCGACCCCTAGCACCGATTTTAAGGGGAGCGATGGATGCTGGAAAGGCATCGGGTGAGTTACATCGGGATGAATGGCAAGACATTGGCACCCCGGAGCGTTTATCCCAGTTAGATCAGTCTTTACAGATTGCTGACTAGGCCATCGGCTTGCACATCAGCATGGTATGAAGAGCGAACCATTGGGCCACTGGCAACGTGCGTAAAGCCCATCTTGTAACCATCGACTTCCAGTTGTTTAAATTCATCAGGTGTAACGAAGCGCTCAACAGCCAAATGATCCAAACTTGGTTGTAGATACTGACCCAGTGTTAGCATATTGCAGCCATGATCGACTAAATCCTGCATCACCTGATGAACTTCCTCCATCTCCTCGCCAAGGCCAAGCATGATGCCTGATTTGGTGGGGATCTCCGGGTACATTCCCTTAAAGCGCTTAATTAAGTTTAGCGACCATTGGTAATCTGAACCCGGTCTCGCTTTTCTATATAAACGGGGCACTGTTTCAAGGTTATGGTTGAATACATCCGGCGGTGATTTGCTCATAACTTCTAGTGCAATATCCATACGACCGCGGAAATCTGGCGTCAAAATCTCGATGTTAATGCCCGGATTTAATTCCCGAGTCACCTTAATGCAGTCCACAAAATGGCCGGCCCCGCCATCACGTAAATCATCACGATCCACGGAGGTGATGACGACATACTTCAGTCCCATCGCCTTAATCGTTTCAGCCATCTTTCTTGGCTCGTCAGGGTCCAAGGGATTTGGTCGGCCATGAGCCACGTCGCAGAACGGGCAGCGTCGGGTGCAAATTGCTCCCATAATCATAAATGTTGCAGTTCCCTTACCAAAACACTCACCAAGGTTTGGACAGGCGGCTTCTTCACAGACGGTATTTAATTGCTGGTCGCGTAATACACTTTTGAGACGCTTCACTTCTTGTGTGGTTGGTGCTTTGGCACGAATCCAGGAAGGCTTGCGCTTAATTTCAGTACTTGGCACCACCTTGATAGGAATGCGTGCAACTTTATCTGCACCACGAAGCATCACGCCCTGAGTAGCTTGTTTTCTATCTTGACCCATAACTAACACGACCTAAAAAACGAGTTTTACTACACGAGGCGGCAGTATAACAAGAATTCAATATGAGCACTTGATAAATAAGGGCAGCTTACATGCGGCAAAATAGGCGAATACCACGTGTCGTTTGTGCATTAGTAAGCAATCAGGCATGTGGTGAATAGGGAGGGGTATGCAGGTGGTGACCAGGTTTCAGTAACCCAATCACCACAGCGCTTGGTTAGTGTCGTTTGCTAACGGTGACGACCGGGCCGGGGCGACGATTTAGTGCGTCCGCCAGCGCACAATCTGCTTTGTGTACGGCATTATGATGGTGATGATCACCGTGTTGAATGACTTGCACGGACGATGATGGCTTATAATCTTGTGGCTCTGGCGGTGTTGTCACACTGCTACTGGTTGCAGGGTTGTTATGCACTATGACGGACTTGCCATCCTGAAAGCCTTTTTTATATCCAGCATCAAAACAGTCCTTGCAGCTTGCAAGACGAGGCTGCGGGCGTGGTGGTGTGTAGTCGTGTGTAACTTTTTTGCTAACGGTTTTTTCTGTTTTACCCGCCTTGGTTTCAGGACAGTTTGCCTGAAAGTACAATTTTGCCTTACGCAGTTCTGTGTACTTATCACGATCATTCCACGATTTTGGGTCGCCTTGATAATCACGAATCACCTTGACGGCGGCACCGCACATATTCATGTGATCAACCTCCGGCCAAGCGTGAGCCAAACCAGTAAATGCCGTCATCAGGGTAACAATCAGGGGTATAGTAAATTTTTTCATAATGACGATTCCGTACGATTATTGTTAAGTTTGCGATGCCTAATGGCAAAGCAGTGATGTTGGTTGCTACAATGCGGCTTTGCTTTGCGTACGGTTGCTGCAGAAACAAGCCACCCTTGCGCGTTCACTTTTGAATGGTCCCCAGTGACTATCGGATAACAATATGTCAGAGAAAAAACAAACCACTCATTTCGGCTATGAGAATGTTGCCGTTGAAGATAAGGCTACCAGAGTCGCTGAGGTTTTCCACTCGGTTGCTGGTAAATACGACATTATGAATGACCTTATGTCGGGGGGTATCCACCGCCTGTGGAAAAGGTACACAGTTAATGCTGCGGCTGTAAAAAAAGGCGACAAAGTTCTTGATCTGGCGGGTGGAACGGGTGATTTGGCGGCAAAATTTTCCCGTATCGTTGGCTCTGAAGGGAAGGTTATTTTATCGGATATTAATGAGTCAATGCTGGAGCAGGGGCGTGAGCGTCTGACGAATATGGGGATCGCCGGTAACATCGAATACGTTCAGGCAGATGCCGAAGATTTACCGTTTGCAGATAATAGTTTTGATCTGGTCACAATGGCCTTTGGCTTGCGTAATGTAACGCACAAAGAGAATGCCTTACGCTCTATTTTTCGCACATTAAAGCCCGGTGGAAAACTCATGGTACTGGAATTTTCCAAGCCGTTTGTTCCAGGTCTGAACACAATTTACGACCACTACTCATTTAAGGTATTGCCTTTCATTGGCAAGGTCGTGGCGAATGATGCTGACAGCTACCGTTATTTAGCCGAATCCATCCGTATGCATCCTGATCAGGAAACACTGAAAAGCATGATGCAGGATGCAGGCTTTGAAAAGGTCAGCTATCACAATATGACCGGTGGTATTGTGGCACTGCACACAGGGTATAAATTCTGATGAAACTGCCGATGTTGCTTTTGGCATTGCTGGAAAGCGCACTCAATCGCTACTTGCAACTTGATGGCGAGGCATTCCGTCAGAGTCAGGCGATACAAGGCCGTGTCATCGCGTTACATATCAAAGGGTTGGAATGGACATTGTATTGTCTGCCGGGTGCGAATGATATACAGATGCTTGCTGAGTACGCAGGAGAGCCGGATGCGACTATTTCTGGATCACCTGCCAGCTTGATTCGCCTAAGCCAAAGTGACGACAGTACTAGTGCCATGCTGGAAAGTGATGTTGAGATCAAAGGTGATTTGCATACCGCGCAGGCATTTAGTCGTCTGCTCGCGGAAGCCTCCATCGACTGGGAAGAAATGTTATCGCATTGGGTTGGAGATATTCCGGTACATCAGGCAGGTAGCGCTGTGCGTAAGGGTACGGAGTGGCTGAGGGAAAGTAACGAAGCCATGAAACTGAATATGGCAGAATATCTAAGCGAAGAAAGTCGCCTGATAGCCTGCGAAGCAGAGGTCGCTGATTTTATCGAATCGGTGGATGACACGCGTATGGCAACGGATCGTTTGGCTGCTCGCATTGCTGCATTGCAAGCCCAACAGAACAAGGAAACGCCCCGCACATGAAATATTTCTCTCAGGCAAGGCGCTTATTTATTATTGCGCGGGTGATGATTCGTTATGGGCTGGATGACCTGCTGTTTTCCGTACCTACGCTAGAGTCTACCAAGATTCTTTATCAACTGATGCCTTGGAAATGGAGCAAGCGGAACAAGCCGGAGCCAGCGGTTGCCATGCGTTTGGCGTTGGAAGACTTGGGGCCGGTATTTGTCAAGTTCGGACAGGTCTTATCCACTCGCCGCGACATGATGCCAGAGCGATACGCAAATGAACTGGCCAAGTTACAGGATAAAGTCCCACCATTTCCCAGTGATCAAGCCATTGACATTATTGAAGCAAGCCTGGAGCAGCGGGTTGACGAGGTGTTCAAGCGTTTTGATCGTGAGCCATTAGCTGCCGCTTCGATTGCCCAAGTGTACTCCGCCAGCTTGCAGTGTGGTCAGGAAGTAATCGTAAAAGTCGTCCGCCCTGAAATCGACAAAGTCATTCGGCAAGACATCAGTTTAATGTACCTGATGGCAAAAATAGTCAGCCGCATTAGCCGAACCGGTAAGCGTTTACGCCCGGTGGAAGTGGTTGCTGAGTATGAGAAAACCATTTTTGATGAGCTGGACTTGCAGCGTGAGGCCGCTAATGCCAATCAGTTGCGACGAAATTTTGAGGGTTCGTCAGACTTATACATCCCAGCCGTTTACTGGGATTACTGTTGCAGTAATGTGCTGGTGTTGGAACGCATTTATGGCATCACGGGAGGTGATGTCGAGACACTCAAAGCCGCTGGCACTGATATGAAAATGCTGGCCGAGCGCGGTGTGGATATTTTCTTTACCCAAGTTTTCAAGCACAACTTTTTCCATGCCGACATGCACCCCGGAAATGTCTTTGTTGATATTAGTAACCCCAAAGATCCAAGCTATATCTCGGTGGACTTTGGCATTGTCGGATCGCTGAGCCTGCAAGATCAGCGTTATCTGGCAGAAAACCTTCACGCTTTTTTCAACCGAAATTACAAGCGTGTGGCGGAGGTGCATATTGAATCGGGTTGGGTGCCTGCTGAAACCAGTGTCGTCGAGTTTGAGGCCGCAATTCGTACGGTCTGTGAGCCAATCTTCCAGCTTGCATTCAAGGATATTTCCTATGGAAAATTATTGCTGCGACTGTTCCAGACCGCGCAACGCTTTAACATGGAAGTACAGCCGCAGTTGGTCTTGCTGCAAAAAACCTTGCTGAATATCGAAGGCATGGGGCGGGAGGTTTACCCTGATCTGGATTTGTGGGTCACAGCCAAGCCCTTTATCGAGCGCTGGATGGATGAACAAGTTGGCATTCGTGCTTTGGTCAATGGTGCGGTAAAGAATTTCCCTCGGCTTATCGAGCAACTACCCGCCATGCCGGTGACGGTAAATGAGCTAATTTTGCAAATGCACACGGAATACCGTCAGAAGTCTGATAACGAGGCACAACAAGCCTTGCAACTGCAACAAGCCGTCAAGCAATCCAATCAACGAGTCGTCATCAGTATCATGGGTGGGGCTTTACTCCTGAGTGGCGTTGTGAACCACGGGTTAAGCCAACAGGCGGAGTTTGCCTTACTGAGTGTTATGCTGAGTGTGACCGGATTACTGATGTTGCTGTACGCTGCCCTCAAGCGTTAACTACCTGACTTGGGTTGAAGCCAGTATGCGTATATTGTTAGCGCCCATGGAAGGTGTCATTGATGCAGAAATGCGAGCTCTGCTGACTCACATTGGTGGCTATGACCGGTGTGTGACAGAGTTTGTGCGAATAACAGATCAGATTTTACCTAATCGTGTATTTCTCCGTTTTAGTCCTGAGTTGGAAAAAGGGGGAGTGACACCGAGTGGTGTGCCAGTTTATCTGCAACTGTTGGGTGGTAATCACCGATACATGGGCTTAAACGCTGCCAAGGCACAGAAGTTACAGCCGCCGGGGATTGATATTAACTTTGGTTGCCCGTCAAAAACGGTTAATAAAAGTGACGGTGGTTCGGTACTGTTAAAAGAGCCACAACGTATTGCTGATATTGTGAAGTCGGTGCGGGATGCCGTCGATCCGGCCATTCCGGTGACGGCAAAGATACGCTTGGGCTTTAGTCACCACGAGTATTTGTCTGAAATCGTGGGTAATGTTGAGGCAGCGGGAGCCAGTGAGCTGTGTATTCATGCGCGTACCAAAGAAGATGGTTACAAGCCACCAGCCTATTGGTCAGCAGTCAAGAAAGTGTCAGATAGCAGTCAGATTCCCATTGTGATCAATGGTGAGATCTGGTCGATTGACGATGCTAAACGCGCCAGAGAAGAAAGCGGTTGCGCGGATATCATGCTGGGTAGAAGTGCTTTGGTTACGCCCGATTTGGCGGCGGCCATTCAGGCGGGTCACGTTGGTCAGACATTTCAGCGATTGAGTTGGCAGGCGGTTTTGGAAATACTGATTCACTATCTGGAGAGATCAGAAAACAACCATCCCTTGTTTGTGAGTAATCGTGCAAAACAGTGGTTGGTTTTTCTGCAAAAGCATTATCCTGACGCGGTGGATTTGTTTACCAGGATCAAACGCTTAAAAGACTCAAGGGAGGTCTTTAGTGCCTTGTCCGACTCTCTGAACAAACTGGCGTGAGTTCTGAATGGCATTATGTTTAATTGGTGATGGACGTATCAATCCAGTCGTAGGATTTGGCCGTTTGTAGAGACACGGCGCCTCACTTTCTTTATTTGCTGCGGCTTGACTGCTTAATTTGCGCATAAGCATCCAAAGCACGCTGCCTGCTCGCTGATAAGTCAACCAATGGTTCGGGATAGGACAATGCCTCTCTGATTGGCTTTGGTGCTGCCCACGGTTTATGGATGAATGCGTTATCCAATGAAGCCAGTTCTGGAACCCAGCGCCGTATGTAATCCCCATTTTTGTCGAACTTTTCTGATTGCAAGAGTGGGTTGAAGATACGGAAATAGGGCGCAGCATCCACACCACAGCCGGAGGCCCATTGCCATCCCATCGTATTACTGGCTAAATCTGCATCGACTAAGGTGTCACGAAACCAACGCTCGCCCACTCGCCAGTCGATGAGCAGGTTCTTTGTAAGAAATGAGGCCACAATCATCCGCACGCGATTGTGCATCCAGCCAGTTGCCCACAATTCCCGCATACCTGCATCGATAATTGGGAAGCCGGTCTGTCCTTTTTTCCAACGTTCTAGTGGCTCTTGAATATCTTCTCGCCAAGGAAACTTCCAAAACAGGGGAGACATTGCCTGATGCTGAGTTTCTGGGTAGTGGTACAGGATGTAGTAAGCAAACTCACGCCAGATAAGCTCCTTAATGAATGTCAGTGTACCGTTATCCATTTCAGCTAAAGGCTTTTCCTGTTGTGTTTGCCAGATGATTTCCCGTGGGCTGATTTCACCAAAATGCAGATACGGAGAAAGCCTGGACGTGCCTGAAGCCGAAGGAAAATCGCGTGTTTTCTGGTAGTACTCGGGGCCGGATTGATTCAGATAAGCCGTGAGCTTTCTTTGTGCAGCGGTTTCACCTATTTGCCAGTGTCGGAGCATTTCAGAAGACCAGCTTTCCTTTGGTAGTAGTGACAAAGCATTCAGTGGAGAGTCGTTTATTTTTGATATATCTGGCAGTGGGGGCAAGGATTCTGGGGGAGTGGCTGGAACAAGGTTCATGCCCAGATGGCTGACTGCTTTCCAATATGCGGTAAAGACCCGGTACGGGGTGTTGTCTTTCTTGAGTACCTGCCAAGGTTCGTACAGCAATGATGCATTAAAGCTATTTGTGTGGATGCCGCTTTGTTTTAAATAAGCTTTGATCTGACGATCACGGTCGATGGATTCCGGGTCGTAACACCGATTCCAAAAAACGGCATCAATCGGTAAATCATGTGTAAGTTGTTGCAGAATAGCCTTGGGATCACCCTGGAATAACAGTAATTGACTGCCATTTTTATGAAGATGGCTTCCTAAAGCAGTAAGACTATGATGCAACCACACGCGACTGGCCGCACCCAGTTGAGTGGTGCGGTTGGTGTCATCAATGTAAATAGGTATCAGGTGGTCGTACGCTAACGATGCAGCTAGCAAAGCGGGGTTGTCGCTGACGCGCAGGTCTTGTCGAAACCAAACAATCGCTGTTGTCATTTTTTAGTGTCAGAAGTATCGCTAAAATCATGGTCTAGTATTGACTCAACAAACGCAGGAACCACTTCACTGGCAGGGCCGTGGATGGAGCGATGGAAAATGTCACTACTGTCCGTTGGGTCAAGGTTCAACTCAATGGTTTTAGCACCATGCTCACGGGCAATTTGCACGAACCCCGCCGCTGGATAAACCTTGCCAGATGTGCCAATGGAAACAAATAAGTCACATGCCATCAAGCGCTGATAAATCTCGTCCATCATCAACGGCATTTCACCGAACCATACAATATGTGGGCGCAATTTACCTTTTTCGCCGCAACATGGGCAGACGGTCTGAGTATCAGTATCGCTTTGCCATTCAAACACAACGTCACTGCTTTCACAGCGCACTTTATTCAACTCGCCATGCATGTGGATCAGGTTATGGCTGCCCGCCCGCTCGTGCAAATCATCCACGTTTTGCGTGACCAGTAACACGTCACCATGATGGCGTCGCTCTAGTTTTGCTAACGCGTCATGTGCGGGGTTAGGCTGAATGGCTGGGTCACGAAGCTGCTGACGTCGTTGATTGTAAAACGAGTGAACCATAGCTGGATTCGCTGCAAAACCTTCCGGGCTTGCCACGTCCTCAATGCGGTGCTCATGCCACAGGCCATCACTGGCACGAAATGTCTGAATGCCGGACTCAGCAGAAATACCGGCACCGGTGAGTATGACGATGTTGAGTTGGTTGAGACTCACGATACGCTCCGGTTAATCCCTAAAGTGGGAATTTTACCGATAAATACCGTCCGCTGTCGCTACTTGATCATAAACCCAACGCATCAAAATGGGTGTTTTTAGCATTCGCCCATCTTATCAATTGACACACCCGCTGCTGCGGCAGTACAGACATTGCCATAAGTTTTGCCATCGCAGCCACAGACCGGAACGTACTCATGGGTGCAGACCTCTGGTTGCTCTTTACACACGCCCATGCCATCTGCAACCATGCACTGACCGATGCCCATATCGCAGTACTGCCCATCGCCACAGGCAAGACCTGCGATGCCACCACAGTTTTGTGCTTGTGTAGAGGGTGTTTTAGGTGTCTCTGGTTGCTTGGAGCTTTCAGCAACGCAGGCCACCAATAGCATTGATAAAAGAATAGTCAATACCACGTTAGTCCATATTGTCATCACTATCTCCCTGAAAATAAACAAAAATTACTTTTTAGGTATAGGGTAGGGATTAAGGCTTGTCAAATGAACTGACCGTGTTGCGGGCAGGAATCCTGATTCAAGCTGCGTAGAAATTCATATTCCACAACACGTTGCGCGCCAATACCGTCACCAGGGTCAGCCTGACTGCTGGGGTGGCACATGATTAAACTATGTGGCTGGGCAAGCTTGAGCCATTGCTGAAAATGGGCTGTGTAGTCGCCAGTAAAATTATAAACCCCCAAAAAACCGGCATGTGTTGGCCAGTGTTGTTGTTTTAGTTGGCGTCGAAAAGTATAGCCACCTAAAGTGGCGAGTATCCAGGGTTTGAGGCCAAGTTGCAGCGTGGGGCGTGGCGGTAGAGTATGACGCAACCAGAGCCTTTTATCCGGGTAACGTTGGGCCAATACCTTCAACAAAACCTCGCGAATTTGTGGAAATTGATGGACGTGTTGATGGCCGTCAATGAAGTCAGGTCTGCGTTGCAGGCTGTCTTCAAAAGCATCTAATTGCTGTTTCAGGCTGCGTTCTAAAAAAGGTACATCCCAGGCTCGTAAATAACTCCGTTTGAGCACTTGCGACAGGCTTAAACTTGCCTGCTTGCCAAAACCTTCGGTTAAATTGAAATGTAAGCCGATTTCAGCTTGTACAGATGTTTGCTGGATGCTCTGCTGTTGTTGCAGCCACTCGCTTAAAGCGGGGGCAGATTCTGAGTGCCAGCGTGGCGCTGTGGTCATACAGCTCGTGGCCTGAATAGCACCCTGTGTGAGCAAGGTTAACACTGCCTGATCAATACTATGCGTAAGACCATAGTCGTCGGCGCAGATCGTCAGTGTAGGAGGAAGGGTAAACGTCATGCCGATTTAAAGACCCAATAGTGACTGATGAGGTAAGTGGATAGTGCTGCCAGTACAATTGCTAGTGCCAGACTGGGTACATACCACCAATGCCATACCTGAATGCCTAAATATAAGGTGGCTTCATTGATTAAAAAGCCTAAAATCGCAGTGAGTGCATAGCGCCAGAGCGTTTGTTGGGTGGTGTGTTGGCGTTCAGCAAAAGTCCAACGACTTTGCCCCCAATAGCTAACACCAAAGGCAATTGCAAAAGCAATGATATTGGCGCCGAGCGGCGGCCAGTGTAAGCCGCTGACTAAAGCGATCATTACACTAAAGTGTGTAAAGGCAGCAAGACCGCCAACGCTGGCAAAGCGCCACAGTCGTTGCCAGGGAAAGGTATTTAACATGCGGCTCATGTGGTGTTGGTGGTGGTGTCGGTATTCGCCGCAGGTGGCTGAGTACCCTTGGGTAAGCGGGGGCTTGTTAAGGTTTGTGTCACCACATACAAGGGGCGCCGCTTAATTTCTTCGTAAATCTGACTGATATATTCACCCATAATGCC
>PDPG01000065.1 GCA_002747455.1 Pseudomonadota bacterium | reverse complement strand
GACATTCCAGTAGCTTGTTCAGAGACTTTGACATAGGGAGGATTCCAAAAAAACTCCTTTATGCCTAATTTCCTTGCTAAGTTTCAAGCGATTGCCCTGTTGTATTTTTCAGCTGCCTTGCAAATTCTGTTTTTAAGTCCTCCTTAATTGAACTATCGACTTTTAGAGACCCCGGTATTGATTCAATATTCTTAAGGAGAGTTTTAGTATATGTAAAGTAGTTATTAACAGCTATTATTGATTCAGGAACGAGTATATCTTCCTCCAAGAAAGAATTTTTAAGCGAATCTATTAATTCAATTGCTGCTTCAACCCAAGTAAAATAGTAATTAATAGTTTCAATATTACTGTTGAAATCTTTTACTGACTGGGCAACCTTAGTTAAACTAACAAAAAACGAACCATTTTCAATATTCGTAACTGGTATTTTCCCAGAGATGGTTGAATCTGCTATTAACTGAGGAATAACTGATAAATTAATCGCCATTAAACCCCAAGCGCTTAATGCATCCTTTTTTAAGGATATATCTATAAAATCATTAATATTTCCACCTTGGAAGTCAATAACAGAATTTTCCCAAGTATTGAGAAGGCGGCTTGGATTTTCAATATGTGTTTCTTTCTTGCTGGATTCTAACCATTTTGTTGGAGCTGTGTAATCTATAAGAGGAACCACGCCCTCCCACTCTAGCTTTAAGTCACCTATATTAGATTTTATTTTTTGTTCATTGCGATCTATTAAAACTGGGGAGCTCTGTACCTCACCATTAAGTGACTTTAGTCTGGCAAAGTAGTAGGTCATCGTGTTATTTTTGATCGTTATTTTTTTCGGCTTTATAGTGGATGTACTTTCCACTATTTCAACATCAAAGGTCGAACCAACTTTTTCCGAAAACACGGATAACGGATAGAAAAGAAATACAAATGATAAAGCAAAAATCTTGATTCTCATGTATTTACTCTCCTTGGTACAGGTCTTCAATTACTATACTGCCTGCTATTTTTAAGGCAATCCTTGCTGAATAGGCATTGCAACGTGGTGAAATAGGGCAAGGATTCCCTGTAGTTATTGCGATTGCTATAGACTCTTCCAATTTTCTGAAATCTTCATGTGACCTAATTCGCCTAGACAGTTCCTTTGGGTTTGAGCTTTTCCTGCCAGAAAAGTGCGGATTGAATAAGACCATCATTTCTGCAGTACTAGCCAGAGATAGGTTAACCACAGAGTCGCCCTCAAATTTTCTGGCCACTAGGACAGGCTGCTCACCATCATCTATGAGTGCAATAACATCAGATGAGCCACTTTCTACACTAATACTTTCTTCTGTTGCCTGAATATCGTCCCCTGAGCTGCGGATAATATATGACTCCAACTTGCTTGTATCAAGGCCGATTTTTTCAGCATCACTGATTATAACTTTTGTTTTTTCAGAAGAGTGCGTAGTAACTGATGAATCATCCTTGGTGCAGGATGCTAGAAAAAAAGGAATCGCTGTTAACAGCAATATCAATGATTGAGATGATTTCATAGCATTAAGTATTGAGAACCGCTTATTCATAGACTCTCTTGTCAAATAACCCCGGCTTCTTTTGATACCAGCCCTTCAGGGGCATCACCGAGCGACATCCCCACACACAACAACTTTAAGAGCCTAACCATCTGAAAGACTTAGAAAATCTGGCAGTGCGGCTGCACCATAGGCCGCTCTCATTAACCAAAGCAGAAATCCTATGTCCCAACCATCATTCCCTTATAGCTGTTTTTTAATACTTTGCGCAAGTGCCGCTCGCTGATTATGTCACACAAACTTATCAAGTTAAGGCATTTACATGCACCCACAGAACCAAAGGCTCACAGCAATTATTGCAGTTAGTCATGCTTTACTGTGGGCCTAGACTTGTCATTGCGTAGCTGCGTGGGTGTAAAAAAGGCTGGCGCTTATGGCGGAGCGCCGCTGATGAATTGAAAGCTAGGTTAAAGCCTGTTTCCCTGCACACAGTCCACTTTGTTGGGGACTACCTATGAAATATCATGGAAGGATCGCATCGACGGCAGTTTCAATCACTACCTGTGCCCACTCATCCGTTAATTAAAATTGCAGACCGCTTGACATAAGTCATTCATAATCAATGGGATAGACACTTAAACAGAATCTATAAATAAACGGACATTGGCAGTTAAGTTAGCCTTAACCACAGCAAATACCACCCTCACCGCTCCTTCACATAAGGCACACCATTAGCTTTAGGTGCTACCGCTTTACCAATAAACCCGGCTAGCAAGATCACTGTCAACAAGTACGGCAGGGCTTCAATAAACTGTACCGGAATCTCACCCACACCCGGCAGAGAAACACCCTGCAAACGCACGGCTAGGGCATCCAGAAAACCGAACAACAAGCAAGCAAACATCACGGGAACAGGTCGCCACTTGCCAAAAATCAACGCAGCCAACGCAATGAACCCCTGCCCTGCGGTCATGTCACGCACAAATTGTGCATTGTGCGCAGTAGAGATATAAGCCCCTGCAATGCCACAGAGTACTCCCGCGCAAAGAACGGCTAAATAGCGCATCTTTACGACCGAAATACCCGCCGTGTCTACCGCATTCGGATTCTCCCCAACGGCGCGTAAACGCAAGCCAAAGCGTGTTTTATAAACCACCCAAGAGGTAAATGGCACCATCAAAAAAGCCACATACACCAGAATATTGTGACCGCTGATCAGCTCTGCGTAGATTTCACCCAGATACGGTACATCCGCCAACGCTTCCACCCCCGGCAAATCCAGCGACAGGAAACGTGCCTCGTTATCCAGACTAGGGGTTTGTCCACCCCGTTTAAACCAGTGCAAGCCCAATACCATCGTCAAACCAGCGGCCAGCATATTAATCGCTACGCCACTCACCACCTGATTTCCTCGGTGCGTAATACAGGCAAAGCCATGCAACAGTGCCAGCACAACAGAGACGGCAATCGCGGCTATCAAGCCCACCCAGGCAGAGCCAGAAACCGATGCCACAGCAGCGGCAGAAAAGGCACCCGCCAGCATTTTCCCTTCCAGACCAATATCCACCACTCCAGAACGCTCGGAAAAAAGCCCCGCCAGTGCTGCCAAAATCAGGGGCGCAGAAACCCGCATCGTGGCATCTAGTGCCAGGATTAAAACGGTGAACCAATCATTCATGCCTCAGCCTCCTGCGGAGTACCGTTACCACTTATGGCCAAATACAGTTTCATCAGCCACGGGCGATACATAAACTCCAACGCGCCGCAGAACAAAATCACCAAACCCTGCATGACAACCACAATGTCACGATTAATGTTCGGCATTTCAAAGGCCAACTCCGCACCACCTTGGTACAAAACACCAAACAACAGTGCCGCCAGAATAATGCCAACCGGATGATTACGCCCCATCAACGCCACTGCGATCCCGGCAAAACCATAGCCCATCTGGAAATCCAGCAACAGACGATGATTAACCCCCATGATCTCATTTACGCCCACCATACCAGCCAGCGCACCTGAGATACACATACTCATAACAATGACGCGCGCCGGTTTAATACCCGCGTAAACAGCGGCGGTTGCATTGCTTCCAGTGGCTCGAATCTGATAACCCCAACGCGTATGCCAAATAAAAATCCACACCAGTAACGCCACCAACAATGCCAAGACAATGGACAAATTCAGCGGTGAAGATTCAATATCAATCCCAAACCAGCCCAAAAACTGATGCATAAATGGCAACCACGAGGACGCTGCAAACTCAGCACTTTGCGGCGACTGCTGGTCAGGCTCTTTCAGCACGTTAACCATCAAATAGACCATCAATGCTGAGGCCAAAAAATTAAACATGATCGTGGTGATGACAATGTGGCTACCGCGATATGCCTGCAAATACGCCGGAATATATGCCCACGCAGCACCAAACAGGCCAGCGGCAATAATGGCCAGAGGTATCACCAATAGTCCGGGTAGCCACTGCCCCAGATATAAACAGACCAAGCCCGCACCAAGACCACCAAGGTATGCTTGCCCCTCACCACCGATATTAAACAGTCCGGCATGAAAGGCGACCGCGACAGCCAAGCCAGTAAAGATAAAATTAGTTGTGTAGTACAGTGTAAAACCGATACCTTCTTGATGACCAAAGGCACCGAATAGCAAAATTCGTGTGGCCTCGACGGGGTCAACCCCAATGGCCAGGAAGATCACCACTGTTGCCAAAATAGCCATGATGATATTCAGAAGTGGCAATAACAGTGCATCCATCCAAAATGGCATCTCACGGTTATGCTGACTCATACCGCCACCTTTTCCAAGTCCGCCACGGCATCGGTATTTGTCATCATAAGTCCCAGCATTGTCTCATCCGCCTCCGCAGCAGGCACTTCCCCACTGATGTGACCGTCACACATCACCAGTACCCGATCACTCACCGAAATAATCTCCTCTAATTCCACTGACACCAGTAATACCGCTTTACCTGCATCCCGCATTTCAATAATGCGCTTATGAATAAACTCAATCGCGCCAATATCCACGCCACGCGTTGGTTGCCCGACTAACAGAATATCAGGATCACGCTCCATTTCACGGGCGAGTATTAACTTTTGCTGATTACCGCCAGAGAAGTTGGCGGATTTTAAATCAGGGTCTCTTGGACGCACATCAAAGGCATCCATTAATTTGCTACAGTGTTCTTTTACCTTACGCAGGCTCATCAAAAAACGCCCGTTGTAGGCTTTGTCATTGTGATAACCAAGCACTGCCGATTCATATGCAGCAAAGCTATTAATCATCCCCATGCGATGCCGGTCTTCTGGTACATGCGCCAAACCCAGGTCACGCATTTTTGCAGGGTCTACGGGATGTTTACGGGTGACGACTTCACCATGTATGTCAATACTGCCGGAATGAATACGGGTAATGCCTGACAGCGCATCCAATAACTCACTTTGACCATTGCCCGACACGCCCGCAATACCCACCACCTCACCAGCATGTATGTCAAAACTGACACCCTTCACCCGCTCAACGCCAAACTCATCTGTCACTGTCAGATTTTTTACGCTGATTAATGGCTTACCGAGATTCGCAGGTTGCTTATCCACCTGCAACAGAACTTTTCGCCCAACCATTAACTCAGCAATCTCTGCCTTGCTGGTTTCTGACGTTTTGCGATGAGCCACCATTTTTCCTGCGCGCATCACCGAGACATTATCAGTAATCGCCATGATCTCTTGCAGCTTATGGGTAATCAGGAGAATCGTCACACCCTGGTCTTTCAGCGCATTCAGAATACAGAATAATTCAGTCGTTTCCTGTGGTGTAAGTACCCCCGTTGGCTCATCCAGAATCAGGATTTTTGCACCACGATACAAGGCTTTCAAAATTTCAACGCGCTGCCGCAAGCCCACCGACAGACTCGATACTCGCGCATCCAGATCGACCGCCAAGCCATACTCACTCGCCAGTCGGTTCAGCTCCCCACGCGCACTTTCCCGGCCAGCTTTCAGCAGCCTGCCACCCTCGTTGCCGAGCATCACGTTTTCCAATACGGTGAAGGGGTCAACCAGCATAAAGTGCTGATGCACCATGCCAATACCCGCCGCCAGTGCCTCGCGCGAGTTATGAAAATAATGCTGCTCACCAAACACCTCAATGCGCCCACTATCGTACTGATAGAAACCGTAGAGGATACTCATTAGCGTGGACTTACCCGCACCATTCTCCCCAACAATGCCGTGAATGGTGCCGACTTCTACCTCAAGTGATACCTTATCGTTGGCACGAACCGCACCAAACCGCTTACTCACATCCGTGAGTTGAATTGCCATGCTCAACTGCATAGAGACCTTCTCTCCACTCAATTGACAGCCGTAAAAAAAGCGGCGAGACGCGGAGTCCAGCCACTTTAATCTAAGCCACTACCGCACCCTGATGCCAAGCATCCGGTGACCAATGATGCCGCCTGTACTAACGCTGCCAACAGCCATTAGTAAACGCATTTATCATCACTCATGTAATCATGAACCTTAATTTCACCAGAGCCAATTTTCTCCTTCAATTCGGCCATGCGCGCTTCCATTTCAGGGGTGATCAAATCGCGATTATGCTCATCCAAAGCCCAACTAACGCCACCGGCTTTCAAGTCCATCACCTTAACGTCTGCTTTCCATTCACCATTCTTTGCATCCGCGAACGCTGCATACGCCGCTTCACCAATACTTTTCACCATGGATGTCAGCATTGTACCGGGCTGAAGGTGATTCTGGTTGCTATCGACACCGATTGCATACTTGCCGCTATCCTTCGCTGCCTGATAAACACCAATACCGGAGCCACCTGCCGCAGCAAACACCACATCTGCGCCTTTATCGAACTGACTTTTAGCCAACTCGCCACCCTTGCTTGGATTATTGAATGCGGCACCTGTTGAGCCGATCATATTAACCATGACTTCAACTTTATCATTCTGGTACTTTGCACCCTGCTCATAACCACACGCAAACTTACGAATCAGCGGAATATCCATACCACCGATAAAGCCTATTTTGGCACTCTTTGACTTCATGGCTGCCAGCGCACCAACCAGGAACGAACCCTCATGCTCTGCAAATACAATGGACTGAACATTCGGCTGCTTGACGACTGTATCAATAATGGTAAATCTGGTGTCGGGGAACTCCTTAGCCGCCGCCTGCAACGCATTGGCCATTGAAAAGCCCACTGCAATAATTGGATCAGACTTACGCTTTGCCAGCTTCCTCAAGCCTTGAGCAACCTGTGCTTCATTAGTTGGCTCAACTTCACGAACGGCAATACCCGTATCTTTGGCGAACCTTTGAATACCTTGGTAAGCAGCCTCATTGAATGACTTATCATTCTTGCCTGCCTTATCGTAAATAATCGCCGGGGAGATATCATCCGCCAATGCATTGGTACACATCAGACCAGCAATCGCCAGTGTTGGAATTAATCGCTTCATGAGCCACCTCTTAAGTGCTTGGATAGGAACTTTAATTAAAAATACACGCGCGCAAAACATTTAAGCCATAGGAATATCACAAGCAGACACCTCACGCAATGACCTGCCCGTGATAACTTGAGCAACCTTAACTCGCCTCACTACGCAAGCGAAGATCCGGCAATAACTGTGAAAACAACATGCCAGCCATAATCAATACGCACCCCCACATGCCACGAATGGCCAACACTTCACCAAGAATTAACCAACCAGCCAATACCGCAAACATAGCTTCACTGCTTAAAATAATTGCCGCGTGTGATGGCCTCGCATCCTGCTGTGCAACCACTTGTAAGGTATAAGCGATGCCTGTAGACATTAGTGCTGCGTACAAAATGGAATCCATTGCCAGCATCACATCGGCCCACACAATGACCTCAAAAATGAATGCGCACACCATGCTCAACACACCACAAATCAGGAATTGCACAATTGATAAGACGACTGGATCATATTTGGGGGCAACCCAACCCAATACCAGCACATGCGCTGCCCAGAAAAAAGCACCAATCAGCATCAAAAGATCACCATAATCCAGGGTGAAATCCGACTTGATACTGAGCAAATACAAGCCAACAAGTGCCATGAGCGCACCAATCCAGACGCCAGCGCCCACATGCTGTTTAAATGCCAACCCCATAATCGGCACTAATACAATGTACAAGCTGGTTATAAAGCCTCCCTTTCCGGCAGTGGTATAAACCATGCCGATCTGCTGCAAGGTCACGCCACCAAACAGCACCACACCACAGATCAGACTGGCCCACAGTAGGCCCACACCACCCTCTTTCGGCGTGCGACTACGCCGTTTCCCGCTGGCAACTTGCCGAGCTTGCCAGCGCCTAATCCACCAGGCAATCGGAATGAGGGTAACACCGCCAATCAAAAAACGAACACCGCTGTAGGTAAACGGGCCGATATAATCCATCCCAACCCGCTGGGCAACAAAGGCAGACCCCCAAATTGCAGCAGTAATCAACAGTAATATATTTGACTTCATCACGGGGCTTCACCTTTAATGACCAAGGCCGCGTATGGTATATCAACGCTCCCTCCTGACCAAACGGCAACCAAAGCTGAAGTGCCTAATGCCATACACTCCAACGCGTACCAATGCCTAAAGTCCATCACATCACTCACGTTCAGTGCATTGGTTGACCGCTAATCGGTTAAACCAGATATGGCATACCTGCGATCAATGTAGAAGCATATCAGTCATGAATTAGTTTACTTTCCCTTGAATAAGGACCCAAACAGGAAAAAATACTGAGTAAAGTTAAAAATAAATGAAATCGACTGAAACCCAATCGCTAGAATCAGGCGCTTGAGACTTCGGGATGCATTCTCCATCGTGCGACCGAGCCTTTTATCAACCTTTGTAAGGAACCAAAATGAAGTTTAATTTCAGTAAGGTCATGTTATTCATGCTTGCTCTCTTCAGCAGCAGCTCGCTGTGGGCCGAAGAGAAATCAGCATTCTATGAAACAATCAGCTCAATTAGCACCAATGTCGACTCGTTTTTCAGTGAATACTTTGGCTGGTTTGTCAGCACCATCTTCTACAGTGTCTCATTCGGGGATATTAAGTTTCCGCTGATTGTGGGGTGGTTGTTTCTCGCAGCGTTCGTCTTCACGTTCTATTTTGGTTTCCTGCAACTTACCAAGTTTAAGCTGGCAATAGACATTGTTCGTGGTAAGTACACTGATCCGAACCAAAAGCATGACGGTGAGGTGTCTCACTTCCAGGCACTGACAACGGCACTGTCTGGAACGGTTGGTCTGGGTAACATCGCGGGTGTAGGTGTTGCGCTGGCTATTGGTGGGCCGGGCGCAACATTCTGGATGATTGTGGTCGGCTTACTGGGTATGGCTTCAAAGTTTGTTGAGTGTACCCTCGGTGTGAAATATCGCACTATCTTGCCTTCTGGGGTGGTATCTGGTGGCCCGATGTATTACCTACGTGACGCAATGGCAGAGCGTGGCATGGGTGGCTTGGGTAAGTTCCTGGCAGTCATGTTCGCGATCATGTGTATCTTCGGTGCATTGGGTGGCGGTAACATGTTCCAGGCGAACCAGGCACACGCGATGCTGAACTATGCCTTCGATATCCCGATGGAATACGGCATCATCACAGGTGTGGTCATGGCTGCCATGGTATTCTCCGTAATCGTTGGCGGTATGCCTTCAATCGCTTCGGTAACTGAGAAAGTGGTTCCCTGGATGGCTGCACTGTACATCGGTATGGCGCTCGTGGTGATCTTCTCCAATCTATCTCAGGTCGGCCCTGCTTTCTCTGCAATTATTGATGGTGCATTCAGTGGTGAGGGTGTTGTCGGTGGCTTCATCGGTGCGTTGATTCAAGGTCTGAAACGTGCAACTTTCTCTAACGAGGCAGGTGTTGGTTCGGCTGCAATCGCTCACTCAGCGGTAAAAACCAAAGAGCCAGTCACTGAAGGTTTGGTTTCCTTGCTGGAGCCATTCATTGATACCGTGGTCATTTGTACAATGACTGCCTTGGTTATTACAATCGCTGGTCTGAACGTCGCACCATTTGATGGCGCTGATTTGACAGGTGTTGCATTAACTGCGGCTTCATTTGAATCAACAGCAGGTATCTTCAAATACTTCTTGACCGTTGCAGTTATTCTCTTTGCATTCTCAACCATGATTTCCTGGTCTTACTACGGTTTGAAAGCGTGGACATTCCTGTTCGGTGAGAGTAGTTTCGCTGAGATCGTCTTTAAGCTACTGTTCTGTGCATTCGTGATCATCGGCGCGACCGTAAAGTTCGGCGCAGTTATCGATTTCTCTGATGCAGCGATCTTCGCAATGTCGATCTTCAACATCATTGGTCTGTACTTCTTGATGCCAATTGTTAAGGCTGAGTTACAATCATTTGTTAGCCGCGTTAAGTCTGGCGAGATCAAGCGTTACAAGTAAGTAACCGCCTGATTTATGCTATAGGGAGCCCGCCATCTGGTGGGCTCTTTTATTTTTATACTAATAACAAGAGGACTCATTACTATGTCAGACATCTCATCAGAGCAAGTCGATTTAAGCCGCCACCTGATCGAAAAAGGCCCAAAATTCAGATCACATACCATTCAACTTAGCGGCGACAGAGCCTATTTGAAACCCACCTTATCCGCACTATTTTTTTGTTTAATCTATGTGGCCGTTGGTATTTTTCTGCTCGGACTTGCCATATATGTTTATCTCTCCAGCCAACAAATGGATTTAATTATTTTCCTGACGGCTGCCGGAACAGGCATTGCAACGTTTGGGATTACACTGTTACAACCTTTCATAAAGCGAGCCTACTTTGACAAAAGTACTGGGACATTTCGCAACCAATCTGATCGTCCGCTACAACTTGAAAATATTGTATCGCTGCAAATAGTCAATAAACTCATCAGTAGCAAAAATGGTGTGGACTACCCCTGTTACGAGCTGAATGTGCTGACGAAATATGGGCGGCGGCTGAATATTCTAAACCACAATGATTTGGCACAAATGGAAGAAGATGGCAAAAAGCTCAGTGAATTTCTGGGTGTTGAGTTGCTAGACAAAAGGAAGGAGTGCCCATGACAGTAAGTGACAGATACACACTTGGATTTACAGGCTCACGAACCCGTAAGCCACGACTTTTCCCGACACTCACTGCCCCTCGTCACAGTGTGGAGACGAGTACATTTGTGCCAGACAATCCGATAACGTCTGCCCCGGCTCCTCCTCAAAGTAGCGATTGAGGGTATCAATACTCTGCATACGATCAAGACGAAATGTGCGGAAAGTATCGCGCAGCTCACACCACGCACTGAGCGTCCAAACATTGCCCCAAAAAAACAGTCCCAACGGTCGGATTTCACGCTGACTGATCTCACTATCCGCCCGCTGGTAACACAGCTTCAGGTATTGGTGATCATGGATGGCTTTGCGACAAATATCCAAGGTACTTTGCAAGTCTTCACGCGGGCCAAACCGAGGCGCATAAAGCTTACTGCTGTTAAGAACATGCCTCAGCTCCTCTGGGATAACCGCGTACACCTTGTCCATGACTGATTGGGCACTGGCTCCCAACTCTGCTCCGCCCCATGACTTTAGCATACGCGAGCCAAGCACCAATGCTTCAACCTCATCAGCATTGAACATCAGCGGCGGAATATCCAGAGAGTAACGCAAATGATAGCCGACACCTGCCTCACCTTCGACAGGCACACCAGACAAACTGAGGTCTTGAATATCGCGGTAAATGGTACGCGGCGAAACCTCCAGATGCTCAGCTAACTCCTGCGCCGTAACCAACCGTTTGTTTCGCAGTATTTGTACAATTTGGAAGAGTCGGTCAGCACGGCGCATGATAACGATTAAACCTGCTTTAGTTCATTGAGTACAAACCAATACGATTACCCTCACTATCTGAACATAGTGAAAAATAACCCATACCCTCACCGATATCTGTTTTGGGAACATAGACCTCACTGCCTCGCTCCACTGCACGTGCCAATACCGGCGATAAGTCATCTGCACCGAAGTAAACCACCGGTCCCACCGCCGATGGCTCATAGCCATCCCCCTGAACCAACATACCACAGGTATCCGACTCGTCACCTTGAATCATCGCCATTGTCATGCCATTCATTTCCATATCTTCAAACTGAAAGCCAAAAACTTCGCCATAAAACTGCTTGGCACGAGCCATGTCAGTCACAGGAATATCAAACCATACCGCTACCTTACTTTGCATACTCATGTCACTTAATCTCCACACGTTTATTGAAAGAGCTTTAACAATACAGGATATCTACTGACAGCATTGTGTCAGTAGACTTACAAACAGAGCCAATTTGTTTCATCGCCATCAATGGAGTAAAAGCCGGGGGTTGGATGAGCCACTTAACTGGCTGTCTCCACTGCAAACCCCGTGATATTGCGATTCCCCTTACTAAACTCCACCCCAATCAAGTAAATGGGCTGGCGTAACTGACGATATTTATCAGCATAACGCCTGTCCTTAATTTGCTGTAGTGCCTGACCTTCAGGTGCTAACTCCACCACCTTAAATTCAAAGATATACACTTGGCCATTAAACTTTAACGTCATATCAATCCGCCCCAGGTTGGTACTATCCTCAACCGTCACGTCCAGACCCAAGGCAGCAAAATAGGAATAAAACACACTGGCGTAATACCCTTCATAGCTTTGAATATCATTTCTTGAATACCACTGGTACGGAATGCTGGCAAAAAAACCATGAAAAAGTTGCTTTAGTCCATCAAAGTCATTCGCCATTAACAAGCGATAGAGCTGCCCACTCTGCACCGCCTGACCGGACTTATCCTTAACCAGTGCAGACAGCATGTTCTCATTCAGGCTTTGGTAAACCTCCCGATTCGGATACCCCAAAGAATAGTAAATCTGACCGCCTAAATTATCTTCTGCCTTTATCGTTAGATAGCCCGTCTGAAACAGTAAGGCCTCCGTGATAATGTCATCCACATCAAATCCCGACAGCATTGCACTGCTGCTATACAGGTGGTCCAGTTTAAGCGTCGGAATTTGACGTTGAAGGAGGAGTTCGACTAAAAACGTCGGCGTGCCCGTCTCAAACCAGTAGTTATCAAACTTGCGATTATCAAACAATTTGAGAATATCAAACGGGTTATAAACCCCCTCACCGAGCCAGTTATAGCCGTTATACCATTCGCGGATTTGCTGGCGATCCAGCCCTTCCAGCTCAGCGGCAAACACACTGTCAATATCGTGGTCGGTATAACCACAAATTGTCGAATAGCGAGGGTCTAAGGTAATGTCATTCAGATTATTCAGGCCAGAAAACAAGCTCACTTTGGAAAACTTACTGACACCCGTTAAAAAGCTAAATTTAATATGTGCGTCGTAATCTTTAATCGTGCTGTAAAACCCTCGAAGAAAATCACGATTATCTCTGGCCAAATCGGGCTGACTCATCGCATCTAAAATTGGCTTATCATATTCATCAATCAACACGACAACCGGCTGACCGACTTGCTGGTGAATCTGCAAAATCAAATCGGAGAAACGGCTAGCTGCGTCTTCAAATTGACGTTTGGTGGCGAATGAGTCCTCAAAATAAGTAAGCTGGGCATGAAGTGAGTCGTGTAACCCCTTTTCGTTGCTATAATGCTTGCTGCCAAAACTAAATCGGAGTACTGGATATTGAATCGACCAATCCCAGTGTGGATGTATCGCTAACCCCTGAAAAAGTGGCTCATTCGCTTCAAAAAGCTCTTTGAGAGTGTCGAGAAACAGGCTCTTGCCAAAACGGCGTGGGCGGGACAGGAAATAGTGCTTCCCCTTGTGAGCAAGCGACATGGCAAGATCGGTCTTATCGACATAATAGTGACCCTCCTGACGAATTTCCCGAAAGGTCTGAATCCCGATAGGGAGCTGCTTTTGTAATGCCATGATACTTACTAAATCGCTGACTAATTGGCTCCAGTCTACCATGCTTTACCGCCAAGACGCTGATCAAACAAAAACCGTAGTATCGCTCACCCACCCCAAACACAATCACTTCCCATCACCCAACTATTTTCACGATTCCACCCAAGAATTTAATTGCCTGCTTGAAAGCCGACTCAAATCGCGGCAAAGTTCGCTGTTATTAGATTTAGCGCAAGGTATGTACCACCCATGAATGTGATCGAAGATTTAAGACAACGCGGCATGATCCAGGACATTATGCCGGGCACCGAAGAACTGCTGGCAAAAGAAAAAATTGCCGCGTATGTCGGCGTCGATCCTACAGCCGATTCCATGCATGTGGGTAATCTGGCAACGATTATGTTGCTCGTATTCCTCCAAAAATATGGCCATACCCCGGTCGCTTTAATCGGCGGCGCCACAGGCATGATTGGTGATCCCTCGGGGAAAAGTGCTGAACGCAATTTGCTGGATGAAGCAACTCTGCGTCACAATCAGGCAGGCGTTCGCGCACAGTTGGAAAACCTGCTGGACTTTGACACACAAGAAAACCCCGCCCGACTAGAGAATAATTACGACTGGTTCAAGGACATGGGGGCTTTGGAGTTCTTGCGCAATGTCGGCAAACACCTGACCATCAACTACATGATGGCTAAAGACTCAGTAAAAAGCCGCATCGAAACCGGACTGTCTTTCACCGAATTTTCATACCAGCTCATTCAAGGGTATGACTTCTACCACTTATACAAAAATGGTGGTGTCAAGCTGCAAATGGGTGGCTCAGATCAGTGGGGAAATATCACGGCGGGCACTGAATTAATTCGCCGCATGGATGGTGGCGAGGCATTTGCTTTCACCTGTCCACTCATCACCAAGTCTGACGGCAGTAAATTTGGTAAAAGTGAAGGGGGGAATATCTGGCTAGACCCAAATCAAACCAGCCCGTACAAGTTTTACCAGTTCTGGCTAAATGCCTCCGATGATGATGCCGCCGTTTTCATCAAACGCTTTACCTTGCTGCCAATGGATGAAATTGAAGCCCTGATTACTGAACATCAGGAAGCACCGCACCTGCGCGTGTTGCAGCAAAAATTAGCAGAAGAAGTGACTGTCATGGTTCACAGTCGGGAAGCTTATGAACAGGCTGTACGCGCCTCTCAAGCACTCTTTAAAGGCAGCAAAGAAGGTTTGATGGCGTTGAGCAAGTCAGAACTTCTGGAAGTCCTGGAAGGCGTTCCAACACATACGCTCAGACGTGACGCTTATGGTGACACACTGGATATGATCAGCTTTTTATCTACAGCAACCGGCATTCTCCCCTCCAAGAGCGAGGCACGCCGTAGTCTGCAAGCAAACAGCATTAGCATTAACAAGGAAAAAGTGACCGAAGATAGTGAAATCACCGAGCGAGACTTGCTGAATGGTGAATTTATTTTGGTTCAAAAAGGTAAGAAGAATAAGTTTCTGGTGATTGTTGAATAAACCATCCATCGTCATCAACAAGAAATGCGCTGACTCGCCACACAGTCAGCGAATTTTCATTTATAGCCAGTGCGCACAATGGCAATCACCACACCTCGAAAACCTTACGCCGAGACACATGGCGATTCGTTAGCGAAGTACAACGCGCCCTATGCCGTAGCCTCTGACTGGCTCTGATAATCATCAATCAGCCAACGCTGTAAGATTGTAATTTCCGGCTTAGTCCGGCGGTGATCTTCTTTGCGCAACAAGTAATGCGCACCCTTCATAGGAAAATCAAAGCCAGCCAGCCCAATCAAGCGACCACTTTCAAGATATGGAGCAGCCATACTTTTAGGTAGCATCAACGAACCTGCGCCCGATACCGCCAACTCTGCGGCAACCAGATAGGTATCTGCGCGCAGCACGCGGCGCGGGTTGACTTCTTCAATGCCCGTCACATTTTTCGCATCCAGCCATGCACCCTCACTACCCATGACAGAAATCAATCGCCCTCTGGCCATCTCTGCCAAATCCTTTGGCTGTGGGTCCAAATTGGGAGAACACACCGGTATGAAACTGTCATGCGATAATAAATCCGCGTGATAACCTGACCAGCTACCATCACCAAAGCGGATGTCAATATCATAACTCTCAGCTTCCACTTCATCGGCCCAAAGCGACGAGCCAATGCGTACCTCAATGTCTGGATACTCCTCATTAAAACGAGCCAGACGCGGCACCAGATCTAACACCGAAAAAGACATGGGCACTCTCAGTTTTACTGAGCTTTCCCCACGCAGCCCAAACAAACCGGAGGTCGATGCTGAAATATCATCAAATGCCTGGCGGATCGGGGGAAGATAAGCGGCTCCCATGTGCGTTAACGTCACCCCCCGAGGAAGACGCTCAAACAGCAAAAAACCTAGGTTATTTTCCAAAGCACGAACTTGCTGGCTGATCGCAGCAGGTGTCAGTGATAGTTCCTCCGCCGCAGTCGTGAAACTCCGGTGACGGGCAGCCGCCTCAAAAGCTCTTAACAGATTTAAGTTAGGTAAACGATGCGCCATAACAAGCAATTTCCGTACAATCTTAGATACACACAAAACAAAGCGGTAATGTATAGCTAAAAGTTAAAAGATGGTCTAACGCTTTTTAACTATTCAGGCAAATATACATGTACTCTGCCTGTCAAAATAGACGATTAACCCGTGTGATCAGCCATCATAAAAAACACCATGCTGTCTACGCTACTCCCAAGTTAGTAATAACGGTAGCGCTCCAGTAGATTTAGCATTTGTATATTGCCTGTACTTCTCGCCATATCAAACACCGTTTGTCCGGCATGTGTTTTTATGGAAAGCGGCGCACCATTCGTCAGTAAATAATCAGCAACATGGACATGACCAAAACGTACCGCATGATGCAAAGGAATCCAGTTTTTTACCGTTCGCGCATTGATATTAGCATGACGACTGATCAGAAACTGAATGACCTCTAAATGCCCACGAGCCGCCGCGCCATGCATGGCGGTCTCGCCCTGTGGGTTTGCATAATTGACATTTGCGCCACGATTCACCAGATCAGCCACAATCGGCATGTACCCCCAGTGTGCGGCGATAAACAACTGTTCGGAAAGGTCCTGAACCGACTCGGCACTACTCATGGACGGGGTTGCAGCAAAAATCAATGCCGCTAGAAATAGCTTGATGGAGGACATCATTACTCCTTATATTTCACATAAAAACAGAGTGTTACAAAACCGTATCAACTCTTTTTGGAAATTAATGGAGCAAGTATCCCAAAGAGAAACCACTAACCATACAAACAAACCGATGAAGCTTATAAAATTAGCGCCAAAAGCGATAACTTTAGCTGATAATCTTGACGCATGTGGGACATCAGCTACGCCAAAGCCCCTTCCAACTGTAACAATTTCCGCTTACGTTCCAGCCCACCGGCATAGCCTGTCAACTGACCATTTTTACCAATCACCCGGTGACACGGTA
>PDPG01000064.1 GCA_002747455.1 Pseudomonadota bacterium | reverse complement strand
GGTTTCCCCATGTGAAAGTAGGACATTGCCAGGATTGATTGATGAGCCCCGTGGTATTGCTGCGGGGTTTTTTTGTGGGCGTGGGAAATGCAGTGTAGTGCTTTGCTGAGCGCTCATCCAATGATGATGGGGAGTTGGTGGAATGGCGAGCTTGGCTAATGGCTATGCCGTCGGCCCCAAAATGCAAAGAAGATGGACAGAGAAAAATAAAGCACCTTAAGGTGCTTTATCAATTTCCTGTGTTATGGGCTAAGCCAATACTACTGTACGCATCCAAGCTCCAATATCCGAGATCTCCTGAGGATGAACCGAGTGCTCCATGGGATAATGCTTGGCCACTACCTGAAAACCTTGTTTCTCCAGCTTTGGCACATAATCCTCCCACCACATTATCGGAATGACCGGATCATGCACCCCATGTGCAGCAAATACCGGAATCTGCTCATAGCCTTTTGGCATTTCTGCTAATACGGTTTCTGCAAACGGGAAGTAGGTTGATAAAGCCAGAATACCGCCCAATCGCTTGGGATAACGCAAGGCAGTGTGTAGTGCAACCACACCACCTTGGGAAAAGCCTGCCAGTACAATGTTTTCCGGTGCAATGCCTTGCTCAAGTTGCTCATCAATCAGGGCATTGATCCAGCCGACCGTTGTCAGAATATCATCCTGATCAGCATTATTATTGCGATCCAAGGATAAAATATCGTACCAAGATGGCATGACATAGCCACCATTTAACGTCACCGGGCGCGAGGGCGCGTGCGGAAAAATAAACCGGATGCCAGCATCCTTAGCTAGCCGCAACTCTGGCACTATCGGCACGAAGTCATGCCCGTCTGCTCCAAGCCCATGCATCCAAATCACCACATGGCTGATTTCGGAGCCGATTTCTCTTATCTCGCATGCTAACTTCATGACTACATCCCTATTTTCTTTTTTGATTGAACGACTTATGGCAATGACAGCTGTTCGGTCACCATTAGATGCTACCGCCTGTATCGGTTAACAATCATCAGGCAGTAGGCTCTCACTGGCGAATAGCTCTTTGACGGTTTCACGGCGGCGAATCTGGTGTACCTGATCGCCATCCACCAATACCTCACACGGGCGTGGTCGGGTATTGTAGTTTGAGGTCATAGTAAACCCGTAAGCTCCCGCCGAACGCACTGCAATCAGATCACCTTCGGAAAGACTCAACAGGCGATCTTTGCCCAGAAAATCGCCGGTCTCACAAATTGGGCCAACCACATCATAATTCTCTTTTACCGCATCATCTGCGGCTTCCTTGACCGGAATAATGCGCTGCCATGCTTGGTACAGAGAAGGACGTAGCAGATCATTCATCGCAGCATCCACAATGGCAAAACTTTTATCATCACCATGCTTTAAGTATTCAACCTGCGACACTAAAATTGCGGCATTGGCGGCAATGGCGCGACCTGGCTCAATCAATATTTGGTATTGTTTCAAGCGCGGATTTTCCATCATTGTCTGAATATACTCAGCCGGTGATGGTGGCTCTTCATCGTCATACCGAACTCCTAGCCCCCCTCCTAAATCTAGGTGATGGATATCAATACCTTGGTTTTTTAGTCGGTCAGCTAAGTCCAGCAATAACTCCAATGCATCCATAAATGGCTCAACACCCATCAATTGCGAACCAATATGGCAGTCAATACCGTCCACCTTGATGTTTGGCATTTTTTCTGCTCGCTGGTAAATGGCTTCCACCACATTGATGTCAATGCCAAATTTATTTTCTTTGAGGCCAGTTGAAATATAGGGGTGTGTTTTTGCATCAACATCGGGATTCACCCGAATAGAAATCGCCGCAGCTTTGCCCATTTCGCGTGCAACGGCATTTAGGCGATCCAGCTCACTCTCAGACTCAATGTTAAAACAGCGAATCCCGACCTCCAAGGCACGGTGCATTTCATCAGATCGCTTACCCACACCGGAGAAGACAACTTTACCGGGATCGCCACCGGCGGCAAGTACCCGTTCCAACTCACCAACCGACACGATATCAAAGCCGGAGCCAAGCCTTGCCAGTAGGTTCAATACGGCAATGTTGGAACAGGCTTTGACGGAATAGCAGATCAGATGATCCTGCTCACCGAAGGCCTTATTAAATGCATGCCAATGACGCTCCAGTGTGGCACGAGAGTAAATATAACAAGGCGTTCCGTAAGTGTTTGCAATTCCCTTCACGGAAACATCTTCAGCGTAAAGTTGGCCTTGCCTGTAATTAAAATAATCCATTAATCTGCTTTCTTCTTGTCTTTGGTGGCATCAGTTGTATCTGGCAAGTATAAGTCGCCCTTATGACCACAACCGCTCAGTAGCGTGACACTGAACAACCCCACCACGATGAATAAAAAGATCCAGTTTCCCCAGCAAATAGGCTTGAACATGGAAACTCCCCTCGCGCCGCAAAGCGTGCAGTATACCCAATTTTGCAACACGCTTGAAATACGTTCTTATCGCCCCAACATAAGCCCTCTACAAGCAACTTTATAGCGGAGCAAACAAGTGGAGCAATATCGCGGAACAACGATCCTGTCGGTCAGACGTAATGGCAAGGTCGTTATAGGTGGTGACGGACAAGTCTCACTGGGTAACACCGTCATGAAGGGGAATGCGCGCAAAGTTCGCCGACTGCATAATGATAATGTCATTGCCGGATTCGCGGGTGGCACAGCCGATGCGTTTACCTTATTTGAGCGTTTTGAAGGTAAGCTTCAGGAACACAATGGTAACCTGACCCGCGCGGCCATTGAGTTGGCAAAAGATTGGCGCAGCGATCGTGCAATGCGTCGTTTGGAAGCCCTGCTCGCTGTTGCTGACAAGGAAACTTCATTAATCATTACCGGCAATGGTGATGTCATTGAGCCGGAAGATAACTTGATTGCCATTGGCTCAGGTGGCCCGTTTGCCCAATCAGCAGCGCGTGCCTTGCTGGACAATACCGAGCTGTCTGCCCGCGACATTGTGGAAAAAGGCTTGGGTATTGCCGCTGACATTTGTATTTACACCAATCACAACCGCACCATCGAAGAACTTTAAGGAAACATCATCATGTCAATGACACCTCGGGAAATCGTGCAGGAACTCGATAATCACGTTGTCGGTCAGCAAAAAGCTAAGCGTGCCGTAGCCATTGCACTGCGTAATCGTTGGCGCAGACAGCAGTTAGGCGATGAACTGCGCCATGAAGTCACCCCCAAAAATATTTTGATGATTGGGCCTACGGGTGTGGGTAAAACAGAAATTGCCCGTCGCTTGGCAAAACTGGCCAATGCACCATTTATCAAGGTTGAGGCAACAAAGTTCACCGAAGTGGGCTATGTCGGTAAAGAGGTCGATTCGATTATCCGTGATTTAGCGGATGCTTCCGTCAAGTTGACTCGTGAGCAAGAAATCAAAAAACATAAATATCGTGCAGAGGATAACGCAGAGGAGCGTGTACTGGATATTCTACTGCCAGCACCGAAGGCTGATCAAAACAGCAGTGCATGGTTTGATACCGATGGCAACGAAAAACCTGCTGTTACGGAAGATAACCCAACGCGTCAAAAATTCCGTAAGAAATTACGCGAAGGCCAACTGGACGACAAGGAAATCGAAATCGACGTGGCTCAGGTATCTGCTCAGGTAGACATCATGGCGCCGCCGGGTATGGAGGATATGGCCAGTCAGCTATCCGGCATGTTCGCTAATTTGGGTAAGGGCAAGACGCAAAAACGTAAGGTTAAGATTAAGGATGCGCTAAAGATTCTAGCCGAAGATGAGGCTGGAAAAATGCTGAATAACGAAGATATCAAGTTAAAAGCTATTCAGAATGTTGAGCAAAACGGTATTGTATTTCTGGATGAAATCGACAAAGTTGTACGTAAAGGACAATCTGGCGGTGCCGATGTGTCTCGCGAGGGTGTACAACGCGATTTGTTGCCATTAATTGAAGGCAGTACCGTAACCACCAAGCACGGTGCAGTAAAAACAGATCATATTCTGTTTATCGCCTCTGGTGCATTCCACTTGGCTAAGCCGTCCGATCTGATTCCTGAGCTACAGGGACGCTTGCCAATTCGTGTTGAATTAGAAGCTTTGACCGCCAAGGATTTCGAGCGAATTCTAACAGAGCCCAATGCGTCGCTGACTGAGCAATACATCGGCTTGTTAAAAACCGAGGGCGTACAACTGGAGTTCACTCAGGACGGTATTCAGCGTTTGGCGGAACATGCTTATGACGTGAATGAGAAAACAGAAAATATTGGTGCGCGTCGCTTACACACCATCGTTGAGCGTTTGCTGGAAGATGAGCTGTATCGCGCACCGGATTGTGAGTCCACAGTTGTTATTGATGCGAAAAAAGTTGATGACACCCTGGGTGAGTTGGTGAAGAACGAAGACCTGTCACGATATATCTTGTAAAGTATCGTTGCCGTATCTGCAACTAACCGAAGAAGGATGGAGTCTGTGATGACACCGACCAACATTGCACTTCACCAAAAGTCCCGCTTGCTGGAACTGATCTGGCCGGATGGCGTGGTGCACAGCCTTCCTTGTGAGTATCTGAGGGTGTATTCACCATCCGCAGAAGTGCGTGGGCATGGTCGCGGTCAGGAAACGCTTCAGTTGGGTAAAGAGAATGTCAACATCATCGCATTACAGCCCGTTGGTCATTATGCCCTCAAGATTGTGTTTGATGACAAGCACGACAGTGGGCTATACGACTGGAATTTATTGCGCGACTTAGGTGATAAATACGAAGCGTATTGGGCAGACTATTTGCAGCGTTGTAAAGACGCTAACTATGTGCGTAAGGAGAGTAATCTCAATGACGACGAATAATGCCGACCCAGCCCCACACGACCCTCCTTCTGAGGCTTTCATTGCCCATTTTATCGGCCAATTAACATTCAATAATGACGGGTTGATTCCGGCTATTGCCCAGCAGTACGATACGGGCGAGGTACTGATGATGGCTTGGATGAATTCTGAGTCCATTCGGGAAACCTTGCGCAATAACCGTGTGTGCTACTGGTCACGTTCCCGAGGTAAACTTTGGCGAAAGGGTGAAAGCTCTGGTCAAGTGCAGATGTTAAAAGGCTTCCGGATTGACTGTGATGCAGATACTCTGCTGTTAGCCGTTGATCAGACCGGCCCAGCTTGTCATACCGGACGGCGTAGTTGCTTTTATCAGGTCATTGATGGTGACAGCCTGATAACGGACTCCGAACCACTGATTGACCCGAAGGCCCTATACGGACAATGAAACACGTTTTACTGTGGTTAATTCGTGGTTATCAGTTGATTTTAAGCCCTGTCATTGGTGCCAACTGCCGCCATGAGCCAAGTTGCTCCCGCTATTCTTTTGAAGCCATTCAGCGCTTTGGTGTCATTAAGGGTGTGTGGCTTACATTCAATCGTGTGCGTAAATGCCACCCGTGGGGGACCTGGGGTTATGATCCGGTTCCGCCGCGAATCCTAAGCTCACGAAGCCCTCAAAGCCCAAGTAAAAAACGCTTCCGCGATAGACTCTGAAGCCGCCACCTGCCAAGCTGCTACTTGGTATTTTGTTCCCGTAATCTATCCATGTCAGTGAAATAATTAAGGTCTATGCTGATACCAGCTTCCTCGCCCAGCGTGCTGCTAATAAAAGAAAACAGCTGATCAAGCACGCCATCAAGGGTTCGTCTGACGGATGTTTCTTGATCATTGGGTGAAAACTCAATGCCCATTTCTTGAGTGTAGTGAAAATCACTCAGTGCCCTAGCCGAAAAACTTGTTGCCAACAACACAACAACAATCGTTAATCGTAATAGCCCCATATCTATACTCCCGCAGCTAAATACTAAAAAATTAGTTATTTATTGCTATCGATATTTGTTATTTATCAGTGTTGAATCAGCGGCTTTATACCATGCTTTTTGAGTAGACTAAACGCATATGTGGCTGAATGACTATTAATTACACTAAAATACGGCTTCTTCGGAGTTTATAATGTGATATTGCGGTACTCTGCAACTACAGGAGCGTGGTCTGAGGGGCGCTCCCAAGTTCGGGGAGCCTTGTCCACGTAGCAGGACGTACACTGTTCTGCTAATAATTGGCTGGAAAGAATTAGGTCTATTCTTAAGCCTTTATTATTCTCCAGCCCCCCACTACGGTAATCCCACCAGCTCCAGATTTCGTCTTCCTGCTCGAAAAGTCTGAAAGAGTCAACAAAGCCGAGATTCAGTAGTTTCTTTAGTGCATTTCGCTCCGGGGTTGAACAAAGAATTTTCTCGTGCCAAGACTTTGGGTTATGTACATCCCGAGCCGTTGGGGCGATGTTAAAGTCTCCCAGAATAATAAACTTTTTGTTGTTCAGCAGTTGTTGTTCAGTCCATTGCGTCACTTTTTCCAGCCAATCAAGCTTATAGGTAAATTTCTCTGAGCCAACTTCCGATCCATTAACGACATAAAGGTTTAGTACCTGAATGTCACCAATTTGTGCAGCAATGATACGGCGCTGTGGATCTTCAAGTTGTGGCAGATCGAACAACACATTTTTCGGCTCTGTCTTGCTTAGTATCGCGATGCCGTTATAAGTTTTTTGCCCACTGAAAACAACTTCATATCCGGCTTCACGTATTGCTTGGTCGGGAAACTGTTCGTCGGTCATTTTGGTTTCTTGTAAGGCCAGAATATCCGGCTTTGCAGACTCTAGCCATTGTAATACATGGTCCAGGCGAACTCTCAGTGAGTTGACATTCCAGGTGGCAATTTTCATACCTTGTTCTCCAATAAGCCATTGTGGCGAAGTAAGGCATCGACATGGGGCTTTCGTCCTCTAAATGCTACAAACGACTGCATGGCCGGACGCGAGCCACCCTGTTGGAGTATATGTGACAGAAACTCCTTGCCAACTTGTGGTGAGAATAGGCCCTCTTCCTCAAAGCGGGCAAAGGCATCAGCTGATAGCACCTCCGCCCATTTATAGCTGTAGTAGCCTGCAGCATAGCCACCAGAAAAGATGTGCGTGAAGCTATTTTGAAAGCGGTTGAACTCAGGTGCGGGAATCACTGCAACCTGTTTTCTGGTTTCATTGAGAATGTCTTGAATGTCCTTTGCTGAGTTGATATGGGTATTCATATGAACACGCAAGTCAAACAGTGCAAATTCTAACTGCCTGACCATCCCCATTGCCGACTGGAAGTGCTGCGCTGCCTGCATTTTTTTGAAAAGTGCATCCGGTATTTTTTCTCCGGTGTCGTAATGTGCAGCGAACATATTCAATGTGTCACGCTGCCAGCACCAGTTTTCCATAAACTGGCTGGGTAGCTCAACGGCATCCCATTCCACGCCACGGATACCTGAGATACTCAAGTGCTCAACCTCGGTTAGCATGTGATGTAAGCCGTGGCCAAATTCGTGGAAAAGAGTGATGACCTCATCGTGGGTAAAAAGGGCAGGTTTGTCACCGGTAGGTGAGGAGGAGTTGCAGGTCATAAATGCAACTGGAATCTGCAAATTATCACCATCACGGAAGCGGGCACAGTAGTCAGCCATCCATGCCCCACCACGCTTGTGTTGTCGGGCATAAAGGTCTAGGTAAAACTGTGCCTGGGTGCAGCCATCGGCATTGAGGATTTCATAAAAGCGTACATCAGGATGCCAGGTATCAACGTCGGTACGTTGTTGCACTTTGATGTTGTATAGCGACTCAACGAGGCTAAACAGGCCCTTTAACACCTGGTCTGTTGGGAAGTAGGGTTTCAGATCCTCATTACTGAAGTCAAACAGCTTTTGCTTGAGCTTGTCGCTGGCATAACTTACATCCCAAGCCTCCAGTTGATCAATGCCCAAATCTGCCTTGGCAAACTCAGCCAGTTCTGCAAATTCGCGTACCGCGTGTGGGTGAGATTTTTCTGCCAGTTCTTCAAGAAAGTCGATGACTTGCTCATGTGAGTCGGCCATTTTTATATCGACTGAGTAGTCTGCATAATGCTTAAAACCGAGTAATTGTGCTTTCTCCTGACGCAGTTTAAGAATCTCGACCATGTAGTCGTTATTGTCAAATTGGGTGTTTTCTGATTGGTCCGAAGCGCGAGTGATATATGCGGTGTATATCTTTTCGCGCAGTGCTCTATCATCTGCATAGCTCATCACTGCATGGAAAGATGGGAACTCTAGCGTGAGTAGCCAGCCATCCAACCCACGTTGCTTAGCACTTTGCGCTGCAGCACTCAGGGCACTTTCGGGGAGTCCTTTTAGTAAATCTTTATCATTGGTGTGTAGCACCCAGTCATTGGTAGCATCCAGAATATTGTCTGAAAATTTGGAGCACAGCTGGGAGAGTTTCTGATCTATTTCTTTGAAATACGCCTGTTTATCATTATCCAAATCAATGCCGGAACGCCTAAACCCTTTGATGGCATCATTCAGGCTCTTGCGCTGTGCACTGCTCAGTCCAAGTTCATCCTGACATTTTTGAATAGAACGAATTGCCGCAAAATATGCCTTGTTTTGTCCCAGTTCGGCACTAAACTCGCTGAGCTTTGGCAGGCTGTCGTTGTAGGCTTTACGAAGCTCTGGCGTATTGACCACTGCATTCATGTGACTCACCGGCGACCACATGCGGCTCAAGCGATTTTCGACCCGTTCCAACGGCAGAATAAAGTTATCCCAGTTTGGCTTGTCAGTGATTCTCAATAATTCATCGAGTAAGTCTCTGTTTTCTTTTAAACACTGTTCAAGCGCTGGCTCCACATCATCGGCGGTGATTTTGCTGAAACTGGGGAGCTGTTGTGTTTCGAGTAGATAATTTTTCATGCGCGTTTATTCTTGCCTGGGTGAATCAATGATGGGAGTAATGATAAAGCTTTTTCAAAAAAGAATGGTGTAAAAACGGCTTCTGGATAATAAAAAAGCCCTTGAGGTGATTCTAAGGGCTTTGGTTTATTGCTCAGATTGATAATGGTTTATGGGGCTTCAGTACACTGACCTACGCCATAGGGGCTACGATAGTTTGGTGGTGTGCTAGGTTTTTCGACATCTTTCGCAAGAACAGGTAGAACCATTGTCATCTTCTCTATGTATTCGGTGCCATCCACGGTAACCTGAGCAGTAATTTCAATCGTTTCCCACCAGGCATGGTTTTGAGGGTAAGTAATCTCAACAACCAGTTGGCCGGATTCATTCGTCGTACCTGTGTTGGTGATAGTGGTAGAGTTTGTTGGCTCCAAATAGCCACTATTGTTAAAGTCTTCCCCTTCATTTAGCCAGCCATTACTATTCAGGTCTTCTGACGGACACAGCGGGTCACTGCTACTTTTTTGCCATGGAGGGCCGGAAAGAATACCTTTGGAGTAATGAGTTGATCTAACGGTGAAATCAACCTGTTTTCCCGATATTGGGTTCCCCGCATTATCGGTAACAATAACGCCCAGTGACTTGGTGTAGAATGGGGCATTCTCTGCGATACCTTCATCATAACCAAAGACAATACGTGCGGCCCTACCACCTACAGTTAATGTTGTTTGATCTTCAATTGTCGACTCTCCTTCAAGGTGAGAGGTGATCACCACACCATCCTTCGCGCTGGTGGCCTTTCCTGCGGTATAAACGACACTTGCCTGCCCTGAGGAGTCTGTTTCAGCCTTTGAGCTGCTTAACTTTCCATCCACAGTATCATTCAGGTTAAATACGACTACTTGATTTTTAACCGGATTATCATTCTTATCACGAACCTGTGCGCGTATTGTACTTGTACCCAGTGCTGCAATGAGCGAAGGATCTGCCTGAATATTCAGATAATGCGGATCTTTTGCAATGAATTCTAAAGGAAGGCTGGTTGACAGGTGGGTTGAGTCATCTGTGGCAGTAATCACCGTGCCGCCTGCAGTTGAAGATTCTATTTCGAAACTGGCATTGCCATTAGAGTCCGTGGTAACGACTTCGTGAGGTTCTTCACTCGTGGTAATAATTCCTCGAGTTGCACTGAGGTAAATCTTCTTACCGGCTTTTGGTGCGCCATCGGCGGTCCAGGAAAGTTTAATCGTTTGTTTTTCGTTAACGTTAATTTCACCTGTATCCGAACTCAGGTTAAATGCATTCGGGGAAATTTTGATGGTTTTATTGGAGACGGAACCAAGTGCTTCAGCCTTCAGGCTGTACTCTCCACTTTGTGCGGGCTGGATTTCAAATTGGGCTTCACCCTCACTATCTGTGGTCAGTTCGGTTTCGGTTAGTTCGGGGATGTCGGAGGTGATAGTAACTGGCTGTAACGCAAGACCACGACCTGATGCATCTTTAAGTTTGATGGTATAGCTTGTTGGCTTGTCCATGGAGATATTTTCAGCACCATCAATCTGGATGTTGGTTCCGGTAATATCAATGCTGAGTTTCTCGGTAATGTCACCTGCCTTGACGCTGACATTAACGGTCTGATTGCGAGGCTCATCCGGTACTAATAACCATGTCGTCAACATACCGTCTGCACTGACTTCGCCGGGAAATAGGGTGGCTCCATTGTCAACGGAGGGCGTAAAGGTAACCCCTTTCAATGCGGTATTGTTTTTATCCTTTGCCATCATGTAGATAGTGACTGGCTCAGATCCTTCTGTATTGGGGTCTGCGTCTGCATCACTTAATAGTGTTCTGGAGCTGGCATACACAATTAGTGAAGAAACTTCCGGTTTATCACTCGTTTCATCATCGGTTGACGTGTTGTCACCGGTGCCTGTTGTGCTGCTGGAGGTATCTGTGGCACCTGTATTCGTGGCACTTCCAAATCGAACCCCGTTGGTGGTGTTATCTGAGGATGCTCCGCCACAGCCTGCAAGTATTAGTGAAATCGCCAGTGGTAACGCCAGCTTTATCGTTGTTTTCGTGAGGGACATGAGTTTAACCCTTATTCTTTATTATTGTTTCCGGGGATGGTTTTGTGTTTAGTGATCTGAGCTTATCACTTAAGTGGCAGGGTATTACAAGTTGGGTGGATAAATGGTTAGAGAGCGGACTAGGGAGCTTTTCGAGCGGAAAAAAGCCGCAAAAACTGCGGCTAAATCACACTAACGCTTCTATTTTTGGTGTGATTGGTCAGTTAGCTCAAAGGGAGAGTCTCAACGTCGCTTTCCGCGTAATGAGGATTGCGCTCACCCAGTGCCACCTTGTAGCGACGGATGCCGCGGTAAAGCGCGTTTGCCAACTGGTTTTGGTACTTAGCCGTCCTTAGTTTTTTCTCCTCATATGGGTTTGAAATAAACGCGGTCTCAACCAACATAGACGGAATGTCCAATGAGCGAAGTACTGTAAAGTCTGCGCTCTCAACACGCTTACGAGCGAGGCGGTTCAATGTTCCCAGCTCAGACAATACCTCCTCTGCTGCTCCCAGACTGTTGTCAATAGCCGCCGATTGCGTCAGATCAAGCAATACCTCGGATAACACCGGGTTTTCGGCATCCAGTTTGGTATCCATCATGCGGAGCTCAGCTTCATTTTCGCGCTTGACCAACCGAGCCATCTCACTGGAGGCACCTTTCTCGGAGAGGATATACACCGACGACCCCCTGACAGACTTGTTTGGGTGGGCATCTGCGTGAACGGAAATAAACAGGTCTGCATTCTTCTCATGTGCTTTTTCGACACGCTGCCGCAAGTTTAAATACTCATCACCATCGCGTGTCATAAAGGCAGTCATACCTTTTGTTTTATTGATGCGCTTTTTCAAGCGGCGGGCAATCTGAAGTACCACATCTTTTTCATAAGTACCGTGCCCACCCACAGCGCCGGGATCTTTTCCGCCGTGTCCCGGGTCAATGGCAATCACGAACGTTCGTTGCTTTGAGCGACCGGTTGATTTACGGCTAGCCACTTTTTTACTCGCAGGTTTAGCTGCAACCGCAGCCTGCTTGTTATCAAGTAGGATCTCCAGCTTATACTTTCCGCCCACTTTGGTGAACTTCGTTTTTGCCTTGGACTTGGCTGCCATGTCCAGCACGATGCGTAAATCGTTTCCGTTACGGGGCGCGTAACGTAATCTGCTGATCAGTGTTTTGGGACGACCCGGGTTCAGCTTCACATTGCCTGCTGTACGAGCCTTCTTCAAGTCAAGAACCACACGGTCAGGCGAACTCAGAGTGAATAGTTTGTGCTCAACTGATTTGTCCAACTCAATCACAACACGCTGTTGCTTGCGGCCATCGCGAATCGCCACTGACTTCACCAGCGCCTGACTACTTTTTGCGAACGCGGAAGGTGCGTACAAGGCAGCCCCCACTGCACTGATTGACTTCACCAGTCTTAGAATGAAGCTCCTTCTTTTTTGATCACTTATTTCCATTTGGAACGCTCTTTTAATACGCACAACAACACCGATCGTCTATAAGATAAACGGATTAGCAGGTTAATATCAAGTAGATTTTATATAAAAACGCTAACTATCTGTTTTATATGGTTTATGTATTATTTTAGCGACACGTTTCGGGTACTTCCCTGATGCTGAATTGACACGGTTAAGTCAGCATCAGGCAGAAACCCGCTGGCTTTTTCTGGCCATTCAATTAGGCATAATGCATTGTTGCGAAAATAATCACGTGCGCCCAAGTACTCCAGCTCCTCTGGGTCAGCAAGCCGATACAGGTCAAAATGGTAAATATCCCGATTGGCAATATGATAAGGCTCAACCAGGGTGTAAGTAGGGCTTTTTACCGTGCCATTAAAGCCGAGTGAGCGTAGCAAGCCCCTGACGAGAGTTGTCTTCCCCGCGCCAAGGTTTCCGTGTAACAACACAACCCCCCCAATGGGAAGATGGCGGGCAATCTGTCCACCAAGTTCCATCATTTTTTGTTCATCTGGAACTTGCAGTGTTTGGGGTAGCTGCATCGCGGGTTGCTTGGCTTGGGTCATGGCTTGGTATCTAAGTGGTGATGCTGCATACTAGCGCGAAATTTGCAGCGTTTCGAGAATTGTATGACCACATTTACCTCACAACAAGCACAAACTGCCTTTGTTGAGCAACTTGAAGCGTGGGGACGTGAGTTGGGTTTTCAGCAGGTGGGTATCAGCAATATCGACTTATCACAGGCAGAAGTACGGCTAAATCAATGGTTGGGAGAATCCTATCATGGTGAGATGGGGTGGATGGCTTCGCATGGGCTAAAGCGTAGCCGCCCCGAATTACTCGAGGCCGGGACTCGCAGTGTAATTAGTGTGCGTATGGACTATCTGCCTGCTGCTGCGGCAAATGCTGAAATGGTGTTGAATCACCCTGAACTTGCGTATATTTCACGGTATGCACTCGGACGGGATTATCATAAGGTTCTGAAAGGCAGGCTAAAACGCTTAGCGGATAAAATTCAACAAGAAGTCGGTGAATTTGGTTATCGGGTGTTTGTGGATAGTGCGCCGGTACTGGAAAAGCCGATAGCGGTAAAAGCCGGATTAGGCTGGGTTGGAAAGCATAGTAATATCCTCAACAGGAGCGCGGGATCATGGTTTTTTCTTGGTGAAATTTACACGGATCTGGCACTTCCTGAAACGGGCGCACAACGAGATCATTGCGGAAATTGCACGGCTTGTATTGACATTTGCCCGACGCAGGCAATTGTAGCGCCTTATGTGGTCGATGCCAGACGATGTATTTCTTATTTAACTATAGAGCTAAAAGGACCGATACCTGTTGAGTTTCGTCAGGCGATGGGGAACCGCATTTATGGTTGCGATGATTGTCAGTTGACTTGTCCGTGGAATCGCTTTGCGACTGAGTCCACCGAAAATGATTACCAAGTCAGGAATGGCTTAGACGGGGAGCGCCTACTGACGTTGTTTGGATGGACGGAGCAGGAGTTTTTAGACAATATGCAAGGTTCCCCCATCCGGCGTATTAGCTATGATCGCTGGCAAAGAAATCTGGCGGTTGCTTTGGGTAATGCGCCTTATCACGCAGGCATTATTGCGGCGCTTGAGTCTCGTTTGCCAGAGGTCAATGAAATGGTTGCTGAGCATATAAACTGGGCTATTCAGCAACAGAAGTATCTCCGTGCACATTAGTCACTTTTTGCCCTTCGCAGGGTTCTCGTTTCAAAAATATGGCCAAACTGTGATGCTTCGTTGGCGATTGTATTGCTGAGTGGCTGTGGGCAATTGGCAACAATAAGCAATCCTGCACAGGTACCGCTGTGAGTTGCAACTACTCCCATCACGGCAGGGTGCTGCTCTGAGTAAGCTAACACCTCGTTCAAAAATATATTATGCGTTCTCTTAGCGTGTAACATGGCTGATTGGGTCGCACAGTGAGCAATGGCTAGGTCATCTTGCCGCTCAAATGCCGTTAGCAACGCTTGATAGAGTGCATCGTATTGTTGTAAGTCGGAATAGCCGTATTGCAGGTTGGCATTATAGGCTTCGCTTGATAGTTCCCCGCCTTGGTCAATGCCAATAATATGGTAATTGGGCGTATAGTGAAGTGTGTTGAGTAATTGGCCTTGCCGGTGGTTATAAACCACGCAGTTGTCATAATGCAGCGGGTCGTGCGCTTCAATCTGTACAAGCAACTTAGAGGTTTCTGCCTGGCTCATCGTGAATTGAAAGGCCATCTGAAATGACCGGATGATTGCCAATAAATCGGCGGTGCTGGAACTGAGCCCTTTGCCGACAGGAATATTTCGGTCAAACTCAAGTGTGACTGACAGGCTTTCCTGAGATGCTAACTTATCAAGCAATAATTCAGCAAGCTGCCTTGCTTTAGGCCAAGGGGTTATGATTTGGTGCTGGGAGTTTCTTGGCTGGACGCTCAATCTGCACTTACTCCACAGCTCAATCGGTAATGTGACCAAAAAGTCTTCACCCGTGGACAAGCGTCCCTGCACGATTTCGCCAAAGCTGGCAAAGGATCGACCCCGGCCACTCAATGGTAAATTTAAACCGGAAGCATGTTTCAAGTGGTGTGATCTAATGCTGGCCAAGGCCATCGCCGCCATTGGTGACTTCACACGCTAATGTCAAGCCGCCCTGACAGCCAAGCCATTACAGATAATGCTAATTACGAATTTGGATCTTCGTAGAAAACATAGGAGGTCGAGTAGTCACTGAACTCGAAATATACTTTTTTCTCACCGGGATCCACCTTTCCATTCAGGTTCGTGTCTATGATGCCATAACCGAACCGGTAAGGGCGGTCAGCGTTGTTGCTAGTGCCTTCTGCGGTGGATAGCTTATCAATTTTCATAAAGCGCTTTGCAAGCTTATCGCCTGCATAAATTTCAAGGACACCATCCGTGCCTGTCCAGTTATTGATGGAGCGGCCAATACGGTTCTGGGCTTCTTGTGTGCAAGCGGCCAGAATGGTACTTATGGCTGCTAATAGTATGACTTTGCGTAACATTTCTCTTCCTCGGTAGGGTAGGGGGTAAATCAAAGTAACCAGTCTGTACTCTACTACGTTCACGACGCAATGTGCAGATGGTGTCGTGTTTTTATATTGATATGGTTTAGGCTCGTTGTCACGAAATTAGGGGTCGTATTTAGACAGTTTTAATTGCGCTACAACGTAGTGTATAAGTAATCAACTATTACCAGCTGGTCATACCATTTCTGACAACTTCAACCTGTTGGTTCCCATGCATTTGCTATTCCATAAAATTACCCCTGACGGATAAAGATTGAGGGTAGCGTATCGTTGTGAAGTTGCGGAGCTACCGAAAATATGATTATTCAAATTTGTATTTTTTAATCGGTATTCAGTTTTCAGTTGAAGTGAGGCTGAAAACTCATCAAATAAATTTACCCGCTTCATTAATAAATTAAACAGCATTATTGTTTGATTATCTGATAGGATCAGGCCATTAGTTGTATTTTTTTATACTCTTTTTCACAGAAAAAGGGTTAGTTGGTGTGGTCTTCTATGAAAAAGTCGTGGTTACATTTTTTTCTGGTTTTAGCTTTATTAACTGCTTGTAGTGATCCATCAGGCAGTGATTCGCATGGGGCTATTCCCGCACATATGAAGGTTGGTGGGACGGCGCAGAAAGGACATTTTGCGGAGGGCTCCACAGTGACGCTTTCACAGGTTGATGCCGGTGGTAATCCGACAGGGCTCTCCCGCTATGTCCAGATTAACGAAGAAAATGCTCAATGGGCGACTCAAGTTCCTTGGACTGAAGGTACATGGGTTGAAGTTAGCGGAAATTATTTCAATGAATGCACCGCGACCTATAGCGCAGAGCCAATCAAGTTGGAAGGTTTTTTCACAGGTCGAGATAGTGAAAAATTAACGGTCAATATCAACTTATTTACACACCTATACTCAAAACGTTTAAGGTTTTTGTTAGGCAAGGGGAGCGGCGGCGTATCAGCCAGTAGGCAGGCCCAGCGCGAGTTGCAGTCTTTACTAGGCTTCAAGAATGATGCCTTATTACTTGATTTATACAACAGCCACGACACCAACTTGGCGGAGGATAACGCTAATTTATTATTATTTTCCAGTGCTTTTGGTTGTCAGGATAACCCGGGGGAGGCCTTGGAAAAAATTAGTCAGGACTTTGCCGATAATGCCCAGTTAGATGGTGGTGCTGAGGCTTTGTTTCAAGCTATTGCAAGTCAGGCGGTAGCCGAGAATTTTGTTGAGACTATTGTAGAAAACCTGGGTAGCCAAGGTATTAGTTCTCCGCCAGTGGCCCAAGCACTACCTAAGTGGGTTGATGTAAAGGGTAACAAGCCCCCCGTGTCCGACGCAGGGTTAGATCAGAGTGTACGAGCAGGTGTTGATGTCCATCTAAATGGTTCCAATAGTCAGGACAGTGATGGAAGTATTAGTAGTTATTCATGGGCTGTATTGCAAGTTATCCCTTCTGGAGTCGATGTAAGCCTTCGCGGTGCTGACTCTGTCAATGCTAGCTTCACAGCTCCCCTTTTTACAGGGACAACACGAATCACATTGCAACTCACAGTCACCGATGATGATGGGCTCACTGATACTGATACAACAGTTGTGACCGTAGAGCCAGAAGAAACAGCATCTCCGCCATCTAGTAGTCAACAGCCTAATGCTAACGCGGGATTAGATGTGACTGTGGTTCCTGGAGTAACAGTTACGTTAGATGGGTCAGGAAGTTTCGATAGCGATGGTAGTATCAGTCACTACGACTGGGTTTTAAGCTCAAGTAGTCCCGCTAGTGTCAGTGCTACACTTAATAACTCAAATACTGTTACACCAAGTTTTGTTGCCCCCAGTGTTTCTACTACTGCTCAGTTGTTGTTCACTTTAACCGTCACCGACGACGATGGTGCAACCGCCACGGATACTGTCGTGGTGACGGTCAATCCACCACCCAATCAGCCACCCGTGGCCAACGCGGGGGCG
>PDPG01000032.1 GCA_002747455.1 Pseudomonadota bacterium | reverse complement strand
AAACGTCATGCCCAGGGTAAGCGGAACAAAAATAAAGTGATATAAAGCGACTACTGCAAACTGTAGCCGCGATATATCGACGACTTCTTCTGGAATCATAAGAGTGCTCCTTAAGGTGATAGCCCATCTGTAACGATTAAGGGCACCTTATAGATTAGCTGTCTGATTAAGTCTTTGATATATGTCAAAGGGGGACATGAATGAATCTTGGCGACAGGAGCCGCAGAGCCTACTGATTAATTAGTGATCGCACAGAAAGTTGTGACATTTCGGAGGGGCAATCAGCCCAATAAGTATCGGGCCGATTGTGTATCATGATCAGGACTTAACCGATAGTCCAAACTCTGCGGAAGCATCCTGCAACCATAGCCAACAATAATCTGCAAAGCTTCTGCGAATCACTAGCTCAAAGCGCTGCTCGCCCGTGCGACGAATAACCGCCTGGGCCTTGCCAAATAGTGAAGTGACGACTTTGCCGATGGGCATATTGCGGATATGAATATCATACGGCGTACACTTCTTTAGCATTTCCTTAGCATCCGCACCTTCAACGGTCAGAATGGTTTGGCCGCCAGATACATTAGTAATGGCAAAATGTGTGTCACCAATGGCGTCGCGTAGCTGTTGTTCAAGGGCAAAGCCGGTGCCGCCTGCTGTGGTCAGCAGCCATTCGTCCGGTGAAATCCAGCGAATGACTCGGCCATCACTCTCGGCACTTTGCAAGTTGCCTGGTAGTGCCACGCCAAGTGCAGACATCACGCCTGTGGTGAGAGCACTGTCATCAGCATTGCCACGAATGACCAGATGATCCAGAAAGCTTAACTCTTGAACCTGAATACCCGCATTCGTCGGGCTATTGGCCGCCACTGTTTTCAGATCAGCATGATGCAACGGGCTTTCTGCGCGAGCATTATTGCCATCAGGAAGCTGGTTCATTTGAACCACGGACTGTAGATTTTTCGTTTGCATATCAGACACGTTGACGCTCCCCTTGTGGATCGTAGAACACAGGACTACAAATTTCTGCTTCGATAACCCGGCCATCGGCCAGTGGATAATAGACTGACTCACCCATACGGTTCAGGCCATTTTTAACAAAGCCCATCGCAATGGAGTGACCTAAGTTGGCACTGTAGTAGCTGGACGTTACATGCCCCAGCATTTCAACGGGCGGGGCTTGTTCTGGGTGATTCACCGCTTGTGCGCCTTCTGGAATGACATCACTTGGCACTTTGGTTTTCAGGCCAACCAGTTGCTTCCGGTTAGGTCGGACACAATCCTCACGAGCCATACCGCGCTTTCCAATAAAGCTAAATGGCTTGCTGTTGGCGACTGCCCAGCCATGATTCAGATCGTACGGGTGTACCGAACCATCGGTATCCTGCCCGACAATCAGGAAGCCTTTTTCCGCACGCAATACGTGCATGGTCTCCGTACCGTAAGGGGTGATATTAAATTCCGCACCCGCTTCCATCAACGCTTCCCAAACATGCATTCCGTAGTTTGCCTGTACATTAATCTCGTAAGACAACTCGCCAGTAAACGAAATACGGAACACTCGCGCTGGCACGCCTGCAACCGTACCCGAACGCCAGTCCATGAACTTAAACGCCTCACCATCCAGATCAATATCATCAGTGAGCTTAGCCAGCACTTTGCGCGAATTTGGCCCGGAAATGGTCGCGGTTGACCAATGATCGGTGACGGTATTGAAGTAAACCTCCATCTCTGGCCACTCAGTTTGATGATAAAGCTCCAGCCAGGACAACACCCGCGCCGCGCCGCCGGTGGTGGTAGTCATGTGGAAATGGTTTTCACCCAGGCAGGCAGTGACACCATCGTCAAACACCATGCCATCCTCGCCACACATCAAGCCGTAGCGACACTTACCAACGGCGAGCTTTGCCCATGCGTTGGTATACACTCGACCCAGAAACTCACGCGCATCCTTGCCCTGAATATCAATTTTACCCAGTGTGGATGCATCCAGAATACCGACACTGTCACGCGTTGCAGTACACTCGCGGTTTAGTGCGTTCTGCATACTTTCACCGGCTTTTGGGTAATACCAGGGGCGTTTCCATTGACCGACATCCTCAAACTTGGCGCCATTTTCGATATGCCAGCGGTGCATGGCGGTATAGCGTTCAGGGTCAAATAAATCCCCACAGTGACGGCCAACAATCGCACCAAATGTCACCGGCGTATAGTTCGGGCGGAAAATGGTTGTACCCGTTTCAGGAATACTCTTATTCATCGACCTGGCGGCAATTGCCATGCCGTTAATGTTTCCGGTTTTACCCTGATCCGTGCCAAAGCCCATCGCCGTGTAACGCTTGACGTGCTCAATAGACTCAAAGCCCTCACGGGTAGCTAATTCAATCGCCGCAGCGGTTACATCATTCTGGAAGTCAACAAACTGCTTGGGTGCGCGACTGGTCGGTTTGTTGTGAGGAATATGGAATAACGCCATCGCCTTGCCCTCCGCAGCAGAATAGGCAACAGCAGGTTCAACACCCGTCACCTCAAACCCTGCATGACGCGCAGCGGCCAAGCCTTGCTCCGTACCTTGCTGGAGGCAGGCATCCAGGCGGAATTGACCGCAGATTGCGCCCGCAGTCAGTTGTTTCTGGATGGTTTCGCCGGGCAGGAAGCCAATGACTTCATCACTCCACACCGGGCGGCTGCCTGTGTGGCAGGATAGGTGAATGGCCGGACTCCAACCGCCTGAGCTGGCAATCAAATCACAATCTAAAGACTCCGTATTGCCTACGACCTTGTCACCTGCTTCATTAATACTGGCGACGATGGCAGCCGTTACGCGTTTACTGCCTTTGGCCTCAATCACTGCTGAGCCGGTAATCACCCGCAGTCCTCGTGATTTTGCCTTGGAGACCACCTCCCCATCAGGGTTGCTGCGCGTATCAACAATGGCAACTACGTCACGACCTGCATCTGCCCAGTCGAATGCGGTTTGATACGCATGGTCGTTGGTGGTCATTAACACGAGTTTCTGGCCGGGCGCGACAGCATAGCGGCGCACATAGGTGGATACTGCAGAAGCCAGCATGACGCCGGGAATATCATTATTGGCAAAGACCAATGGACGCTCATGCGCGCCTGTGGCCAGGATCACCCACTTGGCACGAACCCGATGCATACGCTGGCGCACTTTGCCGGACGGTGCACGGTCACCCAAATGATCGGTGCAACGCTCATGGATGGTCAGGAAGTTGTGATCGTGGTAGCCGTTTACCGTAGCGCGTGGTAACAACATTACATTGTCCATGGCACTTAACTCGGCAACGCTTTCCCGAACCCAATCGGTTGCTGGAATCCCATTGATCTGTTCAGGGCTGTGCAGCAACGAGCCACCAAATTCAGCCTGCTCATCGGCCAGTATGACCCGCGCACCACTCTTTCCGGCAGCCAGTGCAGCACTTAAACCTGCTGGCCCTGCGCCAACGACCAACACATCGGCATGTTGGTTGATTGTCTCATAAATATCTGGATCTGCTTCTTTAGAGCTGCGGCCAAAACCAGCGGCTTTACGAATATATTTTTCGTAAGTCATCCACATGCTTTCGGGATACATGAAGGTTTTATAGTAAAAACCCGGTGGCATCATCTTGCCGCCCAGCTTGCCGACAATTTCCATCATGTCTGTTTCGGCACTTGGCCAACCATTGGTGGCACTGGCCACTAAGCCATCGAACAAATCTTGTTGCGTGGCGCGAACATTGGGTGTTTGGGTGGCTTCTGTTGCACCAAGCTGTAACAGTGCGTTAGGCTCCTCCGCCCCGGCTGCCATAATGCCGCGTGGCCGACTGTATTTAAAACTACGGCCAACAATATCAACGCCATTGGCGAGTAGGGCAGAGGCAACGGTGTCACCCTGCAAGCCAGTATAGCTCTGGCCGTTGTATGTAAAGTTGACAACTGTGTTGCGGTCTACACGACCACCGGATGAAAGACGATTTTTCTGTGTCATCAGGCGTTCTCCTCCGCACGCGTAAATTTGGGCTGCTCGCCAATTTTGTAAGTTTCCTTAATCTCGTAAGACTGCGTGTCGCGGGTGATATTAAAGTACTTGCGACAACCAACTGCATGAACCCATAGTTCATGGTGCAGGCCGCGTGGATTGGTGCGGAAGAATAAAAACTCTCCCCACTCCTGATCAGTGCAGGCATCCGGGTCTAGCGGACGTGCAATATGCGCTTCACCAGCAGCATGAAATTCTTCTTCCTCACGGTGCTCTTCGCAGTAAGGGCAATAGATATAAAACATAATAAACCTCGTCCCTAGTGGGCAACACCGGCAGCGCCGTGTTCGTCAATGAGTGCGCCGCTGTGGAAACGGAACATGGAGAATGGCTTGGCTAAATCGCTGGCTTCACCCTTGGCTAGTGTCTCTGCAAAGGTGTGACCTGAGCCGGGAGTGGCTTTAAACCCACCCGTTCCCCAGCCGCAGTTAAAGAATAGATTTTCAACAGGTGTCGCCGAGATAATCGGGCAAGCATCCGCAGTCGTGTCTACGATACCGCCCCATTGGCGATTCATGCGCACACGGCTAAAGCTTGGAATCAGTTCAACAATGGCCTGGATATTGTGTTCAATGGTGGCGTATGCTCCGCGCTGGCCGTAGCCCAGATAGCCATCAATACCCGCACCGATCACCAGGTCACCCTTGTCCGACTGCGAGATATAACCGTGAACCGCATTGGACATGGTCACTGTATTCAAAACAGGCTTAATTGGCTCAGAAACCAGGGCTTGCAATGGGTGAGACTCTACCGGCAAACGAAAGCCTGCCAGGTGAGCCAAGACACCAGAGTTACCAGCGACCACGCAGCCAATACGATCCGCTTTAAACTCGCCAAGCTGTTTGGTCGTCACACCGACCGCCGCGCCATCTTCTTTTAGGAAGCCATCCACCTCACACTGCTGGAATAGGTCAACGCCCAGTGAATCTGCTGCCCGTGCAAAACCCCATGCCACGGCATCGTGACGTGCCACACCACCGCGAGGCTGCCACGATGCGCCTAGAATGGGGTAGCGTGGCCGATCAGAACAATCAAGCAATGGCTCGACTTCTTTCACGCCTTGTGCATCCAGCACTTCACCATCAATGCCATTTAAGCGGTTGGCATTGACTCGACGGTGAATGTCGCGCATGTCTTGCAAGGTATGGCCGAGATTAAGTACGCCGCGCTGCGAAAACATGACGTTGTAGTTTAAGTCTTGTGATAAACCTTCCCACAATTTCATCGCGTGCTCATATAAGTGAGCCGCCTCATCCCAGAGATAATTGGAGCGAACGATGGTGGTGTTTCGAGCCGTGTTTCCGCCACCGAGATAACCCTTTTCGATGACAGCGACATTAGTGATGTTGTGTACTTTGGCAAGGTAATAAGCCGTTGCCAAACCATGACCGCCACCACCGATAATGATGACATCGTATTTAGGCTTTGGCTTGGGATTGCGCCAGACACGCTGCCAGTTTTCATGGTAGGTCAGAGCATGCTTGAGTAGCCCGAATCCTGAATATCGCTGCATAAGATTTCCTCTGGTGAAGATGTGTATCTCCGGCATTCTAGCACTAGGCTGGTCAGATTAGCATTAGGCGAGCCAAGGGTATTTGCTTTTTAGCGACGAATAATTGTTTGGTTGAGGCTAAGTGGGGGTTGGTGGTGGCTATGGCTTATTGTTAGTTATTATGTTTTTTTGTGATTGATTCGCATTAACTTTCTTCAAAACCGCATTTATTAATGAATTTTAAGCTGATAGGATGAATATAGCCCTTTTGTCGGGTTACTTGTTGCTTTTGTCGTAAATTGAGGTGGATTCAGCGTGAAAATTAAATCTCTAAGCAGGGGTATGGGTGTTGCACTGGTTATTTTGTTGGGGCTGGTGTCTATTGTTGGGTCCGGTGGTGACTCAAAGTCTAAAGGGGATTCGGGGGAAAATGAAACAACTCTGGGGGCGGATGTGGTTTTATTGCCCCAGGATGAAGAACCCAATGTAAGCAACAAGCAACTTTTGGAGTCAGGAAATGTTAGCTTTGATGTGTCTTCTGATTACCTTGACACCACGAAGTTGAGCGAAGGGAATGTTATCCATATTCCTGCAAAAGATGGAGGTCAGTTCCCCCTTGGAATCTCAGGAAAAGTGGAAAAATTATCCAAAGATGCTAGCAGTACGACGGTCACCCTGTCTCCGGTAAAGTTATCTGAGGTGGTTGAGAGTTCAAGCATCAAGTCAACACCTGTAAATCTTACTGGTGATAATCTGGTTGCAGTTATTAGCCCTAAGGCCATTCGGGAGGCCGCAGCGAACGGTGCCGGTCGATTGGCAAAACTCAACCGTTCCGACCCTGCAATCTACAAGTCCTTTTTGGACGGTGCAGTAACTGTCAGTAGATCCAGTTTATTGAAGCAGCGCGATACCTTTCTTGGTGGCTCTGGGACAATTACGCCTGATACTGTCAATTTAGATTTTAAAATTCCTTTGAAAGATATGGTTGATGAGCCAAGTCGCTTAAAGGCACTGGGAACCGGTGCTGAAACAGAGGTTACAATTACCGGTTCGTTAAGTGACTTGGTTATTGAAGAAGGGCATGATGTCAGTCTCAGTGAGGGGCTGAAGTCCATCAAGCTTTCTGTATCTGGGGTTCTCTCAGCAAAAGTGGAACTCAAGGGAGGTGTTTCATACACCGCTGGATATTATAGTCGAGCATGGAAGGAAGTAGAGGAGGATCAATTTGAGCAGCTTGGTCAGACAGCTCAAATATCCGGCTTAGATGGTAAGGATAAGGTGGGTAAGTATCCGGTTGCTGGATTGGTGTTTTCTATTGAGTGTCCGGTGTCATGTAAATATGCCTTGGGGAAAACACAGAGTCCGATTAGAAAAGCTAAAAAAGGGGGAGTTATAGTTTGGGTGTATCTAAATGCAAAGGGAGAGCTTACCTTCAGTAGTCATTTGGGTGTGGAGGCAAATATTAAGTTCCAGTTAGGTGCTGAGAAAAAAGAAGGTGGGAAGCTAACGAATATATCGTATTTAGATAACACAGGTAATCCAGAGCACGATAGGGTTCTAAAAGCTCCTTATTTTGGTGGAAAGGTTAATTTGACCGCAGACTTGGGGGTGTCAGTTGATGCAGACTTTTTTGTTTTTGGTATACGTCCTGGAGGATTGGGTTTAGACGCTATTGGACGGTTTTCAGGTGGTCTTAAAACCATTACGGACGCAAACTATGGGCTGACAAACTTTGGGGGAGATTGGTCTTGGGAGGCTGGTAAAATATGCACAGAGGCCTCGCTTGGGGGAGGGGTTATGCTTTCATCCGCCTTTGATTTTGGGTACAAGGTAGAGGTTGATGTCGGGTTTTACGAGGAAACGATTGAAGGTAATCCGACCTATTTTGGTCAATGGCCAACGGATGAGGAGGCTGCTAATCCTGGGTGGAGTGGTTTGGGTGATAAAACATGGTATACCGGCTCTGCCTATAACCGCTGTTATCCCCCTTTGGCGGCACCAGCGCTTACTGCGACTCCTCGTGACCAAGAGGCTCAATTAGACTGGGAATTAGATGATCACCAAGAGGAGGGTCTCACTTACGACTTGTGTTATGCAAAGAGTGAGATTGACAACCCTCTTAAATGTACTGAGGAGGGTGGAGTCCGTGTTGCAGGCGTTAAACCGGGTTATGTGGTTAAAAACTTGACTAATGATCTGCGTTATCACTTCATTGTCACGGCAAGGTATGAGTATGTCGTGATCCAAAATAAGCGGGAAGAGATAGCTCATAGTAATCAGGTTGAAGCTACACCTAATGCGGAAGCAAGCATTAGTGTGCGACAGCTTGTGTTTGTCACCGAGGGTGAAGAGAAAAAAGTAAAATATCAAGCAGTAAGGCCACCTTTTTCTTCCAGCAAAATAACCTGTGTTTCAGAGTTAGGGAATAGCGTTGATATTGTCAATGATGAATACGTCTTTACGGCACCAAACGTACCTTCAGGCGCTGAAAAATTGAAATTTAAAATAACGTGCACGCTAGCTTATGGTGATGGTAAATCGGTCTCGGATGAGTCCTTAATAACGGTCTCTAAGGATGAGAGTGAGCCGCCTGTTGATGAAGCACCAACGGTAAAGTTACCGGATGGTAGTTCGAAACCTTCGGGCGCGCGCTTTATCGTTACTCCGACGGTGACAGATGAGGATAAGTCCTCATTAGAGTACCGTTGGTTGGTTCAGTGGAATACGAATGATGGCCCCGCTGGTGCTGCTGGTTCACTTAGTAGTCCTACATTGAGATTAGATGTTCCTGAATTGGACCCGGGGCAGAGTGGTTATGTGACTGTGAAGTTAACGGTTACTGATGCAGCAGGTCAGACGGCAAGCGACAGCGTGACTTATACATATCGTTTGGATAAGTATCTTGCGCTTAGCTTCATAAGTGATGACTTTGTTGATGGGGAAACGCTTGAACGAGGTTCTAAGTCCACACTTACATGGAAAGTTAAGAATGTGGGTAATGTTGACTTACAAAATGTTGCTTTATATCTCAGTGAAACGGCTGAGAATTTGGTTGTTGGTAATATATCCCCTGCCCAAGTTGGTATGTGGGCGGTTGGTGAGACCAAAGTTTTTAGCGTTGAAGTTGAAGTGCCTGACGATGTAGTTGGGGGTAACCATAGACAAGAGTGGCAGTTTACGCATGATGATGGTGAGCCACTGTCTTATAAGAATCAGTCCGGTGTAGCTACTATCTTCTTTGACTTTGTAACAGAAGCCCCCTCAGACTTGCTTGCCAGACTGTTGATAAACAGTACCCATATCCAAGCCAGTGATACGGTTTATGGGGCGGTAGAAATCCACAGTGGTAATGCGCCTTATAGTGTTACTGTTGATTGGGGGGATGGTTCAGCGGTTGAATCATTCACTGAAATTACAGATGACTACACTCTTGAATCCAAGGCTTATGCACGGCAAGCACTTCAGCATAAATATGGCAGTGATGGTACTTATGATGTCGTTGTGAATGTATCTGATGCAGCGGGTAAGGCGATGTCGCCCCCGTTGGAGGATCAGGTTACCGTTTCTTCAACACAAGTAACGGAATGGTCTGTTGACGTACGTGATGTTAGTACGTCTGAACATAGTGAAGGCATTGCTGTTACATCAGACTCGTATGTGCATGAGGGTACAGGCATCACAGCAGGGAAATATGCGACTAACTGGTCGCCAAGCACTGATCCTGATAGTGAGGAGTACTTTGTTAAGTACCGTCTACCCGTTCCTAAAAATGTATTGTCATTGAGTAAAAATTTGCGTATTACTGCCTCGGTATTGGCATCCGATATAGTTGCTCATGACCGTGAGTTTGCGTTCAGAACGCAGTCTGGCAAGGAATATACCGCAGCTATTGTTGATATAGGTCATGGTAAAGGCGGTTATCTTAGAAAGCGGGATATGACAACCGATGCGGTTGATCTTACAAGGTATCCTGTTTTGGTGGATGATGTGAAAGATACAAAGTATGCGAGTTATGAATTAGTTATTGAGCCTTCTCAAATGGCGGTTTGGAGCAGGCATGCTAATGAAGACGAAAATCAGGAGCTTGCTGTTTACAGCGACGCTTTAGAAAATGAGTTTGTAAGTGAAATTGATATTACTTTCAAAGGTAACGGGGCGATAAAAGCTGTCGTTCTTCAATACGACAAAAATGGTGATGGAGAGTTTTCGGGTAGTGAGGCGATTCTTTTAAATACTGCTGATAAAACAGTGGATTGGGAAAAATTTGGTAATGAGGAGCTGGCGATTGGAGAGAGCAAACTCAACGACACCGGCATTACCCAATGCGCGGATAGATCCACTAGCGGCCTAAGCTGTCCTGTCTCCGACTACCCTGGTCAAGACGCAGAATACGGCCGTGATGTCACGCATAACGATGACTCCGATGGTCATGCAGGCTTTAGTTTTACCAAGCTAGATGCCAATGGTGATAAGTTACCCGCCAATGCTGGCAACTGGTCATGCGTAAAAGACAATGTCACCGGCCTGATTTGGGAGGTCAAACAAAGAGGTAATGGAACAGCGGGCGATGAGGGGCTGCACGATGCCGGTGACCGCTACACTTGGTACACCACCGATACCCGTAATGACGGTGGTTCTGCGGGTTATCAGAATGATGATGGGGGTATTTGTCATGGCTATCGCTCAGGCGATACAGCCAGCTACTGCAATACCGAAGCCTACACCAAGCGGGTGAATACTCAGGGCTTGTGCGGTGCTGCGGACTGGCGCTTGCCAACGCGTGAGGAGTTACGCTCATTGGTGCGTTATGATGTCCCCTATCCCGGCCCAGCAATAGATGCGGGATATTTTCCAAATACGATCAATGACTGGTATTGGTCTTCCTTGCCGTCTGCTGGCTATAGCTACGATGCGAGGGGTGTCGATTTCGGTGATGGCGACGACGGCACGCACAGTAAGCATCACTACTTCTATGTTCGTTTAGTTCGCGGCGGACAGTGACTTTGCTTTTTGACAGGGAGGCTAAATGAGTACGACAGGCTTACCAATTTGGCGGGATAGTGTAGCAATTCTGGTATCTATTGAGGCTTTGGTCTGTGTACAGAAATTCGCTACCAGGGCATGACGACAGGCTCGTCAGTGTTGTCGGGTGGGGTTAACAGGAGTTTATAATGAGATTACGCAATATATTGCTGACGGGGTTGCTATTGCTAGTGAGTGCAACAGGGCATGCCCAGACCTGTAATGATAGAATGCGGGCGACAACCCCGGACAGTCGCTTTGAGCTATCCGGTGATGAAGTAAAGGACTTACAGACCGGCTTGGTCTGGCAGCGTTGTTCGGTGGGCCAACAATGGGATGGAACTACTTGCACCGGATCAGCCACCACTCATACCTGGCCAGCAGCATTGGCATTGGCGACGGGAAATTGGCGCTTGCCGAATATTAAAGAGCTGGCCAGTATTGTAGAAACAGCTTGTCATAGTCCTGCGATTAATTTGGCGATGTTTCCGAATACAGCCAGTGGTAGTTATTGGTCTTCCTCGCCGGATGTTGGCTACAGCTACAATGCGTGGTACGTCTATTTCTACTATGGCGAAGACGGCACGGTCAGTAAGCATTACGATCTATATGTTCGTTTAGTTCGCGGCGGACAGTGACTTTGCTTTTTGCAGGTTAAATACCGGAGCTACGGGGTTAACCCAGCCCCGTAGACTCCACCTTAAACCCAACTACATTCCGGCTGTCTTCAACAGTAATAACAAAATTGTCAGATTAAGCCATGTTTAATACAACTTAGTTTTATTCGGCATTTTCAACAGGTTCAAATATGGCCAGATAAGCACTAAATGCAAATAGTCTATTTCTGTTTTGACCTGTAATTTCAGTTAATATGCCATGCTCACAGAGTGTTGATACGAGTTCGTTTGCTGTTCGGTAGGAGACATCACAAACAGTTTTTACTTGCTCAACACTGACAATCGGCTCTTTGAACAAAACCAGCTTTGAATTGCTGTAGATCGATGCTCATGGGTGGTTTGTTCCTTTTGTGAGGAAAGTAACATAAGAAAGTTCTTATTATACTTTTAGGGTCTAAAGTACAATAAGCATAATCTTATTATACTTTTGGGGTAAAACCTACTTTCTTCACCCCGTCGAGGCTGGCTATGCTGTCCAGCCTTCCATAATGCAATCCTGCATAACCTATAAAAATCCCCATAATTCGATCTGAGTCAGTGCCAAAGCAGCATAGACACCCGAAGGGTTTAGCCGGTTCGTAACCCTTATAACGGTAGTTCAACATGAACGTCTGGGTCGGGCAACCTACTTTGATATAGCAAGACATGTCCGGAAGTGACCCACTACCCACATATCCAGAGTCGGGCGCTACAAACCCGATGATGAATCCAGTGTTATAGTTGCAACCTTGTGAAAGCAATACGGATACAATGCAATGATACAGGACAAGTACGTCAACCCCTTCACCAACTTCGGTTTTAAAAAACTTTTCGGTGAGGAGTCGCACAAGGAGTTGTTAATTAGCTTCCTGAATACATTGTTGCCTGAAAAGCACTGGATTCAGAGTTTGCAGTACGCTCATAACGGGCAGCAAGGTGCGAATCATAAAGATATTTTTGAATTACGCTGTACCAGCCCCAACGGTGAGCGGTTCATTGTTGAGTTACAAAAGGCTAAGCATAACTACTTTAAACACCGCAGTACCTACTACGCCACTTTTCCAAGTCATGATCAAGCCAAGCGTGGTGGCTGGGATGGTAGGCTGTCAGCGGTGTATGCCATCGGTATTCTGGATTTTACCTTTGCAGAGGATTGTGCAGAGCGTGATGACCGCGTCATTCATCAGTCACAATTAAAAGATCAGTTTGGCAATGTGCTTTATGACAAAGTCACGTTTATCTATCTCGCCCTGCCTAACTTCAACAAGACCTTAGAACAGTTGGCAACCACGCAAGATAAGTGGTTCTACATCTTCCGGCACCTGCATGAGATGAATGACATCCCTGCCGTATTGCAGGAAAAAATCTTCCTCAAACTGTTTAATGCTGCTCAGATTACCCACTTTGATCCGGCAGAGCGCGAAGCCTACGAGTACGGCCTGAAGTATTACCGCGACTTGAAAAATGTCGCGGACACTGCCTGGGGGAAAGGCTATGAGGAAGGGGTAGAAGAAGGGATAAAACAGAGTATCAAGAAGAACATAGAGAAGGGGAAACAGGAAGAACTATTGTTAATGGCAAAAAAGCTGCTTAACTTTTTGAGTGATGCTGATATCGCAGGAGCTACTGGCCTAACGGTGGATGAAGTGGCAAAACTTCGGGGTTAGCCCAACCCCATTGACTCCACCTCAAACCCAACCACATTCCGGCTGTCTTTACTAAACTCGATACCAATCAAGTGTATGAGTTGGTTGAGCTGGCGGTATTTATCCGCGTAGTTTTTATCTTTAATCTGTTGTAGCGCCTTACCTTCCGGCACTAACTCCACCACCTTAAACTCAAAAATATACACCTGCTGGTTAAACCGCAGTGTCATATCAATACGCCCAAGGTTGCTGCTGTCTTCAACAGTAATATCCAAACCCAGCGAAGCAAAGTAGGAGTAAAACACCGAGGCGTAATAGCCTTCATAACTTTGTATATCGTTATTGGTGTACCACTGGTGCGGAATGCTGGCGTAGAAACTGTGGAATAACTGCTTTAGGCCGTCGAAGTCATTGACCAGTAGTAAACGGTAAAGCTGCCCACTTTGTACCGCCTGATCAGATTTGTTTTTAACCAGTGCAGAAAGCAGGTTTTCATTCAGACTCTGGTACACCTCGCGGTTGGGGTAGCCCAGTGTATAAAACACCTGCCCACCAAGGTTTTCCTCCTCCCTGATCGTTAGATAGCCTGTTTGAAACAGTAACGCCTCAGTAGTCATGTCTTCCACATCAAAGCTGGATAACATAGCACTGCTGCTAAACATATTGTCGAGTTTCAGGGTTGGTATCTGGCGTTTAAACAATAAATTGACCAGAAACCTTGGTGTGCCGGTTTCAAACCAGTAATTCGCAAACTTGCGGTTATCAAACAGCTGCAAAATATCAAACGGGTTGTAAACTCCTTCACCCAGCCAGTGATAGCCATTATACCATTCCCTGATTTTATCGCGGTCAAATCCCGCCAACTCAGGCGCAAACACCTCATCAATATCCGCATCGGTATAACCGCAAATGGTGGAGTAGCGTGGGTCAAGGGTGATGTCTTTCAGATTGTTCAAACCAGAAAACAAACTCACCTTGGTGAACTTACTCACGCCGGTCAGGAAGCTGAATTTAATGTGTGCATCGTAATCCTTGATCGTGCCATAAAAACCACGCAAAAAACCACGGTTGGCTTTGGCAATATCAGGCGAATCCAGTGCATCTAAAATCGGCTTGTCATACTCATCCACCAACACCGCCACAGGCTGACCCGATTGCTGGCTGACTTTCACAATCAAATCGGCAAAGCGTCCGCCAATATCATCAAACTGAGAAGGGATGCCAAACTTTTCCTCCAGGTGCGTTAGCTGGGTATGCAGCGACTCTTGCAAGCTTTGCGTGTTGTTATGGTTTTTGCTGCCAAAGCTGAAACGCAGCACAGGGTATCTAACCGACCAGTCCCATTGCTCGTCAGCGGCCAAGCCTTTAAAGAGTGGTTCATTGCCTTCCAGTAGTTCTTTTAGCGTATCCAGAAACAAACTCTTACCAAAGCGGCGAGGGCGGGACAGGAAGTAATGCGCACCTCCATTGACTAATGACATAGCCAGCGGCGTTTTGTCGATGTAGTAATAGTCATCGTTGCGAATTTTTGCGAAGGACTGAATGCCGATGGGTAGCTTCTTTTTCTGGTTCATGGGGGCAATCCTAACATATCCAGAGTCGGGCGCTGCAAGCCCGATGATGAATCCAGTAAACCGTTTAATGCTGCTCAGATTACCCACTTTGATCCGGCAGAGCGCGAAGCCTACGAGTACGGCCTGAAGTATTATCGCGACTTGAAAAATGTCGCGGACACTGCCTGGAGGAAAGGCTATGAATATGTACTGCTGGGCGGGGACTACGCTATTTGTGTAGTGTTTTAAGGTTCCACCAGTGTATAAATGATCTTCACATCAATATCACCATGAGAAATCATTTTGCTGGGTATCGCTGGAGCGGCTTTATAGGTAAGTGGTTGTTCAACTTGCGCCTGACGGCTTTGTGTTGATATTTTCCGTGGCGTTGTGGATAAGGGTGCATAGTGTCCTGCTGCCTCGTGTACTTTCAGGGTCAGATTATATTGATCCTCCAGATCAATATCGGTCTGTCCGTACAGCCTGAGTTTGGGGATATTAGAGGTGACATCATAAAATCCTGTGGTGGTCGCCGTTGCAAAATTATCTCCTGCATCCGTTATTGGATCAAAAGTCAGTTGTAACGGGGTGTGCGTATTGCTGACATCAATCATCGCAATCTTGGGAATGATCAGCCGTACAGTCTGGCTGGCGGTGGCGGTATCAGCCTGTACAGGTAGCAGCGTAAACATCAGGCACAGGCCGGTGAAAGCGGATAAGTGAGCTGTGTTGTGAGTCATGTTTGCTGCCCTCTGAATTGGTTTTATTTGTACCGAATAGATAATTAATTAGTCGCCTGAAACTGTGAAGCCGGTACGGGGGCCAATCCTTTTAATCTTGCTACGCAATGGTATGGCCCTGAAGGTTATAACTTGGTCTTTGTCTGTGCTCAGCTCAATAGTGCGCAGTGGTTTATCCAGCCGAGCCTCTTTTATCAGTCCACTGGGGTCGGATGCCTGAATGTGCCATCGCCCGGCACTGATGCCGTTAAAATGAAAATAACCTTCCTTATTGGTGAGTGTCTTGTGTTTTTTAGTCCCATTCTCATTGGAAGTCAGAGTGACTAACACTCCCCCGATACCACTACCGGATCTCAGTTTAGCTGTGTCTTGTCTGGGAGAATGTCGCACGTCAATGCCAGCTTTTATAGCAGGAGCATGATAGGCGGTATAATTTACCACTCGCCCGGAGACGCCTGTGCCCGGTGCAAGGTTAATATCGTGCCGGGTGTTCCGATTGGCGATTAGAGTCACCTCCTGATGCGCTGCGTCTGCCATAAAGTGATTACGATAGGTGGTTCGGCTCAGGTCGGTGGTGATCTGGTAGTTGCCCGCCCGAACGGCCTGAAATCGATAATTGCCGTTTTTATCCGTAACGGCGTATTGTCCGGCAAGGCTGACTACGGTATCGGCAATCGGTTGCTGTGACTGGAGGTCAATCACTTTTCCGCTCACTGAGCCGATGTTGTTATGTTTATAAAGTGGCACGTCCATCGGTGTGGACAGGCTAAGCAGGTAACTCAGCTCATTGCTCTCATCCTGTTGCAACTTGCTGGCAATGGAAAAACCCAGCTTGAGCCTGTTGCGAAACGTATGATGATAGTTAAGTTGCAGGTTTTGGCTAGCGGTGTCGTCGTACTCAGAATGACGCCAATAACCGGAAAGGCGTTGTCCGGCACCAAGATTCACCGTTGCATTGAAGCCATAACTTAGGCGGTCTGTTGATGCGCCTGTTGCATTCGTATCAGTCTGTAAACTATCCATATTGAAACCAAAGTGGTAGTTGTCAGAGGGCGTATAGGCCAGAGTTAAACTGCCTCGAAGTTTATTAGATGCTTCCGAGTTGAGTTTATTGTTCGTTTTCAGGTACTCCAGTGTCGCATTGAGATCGAGTTCCGGGCTGAAATTTTTCAAATAATCCAGTCGGATACCCTGTTCAGACTGATTCAGGTCGGATTCGATACGCCTGTCCCAAATATCTTTAGCAAATAGCTCCACATACACACTGTCCCGATTATTTTTCTTTAAGTAATGACCGAAACCCAGACTGATATTTTTTTCTTCAGTCATACGGCGGGTTGTGTCCCGGCCCAGATTATCCTTGCTATGAAACAGGTTGGTGCGGAAATAGCTTTGTTTTTGGTTGATGTGGTAAATGCCGGTGAAATTTTGTCGCTCAATGTCACTGATACTGCCGTCAAAGGTGGTGTCGGCCCGCTCTATTTCCAGATCATAAGATAAGTTATTCAATGTACCGTTTTGTTCAAAGCGAAAAGCCCGGCCATCTTTATCCTGTGCCAGTGACAGATGGATTGCTGCGGCAGTATATTTATCCCAGTAAACCTCAACACCGTTTAATCGTTCCTCATGCTGGCTGTTATCGGCAGTATTACTTTTAATCATATTAAAGGTCAGCTCAAGATGTTCGCCGTGCCTATAGCCTACTTCAAACCCCTGTTTGTCCGGCTTGATTGCCTGGTCAGTATCGTCTTTATCATCGGGGTGCTGTTCGACAGTAAAGGCGCGGATGTTCCAGTTTTGTTGAATCGGCTGATAACCCACTTCAAAGCCCCGCCCGTAAAAGCCGTCGTCTGTAATACCGGCAACGGGGAAAATACGGTCGCCCAGGTGCAACTGGAAAGCATTGTGCTGGTAGCTTATTCGCTGTTCGGAATGTCCGCCAAGTGAAGAAATATCATTCGCCTGCGTATCCCGGTACAGTGCATCAATAAAATGTTGACCCTGTTCATCAAGACTGCCCCGAACGGCCAGTTCGGTCTGAAAGTGGCGTTCGTCACCTTCATTAACGTAGTTAGCTTTTATTCTGGTTGGCAGTGTGTGATAAAGGCCGGTTCCTTCAGGTGTGCGTGAAATAATTTGTGTACTGATTCGCTTTTCTTCAGTCACCGATTGGCCATGTAATGACAGTTTCAGGATATGTGACAGTGATTTTTTCAAGTCGGCTGGCACAGTGGATGTTAATGTAATAACAGCATTATCTGAGGGGGCAAGTTGTAGCTGGCGTGGTTCCACACGGGTGAGATAGCCGGTGTTGTCTTTGGCACTAACAGTCAGGGGTAGTGCCGAGTTGCCTTTA
>PDPG01000031.1 GCA_002747455.1 Pseudomonadota bacterium | reverse complement strand
GGATCCGGCAGCGCGTATGCGGTTTTTGCCATCGAAGCTACATTTGGCAAAAGACGGGTATATTCCCAAGCTGGAAGAGCGTTTTCCGGGGCACTTTGTCGCAGAGCATGATGCGATGAGTGAATTATTAGTCAAACCTGCTTAATAGTCGCAGTTTGGACGTAGTAGGGGATAGCCTATTGCGTCGTGTTAATACAAAGTTCCCTCTGCTATTTATCGGCAGAGGGAATGTGATTTTTACGTACTATCAGCTAAACAGCCCAATCCCAGTCGTCGGGAGCTTACTCCCACTAGTCCAGCCATCAAAATACATTAGATGATCCGGCAGCATACACTGAACCTGTTAATTTAATCAGTGGTGAGGTCGAGTCCCCCGACTCGGATCAATAATGAAAAATAATCAAATGTTAGTAGCTGCTGTATGTGCGGCACTATTTAGTGCCGGCGCATCGGCCAACAAAGGCATGGACCCCGTTTCTCAGAACGAGATTAATCAGGCAAAAAGTCTAGCCATTACATCGGCAGCCGCACCAGCGGGCATGTCACGTAGAACTGGAACTCAGGCGGCAACATCATCCGCAGCCCCGTCTTCTCCAGAGTTTCTGAACGTGGAAACGCATCGTTTTGATAAGGAGGATAATCGTCGTAACCAACGCTGGGCTGATGTAACAGTCTACGACTACGCAACAGACGAGTTAATCATTACGGTCGTGGATCTTGATGCCGAGGAAGTGATTTCTAAAACACGACATAAAAATATGCAGCCACCTCTGTCACAGGATGAGCTATCACGCGCATTTAATATTGTGTTTGATGACCCGGAGGAGCGCAGTATTTTAAATGCAGAGTTTAAGCGAATTACAGGCGAGACACTGCATTCAGTTGACCAACTTCAGTACAAGGCGTTTACCTTCTTTGCAGACAGTATGCCCGGTGTGGTGAATGCGGCGAGCCGTTCTTGCGGTGCTCAGCGCTGCGCGCAACTGATGCTATACACCCACGATAACGTGGTGTTTGAAGTCAGTCCGATTGTTAATTTATCAGCCGGCGTTGTCACTCAACGCATGGGTTACTAAGCGAGGTTTTTATGTTGTCAATGATTCAAAAAGTATTACCTCTGGGCGCGGTAGCCTTATTCCTCAATCCCTTTGCTGTGGCTGAGGCGCGTCCGGGCAATCCGTCATGTCCTTCGGGTCAAACCATTCAAAAGACTTTATCTACCGGTGCGAACTGGAGTATGTGTTGGCAGGCGCGCGATGAGGAAGGCATTGTACTTAGTAACATCCGTTATCAGGCACCAGGCGAAGCACAGCGTCGGGTAATGGGTGAGCTGTCCTTATCACAGATTCAACGAAACTATGATGATGGTGGTGACGCAGAGTATCTGGTGACAGATTACGGCTTGGGTGGCAATAATTTTATTACCCTGAGCAGTAGTGAATGCAGTGGTCAGCTTCATCAGTCGGCAGGTAGGCCAGTGCTTTGCCAATCAGAAAAAGATGCGGGCTATATTTATAAATACAGCAACAATGTGGCGTTATCAGGTACTGTTTTGTCGTTGGTGTCTGCGTCTCAGTTGGGAAGCTACAGTTACACTCAGGAATGGCTGTTCCATGAAAATGGCACGATTGAGCCAAGGATTGGCTTAAGTGGCCGTATCGACCGTACCAGTTATGATACTAATTTCGCATGGCCAATGCAGCAGGATGGTAATGGTGGCGTGGGCTTTGTGGATAACTACTTCTGGCGCATGGATTTCGATTTGGGCAATAGCAACAGCAACGATATTGTCGAGCAAATTACCAGTAGCCTAAATGTTGCTCGAACTAGGCGTACTAAATCAATTAGCCGCGTCAGCAGTGAAGCGGCACGTAATTTTAGTCCCGAAGTAAAACGATTCTGGCGTGTGCGCGATGCCTCTGAAACCAATGGTGTGTCCCCCATTTCTTATGAACTCGTGTTACTGAATTATGACCATCAATCAACGGGTGCCAACGGTGAGTCTTGGCTAAACAATGATGTGTTCTTTACTCGGTACAAGGCTTGTGAGCGTTTTGCGGTAGATAATGATACCTCTGGTGGTTGCGGTGCGACGGTGAAGGACTTTACCAATTCGCAGGGGATTAATGGGAGTGATGTGGTGGTGTGGAACCGCCTGAGTTACCACCATTTGGCGCGTGATGAAGATGACAATGTGATCGGTATGCGCTGGAACAGCTTCCAGTTGTTGCCACGAGATTGGCATTCGTCAAACCCATTGTAATCACAATAACAATCACAGGATGAGGGTGTCATGAAAACACTATTAACCATAAAATTATTCGCTCGGCTTTCTCTGCTGGGCCTTGCGCTGTCGGCCTTTAATCAGGCTCAGGCAGCCGAACATTGTGACGACAATTATTACATTGATAAGACGTTCAGTAATGGCGCACGATGGGATATGTGTTGGACACATAGTAGAAGCCACGGTATCCGCTACCACCATATTTATTACACACCAAAAAATGGCACACGCCGTATGGTACTAAGGGATGCGGCTGTCTCACAAATCCATGTGCCGTATGATGACAATGGTGCGCGTTACCATGATGTGTCTGACTATGGCTTGGGTAATAGCAACCTGCGGGATATGAGCTCAGAAGAGTGCCAAAACGGCACACTACACCGGTATGGTAACAAAGATGCTGTGTGTTCTAAGGTGACTAACAAGGGGGCGGCCTATCGTGTCGGAAGTAACACGGCCAAGTCGGAGGCACTGAAAGTATCCAGTATCTCCAGAGTGGGTGCATACGTTTATATTCCACAGTGGCTTTTCTATGATGATGGACGAATCGAGCCATCTATTTTAGCGACCGGTTCCTTGCAGCGTTTTGGTAACAGCAGCGCCGATCAACACGGCTGGCTATTGGCAGATAATGGCAATGTCGGCTTGTCGCACATGCACAACTACTTCTGGCGTCTTGATTTTGATTTAAATGGCTCGGCGTATAATGACGTCGCTCAAGAGATCAACTATGCATCATCCGGTGGGCAACGCCAACGCTCAGTGACAACTTTCAGTACCGAGGTAGCACGCTCGGTGTCTCCATCAAGTCAGCGTTCGTGGATCGTGAGGGATGATAGCCAGACCAATGCCAAAGGGCATCTGATGGGCTACGAAATTCGCCTGGATGAAGTCGGGCACCGAGAAATCGGCCCGAGTAATGAGAGGTTCACCTACAATGATTTCTTCGTAACACGCCATAAAAGTTGTGAGCAGATTGCTTCGCATAACAGGCGTGTTAATCCTTGTTCTGCCGATAGTCTGGATCAGTTTGCAAATGGTGAGTCTTTAAACGGGAAGGACTTGGTAGCTTGGGTTGGCGTTTCTTTCTATCACGTGCCACGCTCCGAAGATGCGCCAAGAATGGATATTCACAGCAATCATTTCCAGATTATTCCACGAGATTGGCATGATAAAAATCCTTTGGTGACGCTTGCTGCCGAGCCGCTGGTTGCAAACGAAGACACTGCCACAACCTCCGCGGGTGAATCAGTGACGGTGGATGTATTGGCGAATGACTCAGGGACTGGTATCAGCATTGATCAGCTTGATGATCCTAGTCACGGTACTGCTGTAATCACTAATGGCAAGGTAGTGTATACGCCAGATGCTGGCTTTGCGGGGACGGAGGTTTTCTGGTACTCCATCAAGGATGTCACGGGTGCTGTTTATGGTACGAAAATCACCATAGAGGTAACTGGAACGGACAGCAGTGCTTATCCTGAAGCAAATCCAGATACCGCAACAACGGCAGCCGGAGAGCCTGTTTCGATTGATATTTTTGCCAATGATACGGGGGTCGGCCTGACCATTATTGACATTAACGAATACTCCTACAATGGTGGACGTATTGTCATGTCGGGTAATCTGGCGGTGTACACGCCACGTTCGGGTTATGCCGGAGAGGATACCTTCTGGTATGCCTTTAGTGATTCACAAGGAAGAACGAATAGCACTTATGTGAACGTGACGGTAACGGGTGTGGATGCAGGAGCCTATCCAACGGCAGGCCCAGATTCAGTCTCTACAACCAAGAATACCAGCGCAACCTTTGATGTACTGGCCAATGATACAGGTGTTGGTTTGACATTGAGTGACACTAACCCCTGGTCGTTACGAGGTGGTCAGGTGTCCATTGTTGATAATAAAATCGTATACACGCCAAAAACAGACTTTGTTGGTGAGGATAAGCTTTGGTATGAGTTTGCGGATGTCATTGGACGCACCAACAGCGGCGAGGTGACTATCACGATAACCGATGCTGCGCCACCCTATCCTGTTGCCGTGGCGGACACGCCAACAACATCGCGTAATACGCCTGTCACCTTTAGTCCTTTGGAGAATGATATTGGCGTAGGCTTGACGATTCTTGAAGTCAACGAATACGCCGTAAATGGTGGGACGATTGTGCAGTCCGGTAGTCAACTGACTTACACTCCTGAAACGGGTTATACCGGCACAGATAGTTTCTGGTATGCCATTCGTGACAGCCTGGGCAGAGAGAATGCGGTTGAAGTCACGGTCACAATTAACCCCTGATCGTAACGCTTGATCATTGACGACTCCTCTGTGGTAAGCGCAGGGGAGTCTCAATGCTGTCTAATGTTTGTTTATCTGGTGCCGCTTGGTAGTGTACTTTGCGGCACGTTAAAATCTCTAAAAAATAACAATATCAAAATAATCCCATGTCTAATATCAACCACACCCATGCTTTGCCTGGCCTCCTGATCATGATGGTCGGCTTATCTGGCTGCCAGTCTGACAAAAAGGCCGAGATAAAAGAAAAGGCCAAGATAAAATATGACTGCTCAGTATCTAAGACATTGGCTGCGGCACAACAAAGAAATAGCAAGCCGTGGGAAATGTCAGAAAAAAGTCAATCTGGCACTCTGACGATCAAGTTTTCCTGTGCCACCAGTCCCTTTGTGGGCGATTTTCAGCAATGTGATGTTCGGCTCAAGCACAACAATAAGGCCAGGTTCGCGGATGCTATTTCTATCGACGGTGGCATGAAAGCACATGGTCACGGTTTACCGACAGCACCCCTGTTATCACCCACGGCTGAGGCGGGGCATTACAAGCTCGAAGGTCTGAAATACAGCATGCCGGGGGCATGGACGGTGGGCTTTCTGGTGAAGATTGATGGTCAGTCGGAGCAGGTGGTATTCGACTTTACAATCTGATGATGGAGACGATTAAGCCAATTAGAGTGACCCAAGATCATTTGGGACACAAGCCCTGGCTAAAGAGCAAGTCGCTGTTCTGGATCAGCAGCCTATTGCTTTTTGCCGCAGTGCTGAGTTTTTTTGGTACAAACTCGGCGAATAACGCTTCAGGGCAGACAGTTAGTGCTACTGTCACGGAAAAAGCATCTACTGCTGGTGCTTTCCATAATGATGCAGGGGCAGTGATAAGCTGGTCTGATGCCGAGCGAGCATTACTCAAAACACTATCGTTATCTAATCTCCCCAAGGTTCCCTTAGACCCCAGCAATCAATATATCGGCAACCCCGATGCAATTGCCTTTGGCCAACAACTTTTTTTTGACCCAGGACTGAGTCAGACAGGCACAGTATCTTGTAGTAGCTGTCACCAGCCCCAACGTCATTTCAGCGATGGCATGCAAGTCGCCAGTGGCATTAAGCCTGGTACCAGAAACACCCCTTCGTTATTGGGCAGTGCTTATCAGCAATGGTTTTTCTGGGATGGCAGGAAAGATAGTGCCTGGTCTCAGGCATTGGAGCCTTTTGAAAACCCGAATGAACATAACCTGACACGCATTGAAGTGATTCAAAAGGTGTTGGGCGATAAGCATTATTACCCGCGTTATCAAGCAATTTTTGCAGATGCGCCAACGGCGGAAGTGTTTGCAACATGGCCAAGCGATGCTACCCCAAAAGGGGATATTAATAGCCTCAAAAAATGGAAGTCGCTGAGCCTTGAGTCTCGTCAACAAATCAATCGCATTTATGCCAATATCGGCAAGTCAATCGCTGCATTTGAGGCGACGCTTAAATTTCCTGAATCAAGGTTCGATCAGTTTGTGCAGCAGTTATCGTTGATGGATCAACAGGCTAACGATAACGCAGCGGCAGGTAGCAACGAAAAACCAGCATTATCAATGACCGAACAACAAGGCTTAAAGCTGTTTTTGGGGAAGGCATCCTGTGTGAGCTGTCACCATTCAGCCCTGTTGTCCAGTCAGCACTTTCAGAACATTGGTACGGGGGTGCGGGGAAAGGATATGGGGCGATCTCAGGTTGCGGAGGCTCAGGCCTGGGATGAATTTAACTGCTTGGGGGCGTATAGTGATGCCCCCAAGGAAGCCTGTAAAAACCTTAAATTTATGAGTAAGAACCGTCATGAGCTGGCCGGTAATTTTAAGGTTCCAACGCTAAGAAATATCGCTAAAACAGCACCGTATATGCACGATGGTCGGTTTAAGACGTTACAGGAGGTGGTTGGTTTTTATGTGAATCCACCCAGCCAGCGGCTTACAGGACATCACTTGCCGAAGATTGACCTGAATGACAAAGAGGTATCGCAATTAATTGCTTTTTTGAAGGCGCTTTAGATATATTGCCGTGCCCACCGCCCGATCATTTCGTTCGTCTACTCGTTTGTAAAGGTTGACCCTTGTTAAGTTTTCCCGTTAGATAGGGGGGGAATAAGCACCAAACAAGGAGATTGAGCAGATGAAAAATGACCATTCATTAACACTCTCACGACGACAATTTCTTGGCTACAGTGCCGCAACCGCAGGTGGTATTCTGTTACCCGCCCAAAGCACGGCTCGGAGTATGTCGTGGACGGCACTGTTACGGCTGCATCCAGTGCGCTTTATCGGTGGGTTAATCTTTAGCCTGGCGCGTGCGGTGGTTGTGAAATTGGCTTCCGACATGGTGGTGTCTGCACTGATGAAAGGCATTCGTGGCAGCAGCCATGATAGCGCAACACGTTTGGGAGTGAGCGATAACCTGATGGGTGAGACGTTCAAACATGCCAACTACAAAGCTTCCATTATTACCTTGGGGCAAAGTGATTACCGTGTGCATGAGCAACGTCAGCTTGCACTGGCGCTGAATGACCCTGCCCAGTTGCAGCGCTTTCAACAGGCGCTGGATTACCTGCGGGATGAAAAGATAGAGGTACGTTTGGCTGGCATGTCGTATGCTCGTCCACTAGGCAGTGATACCGAACCCGATGACCTGTGTACCATTGATTTGCTTAAAATGAATCAGCATCAGCGAAACCACTACCACAACCTGATCTCGGCAACGGGCACTACTGCATTTAAAGACTGGAGTGTGTAAGGCATGAGGGCATTGTCTTGGCTAGGTGGCGCAATGGCGCTCGTTGTCTCGTTGTCGTTAAGTGCCGCTGACTTTACTCGAACTGAAATTCAGCAAATGCACCGAGCAGGCGTAAAAATGAAGTTGCCGACCGACCCTGCGAAGCGTCCGGCTTATGTTGTGCCAGACACCATGTCACCAGGTCAGTTGGTGCAAGCGGAGTCGGTCGATTTTTCCAACCTGCCACTGTTTAGTGTCCCGCCCTGGCTTGCCAAGTTTAGCCATATCAGGCGCCTGGATTTAAGCAATACGAAAATTCAGGCAACAGGACTGGAACAGGTGTTACAGGGGATGCCAAAGCTGGATACACTAAATCTGGCCAATAATCGCCAATTATTAAGCGGCTCGATGAAAAGCCTCAGCGGTTTGTGGCCACATTTGACCAACCTCAGCGTGCTAAATCTGAGTGGTTTGTCAGCAACGGCTAGTCAAATCGGTAGCCTTGAACCATTGCACCAATTACAGCGTATTGACCTTAGCCATAACCGCTTGAATGGTGATTTGTCTGAGCTGAATTTGGCAAAATTATCTGGCTTGCGTGAACTATCACTGGCCAATAATGGCTTGCGCCGCTCTCCTTTGGCCGCCTTGCCAGTGAATGGTTTACACTCACTTGACCTGAGCCACAATGCACTTAGCAACCTGCCGTTTGTGGATATGCCCGCTCTGGAAACGCTGAACATCAGCGGCAACCGCGATATTAGTGTCGATGAAAAGTTCGGCGGTTTGTTTGTGATGGATTCACTCAAACAGCTAAAGGTGGATGACAATGTACGTTTGCCGGATGCTCTGAAACAAAAATTTGAGCGATTGGAGCTGGAAGCCTTAGCCCCGCCTTATCGGGAACATGCCAAACGCTATCAAATCCACAACAATGGCACGGTTAGCGACCGCAATACAGGGCTAATGTGGAAGCGATGCAGTGAAGGACAATCGGGAGAGTACTGCCAGCAGGGAAAGGCAAAGGAGTATAACTGGCAACAGGCACAGGCACTCAAAGGCAGCCGCTTTGCTGGCTATAGCGACTGGCGTGTTCCTACGATTGAGGAATTACGCAGTCTGGTGTTTTGCAGCAATGGCACACCCGCGGAGGAGGCTTGGGATTATGCTTGTGATGGAAAAAATGATCGTAATGGGAGTTATCAGCGACCAACCATTAACCAAACCGCCTTCCCAAATACGCCAGCTAGTCGGTTTTGGTCTTCCTCGCCGTATGCTGGCTATAGCAACTATGCGTGGTATGTCGATTTCTACGATGGCGACGGCCACCCGGACCATAAGAATAACAGCAGATATGTTCGTTTAGTTCGCGGCGGACAGTGACTTTGCTTTTTGCCTTCGCAGCCGTGTTTGGCACAGTGGTCACGGCTGCGTTGCCCCAATCCCCCTTAAAAACGACACAAACCCCAAATTAGCCACCGACAATTGCCGCTTTTTCGACCAGGCCAGACTTAGCGATAAACTTTCCGGATCCTCAAACGGGATGCCCACCACACCAGCTTCCGCGTCAGCGGCGACTTTTAGCGCCAGCGTCACGCCTTCGCCTTCACGCACCAGTTGGATAATCATCCCTAGCAAGTCTGTTTCGACGGCAATGTCTGGCATTTGGTTGTGCGCAGCATGAAGCTGCATACTCAGTTGCCGCAGGTAATAATTTTGTTGATATAAGATCAGTCGCTGCTGGCAATAGGTCGCGCCGGAAATCGCCGTCTGTTTGGCTAATGGGTGATCCTGTGCAACACAGACCACGACCGGCGCATCGCAAAGTTTCAGTGCCTCCTGATCCTCGGTTAAACGCTGGCTATTCACCACGCCCATATCAATATCGCCGTTGTTAATACGTTCCAGTACGCGCTCGGTGCCTTCGGTGGTAATGTGAAAGTCAATGTCAGGATATTGCTGTCGGAACTGCCGAATCAGCGGGGGAAAGTAGTAGCTGCCCATCATTGCCGTGGTGCTGAATGAAACCAGGCCGCTGCTCAGATTGCCCATTGCCGCCATGTCCTGTTGCGCTTCCTGAAACTGTCGGAGAATAGTGGTCGCGTGCTTGCTGAGCCGCTTGCCTTCAACCGTGAGCTGGATTTGTCGCTCGCGCCGGTCGATCAGCAGCAAGCCTAACTCATCCTCCAGCTTGCGAATCGCTACACTCACGGCGGATTGTGCAATGTGTAAGTGCTCAGCGGCTTGACTAAAACTGCCAAGCCGTGCCACATGATAGAAGATTTCCAGCTTTCTCTTATCCATAAAGCATATTGAAATAATATAAACTATATATTTTAAATATATTGGGTGATGGCGTATAGTAGCCGCATCTTTAAACTGACATAGGCGTAGATGGAATGAGCAGCGACTGGGGTAAATTTGATTGGCAAGATCCTTTTTTATTGCGCGACCAACTGACTGAAGAAGAAGTGATGGTCATGGACACCGCTCACGCTTACTCTCAGGATAAGCTTGCGCCGCGTGTTCGTGAAGCGTTCCGCAGTGAAACCACCGACCGTGAAGTATTCAACGAGATGGGTGAGCTGGGCTTGCTTGGCCCAATGATTGATGGCTACGGCTGTTCGGGTACAAGCACGGTGTCGTATGGCTTGATTGCGCGTGAAGTCGAGCGGGTCGATTCGGGTTATCGCTCCATGATGAGTGTGCAATCCAGTCTGGTGATGTATCCGATTTACACTTACGGCAACGAAGCACAGCGCGAAAAATACCTGCCGAAACTGGCAACTGGGGAGTGGGTTGGTTGTTTTGGTCTGACAGAGCCAGATCACGGCTCAGACCCTGGTAGCATGAAGTCACGCGCTAAGGCGGTTGATGGTGGTTATGTCCTGAATGGCACAAAAATGTGGATTACCAACTCACCGATTGCTGATGTGTTCGTGGTGTGGGCAAAAACAGAAGACGGCGTGATTCGCGGCTTTATTCTGGAAAAAGACATGAAGGGGCTGAGTGCGCCAAAAATCGAAGGTAAGCTGGCGTTGCGTGCGTCCGTCACAGGTGAGATTGTGATGGAGGATGTGTTCGTTCCTGAGGAGAATTTGTTACCTAATGTACAAGGTTTAAGAGGCCCATTCGGCTGCTTGAACAGTGCGCGTTTGGGTATTGCCTGGGGTGCGTTGGGTGCGGCGGAAGACTGCTGGCTGGCCGCCCGTGAATACACTATGGATCGTACTCAGTTTGGCCGTCCGTTAGCGGCAAACCAGTTGATTCAGTTCAAACTGGCACAAATGCAGACCGAGATCAGCATGGGCTTGCAGAGTGTGTTGCGCGCCTCCCAGCTCAAGGATCAAGGGCGTTTGGCACCAGAGTTGATTTCCATGATGAAGCGTAATAACTGTACCAAGGCGTTGGAAATTGCCCGCGTTGCGCGTGATATGCACGGCGGAAACGGTATTTCAGACGAGTACCCAATCATGCGCCACATGCTGAACCTTGAAGTGGTCAATACTTATGAGGGTACGGCTGACATTCACGCATTGATTCTGGGTCGTGCGCAGACCGGCATTCAGGCATTTTGCTGATTGTTATTAACTGATCGTTACCTTTCGGGGAGAGCTTTATGACTGATTCAGCACAGGAAAACGCCGCTCATCACAACAACGCTGATGGTAAACCTATGAGTCCGTTGGCAGGCGTGAAAGTCATCGACATGAGCCGGATTCTGGCTGGGCCGTGGGCGGGTCAGGTGTTGGCTGATTTGGGCGCGACTGTGCTGAAAATTGAACGTCCGGTAGTGGGGGATGATACCCGCCACTGGGGGCCTCCGTACCTGAAAGATCAGGCAGGTAACGATACCAAAGATGCCGCGTATTTCTTTAGTGCAAATCGCGGCAAGCAATCGCTGTGTGTTGATATTACCCAGCCGGATGGTCAGGCGCAGATTCGTGAACTGGTGGCCTCTGCCGATGTATTGATTGAAAATTACAAGGTCGGCGGACTAGCCAAATATGGGCTGGATTATGAGTCACTCAAAGCGGTGAATCCGGGCTTGGTGTATTGCTCGATTACTGGATTTGGGCAGACTGGCCCTTATGCTCAACGTGCCGGATATGACTTTATGATTCAGGCGATGGGCGGCTTAATGAGCATTACTGGCGAGCCGGACAGCGCCGGAGGGCAGCCTACAAAGGTTGGTGTTGCAGTCACCGATGTGTTTACCGGATTGTATGCCGTGATCGGGATTCAGGCGGCCTTGTATGAGCGACAAACCACTGGCCTGGGTAAGCATGTGGACATGGCCTTGCTGGATTGTTCAGCGGCGATTCTGGCGAATCAGGCCAGCAACTATCTGATTGGTGGGGTAGTGCCCGGGCGGATGGGTAATGCACACCCCAATATCGTGCCGTATCAAGTGTTTGCCAGTGCCGATGGGCATTTGATCATCGCGGTGGGGAATGACGGGCAGTTTGCTCATTTGTGCGAGGTGCTAGGTTTACCCGACTTGGCCACGCAGAAAGATTACCAAACCAATGCGGCCAGAGTGCTACACCGTGAGGCGCTTTGTGAGCAATTACAGCGTGTGCTGGTAACCCGCAACACTGCCGACTGGTTAGCAGCGTTGGAAGCGGTGAATGTACCTTGTGGGCCGATTAATACGGTGGAGCAGGTATTTAATGATCCGCAGATTTTGGCGCGGGATATGGTGCAGACGGTTCAACATCCTGTCGCCGGGGAGATCAAACTAGCCGCCAGCCCAATTCGTTTTGTGGGTGAGGAGAAGGCTCAGGTTAGTGCGCCGCCTGTGTTGGGGGAGTGATTTGGCTTGGCCAATATGCGCCTGCAATGAACAATATCCCCTCAACTAAAAGCTAGGAACGGCTTGCGCGCATGGGTTAATATGTGCGCTACAAATGACAATCAAGTTCCTATTCCTACTATGATCTCACTGCTGATTCTTTTTTTCTTAGTCGCACTGCTTTTTTCCTTCCTATGTTCCTTGTGGGAGGCGGTTTTACTCAGCATCACCCCTTCTTATGCACAGATTAAACTACAAGAAGGCACAAAGGTCGGTCGTCAATTACAGCTTTTCAAGGAAAACATCGACCAACCACTGGCGGCTATTCTGACCCTGAACACCATCGCTCATACGGTGGGAGCATTGGGCGTGGGGAGTCAAGCAACCAGGATATGGGCAGATTCCAACCCAATCATTACGGGCTTTATTGTGCCTGCTGTAATGACGATGGCGATTCTGGTTTTCTCTGAGCTCATTCCAAAAACCTTGGGGGCGAACTACTGGAAAGGTTTGTCAAACTTTACCGTAACCTCTTTGGGATGGCTGATTAAGATATTGTATCCGCTGGTTTGGTTTAGTCAGCTACTCACCAAACTGTTGAAGAAAAATGAGAACGAGGCAGTCTTCACCCGCTCTGATTTTCTGGCAATGACAGAGCTGGGTACGCAGGAGGGTGTGTTTGAAAAAACCGAATCACACTTAATCAATAACTTGCTGCAATTCAATACGGTGCAAGTAAAAGATGTCATGACACCGCGTACCGTTGTGATCAGTGCCGATGCGGGGCAGTCCATTAAAGCCTTCCATGAAGCCAATCCTAACTTGCGCTTTTCACGGATTCCGGTTTATGAAACCAATCATCCCGATTACATTGTGGGCTTTGTACTTAGCAATGAAATTCTGAAAAAGCTGCTGGCGAATGAGAGCGACTTACTCATGTCAGACATCCAGCGTCCGGTCATGATGGTGGCTCAGGATTACGCCATTCCTGATTTATTTAATGAATTTTTGGAAGAGCGTGAGCATATTGCCGTAGCAGTGGATGAGTTTGGTGGCATGGTCGGCGTTGTCACAATGGAAGATGTCATCGAAACCATGCTGGGGCGGGAGATTATTGACGAGCTTGACCACACTGGCGATATGCGCGAACTGGCGCGGAAGAATTGGGAAAAACGCTCGGATAATATGGGGTTGCCGGAGAACAACAGCTAGCCTGCGTCAATGACAACCTTGCCGGGTGCATTGGCAAGGTTGTGCAGCGTGAGCCGTGGCAGGCCAGCTTTAGTGGCCGCTGATTTTTGCATGAAGCGGCTTGCTGTCTTCAAACAGTTGAAGCTGCTCAGCAGTAGCTTTAGTTTGATGATTCTTTTTCCACTCATCATAAGTCATACCGTAAATGGCCTCTCGCGCAGCGTCATAGTCCATATCCTCGCCAAGCTCATTTGCCGCAGCCATATACCATTTAGCCAGACAATTACGGCAAAAGCCTGCCAGATTCATCAGGTCAATGTTCTGCACATCTTTGCGTGCCTGAAGATGCTCAACCAAGCCACGAAAAGCAGCCGCCTCCGCTTTGATACGAGTCTCGTTATCCATGTTGTATCCTCTTGCTAAAATGTAGGTTAAGGGCAATAGTCAGCCATAGTAAAAAATACAATTACAAAGGCTTTTATTCTGGCCAGAAGTCTTTCGCCATCAATTCATCTTCTTGCTTCCTTCGTTAAGGATGATAGCACGGTGATCAGCCTATACAACTAACCCGTATTCCGCATCCCCGCAGCAATGGCGTTAATGGTCAATAGCAATCCGGTTAAGTAGGGCGAATCCTGATCGCTATCTTGCAGTGGGCGATGCCGCCGCATTAAGGATAATTGAATATGATTCAGTGGATTGAGATACGGCTCACGACGCTCCAGTGAATAACTTTGCAGTGGGGTATCTTCCATCAGGCTTGTTTGTTCACACATCAGCAACACTTCTTTCAAGGTGAGTTCGTATTCATCCTTGATTAGTGCGAATATGGCCTGTGATTGTGCCTGATCTTCCCACAGTTGCGAGTATTCCTGCGCGGTGTCCATGCGGGCTTTGCTCATTGCCATTTGCACATTGCTAATCAGCGCCCTGAAGAAAGGCCATTGCTGATACATTGCCTTGAGCGTTGTTTCACCGTCACTTTGCTGTTCGCGGAAGCTTGCCAAAGCCGTACCAATGCCATACCAACCGGGCAAAGCGTGACGCGCTTGCGCCCAGCCAAATACCCAGGGAATCGCGCGAATGGAGGATTTGGAGCGGACGGCGGATTTACGGTGTGAAGGGCGGGAGCCGATATTTAACAGGCCAATTTCCTGCACGGGCGTATTTTCATAAAAGTAATCCTGTAACCCTGTGGTGTCATCGGTTAGCAAGCGATAGTGTTGTTCACCAGAGCGGGCAAGGTGCGCCATTGTGTCTAGGTAGCTGTTTTGATAGGCCGGGTGCTTTTTCACCAGACAAGTGCTGCTCTTTAACAAGCCGGTCATGCCGACGCTTAATTCATACACGGCAGTTTCCACATTGCTGTATTTATTGGAAATAACTTCGCCTTGTTCGGTAAATTTAATCTGGCCTTTCACTGTGTTAGGTGGTTGCGAAAGAATGGCTTCGTGTGTTGGCCCGCCACCTCGCCCAACTGTACCGCCGCGACCGTGGAACAAGCGGCAGTTCACGCCGTATTTTTCGGTGAGTGCAATCACCTGTTGTTGCGCGTTGTACAGATTCCACTGCGAAGCAAGAATACCGCCGTCTTTGCAGGAATCTGAATAGCCCAGCATGACTTCCTGCAAGTTTCCTGATGCGTTGAGTAGCCCTCGATAGCTTGGGTTTGCTAAGACTTTATCAAGTACCACCGCAATGTGTTGCAAGTCGTCGATGGTTTCAAACAGTGGTGAAATCTGGATGTCAGCGAAGTAATTGCCGTCCTGATCTTTTCCTGCCAGGCCAGATAAACGAGCCAAAAACATGACTTCCAGAATATGGCTGGCGCTATGTGTCATGGAGATGACGTAAGTGCCGAAGATCGTGTCGCCAGTTTCTTTACGCATGGCCACCATAGTGTCGAAGACCTTTAACACCTCGACGGTTTGTGGGCTAAGTGACTCAGGATTGGGGCGCGGTAAAGCGCGGCTGTCGATCAGCTCTGCCAGCAGTGTAATGCGATCATCTTCTGCCATATCAGCATATGAAATATGAGGGCGGAATTGTGCCAGAACTTCAGTGACAGCGTTGCTGTGCTCGGTGGACTCCTGCCGGATGTCCAGATCAAATAGACTAAATTTGCAGGTTTCAGCAATACGAATCAGGTCCTTTAATTCGCGAGATGCAGTGGCGCGGTCGTTATGACTGTGCAAAGAGTCACGGATCAAATATAAATCATTGAGATAATCATCAAAAGTGGCATAAGCACCTTTACATTCCGGGCAGTAATCGCTGTCAAAACGGGCATTGACCTGCGCCAGATTTTGTTTGAGGCGGTAAGCCATGATCTGCAATTTACGGCGATATGGCTCGTTGCACAGCAGGTTGGGGTTGTTTTTAAATACCTCGTCGGACAGTTCGCGCAAGTCTGCGTCCAGCGAATCGGCAAATGCCTTGTTGGGTGTGATGAAAGCCAGATCGTGCGATAGAATGTTGCGTAAAGCGCGGGTGCGGCGTATGTACTCGGTGAGTACGCAGTTCATGTGCAGGCGAATGGCTTTGCAGGTCAGTTCAGCTGTGACGTATGGATTGCCGTCACGGTCGCCGCCAATCCATGAACCAAAGCGCAAGACGGGTGGCACAGTGATGGTGTCTTTGCCATATACCTTACGGACAGCACGCTCAAAGAAGCGATACATTTGTGGAATGGCTTCAAAAATACTGCTGTCGAAATAAAACAGGCCGTAGCGGATTTCGTCCTCAACTGTGGGCTTGTCAACGCGCACGTCATTGGTTCGCCAGAGTAACTGGATTTGGGCTTTTAGGTGGCACTTGATGGATTCCCGTTCTTCCTCAATCAGGTAATCATTTTGTAATTGGTCGAGTACCAAAAAAATGCTGCGCTGCAAGACCATGACAGTGCGGCGGCGGGCTTCCGTCGGGTGTGCGGTAAAGACCGGGGTGTACTGCATTTGGTTGAGGATTGTCTGCACTTGTGCAGCACTTAACCCCTCATGTTTCATGGTTTGTACGGCCTCTAAAAATGAGCCTTTCCACAGTGTTTGGGGGTCACGACGGTAATCCTTACGGCGCTGTCGGTGCAGGAAGTCCTCCTCCACGATATTCGACAGCATATAGAAAATGTTAAAGGCACGAATGACTTGTTCCAGTAAGTCAATATCCAGCTTTTCGATGTATTGCATCAACGCCGCACGTTGCTCATCGTCATCCTGCAGACTGAGTCGGATATAGCCTTTTCGCAGGTGCTCCACGGCCTCATAAAGCGCATCGCCAGACACTTCACGCAGCACCTCACCGAGCAAGTCGCCCACCATTCGTACTTGCTGTTTCAGTGTTGAGACTTTGCTTAAGGCAAGATTATTGTCGTTTGATTCGGCCATAGTCACAGTCCTTAATTTGGTTTAATTCACTGCATTCTAACGCATTTTGCTTGTGATTAATCCGTTTAGTGATGACGGCTGTTTTTGGGGTATAATTTTACGCCAATGATTAGCCAACTATTTTATAAAGTTGCACGCGGCGTTAATACGATATTTTTGGGTTACGGCTAGCTAATTTACCAACCGATCCAGCAAAATATCTTCGATATTTCTGCGTGAATCCAACACCGCCAGAACCAAAACCTCATTACCGGAAGTCCGGTAAATCAGTCGCCAGGGCGCAATGACTAGCTCCCGATAAAGCAATACTCCCTGCATCTGAAGTTCGGGAATAAGCCTTCCTCTTTCTGGAAACTGGTTCAGATTACTGGCTGCTTCTTTGATCTTTTCAAACACGCTGCGGGCATTCGCCGGACTGTCCTTGGCAATGTATAAGATTATATTTTTTAAGTCAGTTTCAGCAATATCAGACCAAATGACGTGATATGACTTACTCATATTTCGGTTGATTGCAGTAAGTCTTCGATGTTCTGAAATACTTGCTCCTGAGTCTTGGTATTTCCCTGTTTTACGTCTGCCTCGCCTTGTGCAATAAGTTTCAGCAAGCCCAGCGCCTTGCGCATATTGTCGTAGCTTTCAGGGTCTTGCAGCACACCCCTTGGCTCGCCATTTTGGGTGATGACAATAGGGCGGTGGGTTTCATTTACCTGTTTTAGTACATCAGCAGTGTGTGATTTCAGGAATGAAACGGGTTTTATATCGGATGTGATATTCATAGTGGTATCCTCTTGGTACTTAATATGGTACCAAATTAAGACTGATTATAGCTATAACTATTCCCCTTGGCTGACTTCCCCAAAAGCCTGCTCGGTGATGGCAAGGCGGCGCTGAGGGCTTATGAGGAATCGCTGGCAATTCTGAAAAAACTACACGCCGCCAATAAGCTGGATCATGAAAAACAGAGTTGGATTCCGGTGCTGGAGGATGCAATCAATCAGCAGTAGCTTGTCAGGTGCCACAATAATCGGAATGCGCTGAAGGCTCGTGTATGATACTGAGCTAAGCAATAGATTCAGAGGCTTCCATGACAAATAAGGTAACCGTGGCGATTCTGGCCGGTG
>PDPG01000048.1 GCA_002747455.1 Pseudomonadota bacterium | reverse complement strand
TGATAGTGTGGGGTTTCCCCATGTGAAAGTAGGACATTGCCAGGATTGATTGATGAGCCCCGTGGTATTGCTGCGGGGTTTTTTTGTGGGCGTGGGAAAAACTTGTGCTAAAGCTCTCGCTCCAGATATTGCAGCTTATCTTTGACACCGTCCCACTCCTTAGCATCTTCTGCATGGGGCTTCATCTCGGTGATGACTGGCCATACGGCAGATAATTCCCTGTTAATTTCAATAAACTGAATTTGCTCTTCCGGTAATTCGTCCTCAGGAAAAATAGCCTCCGCCGGGCATTCAGGTTCGCACAGTGAACAATCAATGCACTCATCTGGATCAATCACAAGGAAGTTATTGCCCTCATGAAAGCAATCTACCGGACAAACTTCAACGCAGTCTGTATATTTGCATTTAATACAGTTATCGGTAACGACAAAAGCCATAACTTAATATTTCCAGATAAAATAAGTGGGTAGTGGGCACTGAGTCCGTTAGAATCGGTACGAACATGGGACATTATCTGACTACTATATTGAAGGGTGCAAGTGCTGCGTTCGTTGACTCCATAAAATGAAGAATTATTACAAAACTCTCAATAACGGGCTGCACCATACCCTTGATAAACTAAAATCACGGGTGCTGCCGCGACTCCAGCGGTTTCGTCCGCGTTACCATAAGCCATCCGAGTGGGAAGAAGTCAGCGGTTCTGAGGCTGATGTTGTCACTCCACACTCCGAAGTTTCGTTTGAAGAAAGTTTGCTGCTGGCGGCTAATCGACAATCCAACCCTAACTACACACCTCTCGGAAAAACTCACGAGTTGAATAGTGATGTGGGCCGTTATTTTTTGTCACAGGCGCGGGATTATGTAGTTTATACCCCTTCGGGTTATCGCCTTGATGAAGCCTTACCGTTGGTGATGGTGCTACATGGCTGTAAGCAAACCCACGAGGATATTCGGGTAATCTCCGGTTTTGATGAAATTGCTGATCGTGAACGCTTTATTGTGGTGTATCCCTTTGTCACTCGCTATATCGGTATTCGCAGCCTGAATTGCTGGGGTTGGTGGCAGCGTTTTCATGTGCGCTCAGGCTATGGGGAGGTTGAGGATTTGCGGCGGATCATTGAGCAGGTGCAGCAGGAGTTCACTATTGATGATCAGCGGATTCATATTACAGGCCTTTCTTCTGGTGCGGCCATGAGTGTTGCCGCGTTGGTTGCTCATGGCACGTTATTCGCCTCTGGTGCCAGTGTGGAAGGTGTGGCTTATGGTGAGTCCATGCGTGCAGTACGCATCAATCACTTCTTGAGCGTAAAATACCACTCCATAGCGACTACAGTGAGGTACATGAAAGCCCAGTTGAAAGGCAAGGGGCGGTTGGCACCATTGCTGGTGATTCAATCAAAAAATGATCAAACTGTTGAGCTACAATCCGCGTTAAACTTACGTGATAGCTGGCTGGCGGTGAAGCGTGTCCGTAAAGAGCGACCTGAGCCACTGGCGCACACAACACGTGATATTGAATGGCAGTATCGACAATATCGCCGAGGCAGTGGTGTTACGCCACTTGAAACCTTATTTGTAGAACAACTACAACACGGCTGGATTGGTGGTAATCCTGGTAAATATAGTACATCGCAGGGGCCGAACATTTCTGAAATAATATGGCTTTTCTTTAAGCAGCATCCACGCTAAGCGAGTGCCAAAGTATGACGACATTCCCAACACCACTAATCTCGGTTGAGCAACTTTCCCAGCGGATGAATGATGACAAGTTGGTGTTGTTGGATGCCAGCTATTTCATGCCCGCCATGCAACGAGATGGTCGTGAAGAATGGGAGTCCCAGCGCATTGGACAGGCGCAATTTTTTGATTTCGATCAGGAAATTTGTGAGTTGGGTGCGGATTACCCACACATGATGCCTTCGCCAGAGTGGTTTACTGCGTGTGTACAAAAGCTTGGTGTGAGTCAGCAGAGTGAGGTTGTGGTCTATGACTCACTTGGCTTATTTTCCAGCCCACGTGCCTGGTGGATGTTTCGCGCCATGGGGCATGACAAGGTTGCGGTGTTAGATGGCGGAATGCCTGCATGGCAGTCTGCGGGATTGCCATTAAACACCGATGCGCCTTGCTCCTGTCAAGTCGGTAACTTTGTCGCCAACTATCGGTCTGAGATGATTGCAGATGCCGAAAGCGTGTTAATAGCTCTGCAAGAACCTGGTGTTTGTGTGTTGGATGCTCGCTCCGAAAGCCGGTTTGATGGCAGTGAGCCTGAGCCACGTGAAGGGTTACGCAGCGGCCATATGCCCGGTGCGAAAAATTTGCCATTTACGGATGTGCTTGTGGATGGCTTGATGCAACCGGCTGAGGCCCTCAAGCCACTATTTGCAGCCTTGGTGAAACCGGGACAGCGCCTGATATTGAGTTGTGGCTCCGGTGTGACCGCTTGTCACCTAGCGCTCGCGGCAGAAATTTGCGGCTATACTGAGCTGTCTGTTTACGATGGCTCTTGGGCTGAGTGGGGTGCGCGTAACGAGTTACCAGTTGTTGTTTAAGGCTGCACATCAAAATTGAGGGGCTCCGCGGATGCTGTTTGTAAATAAAGCAAGCCGCGAAGCCGCGTCAATTTATTAAGAATAAACCGATTCTTTCTTGAAGTGCTTGGTTAACAAGTAATAAACAACCGCACGTTGCTTGTTAGGGTTTGATTTGCCGTAAGTTTCCAGCACTTGTTGGATGGCTTTGTCCAGTTCTGGGCCGTCCGGCAGACCCAGCTTTTTAATCAGGAAGTTGTTCTTGACCGTTTCCAGTTCCTTTTTATCACTACCTGCCACACTGGAGGAGTCTTTGTTATAGATAGAAGGGCCGCAGCCAATGGTCACTTTCGTCAACAAATCCATGTCCACGTCCACGCCACATTTATCTTTTAAGTCCACCGCATACTTGGCAATCAAATCATCTCTTTTGCTCATTTCACATTGTCCTCTATTTTTGTGTTATTGGCGCATACACTGTACATCACTCTTGCCGACGATAACAGAGAAGAAAAGAACGACAAATTCATTGTTATTTGATTTAAACTGAGATTTCTCAACAAATAACAACGCCTTTGTTTAATTGTCAGCAGAAGCTCTAAAAATGATCCAGGATAACCCCACGCACTACGACATTATCGGTGACATACACGGTTACTACGACACGCTGATTTCCTTATTCGAGATACTGGGCTATGAATATCGAGATGGTTGTTATAGGCACCCCTCTCGAAAGGCGGTATTTGTCGGTGACTTTATAGACAGAGGGCCTAAACAAATTGAAGTCATTGATACCGTGCGGGCGATGATGGACGCTGGACAAGCGTATACGGTTATGGGGAATCATGAGTTCAACGCCATTGCTTATGTTACGGAAGATAGAAAATATGGGGGTTTTTTGCGTCGTCATTCTGAGCGAAATCGGCGCACACATCAGGCGTTTCTGGATGCGATGGCCGCTCACCCAGAGCGTTATGATGAGCTGATTACTTGGATGAAATCTTTGCCATTGTGGTTGGATTTAGGGGAAATTCGCATTGTTCACGCCTGTTGGGATCCTGTGGGCGTGGAGCAGATTCAAAAAAACTATATGTTTGGCGCTGTGCTGCTGATGGATGATTTGGTTCAGGCAGCGAGTGATCCAGCCAACCCGATGTTTGAGGTTGTCGAAACCTTGCTGAAAGGCAAGACGATTAAATTAGGCGATGGAGCCAGCTATCGAGACTCGGTTGGTATTGTACGGCACTATATGCGGGTGCGTTGGTGGGACGCTGATGCGACAACGTATAAGGCGGCGTTTATCGGGCCACCGGCGGCACTGAGTCATATTCAAGACGATCCGATTAATGGTGATCACTTGATTGAGTACGGTCATCGCGAAAAGCCATTGTTTATCGGGCATTATTGGATGCAAGGGACACCGATGCCTTTGGCAGCGAATATTGCTTGCGTGGACTACAGTGTTGCACGTCAAGATGGTCATTTATGTGCTTATCGCTGGGGTGGTGAGGCTGAGCTGGATGCGGCAAACTATGTAACCGTTCCGCGTCTGGAACCATAACATCTACAGGCACTAGGTAAATGAATGATGCCAGTGATTACCCGTCAGATGGCAATGTATCGGGTAACTGAATGGTTACAAGAGGACGCATGGGAAATCACGACGAATACCAGATATATCGAGATGTCCCAGACTCAAAACCCCAAAGAACCGCTTGATTTTACCAATTTTACCGCCATTCTAGTGGCGATAAGGGTTGCAGTAGGTCTCAAAATATTTAGTTTAAATTGGGCATAACTTCATGGAATATAAGGATTATTACAAAATTTTAGGGGTTTCTAAGACGGCTAGTAAGGATGAAATCCGCAAAAGCTATAAAAAGCTGGCACGTAAATACCACCCTGATGTTAGTAAAGAAAAAGATGCAGAGGCACGCTTTAAAGAGGTGAGTGAGGCGTACGAGGTGCTGCGTGATCCTGAAAAGCGTAGTCAGTACGATAGCATGGGAAGTGCTGGTTTCAATGGTAATCCGTTTGGTGGACAGGGCGGCTTCAGTGGTGGTTTTTCAGGCGGGTTTGGTGGCAACGGCTCTGGTTTTAGCGATTTTTTTGATACTTTCTTTGGCCAGGGAGGGGCGTCTCGTGGTGGCGGAGGCTTTGGTCGCTCGCAAAAGCCCGAAGCGCAAACGGCGACAATCCATCTTGACCTTGAGGATGTTGTTGAGGGAAATACCAAGCGTATGCGCCTTCAGGGCGGTAAAAGTTTAGAAGTGAAAATCCCCAAAGGTATTGAGGAAGGCAAAAAAATCCGCTTAACTAAAAAGGCCGCAAATGGTGGTGATTTGTTGCTGGAGGTTAAGTTTAATAAGCACCCGAAGTACCGTGTTGAAGGCAAGGATGTCTATCTGGATTATCCGGTCGCACCATGGGAGTCTGCGCTTGGTGGCAGTGTGACGGTGCCTACTTTAAATGGTAGTATCAAGTTGAATATACCGGAAGGTACTAAGGCCGGTAGTAAAATGAGACTGAAGGGTCGAGGCCTGCCGGGATCGACGCCGGGCGACCAGTATGTGGTGCTGAGAGTGGTTACGCCGGCGGCGAAGACGGATGAGCAGCGGGCGTTTTATCAGCAAATGCGGGAGATGTTTGGCTGGGATCCACGTCAGTCAATGTAGCATTGGTCAAGTGAGCATGGCCTGCCGATTAAATGAGTATTGAGGAACGGGTTGTGTGCATGGCAAATTTGGCGAGACGCTATTACTTTATAGCTCGACGATACATATTTGGCATGCTACTGGCAGGTGTGTTTATTGGTTGGCAGGGTGTCCATGCAGCCTTGCCGAGTTCGGTGAATGGTCAGAGATTACCTTCGCTGGCGGATATGCTGGAGCGAGTAATGCCAGCGGTGGTGGATATTATCGTCGAGGGTACTCGCTCCGACCCAGGCAGGGCTAACAGTACCTACCGGCGTTTGTTTGGAATGAGTCAGCCAGAAAAAGCACATGGGACGGGGTCGGGCATTATAGTCGATGAGCGTAATGGCTATATCGTTACCAATGCGCATGTTATCCAGGGTGCTACCGAGATTAAGGTCATTTTGTCAGATGGTCGGGAGTTTGCTGCTGATGTGATTGGGCAGGATGCAGGAGCAGATATCGGCGTATTGAAGATTGAACCCAAGCGCCTCAAGTCCATCCGTTTAGCTAATAGTGACCAGCTGCGGGTCGGTGACTTTGTAGTGGCCATTGGTAACCCCTTTGGTTTAGGTCAAACGGCAACATCGGGTATTGTGAGTGCCTTGGGTCGGTCAGGTTTGGGGCTCGAGTCTTACGAAGACTTCATCCAGACGGATGCACCGATTAATCCGGGTAACTCTGGCGGTGCCTTGGTGAACTTGCGGGGTGAGCTAATCGGTATTAATACGGCTATTTTGGGTGATCGAAGTGGCGGTAGTGTGGGTATCGGCTTTGCCATTCCATCCAATATAGTGGGCAATGTTAAAGATCAATTAATTCAAACCGGAGAGGTGGTGCGTGGTCAGCTTGGTGTGGAGATTCAAAATATTAATGCTGACATGGCTGCCAGGTACGGAGTACCAAATACAGATGGGGTGTTGATTTCCCGCGTTGTGATTGGTTCTCCTGCTGATAAAGCGGGTTTGCAAAGCGGTGATGTGATTATTCAGGTAAATGGCGCTCGTGTCAGAAACAGTGTCAACCTGAGGAGTATTGTCAGTAATCTAAGGTTAGGTACTCGCACAAGCATTGAGTTTATACGGAATAAGCAGGCGTTTACTACCGTTGCCGAAATTCACCGAGTCGATAGTCGCAATGGCTTTCGCCCTGTTCATCAAAAAAATATCGAACGCTAATAGAAAATTGCGATGAACTTCTTTAGTGACAAACAGTAATTAATGGAATATTATTCGGGTGTGGTAGCGCGGCAGTGGCCTTGCGTCTGAATTAAGGCGTTAAGGTTACGTTAAGCTCTTGAGTTTATATCTGATGGCGCGTCCCAATAGTTTTCCGCTGTAAAGGGAAGGGTGGTTGATAGACGCTTAAGCCCGGTGTCTTTACTCTTCCTGGCGGACGCAGGTTTGGTGTCCCCAATCCAAATCTGTTATTTAGCCCTTGCAATGGACCCCCTATTGTTAGGGCTTTTTTGTGTCCGTTTATCGAGCAACTTCCCCGATTTCCTCATTATTTTCAGGATGAAACAAACTATTCAGCTTGTTGGATAATTCGGTTACACCCAGCCTTTTTAGTGCCGAGAATGTTTGAACTGATGCCGATAGATTATATTCCTTTAGCGCCTTTTTCGTCTCCTGTAGCGACTTACTCACCGCGCCGCGCTTTAGTTTGTCGGATTTGTTGAGAACAACATGAACGGGTAATTGTTTAGCTTCGGCCCACTCCAGCATAATAAGGTCGTGTTCACGCATGGGGTGGCGGATGTCCATAATAATGACCAGACCTGTCAATGTTGTGCGTTTGGTCATGTAGCTTTCGATAAACTTTTGCCACTCAATTTTGACTTTTTCTGGGACCTTGGCGTATCCATAGCCGGGTAAGTCTACTAGCAGATTACTATCAGGCAGGGCAAAAAAGTTGATAAGCTGTGTGCGGCCCGGCGTTTTACTGACGCGAGCCAATGCTTTTTGCCCACATAAACAGTTTAAGGTGCTAGATTTTCCAGAGTTTGAGCGGCCTGCAAATGCGACCTCTAAGCCTTGTTCCGGCGGTAGAGTTTTGCGAGTGGTTGCGCTGCTCAAAAAGGTAGCGTTTCGGTAGTTTGAAGTCATGGTAAAGCTATCCCCTGTTTGCTCGGCGTGCTTTGCAGAAGCAGTCAAATTTATGATATAAACTGCGGCTAGTTAGTGGTGTGTGGGCGGCCATGTGCGCCTGCCAATTATGAGTGCGGTACAGACTAGGCGGGCTTGTACCGTAATGCAAGTGTTGTGATGCTCAGCGCAATGTTTGTGACGAGGCAGTATTTATTGAGTATTGGAGCAGATAAGTAAATGAAAAAGACATTGATGATTGTGTTTGCGAGCTTAGCAGTGACGGTCTCAGCGACCAGCTATGCAAAAGGTGATGCAACAAAAGGTAAGGCGCTGGCGGCGACGTGTGCCGCATGTCATGGTGCTGATGGTAATAGCACAAACCCCGAGTGGCCAAAGTTGGCAGGGCAAGGTGAGGCCTATATTGCCAAGCAATTACGTGATTATCGCAGTGGTGTACGCAGTGATGCTGTGATGAGTGCTCAGGCGAAGCTGATTGCGTCTGATGAAGACGTGGATGATATTGCCGCTTATTTTGCTTCCCAGACAGCAAAGCCCGGAGCGGGTGATAAGGACAAGGTGGAAGAGGGTTCTTTGTTGTACAAAGGCGGTAAGATGTCTTCCAAGATTACAGCGTGTTCGGCATGTCATGGTCCTACCGGAGCGGGTAATGATCCGGCTAAGTTCCCCAAATTATCCAGTCAGCATACGAAGTATTTAATCACTCAGTTGAAGTTATTCCGTTCGGGTACACGTAATAATGATGCGGGTCAGATGATGCGTAATATTGCAGAAAAAATGTCAGACAAGGACATGGAAGTAGTGGCTGAGTACATTACAGGTTTGCAGGATTAACCGTCAAAAGCCCCTGTGTTGTCTGATACTATCTATTTAAATTGTCCTGATTTATGTTAGGATCAGAGGGTGGCCTTGTGCCACCTTTTTTGCTTTTAATGTGCAGTTAAAAAACGAACTTTTGGGTATGATACGGGTCACTGAAATAACTGCTTAGTACAGGGAAAACGAAATGAAGTTAAATCTTTCTTTGCTTGGGGGGGCGTTGTTAGCCTCGTCGGTCGTGTTGGTAGGTTGTGACTCGGTAACTGCAACCCATGACAAAGCGGCAACCGAAGCAGAAAAAAAGGGTGTTGGAACACCCAAGGCCGTCGTTGAGAAGGTGTCGGAGACAGTTAGCCAGAAAGTGGGGCAGACTACGGAGACGGCTGTCAATAAGTTAAAAGAGACCACCGAGGCAGTTGCTGCGAAAACAGCACCGGCAGTAGCCCCGAAAGCTCAGGATATTGTTGATAAGCCTGCGTTTGTGGAGGGTCAGCATTACTTTGAAATTTTCCCAACCATGCAGACGGACACTGTGGGTGGTAAGGTGGAAGTGGTTGAGTTGATGTGGCTGGGTTGCCCTCACTGTTACGAGCTCGAACCAACGATGCTGGAGTACAAAAAGAATCTTCCCGATTACGTTGACTTCAAACAAGTGCCAGCGCTTCTAAATCCCCGCTGGGCCGCTGATGGGAAGCTGTTCTATGTTGCTGAGTTGCTTGATCCCAAGGGTGAAAAGAAACTGGTGGAAAAGGTCTTCCATGCCATGCATGTACAGCGTCGGCGTAAAATGTCCTCACCGGATAATATGAAGAACTTTATGCTTCAGCAGGGCGTGTCGGCGAGTGATTATGACAATGTTGTGAATTCGATGGCGTTAACGACGAAGTTGAATCGTGCACAGCAGATTAGTGCTGACTCTCAGGCTCAGTCTGTACCGAGTGTGGTTATAAATGGTAAATATCGCACCAGCCCGTATGCGGCGGGCGGCAATAAGCAGTTGATGCAACTTATAGACATGCTGACAAAACGTGAGTTGAAATCAAACAAGTAAAAACATGATGCGACACTTAAGTTTGTTGGATAAATTGTTATCAGAAGTCGATCAGTCGATGCGGACTGTTTATGCGACACCTCCTGATTCAGGTCGGGAGGTTTCTCTGGGTGACTTGTCCAAGGTAGGTAATTTGACGGATAAAGAACGAAAGCTGTCAGCGAGTCTCATGCGGATTAATCATTCAGGAGAGGTGGCGGCCCAAGGACTTTACCGGAGCCAGGCGTTGAATGCGAAGGATCCTTCTGTAAAGCAGCAGATGGAGGAGTCGGCCGCAGAGGAAAATGACCACCTGAATTGGTGTGGTGCTCGTATTGGTGCACTGGGGAGCCATAAGAGCTATCTCAATCCACTATGGTATTGGGGCTCTTTCAGTATTGGAGCATTAGCTGGTGCAGCGGGTGATCGCTGGAGTCTTGGTTTTGTGAAAGAAACGGAAGACCAGGTAACACGCCACATCAACAGTCATTTACAAAAGTTGCCAGCGGCGGATGAGGCCAGTCATGCGGTTCTGCTTCAGATGAAAGAGGATGAGCAGCACCATGCCGATGTCGCTGAGCAAGCGGGCGCTGCCAAGTTGCCTTGGCCAATACGCAAGATTGCTATGCCAATGGTGTCCAAAGTGATGACGGGTTTGGCGGGTAAGATTTGATTTAGCCCTCACCCTTCCTGCCTTGCACCGCGTGGCATGTGTTTCCCTATTCGCGTTACGCATCTCGTTGTGTGAAACGAGTGACTCAGTGCGCCCTTCATATTCCAGCCCCTTTTTCCTGTAGCAATGTTGCTCGAAAACATTGCGTTCGCTGTTGCCCATGAAAATTGTTATCGCGCCCGATTCGTTTAAAGAGTGCCTATCCGCCGAGGGTGTAGCAAAAGCTATTGCCAATGGCTGGAGAAAGGCTGACCCGAGCGCTGATATTACACTGCTGCCAGTTGCAGATGGTGGTGAGGGAACTGCGGATACACTGTTGTCAGTGACGAATGGTCAGCGATTTAATCAGTTGGTGACTGGCCCCTTGGCAAGTCCAGTGAACGCGTTTTGGGGTGTACTTGGCAGCGCTGCTAAACAGGTACAGGGTAATACTGCCATTATCGAAATGGCAGCCGCCTCTGGGCTGGACTTGCTTCCCCCCAAACAGCGTAACCCGTTGGCTACTACAACATGGGGAACTGGAGAGCTTATTTTGGCGGCACTTGATCATGGTGTGGAGCGCATTATTATCGGCTTGGGCGGCAGTGCAACCAATGATGGTGGGGCAGGGATGCTACAGGCGCTGGGTGTTTTAATGCTGGATGGTGAAGGTAGGCGCATTCCATTGGGCGGCGGTGGCTTGTCGCAGTTAGAAAGTATTGATATTAGTGGCTTGGATCCTCGCCTAAAAGACGTGCGTTTTGAAGTGGCGTGCGACGTGGATAACCCCTTGGTCGGGCCTGATGGTGCTTCGGCGGTATTTGGTCCCCAAAAAGGAGCAACACCTGAACAGGTAAAAGTGTTGGATGCAAATTTGCAACATTTTGCCAAATTGACCTTAGCCGTAACGGGCAATGATGTCGCTAATGTGGCAGGCGCTGGTGCGGCGGGTGGATTGGGTGGCGCATTTTGGGGCTATTTAAATGCCACACTCAGGCGAGGTATTGACATCGTATTGGACGCCGTTTCTTTTGAGCAGCACCTTGAGGCGGTCGATTTAGTGATTACTGGTGAAGGGCGAATGGATCGTCAGAGTGCTTACGGGAAAACACCGGTTGGCGTGGCCAGACGCACCAAAGCATTTGGCAACATTCCCGTCATTGCACTGGCTGGTGAGCTATCCGAGGGTGCAGAAGATGTGTATGAACATGGTATTGATGCAGTATTTAGTATCGCTCAGGGAGTAAGTAACCTAGAGTCAGCATTGGCGCAGGCAGAGAGTCATTTGTCCCATACCACAGAAAATATTGCCAGAGTGGTACATGCATTATCCTGACTGGATGTGTGATGCAGAGACTTGAATGTACTATTTTTGACCTTGCGTTATGAGTTTATTAGTTTAGAAAGTATACTCGGGAGACCGTCAACAAGAACAAATAAGGATGGAAACCTGAATGCAATCTTATCCTAAGGGCCTGCCGCTAGAGGAGTTCTTAACGTATCGGGTGAATGTGCTATCAAATCTGCTAAATCGCCGATCGGAGCGATTTTTAAGGCGCAACTACGGCATTTCAATCCCCGATTGGCGAGTGTTGGTTTTGCTGGCAAATCACGGGCCTATGTTTGTGCGTGATTTAGCAGGTATGTCGAGAACAGATAAGGCGCAGGTGAGTCGAGTGGTGAACCGGCTGGCGGCATTGGGTTTGGTTAATAGTGAAGCCGATCCCTATGATGCTCGTTTGGTTGAAGTGTCGATCACTAAAGTGGGCATGGATTTGTTTAACAACATATTACCCAAAGCCATCGTTCGTCAAAGTGCGCTACTGGCTGTTTTGGAGCCGGATGAGTGGCAGGTATTAGATCGTGTACTGGAGAAATTAACAGAGTTTGCTGAAGAGGAGGGTGGTGCTTCCTTTTGAGTTTTCTGTTTGGGTAAATAAGGTCGGTGGTTTTGTCTGCCGAAGTAGTGGTCTCTTTGTTCGCCAATTGAGCGACTAGCGGTGTAAATATGCAACTTTGGGGCTTTAAATTCCATTATCTAACGCTTATCATCAGAGGGTAGGCTTTACTTTTATGGCAACGGAAAGAGGGTATTTTCCAGCGTTAAATTGGCAGTGAGAGGCGTTCGATGAAGTTTAAAAAATTAAAAAAAGAAGTAGCACTTTTGGCGGATAATGATGGCACAAGCGTAGACCCTGAAGTGTTGGTACGGTTGAAGGGGGAGCTGTCGGAGAAAAAAGCCAAGTTTGTCCGCAAGCTGAGGAAGGGTATTGACTTAGAGACTCGTGAAAAGGTTGAGCGCAGACTGGAGCAGGTTTGTGAAATGATCAAGGTAGTCAAGGCGAAGCAAGGTGATGATAGCCCGGCTCAGAAAGGTTGACTTAGCCTGGCCCCGATACAAGTGATTCCGACTCATTAGTGATGGTTGCTACACCGAAAAGGTTTATTGGGTAACGTCCATTTTTTTTATCGTTGGCGAGTGTCACTCAGTGCCTTCTGGTGGTTGCCCTACGCAGCCGGTAGTAGATGGATCAAGAGAACTGGATACGGTGGCTGCGTCGTTCTTTAGACTGGGCCTGGAGTGCTCTGAGATGGGCCGCCCCTCCCTAGATCGTACGGGAGAAGCGCACCACATTGTTGCTCTTCAGGTCGGATTTGTCCTTTAGGTAGCGGTCAAACACCATCGCAATGTTACGCAGAAAGAAGCGACCGGTAGGGGTAATGGTAAATTCATCGTTACCGTATTGAACCAAACCGTCCTGTTCAAAGCTTCTGAGTTCCTGTAGTTCGTCTCTAAAGTAGTCCAGAAAGTCGATACCATAGGCGGCTTCAATAGAATGAAATGGAACGGTATTTTGGCACATGATGTATTGAATGACTTGAGCGCGGATTAAGTCATCATCGCTTAAGCTAATACCCCGCTGAATGGGTAACTCCCCGGCATCAAGACGTGCGTAGTATTCTGGCAATGTGCTGCTGTTTTGGCTGTAGGAGTTGCTTACCTGGCTGATAGCACTCACACCTAGCCCAACCTGATCACATTCTGCATGCGTGGCATAGCCTTGGAAGCTACGTTTCAACGTGTGCTCTCGTAGCGCGACAGCCAAAGAGTCATCGGGCAGGGCGAAGTGGTCCATGCCAATATGTACGTATCCGGCCTCTTTCAGAAATTCTAGTGTATCTTTGCCGATGGCCAGGCGTGTGTCACGACTTGGCAAACTGCTCGCAGGAATCATGCGTTGTGCTTTGATTCTCTCGGGCAAATAGGCAAAGCCATAAATTGCGATGCGATCCACCTTCGATTCAACTACTTGCTGTAGTGTCTCTGCAAAGCTGTTGCGTGTTTGGTGAGGTAATCCCACCACTAAGTCCACTGAAACCGAGCGAATACCGGATGCGCGTGCCGCATTAACCACTGTTTCAACCTGCTCGCGGGTTTGGATGCGGTTAATTGTGCGTTGTACATCTACTTCGTAGTCCTGAACCCCAATACTAATGCGGCTGAAGCCAATGCTAGCCAGTTCCGTAATCTGTGCCGCATTGGAAAAGCGTGGGTCAATTTCGATGCTGATTTCCAGGTCTTCTGGATAACTCAGGTGAAAATGACGTGCAACAGCGCCTAGCAACTCACGAAACTGGTCTGTGTTCAAAAAGTTTGGCGTGCCGCCGCCGAAATGAATCTGCGTTACCAAGCGATCCGTTGCAAACAGCTTGCTTTGTATTTCAATTTCGTGAAATAGGTATTCCAGATAACGCTCTGCCCTCGCCTCATTCTGCGTCACAATCTTGTTGCAACCGCAGTAGTAACAGAGTGACCGGCAGAACGGGATATGAATGTACAGTGATAAAGGGCGTGGAATCAGCTCGTCATTACTTTCTTTGACGTGATCAAGGTAATCCCTTGCAGTGAAGCCATCTGTAAACTCCGGCGCGGTTGGGTACGACGTGTAGCGCGGCCCTTGTGTGTCGTATTTTTCCAATAATGAATGGTCGAAGTCTAGTGACATTGGGTGTGCCCTTAGCTGTAACACGGGAGTCCCGCATCCTAAAGGGGCACCATCTTGGTCACTTTGATTTAGGTCAAATTATTACAGTATCGTGACGATGTGGGTGTGTGCTTATTCCCTTGTCTATCCTTTTGGCTTATGCGACCCTTGTGGCTTGAGGCTGGGTTAGAATCGGTGTGCGGGTACTTAGGAGATCAATAATGAAATCAATAAGATTGCGTAATATAGTGGCCGCGCTAGTCATGGGGATGGCGGGCGCTAGTGTCTGGGCGCAAGACTCAGGCAGTGATGTCATTATTGAGATTGTTGCGGATGATCTGAGCGCAGAAAAAGTGGAAACCAATATTGCCGAGCCGATCGAAGTCTTGATGGGCGGTTTGGATGATGTCCTGCTGGTTTCTGCAAAGTACAGCGATAATAAGGCAGAGATTACGGTGACGTTCGATTCCAAATTCACCCAGCGAGGTGAGTTGGTTGAACACGTGCGTAAAGCATTAGATAAGATGAGCACAATGCCGGATAGTATTATCAGTCTGTCAGTCAGCTTGGCAAGTGAGGCTGAGGAGTCGTTGCCTGCCAGTACGGAGGGTTTAATTCGTCCCGCCAAAACACGTTCATTTCAGGGGCATTATCTCGGTAACATTCAAAGCTCTAATGAGCTTATTCCTGTGCTGACCAGTTTTTTTAAGGCGAATGACCGTTGGGGGATGCTGTCCACCGGCCAGTATCAAATGATGGAGTTGAAGTCCGTAGTGAAAGGAGAGCTTAGTGCCTGCTTGCCCAAAGAGGGTTATGTACTGGACTGTCGCTGGAAGGATAAATATGGTCAAGGGGATGTTTCGTTTCAGTTCACCGATGACTATGAGCGATTCAAAGCGATGTGGCGCATTGATCGTGTGCAGGGGGAGTTTAAGTGGGATGGCGCTAAGGTAAAAGCGCCTGCGAATTGACATAAATTTAAATACGAGCGTGTGATGTTCGCTACTTCGGGCGGCGTGTTACACTAGCGCTGTCGGTCTGTGATGAGTCTGTGGCAGCCCGAATCATATTTGATATCAGTATATTAGAGGAGAAATGTATGAAGAAACGACTAACACTGTTCGCCAGTGCCTTTTTGAGCTTGGGCCTGATGGCTGCTGCGTCGGCCGAAACACTGAAAATGGCTTACGATGCCGATCCGGTGACCCTTGACCCGCAGGAACAATTATCTGGTGGGATGCTTCAGCTTTCACACATGACATTCGACCCATTACTGCGTTGGACAAAAGATTTGAGCTTTGAGCCGCGCCTGGCGGAGAAGTGGGAGCAAGTCAATGACACCACGATGCGCTTTAAGCTTCGTAAGGGTGTGAAGTTCCACTCTGGTAATGAACTGACCGCAAAGGATGTTGTTTTTACCTTTAAGCGTTTGAAGTCATCACCTGATTTTAAGGGTATTTTTAGTGTGTTTAAGGAAGCGGTTGCGGTAGATGACTACACGGTTGATTTGGTGACGGAGAAGCCTTTCCCGCTGTTACTACACAGTGCAACGTACATTTTCCCAATGGATAGCGCTTTCTACAGTGGCACTGATAAAAACGGCAAGCCAAAGGATGAAATCGTTAAAGCAGGTGACTCCTTTGCTTCGCGCAATATCTCAGGTACAGGGCCTTACAAAGTCTCTAGCCGCGAGCAGGGCGTAAAGGTGGAATTTGAGCGCAATGCCGATTACTGGGATAAAGGCTCTAAAGGTAATGTCAGCAAGATTGTGTTGACTCCCATCAAAGAAGACCCAACTCGGGTAGCGGCGTTATTGTCTGGCGATGTTGATTTCATTGCGCCTGTTCCGCCGAATGATCATGAGCGCATCGAAAAAAATGATAAGGCTGATTTGATCACTATGGGTGGTACTCGTGTCATTACTCTTCAGTTGAACCAGAAGCGTGTTGAAGCATTTAAGAATCCAAAAGTTCGTTTGGCGATCAACTATGCGATTAATCAGAAAGGGATTGTGAAGAAGATTATGAAAGGCTTCGCAACACCGGCTGCGCAATTTAGCCCCAAAGGTTATTTAGGGCATAACGAGGCACTAACACCACGCTATGATCTGAAGAAGGCCAAAGCATTGATGAAAGAGGCAGGCTATCCGGATGGCTTTAGCGTCACCATGATGGCACCGAATAACCGTTATGTGAATGATGACAAGATCGCGCAAGCGGTTGCTTCCATGCTGGCAAAGATCAACATCAAAGTAGACCTGAAAACTATGCCAAAAGCACAGTATTGGCCTGAGTTTGACAAGCGTTCTGCGGATATCATGATGATTGGTTGGCACGCGGATACTGAAGACAGTAATAACTTCTTTGAATTCCTGAGTGCATGTCCCAATAAGGAAGCGGGTGCTGGTCAATACAACAGCGGAAACTACTGCAACCCTGAAGTTGATAAGCTGATCGCCGAAGCTAATGAAGTGATTGATCCGGCGAAGCGTGCAGCTATCATGAAGAAGGTTGAAAAGATGCTGTACGAGGATGGTGCGTTTGTTCCATTGCACTGGCAGAATCTGGCGTGGGCTGCAAATAAGCATGTCGATATTGAGCCGGTTCTGAATGTCATGAATTTCCCATATCTGGGTGATTTGGTGATTAAGAAGTAAATCACAGCCTGATGCTGCGCGCCTCTTATTGGGGGATGAGGCGCGCAGTTTTGCTGTTTTCGGGGCTTTCTTGATATTAATCAAGCCTTTAAAGTTACTGTTCTGTAACTTTCTGCTATTCACATTCTAAAGAAGACGATAATCCATGATTGCATTCTTGCTCAAACGTCTGATGCAAGGCTTGGTGGTGATGTTCATCATTAGCATTATCAGCTTTGCCATACAGGATAATTTAGGTGACCCGCTGCGCTCGCTGGTGGGGGTTTCAGTTTCTGAAAAAGAGCGCGACGCATTGCGTGACGAGATGGGGTTGAATGATCCCTTTCTGGTTCAGTATTGGCGCTTTGCTAAAAAAGCCGTGAGGGGGGATTTGGGAGACTCCTACTTTTTCAAGGAGCCTGCGCTGGGCGTTATTGCTAAAAAGCTACCGGCAACATTGGAGCTGGTGATTGGCGCGACATTGATTATTGTCTTTTTATCCGTCCCGCTGGGGGTGTTTGCCGCCATTAACCCCAAGCACTTTCTGTCAAAGGTCATCATGGGCGTGAGTACGGTAGGCATTTCCATTCCGGTATTTCTGACAGCAATTACGCTGATTTATGTCTTTTCGGTGGAGCTGAAGTGGATGCCGTCTTACGGGCGTGGCGAGACTTATCAAATTACCGAGAACTGGGACACCGTCTTTTTGACCGCTGATGGCCTCAAACATTTGATACTGCCATCCATCACATTGGCATCCATTATGTTACCGCTGTTTATCCGCCTGATTCGCTCGGAAATGATGGAGGTATTGCAGTCTGAATATGTGAAGTTTGCTTGGGCTAAGGGGATTTCACCTAAGCGAATTTACTTCCTGCACGCGCTGAAAAATACCATGTTGCCTGTGATCACGGTGGGTGGTGTGCAGATTGGTACGATGGTTGCCTACACCATTTTGACAGAAACCGTGTTTCAGTGGCCGGGGATGGGGTTCCTGTTTCTGGAGGCGGTAAACCGTGTCGATACGCCGCTGATTGTGGCTTATCTGATCGTTGTCGGTGCTATTTTTGTCATCACCAACACGCTAGTTGATCTTATTTACGGCTTGGTCAATCCGACCGTTAAGTTGATCAAGCGCTAGGGGGAAATATGAGCGAACAACAGCATACTGATATGAGCCAGCAGGCTACTCAAAAGGCCGCTGTTCGGCCACAGGCGGAAGCACCGGCGAGTCTTTGGCAGCGATTTTTGGGGTCACATTTCTGGCATAGTTTTAAAACAGATCGTGTTGCACAGGTGAGCTTTCTGGTCTTCACCATTGCGGTGTTAATGGCTCTATGTGCGCCACTGATTGCACCGTTTGATCCTTATGATCTGGCCGCCATTGATATTATGGATTCTGAAATTCCGCCAAGTTGGAGCGCCGAAGGTGAGGAGCGTTTCTGGCTTGGGACAGATGCCCAAGGCCGTGATATGTGGTCAACGATTTTGTATGGCACACGCTTATCCCTGACTATTGGTATTTGTGCGGTGCTACTCCAGGCATTTCTGGGGATTATTTTTGGATTGGCTGCGGGGTATCTGGGTGGTCGTGTTGATAGTGCGTTAATGCGTCTTGCGGATATTCAGTTATCTTTTTCCACGCTCATGGTGGCGATTATTGTACTGGCGATTTTTCAGGCCAGTTTTGGTTCCGAGCTGTATCAGGAATTGGCAATGATTATGCTGATTCTGGTCATCGGTATTGCGGAGTGGCCACAGTACGCGCGTACCATTCGTGCGTCAGTATTGGCGGAAAAAGAGAAGGAATACGTGGATGCAGCGCGAGTGATGGGCTTGCCAACACCTCGCATTATGTTTCGTCATATTTTGCCGAATACCTTGTCGCCCATTCTGGTGATTTCTACCGTACAAGTGGCCAATGCGATTATTTCTGAGGCTTCCCTATCCTTTTTGGGGCTGGGAATGCCGGTATCGCAGCCGTCATTGGGGTCGCTGATTTCTAGCGGGTTTGCTTATATTTTGTCTGGCTCGTGGTGGATTTCGGTTATCCCCGGTTTGGTATTGATTGCCATTGTGTTAGTGATGAATCTGCTGGGTGACTGGTTGCGTGATGTGCTTAATCCCAAACTGTACAAAGGGTAGGAGAGCGACATGGCATTATTATCGGTGAATCATCTCGAAGTACAGTTTGCCTTACGCCAAGGCGCGGTAACAGCATTGCGGGATATTAATTTTACACTGGAGCGTGGGGAGCGTTTAGGTGTTGTTGGGGAATCTGGTGCAGGCAAGTCGGTACTAGGATTTTCCATCATCAACCTGATCAGTAAGCCTGGGCATATTACCAATGGTGAAGTTATTTACGATGGTCAGGATTTGGCACACATGAACAACCGGATGTTGAGTGGCATTCGGGGCAATCAGATTGCCATGATTTTCCAGGATCCGATGATGACTCTGAATCCGGTGTTGACTATCGGTGAGCAAATGATTGAGTGTTTGTTGGCACATCGGAAAATCACCAAAGCAGAAGCGCGAGCCATTGCCTTGGATAGATTGAAGCAAGTGCATATTCCATCACCGGATACGCGGCTGGATCAGTATCCGCATGAATTATCTGGTGGTATGCGCCAGCGCATTGTGATTGCGATTGGCTTGCTATTAGATCCTGACTTGATTATTGCTGATGAGCCAACCACGGCACTGGATGTGACCATTCAGGCAGAGATTATGGAGCTACTGCTGAACCTCTGTAAAGAACACAATGTTGCGCTCATATTGATCACGCATGATCTTGGTGTGGTGGCGGAAGTGACCCAAAAAGCAATGGTGATGTATGCCGGTCGGATTATCGAGCAAGGCCCGACGCAAGAGATTATCCATCACGCTCGTCATCCGTACACGCAAGGTTTAATCAATGCCTTGCCACAAATGGCAACCCCCGGACAGCGCCTAAACCAGATACCCGGCTCAATGCCATCGTTGCAGTCGATTCCGGCAGGTTGTGCGTTTCGTCCACGTTGTGAACAGGCTCACCAGGCATGTAGCACGGCGGTTCCCGCTTTGGTTGATCAGGATGGCGTGAATGTCGCTTGTTATTTGTATTCCGCTCAGGCATCGGTGAATGGAGGTGTGAGTCATGGATAAGTCGAATGCGCCACTGTTGGAAATTAAAAACCTGCGGAAACACTTTCCAATTTCCGGGGATTTTCTGGATCAGTTGAGCTTTGAGCGTGGCCGCATTGTACGCAAGCAAGAATTTGTTCACGCCATTAATGGTGTGACGCTGGATGTGGAGCAGGGCGAGGCGTTGTGTATTGTGGGCGAATCTGGCTGTGGTAAGTCCACTGTGGCACGTAATGTCATGGGCTTGCTGACGCCAACCGAAGGCCAAATTCGTTACCGAGGCGAGCGGATTGACCGGCTCAGCGCCAAGGCCTTGCTGCCGTATCGTAAAAAGATGCAGATGATTTTCCAAAATCCCTACGCATCACTCAACCCACGTATGACCATCAACAAAACATTGCAGGAACCAATTCGCTTTCACAACCCCAGTTGGAGTGACAGCGAGGTCAAAGACAAAGTGGTTGAAGTCATGGAATCTGTTGGGATCGACCCCGGTTGGGGTGTGCGCTATTCCCATGAATTTTCCGGTGGTCAGCGTCAGCGTATTAGTATTGCGCGTGCACTGGCAGTTGATCCTGAGTTCATTATGGCTGATGAGCCGATTTCGGCACTGGATGTATCCATTCAGGCGCAGGTGCTTAACCTGCTGATGGAGGCACAGGAAGCCCGTAATCTGACGTATATGTTCATTACGCATGACTTGTCTGTTGTGGAACACTTTGGCACACGCGTAGCGGTGATGTATTTGGGGACAGTATGTGAAGTGGCAAAAACGGCTGACCTATTTGCAGCACCCAAGCACCCCTATACGCAGGCATTGTTATCCGCAATTCCACGCCTGACTGAGAAGGAAAAACCGCATATTCGTCTGGAAGGTGAAGTGCCGACACCTGTGAACTTGCCGAGTGGCTGCGTATTTCATGGGCGCTGTCCGTATGCCCGCCAGCGCTGCAAGGAAGAAATTCCTGTAGTACGGCAGGTGGATGGTGCGGGCGTTGCCTGTCACGGGGTTGAAGAAGGGTGGATTTAGGGCTGTTATTTTGACAGCTCATTACCCTGAGGCTAGTCTTAACGTATTCGTTACTGAGAGAGCCATGTTATGAGTATCGCGTCTGAATCAAACTGGGTGAGTCCTGAAGCGTATCTTCAGCTTGAGAATGACCGCTCGGATGATGGTGAACGCTGTGAGTACAATAACGGCCACATCTACGCGATGGCAGGCGCGAGCAGGATTCACAACTTGTTGACCATGCGGCTGGCCAATAGCCTGTTCAACCACTTGGGCGGTAGCCCTTGTCAGGTATTTCAGTCGGATATGAAAGTGGCGATTGATGCGCTGGATGACACTCGTTATTACTACCCCGATGTGCAAGTGAGTTGTGAAGAAGAACCCGATGACTATGTGAACCGTGCGCCTTGCCTGATTATTGAGGTGCTGTCTGCCAGCACCGCACAAAAAGATCGTGCGGAAAAACTGAGCGGTTATCGTTTAATCCCAAGCCTGCAAGAGTATGTACTGTGCTCTCAGGACTCACCATTTGCCGAGGTTTATCGGCGTAAAAGTCATTGGCGAGTTGAGCATTTTACAAGTGGCCAGGTGTTGCGGCTTGAGTCCGTCGGACTCGACATAAACATGGATGAGCTTTATAGCTTCTGGCGATAACTCAGCCGAATTTGGTCGTGTTATTGCGCCAAGAATCGTTTGTCTGTAATTCTTGGTTAGCATTCCTTAATACAACCAGTTAGAAGGTGATACCAGAGATGAAAGCATTACCAAGTGGCTTGAGCTTTGTCAGAAAAACACCGGAATTTGATGAGAACAGTGTTCCCAAGGGCTTGCTAAATGCGCATCAAACCAAGGCAGGAACGTGGGGCAAAATTGTGATTCTTGAGGGGAAGTTGCAGTACAAGATCAATGAGCCAGAAGAAGAGATTGTCGTGCTGGATGTGGATAATTACGGCGTGGTCGAGCCAACGATACTGCACGAAGTGAAGCCACTGGGTAAGGTGCGGTTTCATGTGGAGTTTTATGCGTGAGTGGCTACAAGGGTGAATTGTTATAGTGCTTGGTGGCAGGGTGATTCGCTTGGGCTATGCGCCGACACCGAAGTTGGGAAATGTGGGCACCAAGCGGTGCAGGCTTTGTAGCTGACAGTTGTGGCGGTAAGCCCGCGGGCGTATATCAAAAGGATGGGGTGGTTTATGGGAGAGGGACTTGGGGATGTACTTGGCTCTGAATCAGCATTTGATATATTGGCGGGGGAGGTTGAACGCCTTGGGTGGGATGGTGTGTTGTACACGTTCTTTCCAAAGCCCATGTATATGAATAGTGAAATACAGCCAGTCTTTCACTACTCGAAAGCTTTTGAACCCTTCGTTTTACATTACTTAAAAAACGATTATGGCAATAGGGACTTTATACTTCGACTTGCTTTGGAGGGCCGAGAAGGCCCTGTTGATTGGTGGGAAGAAATAAGCAAGGGAAGTGTGAGTGAGAAGGAAAAAATGGTGACTACAGATGCCAAGATCAACTTTGGCATTCACCATGGTCTTTCCATTCCGTCTTTATCTGGCTCGTTTGCTGTTGCTGGGATTTCGGTGATGAGCATGGATGAAGACTTTGATCATTTCAAAAAATAAAGCATGAGTCTGTGGGACTCTTAACGCAACTGGCATTGGGCTATCATACAAAAATCATCACGTCGCGAGAAAATATGTCTCTATTTATCCAGCCGTTACTGGAGCGGCTGAACGACACAAGAAGAAAGGTGCTTAAACACCTAGTGAGTGGACATCCCATGAAAACCATCCCCGATACGTCTGGCATCAGTCAGAGGTATGCGGAGAAAGTTCTCATCGACGTGCGGAAGGAGTTTGGCAATATCTCAACTAATGAACTGATTTATATTCTCGGTATGGTTCACATACACGAGCACCTATGAGCCACCAGCACCCCGCTATCTCAAGAATTATCCCCTTCCATTAAATACGGTATTACTATGGTGGAGATAGATACCGCCAATGTTAAGCCAGAAATAATGAAAAACTGAGATGCTGTGGAGTCGACTTTATTGATGATTAACGATTGGTTTCCTATGTAGGAAGTTAAGACATCATATAAAAACGTCACACCAATTAGCATTCGAAATGTAATATGCCAACCCGTTGCAATTACTGATTTTGCAGATAATAAAAGGAGGACAACAATCAAGGCAAAACCAATGGAGGCAAGCGTTGTGTTCGGATTTTTGGTCATCATTTCAGCCAAACCTGAGTTGCTGCCTCCGTGGAGAATTGCAAGTGTCCCATAGAACGTGGTGAAGGCGTCCCACAGGGCTGCAGGAATAAAAAATACAAGTAACCCGTTCAATTTCCCCCCCTATCGTTAATTTCGAGATGAAGCAGTAGTTCATGCCATACGATAAAAAGCCCCCATTGAAATTCATCATCACTATTATTGCTAATAATAACCACACTTTTCATGGAAGTGTTCAGATTGTGTTCATATTCAGGAGTAACTACAAGGTAGGTAAATCTACCTATCTATAGTGAATAATAAGCCGGTCTCGTTATTTTTAAATGAATAATGGAGTGATTTACGATGGACGTAATAGTGGTAGCTATCATGCATCACGGATGTTAGAGCGTGTCGTCTAATTGCCCAATGAAGCTATCCAGACAGCAGGGGTTGTGGTGTAGGGAAACTGGAAAAACAACATTGGTAAAAGAGGTATTTTCTGACTTCGGCTGCATTTACCTCGAAGATTTCATTACACGACCTGACTACGCCACGAAGTTCGCTATGCAGTGGATCAGGACTGGCGATCCACCCTTACAACCTCTTGAGTTATTTTGGCGTGCATAATCGTAAGTTACGGTATGCGTGGCAAATCTGCGTATAATGAGGCGCTAACTTACTGAATTTAGGGTCGCAAGGGATGGGTAAAGATTTTTTCGCACACAAAGCCGCTGACTATGAAAAAAATCGTCAACGGGTCGCTAATATTCATGCGATTGCTGAGAAGATTGCCGAGCAAGTGACACTTAAGCCTGATATGCACTTGATGGATTTTGGTGCAGGTACTGGTCTGCTGTTACAAGGTATTGCGCCTTATGTTGGCAAGATTACAGCGGTGGATATTTCCCCGTCCATGAGCGAGCAACTACGCAAAAAACAGGGGGCTCTGGCGTGTGATTTGGATGTGGTTGAGGTGGATTTAACGACGACGGATGTTCATAAGTTGTTTGATGGTGTGATTTCTTCCATGACGCTACATCACATCAAAGATGCCGCTGCCATATTTAAAAAACTACATGGCATGATTAAGGTTGGTGGCTTTATTGCATTGGCTGATTTGGCAACAGAAGATGGCAGCTTTCACCAGGAAGATACTGGCGTGTATCACTTGGGATTTTCCAAAGAAGAGCTACTCAGTTTAGCGAAGGGAGCAGGGTTCAAGCAGACTAAGGTTGTTGCAGCGGGGGAAATTAATAAGCCTTATGGGGATTATCCGTTGTGGTTGCTGGTGGCGAGGGTTTGAGTGAATATATCAGGCATTATCCGATGGCAAGAATAAGAGCACCAAAGCCTTTTGAGGCACTTCTGGAGGAGTCCGATATTAACCAAATCACTCCGTTACTGGGGCGATACGGTGCGACGGATTCTGCAGGCCGTTATCTGCATTGGGATAAATTTATCTGGCGTGTAGAAAAGGATATAGATCCAAAAATGGCATGGCTGGCGACGAAAATATCCCGCAAAGCCATTACCCGTGTGATTCCTGAGCTGAAGGCATACAAAGACTCGCAGAATTTCAGTTATTGCATCCCTGACTCCCTGTTCGCGCAGTTGCACCACATTGACAAAATCACGGGCGGCGGTCATGCGATTGGTGATGCGCCGTTTATTAGCTCAGGCGAAAAAGGCCGCTATCTGGTGAAAAGTTTGATGATGGAGGAGGCGATTACCTCGTCCCAACTGGAAGGCGCTTCAACCACACGCAAGGTGGCTAAGGAGATGTTGGAAACCAGTCGCCCACCCTCAAATAAATCCGAGCAGATGATCTTCAACAACTATCTGCTACTGAAAAAAGCCGTGGAGCGCAAAGACGAGCCACTATCCATTGATTTAATTCTGGAGATGCACGCTATTGCGACCTATCAGGCGATTGAAAACGAGGCTATTCCCGGTCAGTTCAGGGTAGATGATGATATTACCGTGAAGAACCTCTACAACGAAGTTGCCCATGAGCCACCGTCGCACGACACGATTCAGGAGCGCCTGGTGGCCTTGTGTGAGTTTGCCAATGTCAACAGTGAAGGCAGTAATACAGACCAGTTTATGCACCCACTGGTTAAAGCCATTGTCCTGCATTTTATGATCGGCTTCATTCATCCCTTTGGTGATGGCAACGGGCGTACTGCCAGAGCCTTGTTTTATTGGTATATGCTGCGCTCCGGCTACTGGCTGTTTGAATATGTGTCGATTAGTAAGCTGATTCAGGAAAAGCGTAACGACTACGACACCGCTTATATCTACACCGAAACGGATGACTTTGATCTGACCTATTTTATTTATAATCAGGTCGGCGTAGTGACTAAAGCCGTGGACGCGCTACATGAGCATATCGAAAAGAAAAAGCGCGAGTTTTATGAGTTCATGGAGTGGATTGAAAACAGTCCGGTATCCAAGGTGCTCAAGCAAGGGCAGTTGGAGGTATTAAAAGATGCGGTTAAGCACCCCGGCAAGATATTTACCAGCAAGCAGGTCAGTCTGGATTTTAATATCAATGAAAACACGGCTCGCAGTTACCTGAAAAAACTGGCCGAGGAAGATTTATTGATGGCAACCAGGGGCAAGAAGGGCAAAGCAGTATTGTATTTGTCCCCGGCAGACCTGCGCACTCGCTTGCGCCTGTAGCGATTAATTTGGCTGATTAATTGCAAGGTCTCGGTTATGATGCCGCTTCTGTACTAAGCAATCCATGAGGTCATCGGTATGTTGTGTTCAAAAGAGCAATTAGAAGAAATCAGGCTGTTGAGTCAATTCAACCTGACATCAACGGCAACGGGCGGCATCAAAGTACATGCCGGTGAAGCGTCTCCCGAACTGGTAGCGGCTGCCAAGCGTTTGTTTGACAAAGGGCTAACAGACCATACGGACGGTGGCTACCTGACATCACGCGGTGTTGAAGCAGCGGAACATGCACAAAGCCTGTTGCGTCTGCTGGCTTGATTTTTTGATGCAGTGAACAGGCGCAGCGCGTCTTTCTGTATTGTCGCTGCGCCTGGGGCGTTTAATGCGCCTCATCCCAATTCAACCCAACGCCAGTATCCACTACCAGTGGCACGTCCAATACTGCCGCCTTGGTCATTCGGTCAGTAATAATTTCACGTACTTCGCCCAGTTGGTCATTTGCCACTTCAAGCACCAGCTCATCATGCACCTGCATAATCATCCTGGTGTCGGTGGTCTTTTCGCGCAACCAGTCATGCACGGAGATCATGGCGAGTTTGATAATATCGGCAGCTGTGCCTTGCATCGGGGCATTAATTGCGGTGCGTTCAGCGTAGTTGCGGTGCATGGCATTCTTGGCGTTGATATTCGGCAGGTACAAGCGGCGGCCAAATAGGGTTTCGACATAGCCGGTTTCCCTGGCTTTCTCGCGGGTGTCTTCCATGTACGCCTTCACGCCGGGGTAGCGGGCAAAGTAGAGATTGACGTATTCCTGTGCTTCGCCACGGGGAACATTAAGCTGCTTGGCCAAACCAAAGGCGGACATCCCGTAGATTAGCCCAAAGTTTACCGCTTTAGCAGCACGGCGTTGGTCGGGGATGACCTCATCCAGCGGGATGCCAAAAATCTCTGAAGCCGTGGCTTGGTGAATGTCTTTCCCCGCAGAGAAGGCATCAAGCAAGCCTGTATCGCCAGAAAGGTGCGCCATAATCCGCAGTTCAATTTGTGAGTAATCGGCGGCGAGAATGCTGTAGCCCTCTGGCGCAACAAAGGCCTGGCGAATGCGTCGTCCTTCGCCACTGCGTACCGGAATATTCTGTAAATTGGGATCGGTTGAGGATAAACGCCCAGTTGCTGCCACCGCCTGCTGATATGAAGTATGAACACGTCCACTTGTCTCATTAATCATCAATGGCAGCTTGTCGGTGTAGGTGGATTTTAGCTTGCTTAGCCCGCGATGTTCTAGGAGTAGGCGAGGAACCTCGTGCTCCTCGGCCAACTCCTGTAACACGTCTTCTGCGGTCGATGGTTGGCCTTTGGGGGTCTTGCGGATAACGGGTAGTCCAAGTTTTGCCTCATCAAAGAAAATCGCTTGAATCTGTTTGGGGGAGCCAAGGTTAAACTCCTCACCAGCCAAGCCGTAAATCTCGCTTTCCAGTTCCTCCATGCGCTGGCTGATTTCCTTGCTTTGCACGGCCAGCATCTCAGCATCAATCAAAACCCCTGTGCGCTCAATATCGGACAATACCTTGAGCAGCGGCATTTCAATTTCACGGTAGAGTTTTTCCTGGTTGGGCTTGGTATCGCTTTTCAATGCCTTGAGTTGTGGGGCAAAGAAACGGTGCAGGCGCAGCGTGACATCTGCATCCTCTGCGGCATAGGGCGTTGCGTCTTCCAGTGTAATCTGGTTAAAGGTCAACTGCTTTTTACCCTTGCCGGCAATGTCTTCAAATTTGATGGTTTGATAGTTCAAATGTTTGGAGCACAGCGTATCCATGTCATGACGGTTGGCCACTGAGTCCAGTACATACGACTCCAGCATGGTGTCGTGGATAATGCCTTTTAATTCAATCCCATGATTGAGCAGTACGGAACGGTCGTATTTTAGATTTTGCCCGACTTTGTGAATGGTTGGGTCTTCCAGCAATGGCTTGAGTCTTGCCAGAGTTGCGTCAAAATCCAACTGTTGAGGGACGTCAATATAGTCATGGCCGAGTGGCAAATAAGCGGCTTCTCCGGGTTTGACAGAAAAACACAGACCAACTACACGGGCGTCCATATAATTCAGGCTGGTGGTTTCGCTGTCGAAGGATAGCAATTTTGCGGTCGTGATTTTCTCAATCCAGTCATCAAGTTGCGCCTCGGTGAGAATACATTGGTAGTCAACCTCATCAATCTCCTCAACCACTGGAACGCCGCCTTCGCTGGGGATTGGCTCATCCAGCGTGGTGATGGCCTCTGGACTGCTTTCTTGCAAGCGCGCCAAACGGGTTCGGAAGCCATATTGCTGGTACAGTTCGGCAAGGTGGGCGGTGTTTTCTTTGCTAAAGCTTAATGACTCCCCAGAGCAGTTGAGCTCCAGGTCACATTTGATCGTGACTAATTCATAAGAGAGCGGTAGGTGGTCAAGTGCCTTTCGCAAATTCTCGCCAATTTTGCCTGTGAATTTATCAGCATTAGCCATGACATTTTCCAGCGAACCATATTCCGCCAGCCACTTAACGGCGGTCTTGGGGCCAACTTTTTCCACACCGGGAATGTTATCAACCTTGTCCCCCATCAATGCCAGATAGTCACGGATCTGCTCTGGCTTAACCCCGTATTTGTCAATAACGCCTTGAATATCCTGATAAGTGTTGGTCATGGTGTTAATCAGGCTAACGCGCTCGTTGACCAGTTGCGCCATGTCTTTGTCGCCTGTTGAGATAACCACATCACCATCGTAACCAACCGACAGGGTGCCAATCACATCATCCGCTTCCACATCGGGTATGACTAATAGCGGATAGCCTTGCGCCAGAATAATTTCATGCAGTGGTTCGATTTGGTAACGCAGTTCCTCCGGCATGGGCGGGCGAGTGGCCTTGTAGTCAGGATAAAGGTCATTTCTGAAAGTTTTACCCTTGGCATCGAACACAACGGCCATATGTTCTGGTTCATAGGTTTTGCGCAAGCTGTCCAACATATTCAGCACGCCATGTATCGCATTGGTTTGTTTCCCGTCTGGACTGGTGAGGGTATTGGGCAGGCCATAAAAGGCGCGAAACAGATAGGATGAACCGTCAACGAGAACGAGCGGCTTACGGGAATTTTTATCTGACATGGTTTGTTGGTATGATGTTTCGAATTAATTGAGTGAGTATAAGCGATGTTTACCCAAGTAACAGCCCCTGTGCTGCCGGAGATTATTTATCCGGCAACCGCTAAAATTGAGTCGCTGCATACAGTGTATTCTCCTGAGCAAAAGGTGGAAGTGAAGGAGAAGATCAAGAAGCTACTAAAGGTGCAGGATGCAGTGCTGGTTGCTCATTACTACGTGGACAGAGACTTGCAGGAACTAGCGGAAGAAACCGGCGGCTATGTGTCTGACTCATTGGATATGGCAAGATTTGGCAACGAGCATCCGGCCAAAACATTGGTGGTCGCCGGTGTGCGCTTTATGGGTGAAACGGCCAAGATTCTTACGCCGGAAAAGCGGGTGATTATGCCAACACTTGAGGCGGAGTGTTCGCTGGACTTGAGTTGCCCCATTGAAGACTTCTCGTCTTTTTGCGATGAACACCCGGACTATACGGTAGTGGTGTATGCCAATACCAGCGCAGCGGTCAAGGCGAGGGCGGATTATGTGGTGACCTCTGGAATCGCGCTGGATTTAGTGTCGTGGCTGGCAGATCAGGATAAGAAAATACTGTGGGCACCGGATCGGCATCTGGGGACTTATATTCAACGGGCGACGCAGGTGGAGATGGTACGTTGGCAAGGTGCTTGTATCGTGCATGATGAGTTTAAATCTCGCGCTCTGGGGCAGTTAGTTGAGCAATATCCCGACGCGGCGGTATTGGTGCATCCTGAATCACCAACAGAGGTGGTGGAGCTGGCGGATGCTGTGGGTTCGACATCGCAGATTATTCAAGCCGCTAAGGAGTTGCCCAACAAGCGGTTTATAGTGGCCACGGATAAAGGCATTTTTTACAAGATGAAGAAGGCCGCGCCTGACAAAGAATTTATTGAAGCACCCACGCAGGGGGCAGGTGCGACCTGCAAAAGCTGTGCGCACTGTCCTTGGATGGCGATGAACGGGCTGGATAACCTATTGTCTGTATTAGAAAATGGTGGCAATGAGATTCATGTTGATGAGGACATCCGTGTGAAGGCTCTGCGTTCCACTCAACGTATGCTCGATTTTGCGCGTGACCGAGATGCTGGACGGTTGGGCTGAAGGTCTGTTAAGTCATTAGATGAGTCTAATAATAAAATAGCGCGACAGCGGTTTGACCGAGTCAGGCCGGATGCGTTTTTAATGGAATAATAAGACATGCGATCGACTAAAGACCTCCTGCTGTATTTGTTTTTTTTCGGTATGTTGGGGTTTGCTTCACTCGCTTACTACTTCTTCACTAATCAGGCGGTGTTGACAGGTGGGAAGTCCTCCGTTCAAGTCAATGGTTCTGCACAGCAAGGCCTTTCAGTAAATACCAGTAATGTAAATCGGGGTAACGCTCTTTCTGTTGATGGTGCGCCAGTCAATCCTGGACCTGCAAATGAAGGCGACACCACCGGCTACCGTCGTCCCAGCGATATTATGGGCATCAATACGGCGGATATTAAAGAAGATACCTCGGCCGTTCAGTTTGTTGACCTGTTTAAATCATCCATTCCGTTTGCAGAAACCGCGCCGTGGGGTAGTGGTAAAGATGTGGTGTATGACAAAAATGGGTGGCCAAAAGACCTGAAAGGTGGGCAAGCACTGACAAAATTCTTGAATCGGTTGCCTGCGAATACCGTGCCTGATGGCTTCTATACGGTACTGTATGATGGCAAGGGGACCATTCACTACGGTAACGATGTGTCTTTGGTGGCACACCGCCAGGGCATGGATATTGTCGAGATTAAGGCTGGTAATGACGGAATTTTGAATGCCTCATTGGCGATTAGAGAAACTGACCCCAAAGATTATATTCGTAACATCCGCGTATTGCTGCCGGGGGGAATTTGTCGGGGTAATCCGTACCTACGGGTGGATGATGAGACTGAGTGCGCAAAAGGACAATATTTATCATTTGCCGAACACCACGAGAGCATTCGCTATAATCCTGATTATCTGAACTTTATTAAGGATTTCAAAGTAATACGCTTTATGAATATGAGCGGTATGACACGTAATCCGGTGCAGAAGTGGGAAGATCGCCACCATATGGAGGAAGCAACCTGGGGTGGCCGTGAGGGGACTTATTCACGCGGTGCGCCAGTAGAAATCATGGTCGATATTGCCAATCGGGTGAATGCTGACCCCTGGTTTTCCATGCCTTATCAGGCGGATGATGATTATGTTCGCAACTTTGCAAAATTGGTTAAGGAGAACTTAAAGCCAGAGTTGAAGGCATACATCGAATACAGCAACGAAATCTGGAATCCGATTTTTATTCACCATGATTATGCAATCAAGCAGGGCTTGAAGCTGAAATTATCCACCAACAAAAACAAAGCGCGTGAGCACTTCCACTCTTACCGTAGCGTGCAAGTATTTGATATTTGGGAGGAGGAATTTGGCGGTACAGATCGCCTGGTACGCGTCATGGGAGCTTGGACCAGTAACCCTCGTATGTCGAATAGCATTTTGAGTTATCGGGATGCTTACAAGAAAACCGATGCACTGGCGATTGCGCCATACTTCGGTGCAACCATTAAAGAGATTCAGCGGGCGAAAAATGTGGATGACATTTTTGAGGCCATCAATAACAAACGCTCGAAGAAGGGTTTTGCGGCCAGTGTTCGCCAAATGCAGCAACAAGCGAAGGTGGCTGAGGCGTTTGACGTTGACCTGATTGCCTACGAAGGCGGTCAGCATCTGGTGGATTGGAATACCCGCAAGGCAGACGATGGCAACAATGAATTATTGTATGCTGCCAACCGTGATCGCCGTATGGGTGAGCTGTATAAAAAGTACCTAAAAGAATGGGAAAAAGCGGGTGGTAAGCTGTTTGTGCAGTTTAGTGCGCCGCGTATTTACAGTTGGTACGGTAGTTGGGGAATCAAAGAATACATTTCTCAGCCACGCTCAGAAGCCCCCAAATACGATGCGATTCTAAGTTATATGGAAGAAAAAGCAGGTATTGAGTCACCAAAAGCGCAAACGCTCGCGATGAATACTGCAACAGCTCGCAAAGGGGTCTCCCTGAAACGGCTCACATCGCCGGATGAAATTTGGACATTGGATGACTTTTGGCCGGTGTACTCTTTTAATAGTGATCCTTCCAAGCGCTCCGAGATTAGTGCCAAATGGCAGGCAACTTGGGATGACCGCAACTTCTACCTGAATATTTCTGTTCGGGATCGCAATGTAGAAAGTGGCGATGGTGTGGAAGTGATAGTACAGGTTGGTAATGTACGTAATCGCCTGAAAATTATGTATGGGGAAAGGCATCGGAAAGGCACGTTATTTGCCGAAATGGAAAACGGCTATCGCATCACCAGCGTGTTGCCCTGGAAAAAGCTTGCAGAAAAAGCACCGGAGGCAGGCGAGTCGATTGGCTTTGATATTGCCATTTTTGATGTTGACGACAAACATGAGAAAAAAGACATATTCTGGGCTGAGCGTGTTGAAGAAAAAGCTGGTGACCGGAAGGTGGTCGCCGCTGCTTTGGATAAAGCCAGCAAACTGGGTCACAAGGAGAAGGAGATTGTAAACAACATTCCCCAGGTGATATTGGTGATTGAATAAATGAGCAAACGAGTCAGGGTGGTTCTACTTATCGGCTAAAGATTGCCAAGTGGTTGCCGCCACTGTTTAAATCATAATGTTGCCAATTATAAAAATAAGGTTTCATTATGGAGATGCTGACGTTTCCCGTGCTCATTGTGACGTTTTTGTTGACACTTTGGCTGACCAGCCAGATTGCCAGGCAGTTAAATGCGCGGAACTGGAAAATGCCTTTTGTGTTAGTCACATGGCTCGTCGGCTTCGCCTTTTCTTTTGCATCCTTAGTGCTGCTCGATTTATTAGAGCTTGATAATCCGCTAAAGCTGGCGATGCAATTCTTGCTTCCGGTGTTTTTTAGCACCTTGGCTTATGTTTTATTAATGCGGCTGTCGGTCGATAGCGCGCTCACCACCAACATAGCCAGTACGGTTATTGGTTTGATTCTGACGGTGGTTGCGATTGTTATTCTTGGCTTACCTGTGGATAAAACATTGTTGGCCAGCAAGCTTGCCCTGAATAATGCAAAAGCTTCGGTACTTTCGATGATTACGGGCGAGGCGTCCCCTGAAGTGGTTGTAGCAGACTCGCCAGAAATGGAAGAAGCTGAGGAAGATATCGTATTAGAACCTGAGTATACGACAGAAGACTTCCTGCCGGATGCTGCTAGAGTTGCGTTGCAAAGTGCCAAGAACAAACCTTATATTGAGCCGCACTTTCGTAGCATGAATATTTTTAACGCACGACGCGTAGTTGGTATGCGAATCCGTGTTCTATCCAAAGACGGCAAAGAAGTCCTTGGTAAACTGGAGGCCGTTCGTGGTGGGGATTTGATTGTGACATTGCGGCGGCGTGAGGGTTTTGCGCAGGTTCCCATCGCTATGTCTAGCCTGAAAAAACTGGAAGTGTACCGCTAGAGGCTGCCTCATAAGCTATTGAACAGGCTTAGTCGCACTCCAATCTCAATCCACTCGGCTCAGTGAACTAACCACTCATTTATCGAGGCTTTTGCAAAATGTACGACCTGCCCGCATTCAAGGCGCGTAATAAGTAACGCACTGAATACGATCAGCCTTGATTATCACCTTGGTGACTGCCAACAAAGGCCTGTGAAACAGGCCATGCGCAGCTTGCTCCAGCCCAGCCGTTCCTTTAGGCTAGCGTAAGGTTGGCGAATTACCCAGATTACTGGTTGCTGGAGATTCATATTGTCTTTAACTACCTTGACTAACCAGGATAGCGCTGGGCAAACGAGCGCATGGGCTTTGGATACAATAGGGAGATACTCAAGGAATGTTACGGTACTTATGGCTACTGGTGCTTTGTTGTATGGGGGGGCAGCCGGTTTTAGCCTTAACAGATACCTCAAGTATTTATGAGGAGGTGGAGTCATCCGTCTATCAAATTCGGGTAATTAATAAGCAAACTGGGAAAAAGGTGGCCATTGGCTCCGGCTTCGTTGTGTGGCAAAACAATATACTGGCGACGAACTATCATGTTGTGAGCGAATATGTGAATGGCCCTGATACCTTTCGGCTGGAATATTTGTCGACGGATGGTCAAGTTGGGTCACTGGAGTTGCTGGATCTGGATGTGATTCATGATTTGGCCGTGGTAAAAGGTGATAAGCCAATGGGCAAACCGTTGGTCACTGCTGATCTTCCTGAGAAAGGCGCGCGCTTATACTCACTAGGAAACCCCCTGGACTTGGGCTTCTCAATCATCACAGGCACTAATAATGGCGTTATGAAGCAGGATCAGGATGGTAATATTCTGTTCTCCGGAAGCTTGAACGGAGGGATGAGTGGCGGCCCGGCAGTGGATGAGTTTGGTAATGTTGTTGGTATCAATGTGGCGACCCAGGGGGATGCACTGGGGATTTTGGTGCCGGTGAAGTACCTGTCAGCTATTTTGGAGGGTTTGGCAAAAACGGACTTTGAACCTGTTCCAGATCATTTCTCGCGAATTTCAGAACAATTAATTGCAAATTCGAAGCGTATGATTGATCGGTTGGTAGAGAATGATTGGGGGCTTATGCAAATTGGCAGCCTGCGGGTGCCTGCTGAGCTGGATAAGTCCATGCGCTGTTGGGATGCAAGTCGTATTCCTGAGAAAAATGATTTATTCCGCCTCTTTCTTACGCGGTGTTCCAATGAGAATAATACTTATCTTGCAAGTAATCTATCGTTGGGTCTGATCAGTTATGAATACATCTGGACGGATACACAAAAGCTGATTCCTGCACGCTTTTACACGCAATACGAAAAAATGAATAACACCGTGATCGCGAGTGAGGCTGACGGGTCAGATGTGACTAACTTTGCCTGTCATACAGGATTTATGCGCCTTGCCGGACAAGAGTTCAAAACGACTATTTGTCGACGCGATTATCTGAAGTACAAGGGCCTGAGCGATATGCTGTTCAGCATGGTAATGGTTGGTCAACCAACAGAGGGAGGGGTATTTAATCTTGATATTGTTGGTACCGACCCGGGAGCCGGCTTTCGTTTATTTAAGCAAATGTTGGAGTCTTTCCAGTGGAAAAGCTAATCCTTGAAACGACTCAGCGTGGTGTTAAGTCCTATCATAAGCTTGAGCACTTTCCTGTCATCATTGGCCGAGCATTGGATAGCGATGTTATCGTGCCGGATATTACCGTGTCTGGTTCACACTTAAAAATTGATCGTAATGACGGTGGTTTTGAAATTCAGTGCTTGTCTGACGAAAATGGTACGCGTTTAAATGGTGTCAAGTTGGCGGATACGCCGGTGTTGTTGGCCACTCCTGCGGACATCCGTTTGGGAGATTTTAAGGGGCGAATACTGTCAACCGATGTTGAATTGCCCCCCACACGAATCAGGCCAGCCAGACATGGGTGGTTTTCACTGTTAAATAGTCCTTGCTGGGCAGTTTTTCTGGTTATTTTGACCATACTGGCTAATGCCGTTGGTAAATACATCAGTACCCCCGTTACCCAAAATACTTTGGCGTACGTCAACAAAATTCTTCCGGTCGTACTGCTACTGTTTGGTGTCGCGTTGCTTATTAGTAGTGTGAGTCGCCTATCCTCTCACCGGTGGGCTTTTGTGCCTGCCTTGAGTATTGCTTCGTTGTTCTTGTTGTTGCCGATGCTATTTGGTTATGTGGGTGACTTTCTGAACTATCTGTTGACCACAAACTGGCCTTCTGAGTTGATACAGTATTCAACAAAGTTGTTGTTACTGCCCTTGTTGCTATTGCTCTATTTGTCGCATGTTCATTATGTGAAGTTTTGGCCGGCGGTAGGGATCGCCGTGCTGGTGTCGATGCCTGTAACGATATTTTTTATATCTGATCTGGTGGATCAAATATCAAGTCGCGGTAGCTTTTCAGTGGCACCCAGCTTTAGTAATTCCCTGAGCTCAATGGATATACGTGTGCAAAAGACGCAGAGTATTGACGAATTTTTAAAAGAATCACAATCGGTGCTGGATAAGAAGGTCAATAAATTACTGGAAAATGCACAGGAATAGCATGGCTGATTATTCAGAAGTGATATAGAAAACGGGGCCAGTGAGCCCCACTTTTTGTGGCGGTAAGCGGTATTTAAATGCCGTGTGTTTGTAGCCAATGTTCCAGCAGTGTCAAATGCCAAACTTTGCTACCTTGAATCCGCGTCAGGTATTGGTCTGGCTTAGCCAGTAACTTCTCAACATAGCTGGCCTGGTAAAGGCCGCGCTCACGACAGGCTTGTGAGTACAGCGTATCCTGCATAAACTCCAGAAATTCACCGCGAACAAACTTGAGTGCCGGAACAGGGAAGTAACCTTTGGGGCGGTCAATTACACTATCGGGTACAATGCCTCGGGCAATTTTCTTTAGTGCATATTTCCCACCATCGCGCAGCTTTAGCTCAGGTGGCATACGTGCGGCTAATTCGACCAATTCATGATCAAGGAACGGCACACGAGCCTCCAGTCCCCAAGCCATTGTCATATTGTCTACCCGCTTGACTGGATCATCGACAATCAATGTTGTAGTGTCTGCACGCAGTACGGCATCAATGAACTCGTCTGCTCTGGGGGCTTCCAATAGGCTCTGCATGAGCTCTGATGTGAAATCTCGACTCACATAGTTGGGTGTTAACATTTCCAGCATTTCATCGTGGTCACGATCAAAATAGTACGGTCTGAAACGCTCTAATACTGAGCCGCTGGCATGATGCATTTGTGGATACCAGAAATAACCCCCAAAGACTTCATCAGCACCCTGACCGGATTGAACCACTTTCACATATTTGGAGACTTGCTCAGAGAGCAGATAGAAGCCAATGGCGTCTTGCCCGAACATTGGCTCGGACATATTGGCAATGGCTTCTGGTAAACGAGTAAGTGTTTGCTCATTTGGAATGTGTACTTTCTGACGGTTCGTGTTGAACCGTTCAACGACTGCATCCGAATATTCGTATTCGCTACCCTTTTCTTCAGGTTGGTCATCAAAGCCAATGGTGAAGGTACGAATATCGCTAATTCCGATTTCATCCAGTAGTCCCACCAACAAACTGGAGTCCAGGCCACCCGATAAAAGCACGCCAACCGGTACATCTGAGATGTTGTTACGCCGTCTTACCGCGGTACGCAGTGCCTGGTGGATGGCTTCGATCCACTCTGCTTCACTTTTGTCATTGTCCGGGCGGGTAGCATCAAGTTCCCAATAGCGCTCCAAGGTGTGTTCGCCATTTTCACGGATGGTCAGGTGGTGTGCGGGTTCCAGTTTGCGAACACCATTCAAAATGGTGCGGGGGGCAGGAACGACTGCGTGGAGCGTGAACAGGTTATGCAAAGCGGCTGGGTCCAGGCTTTTGTCAATATTGGGCGTTCCTAGCAGGGCGGGCATGCTGGAAGCAAAGCGGATACCTTGCTTGCCAAAGCTATAATACAACGGCTTAATCCCCATACGGTCACGAGCCAGAAATAGGGTTTTCTTTTTCAGATCCCAAATGGCAAAGGCGAACATGCCCAGAAAGCGTTTTACACAATCTTTGCCCCATTCTGCATAGGCTTTAAGGATGACCTCAGTGTCGCCCGTGGAAAAAAACTGGTGCCCCCTGGCCGTTAATTGCTCGCGTAGCTCTGGGTGATTATAAATTGTGCCGTTGAAAACCAGTGCCAGCCCTAGATGTGGGTCCAGCATGGGCTGGCTGCCTTTTTCAGTTAAATCCAGAATGGAGAGTCGGCGATGACCAAGTGCTAAGGGCCCATCCGAGTAACTGCCAGAGTGGTCGGGGCCACGCTTTTCCAGCTTGTTCATCATCGCATGAATGTCATTTAACTGAGGTTGGCTGCCGTCTAACCGGTATTCACCACAAATTCCGCACATAATTGGTATTACACTTTGTTTAGAAAATTAAAGAGCTATTATGTCAGAAGAAAGCGCATTGAGAAGTGTAAATCCGCATATCGCTCGGAGGCATTGTGAAAGTCTCCTATAAGCTTGGTGAATCAGTGCCATAGGTTATATAAATGTCTTTTTTATCAATAAGTTAAGTTATTGTTAAGTTTGCGTTCAGCATAGATTGTGATCTATACTGGGCTAGGGGGTAGTTTTCGTGTTAAGCATGCAGGAGCGTGTGGGGATGGAATTTAGGTGCAAGTGCGTAACCATGAGGGTGATTTTGTGGATCGTGTTTGCTTAAGTGTCAACATGCACTCGCCCCTGATGGTTTAGGGGTGATAGAACGAGGGAATGATTCGATGAAAATGTTAAATGCGATAAAGGTTGGTGCGGCAGTGGTTACGGCAGCGGCTGCGATTAATATGACTGGTTTTACATATGCTGTGTCTTCGACTGCGCCACACAAGGTTAAGGACTTTCAGGTGGTTGCACATAGTGGTGGGAAGGTTAGACCGTCTGAGGTTGCAGTAGCTGTGTTGCGTGGTTATCCTGGAGCGAGGCCAAACATTATCGCAACCCCGAAGCCGATGTACCCTAATTGTTACAATGTGCGGTTTAAGTACCACGGCAACTTGATCCGGCTTACTTTCAACTGCAGTAAAAGCGAGACGAAGTTGTCCATGAGCACTCGCTGATCTATTCGTATAAATATGCTATTAAGCCGGTTGTGTGGGAGCACAACCGGCTTTTTGTATCGTTAGAAAACACTTTTCCTGGGTAATAGTTCAGCATATAATCAGCGAAGGTTAAGTGAGCACCTCGGGTTCTTTTGTCTTGTTTTACATGAGTCAACTCTTGGGTCTGGTTTTGCTAAGCATAAAAATAATATTTGTCAGTATTACAGGGCATGTATATTGATTGTTCCTTGACCTGTTTTTATGGGGCTTCTCTGCGTACTCATCAGGGGCTGTTTTGGATATAGTGCGCTAGGACGTTGGCTTAAAAGCATCGTACATACCTGAATAAAACATGGATTGCTTTTAGTTCGGTGGATGCGGTGACAAATAATAAAATTCAATCATGAGTAATTCTCTGATAGCCACGCTGGGTTCATCGACTTTTTTTAGTAGGGTTGGGATGAACTCGCTGCGTGTTCGTCAATTAATCAGCCTGTTGGTATTGGTTGCGCTTGGGGTTTCGTTGTTGGGTGGTGGTTACCTCAGTCACCGAGACGCCCGTCTACAAGAGAAAATGCTAGCGCAGTTTGGTGAGATTGCCGATGCGATTTCCGTCAAGGTTCCTGTTTTTCCTGGTGATCAAATAAACTCAGAAGCGGGTCGTAAGCAACTGTTAGAACTTAAAAACTTATTGATATCCCACGGATTTAGTCAAGGAATGATCGATAATCATACAGAAAATGATTATTATGTATATATAGAAGATGTAGCGACCGGAGAGGTACGGTGGCAGAGTAAGTTCCCTGATCCGGAGCAGCCTGTAGATCAAAGAGGTTTAGTGGATCAGTTTACGATTGATGATGATACTGAGTTAGCTGTAGGCGTTCCGTTGCTTAAGCAGCGCTTTTTGCGTTACTTCGACGGAGTAAGTCATAAGATGCATCAGTATATTGTGTACTCTGAAAGGATTGGTGCAGAAGGTGAACCGCCGGCGAGGTTGGTTATTGTCAAATCAGCCCAGCGGCTGCGTGCCGAATCTGATCATGTGCAAAGAAATGTTATCACTCTGTTTTTCTCAACATTGGCTTTGGTGCTAGTGTCTCAGCTAATTAGTAACTACTTCATCATTACCCCAATTCGGGAGTTCGAAAATGAGGTTCGTCGGATTGAGTTGGGTGCTCAAAAGGCAATTGAAAAGCCTTATCCGGTTGAGTTAATGGGGGTTAAGCGCGCTATTAATACTCTGATTCATGTCGAAAAAGGCCAGAAGAAGCGCTATCGGGAGTCGATGGAAAATTTGGCACATAGTTTGAAAACGCCACTCAATGGGCTATTGGCGACGGCACAGTCTAAGTATCAAATGGAAAATGACGACCAGGAAGATTTGGTAAATGCCATTATGCATATGTCGGATATTGTGGCGTACCAGTTAAAACGAGCAGTTGTTCGTACACCAAATGCGATGGTGGAGCAAATTGCTGTCCGACCCATTTTGTGCCGCCTCCGGGACTCCCTGTACAAGGTTTACCATGAAAAAACTTTTGAGATTGTTATCAATGTTGATGACTGTGACAAGGTGCGCCTTGAGTATGACGATTTAATGGAGCTATTCGGTAACTTGTTGAATAATGCTTGTCGCTTCTGTCATGAATCCGTGGTCGTCACCGCAACAAGTGAAACCAGCTTTCTGATTATTGATATTGATGATGATGGTATGGGGTTTGCGGTGGATAGCCCTAGTGAGCTGTTAAAGCGCGGTATACGTGATGATAGTAAAACGGAGGGGCAAGGCATTGGCTTGGCAATTAGTACGGAAATTGTTGAAGCCGTTGGCGGGCGCATTGAGCTGCAAGCATCGCCGCAAGTTGGTGCGCGTGTGAGGCTTTTCTTGCCCCATTAGTACTACGTTAGTTTGGTGTCCGGTTGCTGTGTGGCGCGGCAACACGACAACTGATTGATTTGACGGAATAAACGTTATCTGACAGAATCAACGGCTTTTCTAAAAAAGGGTGGCTTTCTAGTCGCCCTTTTTTATTTTATCGCGACGAGCCCATTTGTTGCCAAGCGTTGCAGGCGTTAAAAAAGTGGGCAGGGGTTGAAGAACTTGGAGCCAACTCATGAACTCACTGATGTCAACATACGCGCCGCTACCTGTCACGTTTGAGCGAGGCGAAGGTGCTTATCTTTATGATACAGAAGGGAAAAAATATCTGGATGCTGTGAGCGGTATTGCCGTTACCAGCCTGGGACATGCCCACGAAGCGGTTGCCGATGCGCTTTGTCAGCAAGCACATACACTGATTCACACCTCTAATCTTTATCAGATTGAAAACCAAAAAAAACTGGCTGAAAAGCTTTGCCAACTGTCGGGAATGAGCAAGGTGTTTTTTAGCAATTCCGGTGCAGAGGCAAATGAAGCCGCTATTAAGCTGGCCCGTTTGTATGGCAAGTCTCGTGGTGTAGACACGCCTAATATCATTGTGACTGAAGGCAGTTTTCATGGCCGTACGATGGCAACACTGTCTGCCACGGGAAGTCGTAAGGTTCAGGCGGGGTTCTCCCCACTATTATCCGGCTTTGTACGTGTTCCCTATAACGATGTCACAGCGATTGAGCGCACTGCTCAGTATAACGCGGATGTTGTTGCCATTTTGGTTGAGCCGGTACAAGGCGAAGGGGGCGTTGTGGTTCCTGACGCTGAGTACTTGTCGAACTTACGGGACATTTGTGACAAAAATAATTGGCTGTTGATGCTCGATGAAATCCAGACGGGTATGTGTCGCACAGGTGAATGGTTTGGCTTCCAGCACACTGATATTAAGCCAGATGTGATGACTCTGGCCAAAGCCTTGGGTAACGGTGTACCCATTGGCGCATGCTTGGCTGCAGATACAGTCAGTGATGTACTAACGCCGGGTAGTCATGGCTCAACATTTGGTGGTAACCCCTTGTCAACGCGGGCAGGGCTGGCAGTTGTTGAAGTGATGGAGTCTGAGAATATCAAACAACGTGCGAGTGAGATGGGTCGCTACTTGCATACTCAGTTAGCAGAAGCACTTTCTGGTCTGTCGCTGGTTAAGGACATTCGCTCCAAGGGATTAATGTTAGGTATTGCGTTGAGCTGCGATTGTGGGTCTTTGGTCGCTAAGGCTCTGGAGCAAGGCTTATTAATCAACGTCACCGCGGGTAATGTGGTGCGCTTGTTGCCACCGCTCACACTGACTAAAGAGCAAGCCCGCCAAATAACAACAACACTAACAGCGCTCATCACTGAGCTTGCGCAGAATTAAAGAAGATAGATAACTATGCCAAATGTAAGACACTTTATGACATTGATGGATTTCTCAAAGGATGAGTTATCCGCCCTGATCCAGCGTGCAATTGAAATGAAACAGGCGTGGAAAAGTGGCCAATTGACGCAACCACTCCAGCAACGTACATTAGCGATGATTTTTGACAAGTCATCGACCAGAACGCGTGTTTCCTTTGAAACCGGAATGACGCAGTTGGGCGGTCATGGCATCTTTCTGTCGCCGAGAGACACACAACTCGGTCGGGGTGAGCCTCTTGAGGACAGCGCACGGGTTATTTCAAGCATGGTCGATATGATTATGGTCAGAACATTTGAGCATGATCAATTGTTACGCTTTGCGGAATACTCCTCTGTTCCGGTGATTAATGCACTTACGGATAGTTACCACCCGTGTCAGTTATTGGCCGATATTATGACTTACGTTGAACACCGTGGCAGCCTTGCTGGAAAGACTGTCACCTGGGTAGGTGATGGCAACAATATGTGCCAGTCATGGATGAATGCAGCACGTCAGTTTGATTTTAAGCTAAACATTGCTTGTCCAGTGGGATATGAGCCTGACCAGCAGTTGTTAGAGGAACTGGCGGGTCAAGCCGAAATTATTCGTGATGTCAAAGAAGCTGCGACCCACTCTGCTCTGATCTCAACCGATGTGTGGGCAAGTATGGGGCAGGAAGAAGAGCAGGCCGTGCGAGTCGCTGATTTTAAAGATTATCAAGTGAATGCGGAAGTGATGGCCTGTGCGCACCCCGATGCGGTATTTATGCACTGCCTGCCAGCCCATCGTGGGGAAGAAGTGACCGCAGAAGTGTTGGAAGGTGCTCAGAGCGTTGTATGGGATGAGGCTGAAAATCGTTTACATGCACAAAAGGCACTCATAGAAGCACTGGCAATCAATGCCGGCTTAATCCGTCAATAAGCGACACTACTAATTGGAAGTTGCAAGCCATGTCTGATGTTTTGATTCAGGAAGAAGCGAAAAAACGTAAAACGTTCGCCATTATCTCCCACCCGGATGCGGGTAAAACCACAATGACAGAAAAGTTGCTGTTATTTGGTGGTGCGATTCAGCTAGCAGGCTCGGTAAAGGGGCGTAAAGCTGCTAGGCATGCAACTTCCGACTGGATGGCTATGGAAAAAGAGCGTGGCATTTCGGTGACTTCGTCGGTGATGCAGTTCCCGTATAAAGGTTACACGGTTAACCTACTGGATACACCGGGGCACGAAGACTTTTCCGAAGATACCTACCGAACGTTGACTGCGGTTGATTCCGCTTTAATGGTTATTGACGTTGCAAAAGGTGTTGAGGACAGAACCATCAAACTGATGGAGGTTTGCCGCCTGCGTGATACGCCGATTATGACGTTCATCAACAAGCTCGACCGTGAAGGACGTGACCCCATTGATTTGATGGATGAAGTCGAAGATATTCTGAAAATCCGTTGTGCGCCAGTGACATGGCCGATCGGCATGGGGAAAAGCCTGAAAGGCGTTTACCACCTGTATAAAGACAGGGTTCACCTGTTTGATGCGCACCACTCCGGAAAAGTGCTGGAAGGTGAGGTGATCGAAGGGTTGCATAATCCACGTCTGGATGAATTGCTGGGCAGCCAGATTGAAGACTTGCGCGAAGAAATTGAGCTGGTGCAGGGGGCGAGTAATGAATTTGACAAAGAAGCTTATCTGCGTGGTGAGCTAACGCCGGTATTCTTTGGCTCGGCGGTGAATAATTTTGGTATTGCTGAGTTGCTGGATGATTTTGTGGAGTATGCGCCCGGCCCACAGCCCCGTGCCACAACAACCCGCGAAGTCTCTGCGGATGAGCCGAAGTTTACTGGCTTTGTCTTTAAAATTCAGGCCAATATGGACCCTCAACACCGTGATCGAGTGGCCTTTATGCGTATTTGTTCAGGTGTGTTCAAAAAAGGGATGAAGCTGCGCCAGGTGCGAACTGGAAAAGATGTCAAAATACCGGATGCACTGACCTTTATGGCGTCAGATCGTGGACATGTCGAAGATGCTTACCCAGGCGATATTATCGGTATCCATAATCATGGCACTATTCGCATTGGTGATACTTTTACTCAGGGTGAGGCGCTATTTTTCACGGGTATTCCAAACTTTGCGCCGGAACTCTTTCGTCGTGCGCAGTTGCGTGATCCTTTGAAAATGAAGCAGTTGCAGAAAGGCCTAAGTCAGTTATGTGAGGAAGGAGCGACTCAGTTATTTAAGCCGCTCAATAACAATGATTTGGTGTTAGGGGCGGTTGGTATTTTGCAGTTTGAAGTGGTCGCTCAGCGTTTGAAAGATGAATACAATGTGGACTGCTCTTTTGAAGTGGCAAACGTTCAGGCGGCGCGTTGGGTAGCCTGTGATGATGAAAAAATGCTGAACCAATTCAAAATAAAAGCGGCTGCAAACTTGTCTTACGATCACGCCAACGAGCTGGTTTATATCGCACCATCACGAGTTAATTTGCAGATGGCAATGGAGCGCTGGCCTGATATTCGCTTCCTAAGTACGCGCGAGCATGGAGTCTACGATTAGCATCCGGTTTGGTTCGAGCCGATCACAATAAAAAACTCCCGGGTATAACTCCGGGAGTCATGTATTTACAGGCAAACACCTAACATTTGAGTATTAAATGCCTTGGCAAAGTTGCGCATTGCAATCCGGTACTTCAGGTGATTACTGCCATAAATCACATCCCCCATCCCGTCGATTGTTGTTAATCGGCAGTGCTGCCTTTGTTGCTGCTCTGCATTCAGGCCGGGTATTTTCAGTCCCGCTCGTCCACGGTAGTATCCGAGCAAGAAGTGATCGCCACGGGCAAGGGCTTGCTGTGCCTCAGTGTTTGGATTTCGCTGGGATAACTGTTCCAACAACTCAGCGTATTGCTGATCGGGGGCTGGCGTATTAGCAACAGTTGAAGCTTGTGGCGCTTTTGCTGTCGGATTCGCCGTTGGGCGCGTGGTGCTTGTCCCAGCGTTACACGCCTGAAGTAGCAGGCTGGTTACCAAGAGTGAGGGGAGAAATCGTATTTTCATAATTGCTTCCTTATCCTTTTGGGATAAATTCTTAAAAGAGAGAGTAATAATAGAGCAATTATAATGGGGTTTGATAGTGCCCCGCCGCCACTAAGGGTAGTTTCCTGTTCACCGGCAGTGTCTTGTGTACCAAGGTTATTCTCCCTCACTTCCAGTTCATCGTGACTGATGGCAAAGGATTGAGGAGAAATACTAAAGAAAATATTGTCGGAGCAGACAAGCTTAAATCTTCCAGCATCGGTTTCTGGAAGCGACGCTGGTAGGTGTATCTGCGCACTCCCCGTGTTACTGATACGCTCGGCGATAAGGTAATCAAAGTTATCCCCATTATTGACTGATAAATAAAGGTCTACAGTGTGGCAATTAATTGGTGCATATTGTGTTTGTGCGGTATTCCAAAGAATGCGCGTCGAGCGACCAGTTTGGTAGGCTGCTGGCGGTGTGCCTAACTTAAATGCACCGCCAGAGTTGGTCACCGTAATTTCCGTTTGGTCAGTGCTGGGTGAGTGGTGTTGATCATAAACCGCAACCCGAAATTTCATAATGCGATCAGTTTGCGGAAGCAACTCCCCTGCAATGTAGCCGTCACCGGTTAATGTCTTGATTGACGGAAAAGTGCGGCTGTTATCGGGGCTTGGTTTAAAAATCCGAAACAAGGGGTTATCCCCTGTATCCATTTTTAAGGAACTGGCAGTGCCGGTGTTGTATTGTTCCCAGCTATACAGAAGGTCATCGCCATCCGGGTCGGTCGCAGTAGCGGTTAACTGAAAAGGAGTGTTGGCTGGAATGTGATAATCTGATCCGGCAGAAACGCTGGGGGGCTGATTATCCTGAGGATGCTGTACACCACAGCTACGGCCAATGCCATAGAGTATGTTCGATCTGATTTGCTGAATGCTTCCGCTATGAAACATGGCATCAGCATTGTTTTGTAGGTTATCAGTTGCACACCCGCCTGCATAAGACATGATGCTGGAGCCACTTCCCGGCTCAAAGGCTGAGTACGATGTTCTGGCGTCTGCGGTGCAGATACCGAGTGTGCTGTTGAATGTGTGTGTTGCACCAAGCTGATGGCCTAACTCGTGAGCAACAAAGTCAATATCGAAAGGGTCGGCGGATGGCGTGTTGATACCGGAGGCCGCCATCGCCTTTGCATCATCCTTGCAAACACTGCGGATATAGGCCAAGCCACCACCAGAGGTACCGAACACATGACCAATATCGTAGTTGGCATTGCCAATGACTCGATCCACATTGCGTTGATTTTCACCGAGTAGTGAGTCAATACTAAAATTGGAGTAGGGGTCGGTGGCTGGGCTTGTGTAAATGAGTTGGTCGTTTCGCTCAACCAATTTCAGCCTTATGCCTAAGCTGTGTTCATAAACAAGGTTAATACGGCTGATGGTTGTGGTGATGGCACTCAATGCTGCTGCAACACTACCGCCTTGATGTAAGGTGTATTCTGCGGTTGCGGCAACGGCGAGGCGGTATTCGATGAGATCATTCTTGTGCCGCGACAGGGTTTGAGTGCGGTGTTGAATATCAGAAAGATGATTAACATCTGGATGCTCATGTGCTGCGGATATCAGGCACTGGAAAGGCTTTGTGCGTTGTTGTTCCGATTTGCGGTAGCTTAAATAATGATTACCGCCATGAATGTCCTTGGGGTCAATTAAAATAGTCTCGCCACGCTGGGTAAGTAACATGGCATGGAAGCCTTGCTGCGTGTAGTCCACTCGTCCAGCCAGTATTTTGGAGCCTACCTGAGCGACGACACGGTAACTGCGGATGGAAGGAAATTTTTCTTGCAACTTGGTGGGGAGTAGGTCTGTGGGCACCAAAGTAACGAAAACGTTATCACCGTCTGGTAATGGAAGCTCAACGCGGAGGGTAGCTGCAGATTTCCGAGCAATAGGCGCCTTTGGTTGAGGAGTCTCTGCCAACAATAAGTGCTTCATGGCATCGGTATCCAAGCGTAACTGGCGAACCTTGCCACCCCCAGTCAGTTTGTATTTTAGCTCGCTATTATGAGAATCGTACTCTGGTTGATCCAGCCATAGCTTCTGATGTTCCGCGGCGGATAAGTTGACGCAAAGCACCATTAACACCACGAGCCCCAAGTATTTCCCTCGCATTTTTCACCACCTCATCCGTTAATCACTCATTAAGATTGGATGAGGAAAAGCGTCTCGTGGAGGCTGCGCTGGCTAGATGGTGTGTTTTTTCAGTCTAAAATTAGCGGTATAAACTTGGTCTGTATTTATTGACCTTTCATCGACAGTTGAAGGTAAGTGTTGAGGAAGCTCTGTCTGCTCTGTAACTTCTCACTGGTCCTGGTCACAGGAGATATCCGAAATAATTATTTCAACCCCATGCCACCGTAGTGCTTCATAGTGACACGATGGGGCATGGGGATGAGTGTGCTTTACTCAGACACGCCATATTGCTGACGATAGGCGGTAATCCTCTGCAATAAATCCGCATCACTCGCCGTTGTTTCGATGTGCTGAATCACATCTTCCAGCGCAATGATATGCAGTACGCGAATGCCGTAAGTGTCTTCCACTTCCTGCACTGCTGATTTCGTGCCAGTACCGCGTTCCTGACGATCCAGAGAAATGGCAATTCCTGCTAGCGTTGCGCCATGCGCTGCAACCAAATCCGCTGCTTCACGACAAGCCGTACCCGCACTAATCACATCATCCACCACCAACACCCGGCCTTGCAGTGGTGCGCCGACAATAGTCCCGCCTTCGCCATGATCTTTGGCTTCTTTGCGGTTATAAGCGTATGGGTAGTCAATGCCATGCTTTTCATACAGGGTTGCTGCCACCACAGAAACCAGCGGAATACCTTTATAGGCAGGGCCGAACAGCATGTCGAACTCAAGGCCGGAGTCAACAATGGCCTGCGCGTAGTAATCGCCTAAACACGCCAGTGCCGAGCCAGTTTGAAACAGACCGAAGTTGAAAAAATAAGGACTTAGGCGGCCAGATTTGAGGGTGTATTCACCAAAACTTAACACCTGGTTGTCAATGGCAAAGTTAAGAAATTCATGTTGATAGTCTTTCATGGTTGGGGTCGCCGTTGTTGTAGAAATTGGGCAGGAGTATAACGGCTGAAATCAGTGCAATAAAGAAACTCACCGTAAAGCATCCCATGATCGAATGACATTTGGCTTATGCAATAGCAAGGTGATCGGTGCTTTGGTCGGGGGGATATTTTAACCTCTGACCAGTGAAATGGTTGTCAGCTCGAAAGGCGTTTGATCTAATCACCTCATACACAAATACTATCTTTGGATACCCCCAGTGACTAATAAGTAGAAGTTTTACCGAAGTCTCATAATGAAACTTACTATCGTCACAATATTGGAGCAAATATGAAAATTGCAGTCGCCGGAACGGGCTATGTTGGCCTCTCAAATGCCGTGCTTTTATCACAACACCACGATGTCACTTGTTTGGATATTGATCCGGCAAAGATTGACTTGTTAAACCATGGTCAGTCACCGATTGAAGATGCTGAAATCAAGCAATATCTGCAAAATGAAGATCTCAACCTATCCGCGACGCTGGATAAAGTACAAGCCTATGAAGGCGCACAGTTCGTTATTATCGCCACGCCAACGGATTATGATCCAGATACGAATACCTTTAATACCCGATCTGTTGAGTCGGTGATTCGGGATGTTGTCAGCATCAATCCAGAAGCTGTAATGGTGATTAAATCAACGGTTCCAGTTGGCTATACACGCGAGATTAAAAGAGTATTGGGTTGTGAAAACATCCTCTTTAGCCCAGAATTTTTGCGCGAAGGCAAGGCACTTTACGACAACTTGTATCCATCCCGAATTATTGTGGGTGAAAAATCGGAGCGCGCGAAAGTTTTTGCAAATTTGTTGTTGGAAGGTGCGAAAAAGCAGGATGTGGATGTGCTGTTTACTGAGTCCACCGAAGCTGAGGCCGTTAAGCTCTTCTCGAACACCTATTTGGCAATGCGGGTTGCCTACTTTAACGAGTTGGATACCTACTGCCAAACTCATAACCTGAGTGCCAAGCAAGTCATTGAGGGGGTGGGATTAGATCCTCGCATCGGTAATCACTATAACAACCCATCGTTTGGTTACGGCGGCTATTGTCTGCCAAAAGATACCAAGCAGTTACTGGCCAACTATAATCAGGTGCCAAACAATCTGATTCAGGCAATTGTGGATGCGAATAAAACCCGTAAAGATTTCATCGCTGACTCTGTAGTGAAGCGCCATCCGAAGGTGGTGGGTATCTACCGTTTAACGATGAAAACAGGATCTGATAACTTTAGAGCTTCGTCCATTCAAGGTGTGATGAAACGTATTCGGGCGGAGGGCATTGAGGTGGTCATTTTTGAGCCTGAGCTGGATGTTGCCACGTTCAATGGCTTTACCGTGATGCAGGATTTTGATGCCTTTGCCGAGCGTTCTGATGTGATCGTTGCCAACCGTATGACGGATGAGATTCGTGCGCTTGGGGATAAGGTGTATACGCGGGATTTGTTTAGCCGGGATTGATTTGTAAAACTTCAGACCTGATCTGACAGTTACCGATTTTCAGAAGGTGTCTGTCAGGTCGGGTTTTATACAATTAATTCGCGCTAAACCAAACCACTACAAAGTCATGACCTTTCCTTCTCTGTTAGGCAAGTTGTCATTCAACATGATCTGCCCTTGATTCACATTTCGGGCAAACCGAACAATCACCCCATCCAATAGTGTTATCGGGTCAATAAACCCTTTTTTACCCCTCAGTATGATCCATTCTCAACACGTTCACTCTATCATTTTTTTCACTGCGTTAAGCCAAGATTAAAGTGCGCCAAGCCGCTGCGTAAGGATACTGGGCGTTGAGTGAGTTAAGTCAAATTAAAATAATTATCACACACAGAAATGGAGTTTTACTATGAGTCGAATACTAAACAGAGGACTGTGGACAGTCCTCTTACTCTTAACTTTCAGTGTAGCAGGTGCTGCTGCACACATGGATGCAGATAAAAGTACTGCTGTTTTTTATGGCCCTAATTTGCCTACGGATGTACTGTCCCAATACGGCCGCATCATTGTGGAAGCCGATAATGTTAAACCACATGAACTAAAAGCCCTGCATGCCAAGGGTGGTGATGTGTTTGCCTACCTGAGTGTGGGCGAGGTCTCTCCAACACGAAAGTGGTTTAAACAAATCCAACCGGAATGGGTACTGGGTGATAACCGCGTCTGGGATAGTAAGGTCATGGATCTTAATTCTCCCGGTTGGCAAAAGTTTGTTATTGAAACCATTGTTGATCCATTGTGGCAGGCGGGTTACAACGGCTTGTTTCTGGATACGATGGATAGTTTTAAGTTGTTCGCTAGCAGTGATGCCTTGCAACAAAAACAAATCAATGCCTTGGATAATCTGCTGCAAACCATCCATAAACGCTACCCGAAAATGCGCTTTATCGCCAACCGCGGCTTTGAAGTGTTACCGACCATTGGTCACCTACTGGAAGCGGTGGCCGCTGAGTCCTTATTTGCTAGTTGGGATAACAGTCTAAAGGTTTACAAAGAGACTACGCGCGAAGACATGAGCTGGCTGCTCAAGCAATTAAAGGATATTCAGCGCAAACTATCAATCGACATTATCATCATCGACTATATGGATCCTAGCCGCCGTGATGATGCCAAAAAGCTGGCTTCACGCATTGTGGACGAAGGCTTTATTCCGTGGATTTCAATTCCGTCACTGGACATGGTCGGCGTGAGTCAATTTGAGCCTGAATTAAAAACCTTCCTGTTACTCACTGATAGCAAAACTGAGTCGCATTACCCACTTGAGCTGGGAAAATACCAAACCCTCAAGCGTGATTTGGAAGCCAATGGCCAAAAGCTGCAGGTACATGACATTCAATCCGGTATGCCACCCGGCCATTTAACTGGTCGCTATTTAGGCATTATCACAGCACTGCCCTTCCAGAAGCAATTTGCCATTTATCAAAACTGGTTACGCCGCCAGCAAAGTGAAGGTATCACTATTCGAGCGCTTTCTGCTGAAGCAGCCATACCAAAAGGATAAGCGTAATGAAACGAACCGAGTCCCCACAAAAACTGTTTAACATGCCGGTAATACTGCTGATAGCAATAGTACTGGTTGGTTTTCTGATTTTGTTGTTCCCTTGGAAGAGTGCCGACTTTCTCGGCTCTCAGGACTCGAGTGCGTTAAAAGAGCAGTTCTCCAGCCGTCTATTGGCACGTTACCACCAGATGATTAATCAGTCAGATATCAGTAATACGGAGGTCTTGCAACTGGCCCAGGAAATGAGCCAGAAGGGCTTATGGGAGCCATCCCGTCGCCTGCTCAGTGAAAAGCTGTCCACTTACCAGCTAAGCACTCGCCAAAAGAAGCAGCTGGCAACCATTCAATTACGCAATTATTTGGATGCATATTACACGGCCAATGCCTCTGGTGAGGATTCTAGTAATCAACATATTGGTGTACGCCAGCATCTACAATATCTGGAAGACTATCGCAGCCTTAGTAGTAAGGAGTTGCAAGCACTAGCCAAAGCCAGTACCGACTTTGGCTTACTACCTCAGGCGGTAAAAATTTACCATCGTCTCGCCGAAGTTCAGCCGGAAAAAAAAGCTTCATGGCTGGCAAAGGCTGGTCGTTGGGCGGGTCGGGCAGGTGACCCAGTAAGTGCCGCCCGTGACTTCAAACAAGCTAGCGAACTGACCACGGATGCCAGTCAATTCAATGCTTATACCTATGCATGGCTGTCCGCTGCGGCCAGAGCTGGGCAAAAGAAGGAAATAAAGGCATTTCTTGATGAAACGCAATACCAGCTCCCTGAATCACCAAAAGCACTACAGGCGTTAGCCAAAGTCAGCCTGAATGCTGGACTGCCAGAAAATGCCAGCGACCTATACGCGCATCTGGCGAAACGTGATACAGCTGACAATACTCAGCGGTGGCTGGAAAAAGCAGCTCATTGGGCAATGGAAACGAAGCAATACCGTAATGCGATCCATTATTTAGAGCGCGCGACAACATTAGCTACCCGTTACAGCGATCGCTGGATGCTACAACAGCGTTTGATTGAGGCGCATATCAAAGATAATCGACGTGATCGTGCGCTAGCTATTATCGCACCATTGATTGATCACAATCCTGGCAATATAACTTTACTTAAAAAAGGCGTGAGTATTGCCCTGCTGGAGAAGGATTTAGACCTAGCCCGTCGCTGGAATAAAAAGTACTTACAACTTCGACCTGACGCATACGAGGCAATGATCAGCCAGGTAGATATTGAAACATTGGAAGAAGATTTCGAGGAAGCCATCGTTTATATAAAGCGCGCCATTAAACAAAAGCCAAACGATTTAGGGCTACGCGAGCGTTGGGCATACCTTGAGGAAGCACGTGGCGATGAAAAACTGGCGTTGCAAATTTGGCAGTGGATTTATCAACAAAGTGGCAAAGCACAACACCAAGAACAAGTGATTCGTTTGGCACAGGCGGATCTGAAGGGCGAAGGTTTGGCCTTTTTAATCAATCTTGCCAAGACACAGAAATTGCCACACCAAACTGCGAATGACATCTTTTTCTTTTTGGTCAAGGAAAAGCAGCATCATGCGAAAGCGGAGCGTTTTGTAACAGACTACCTGGCACGTCATGGCGTAGACCGTGAATTAATGGAGATATTAGCGAAGTGGTATGGCGGTGAAAAACGCTATACGGAGGCCTTAGCTATCTGGCAACGTCTTGAAAACCACTACGGCGGCAATCCTCAGTATGCACTGGCTCGCTTCGAGCTGTATTGGGTGATGAAGCAGCAAGACAAAGCCTATCAACTATGGCGTCAGTATCATCAACAATGGGCTAAAGATGCCGATGATAATCATCTGGTGATAATGGGTGAGGTTGCCTGGGCGCATAAGCACGATGCCGTTGCCTTGAGCTATTACCAGCGCTTGCTGAAGTCTACCCCACAATCCGAGCTTAAAAAGCGTATTCTGTATCACACACGCGTGGCGCTACTGCATGGCCGTTTGGGACAAAATAAGGCGGTCCTGGCTGCGATCAAGCGCGGCTTCATGGAAACAGCGGACAGTGATTTAATGCTTGCTGGCCTGCAAATTGCGTTTGATAGCAAAGATTTTCAGGCGTTTTCCACTTTACTGGCCCTGGCCAATGAGCAATCCTCGCGTTTCGCCAAAAAACCTCGCTTTTGGTTAATGCAGGCGGCGATTGCGAATTTGCGAAAAGATTACAACACAGCACTCGGTCTCTATCAAAAGGTGCTGGCGCTCGACCCTCACTCAAAAGATGCACAAACCGGTATTGAGTCCATTCGACAAATTGCCTTGGATGCGCGCAAACAAGCCACACTGAAACAGTTGGCTGCCATGCAGGATGCCTTTGATAAAAAGCAGTTTGCCCTGCTTAATAAACTCATGGCCGCATCGGATGCCAAATTGCATGAATTTAAGAACCTTGCCCAATATTGGTTACTGCGCGCACAGCTAAACTTTCAGCAGAAGCATTTTGCACAGGCAATTCAGGGTTATCAGCAGTTATTGTCTATTAAGCCAGAATCACTGCCAGCTCGCCAGGGCCTGATTCAAGCACTCATTGAGCAAAAGGATTTCGCCACACTCAAACGGGTACTGATCGACTGGGAAGACTTTGCCGAAAATCACGATGCACTATGGCCTAACTATGCAACTGCGTATCAAGCAGTGAAAGATTATCAAACCAGCATCAAGTGGTTTGAGATGGCCAGTATCAAGCAACCTGATAATGCAGCGGTATTACTCGCGTACGCCGAATCACTGGATCAATTAGACCGCAAAGCAGAAGCAAAGCAGATTCGTGATTTTGGTGTGAAGCAACTGCAACAACAGCTAGCTGGGGGGGCGCTGAACCCAGCCGAACGTAAAGAGGCGTTATTCCAGTACCTCAGTGTGATGTATAAAGTCGGCACTCAGGCGGAATTTGATCACACCTATGCAGAACTGGATCGTCTGGTCAGTGGTACTGCACAGAGAAACCGTCTGAATCAAATCGCAATCGCCTGGGCGTTGGCTAAGAATAATCTTCCACAATTGAGACGCCTGCTGGCTCGTGCCGATGTCAAGCGTATGAAGAAGCCATTGTGGATGAAACTGTCCATTGCCCTAAAACTTGATGACAAGCGCACATTGGCTGCCTTGTTAAAGTATAGCCACCAGATGTCAACCAGTGATCACGTTAGCGTCTTGATTGCTTTGGGTCGTCAGCAGCAAGCCTTTGACGTGGCCAAACAGGCGATGACAACAGATAAAACTGAAAAAGAGCGTAGCATCGCCAGAAAGATCGCCTTGTCACTGGCCGAGGGTCGGGTATCAGAGTTTGTTGCTGCCTACAATGCCAACAGTATCGGCTCCCTCAGTGCCAGAGAGCAAAGCCTGCAATACAAACAAGGCATAGGCAAATATGGCCTGCCCGTTGGTATGGATATTAAGCTGCGTAAAGCACGTTTGAGTGATAACAGCATACCGGGCGCACGTATTAATGAGAAAGATGTCTCCGTTGGGTTTGAGTGGAAAGATACCACTAATCAGTTGAATGGCAGGCTTGGTATCTATGATAACGGCTCTGACTCCAAAGCCTATGGTAGCTTAGGGTATCGGAGGAAACTGAGTGACCGAATGAGTGGTGGTCTGGAGTACGGCTTTCAGGAAACCCCCGATGAAAATGCATACTTGAGGCAATACGGGCGACGTAATCGAATGCGAGTCAGCCTTGATGCGCGGCTTGGTGAAAAGCAAACGGCTCAGCTCAGTATATGGCAACACAAGTTTCACCGTACCGATAATGGGCAAGAATTAGCGCATGGTGTGGGCGCACGCGCCGCTGTGGTACACCGTCAAAATACGTTGAATGGTCAATGGTATGGTGGTGTTCAGGGTACGTTGCAAGAAAATGATAATAGCGACCAACTAAGCAGTGATCACGCGCTACCTGAGTCCTCGCAGAGCATTGAACTGATCGCAGGATTTAATCACGGTACGCCAGGGCAGGGGCTCAGTAATAAGTCCAAACTGGAATACAGTGGCTCTGTGGCACTGGGTAAAACCTGGCCAACAAGTGAAACAACAGCCCATGCTGAAGCGGCGGTGAGTAAATCACTATTCGATAATGATGAATTGAGTCTGAGTGTGTTTTACAACAAGGGCTTGCTTGGAAACCCAGAAGATAAAGGCATAAAACTACAGTACCGAAAGTTTCTCGATTTTCCGGTCACTGATTAATAAAGATAATCGTCATGAAAAGAAAATCCATGCAAGGGCATGTTGCAATAGAGCATTTTTCGATGCCACGCTCCACGCCGCCTGCGCCTCTGGCAAAACTGAGGCCAAAACCTGAGACTGCGATTTTTGAGGTGATTTTGCTACCCTTGCTGGTTCCGTTTATCGCATGGTTGATGGGGCGTGATGACTTATTCTTTTTGCAGACACCATTCCCGTGGATGATACTCATACCGATATTGACCGCCTCCCGTTATGGCACACTGTATGGCCTGTTAAGTCTATTGGTCATGTCATCTCTGAGCTCATTGTATGTACTGATTTTTGACCCTGCCCAGCTAAAAACGATCAGCCAAATTTTAGTGGGGAGTTTATTGGTCGTACTGATTATCGGTGAGATGATTCAATACTGGGGCAATCGTGTAGAAAAACAGGCAAAGGCACTAGCAGACTATCGGCTCAGTGCTAGCCAGTCTGAACAGGCACTGCAACTATTACATATTTCCTACAGCCAACTGGAGGAAGACCTAGTTGCGGAGAGCCAATCACTAGCAAACTCACTACGCCTCATGGATACCGCAATCAACCATGTTCACGCTGGCAACAAAGCACAGGCATTGAGTGTCGCGGTGAAAAAAATGCAAGAAATTCTGACACAATACCCTTGGCTTGAAGCGGCAGCCTTCTACCGCATGGCTAACAATAATGAATTGCACCCGGACAGCCTTGGCGCAATTGGTCTTATCGCACTGGATACCTATCAAGACCCACTGGTTAAAGAAGCCATACGCTGCAAGCAGGGCGTGAGTGTCAGGCACACCCAGTTGACGGACAACATTCAGCTTAATACCAAACTGCAAGCAGCCATACCGATGATTGATGGCAACGGCAAGCTTTGGGGGGTGATGGCCATTGCACGTATGGCGAACTCTGCCATAACGCAGCAAAACCTCAATCTGCTGGCATTACTATGTGGCTATGTGGGCAACCTGTTAAGCAATGCGACACAACCATCCAGCAATGCCAAAGTATTGATGCAAGACATGCACACCGCGATCAGTGTGGTGCTGAACAGAGTCAAAACGGCCACACTGATTACTTTGTCGATTCGTAACACGGAGCACAGTAGTGAATACGACGATTACTTTATTGCAAAAGTGCGCGGTGCAAACCGAATCTGGTGTTTGCAGCGTCAGGAAAGTACAACATTGGTTATTTTGTTGCCATTGCTAAATGCTCAGAATATTGAGCAATTTCAGAGCAACTTGGCCAGTGGTTTTATCAGGCGTTTTGGCAAGGAGTTCGCCACGGCGGGAATATCGTTAAAATTCAACCCGATTCACCACCAGATTCAGCGCACGGCCTTGCAGAAGTATTTGGTGAGCCTTGGTAAATTTAGTGATGCGCGACTTATCCGTTAGTGCTGGTGCGTGTTTTATCGCAGAGCTAGTTTTATTTATATTGCTTTGGTTTGGTTCGCCTGCCCTAATACTTATTGCGAGTGTGTTGCACTTCGCCATAGCCGTTCTGGCCGCTCAGTGGTTTAGTATGCGATGGGAGGATGAAATAGTAAGCCGTGGGCAGATTTGGCTATTTGTTGGGATAACGGTTGCCCTGCTGCCGGTAATTGGTTGCCTGCTATTAGTACTCATTGAAAACAGGCAATTGCTTCGCAAGCAAGGCCTTAAAGCCGGTCTGGGTGCAGACAATGTCAAAAAACAGGCACCACAGGATTTGTTGTATTATTTCTCCGCACCCGACTTTCACCAAGAGGGCAACATCCGCAAAACCCGTGGACTGCTGTCTTCGTTAGATGATGAGGCCCATCTTGGTCTGTTAATCGCATCACGCCATTTACCGGATAAAGAAGCGTATGCATTATTGAGTGAGGCGCTGTTAAGCCCATTTGAGAGTGCCCGACTCATGGCTTACTCCCTGAAGGGCAAGCTGGAAGAGAAAATGCAGAGTGACTTGCAGAGAAAACTGGATGCCCTGAAAACAGCATCACCTCGTCGCCGCTCCGAGTTGCACCTTGCCGTGTCACATGACTATTTACATTTGCTGAATGTGGGTGTTGAGTCATCCAGCAAAGACACCCTGCTGCAACAGGCCTATGCTCACTGTATTGCTGCAATCCGTGACGATAAGTCATCCGTTAGTGCCTATAATGCACTCAGCAAAATTCTGGAGTATCAGGGAAAAACGGTTGCTGCCAGACAAGCCAAAGAACGGGCAATAAGCTTGGGTGCGACATAAAGTAGGGTGTCACTATTTACCCATCTCAACCGTATGACTGAATTAAGCTGACATTTTAACCTGAATGACTATGCTTGCTATCAGCCCCGATACAAATAACCGCCGATAGGCCATTAAAATAAAAAGAATTAACCCGTGACTGATACCACATTTCCAAGGCTGGGAAGCACCGAAAAAGCTGATATATGCCTGCTATTAGAGGGCACTTACCCTTATGTACGGGGAGGCGTTTCCAGTTGGGTGCATCAGCTAATGGTAGGACTGCCCCAGTATCGTTTTGCATTAATTTTTGTGGGGGCCAGTCGTGAACATTATGCAAATATGCACTTTGAGTTTCCACCTAATGTCTGTCATTTTGAAGTCCACTTTTTAAACGACGCGTTGGAATTGGGAGATCCCAAAGAGTGCTCGCTTGATGCAGAAACTGTTAACACGCTCAAGTCACTTTATTCCTTACTCGGCGAAGGGGGACGCGCGCCTTCATTAAAACAATTGGCAGGTCTGCATCAATTTTTATCCCGATCATCGACTTATACAGCCGACCAGTTTTTCTACAGCCCTGAAATATGGGACATGATTACGGATACATACCGTAAGCACTGCCCCGATCTGCCATTTAACGAATTTTTCTGGAATATCCGTGCCATGCATGCGCCGATTCTGGCGTTACTCAATATTGCGGCACAGGCACCAATGGCAGACTGTTATCACACCATTTCAACAGGCTACGCAGGCCTGCTAGGGCTTTTCCTGCGGCTCACCAAAGATAAGCCATTAATGGTAACTGAGCATGGCATTTACACTAAGGAGCGGCAGATAGATCTCTATCAAGTTGACTGGATTCACGAGAACAACCCAACTATCGCCGCCGGACTGGATGATCGGATCAGTTTCATTCGGCAATTATGGATGCAATTTTTTGAGGGACTTGGGCGACTCACTTACAGTGGCTGTTTGGTTATTGTCACCTTATACGGTCAAAACCGTCAAAAACAAATTGATTTAGGTGCACCGCCGGAACGCTCTATTGTGATTCCTAATGGGGTTAAGATTGAGCGCTTTGTTCCTCTGAGAAATAAGCGCAGCAACACGATTCCTCCGGTACTTTGCTTGCTGGGCCGTGTGGTTCCGATCAAAGACATAAAAACTTACATTCGCTCTATTGGCTTCTTAAAGGAGAAAATTCCTAATGTAGAAGGCTGGATTGTTGGCCCTGAGGAGGAAGATCCTGAGTACGCCACAGAGTGCCATGAGTTGGTCGATCAATTAGGTCTACAGCGTCATGTAAAGTTTTTGGGATTCCAAAACATCAACGACATATTGCCCAAAATGGGCTTGATGACGCTAAGCTCAATCAGTGAAGGCCAGCCGTTAGTCATACTCGAAGGTTACGCTGCGGGAGTGCCAGTGCTATCAACTGATGTTGGATCTTGTCGCGAGCTAGTCGAAGGGCGCACCAAGGAAGACCGAGCTTTAGGGTCGGCAGGCTCCATTGTGCCCATTGCCAGCCCACGCGCGTTGGCCGATGCCGCAGGCGAACTATTAACCAATGAGGCGCGTTGGTATCAGGCACAAAAGTCCGCTATTGCTCGTGTTGAGCAATTCTATGGCGAACAAACATTTTTAGATAGCTACAGCGATTTGTATCAAAAGGTATTGAGTCATGGCCGGAATCGGGTTTGAGCTAAAGAAAATGCTCAAAAATGACAGCTGGTTCGGCCTGCTGAAAACTTACGCTTATGCCGGTGCAATTAGCTCTGGCCCGTGGGTGCTGTCAATTTTGGGCATTATGCTGGTTGGTCTGCTCAGCATTAGCAATAAGGGGGCAACGAATACATGGCTTGGTGAGTTTTTGGTGTCGGTGACGTGGCTGATGTCATTTTCGCTCGTACTCAGCAGCCTGTTGCAACTACTGTTCACACGCTTTATGGCTGATCAACTGTACCTGAAAAATGATCACCGAATTTTACCGAACTTCATTGCGGCACTCGGCCTGTCCACGCTGGTCAGTGGCTTAGTCGCCATCACTTGTTGGCTACTGTGGTTTCGGTCACTGGACTTTCTGTATTGCACACTCATGTTAATGAACTTCGTGCTGCTTTGTAATGTTTGGCTGGCCGTTATCTTTGTGGCCGGTATGCGCCGCTATAAAACGATTGTAGTGGTATTTCTGGTGAGTTACCTCAGCATTGTCGTCCTTTCCACCTTCTTTAAATCTGCCGGTACTAACGGCCTGCTCACTACTGTGCTAATCGGTCATGCCATTTTACTCTTTGCTATGTTGTGGATGATCTTTCAGGAATACAGTGCTGATCGCCTGTTACGGTTTGAATTTCTGCAACGGCAAAACATTTTTCCCATTCTGATATTTATTGGTTTGTTTTTTAATATGGGTGTCTGGGTGGACAAATGGATGTTTTGGGCAGCTCCTTCAACATCCAATGATATTAATGGTGTACTACGTGCATCCGTCATTTACGACCTGCCAATCTTTCTTGCCTACCTGTCTATCATTCCGGGTATGGCCAGCTTTCTATTGCGCATTGAGACAGACTTTGTGGCAACCTATCAGAGCTATTATGCCGCAGTGAATCATGGCGCAACACTTGGCCAGATTGAGGAAAAGCGTGAGGAAATGACACAGAGTATTCGTCATGCTTATGCTGAAATTATTAAAGTGCAGGGCGTGACCGTACTGCTCTTTTTTATAATGGCAGAGGACATTATCAACTGGCTGGAATTGTCGCCACTTTACGTGCAACTTTACTACGTTGATTTATTAGCAACCGCCATACAAGTATTATTCTTGGCAACGCTAAATATTTTCTTCTACTTTAACTTCCTGAAACAAGCCTTCTGGATGAGTTTTGGTTTATTTGCATTAAACACACTTTTTACAGGCATTAGTCTGATACTTGGCCCAGCCTTCTATGGCTACGGGTTTGCGCTGGCTATTTTTGTGACTACGATTGCGGGTATGGCCGTATTATCGAACAAAATTAATCGCCTAGAGTACATCACCTTTATGTTACAACGCGTATAACAGCATGATTTTATTTGCAATAAAGCGGTTAGTCAGACGCTATCAGAGCTACTAAAACGAGCCGCACCACCTATCGGATAAATCCAGCCACCCGCAACGTAATGCGTTTATGTATCCCACCTGAGCGCGTCTAATTACCTTAGGAAAATAAGACGCTAGCGTCACAGAATGATTTACCCCAATACCTCCAATAGGTGTAAAAATGAACCTAAGAAAACTATCGAACTGGCTGAGTGCGGCTGCATTGTGCACTGCCGCCACTTTTGCCCAAACCAGTCTGCAAGCGGCTCCTATTACCATTGATGGGAACATTGACGACTGGACAAGTGAAGACCGTCTGGAGCTGCCACCACGCAGTCCCGTTCCCGGCTATGAGCTATCAGGTCGTTATGAGAATAATGCTTATAAGATTCTGCTGCGAAAGCTGAGTGGCTCCATAGGCCCCAGCACGACTTTCTGGCTGAATACCGACCAAAACCCGGAGACAGGTTATAAAATCTGGGGCTATGCCGGTGGCGCGGAATACAACGTCAACATCGCAGCAGATGGCAAGCCCTATCTATACAAAGATGCCGACGGACAAACGTTTGTTTCCGGCCCATTAACACACAGTATTGTGGCCGACGGCAACGGCACCAATATGGAACTTGAGATTCCCGAAACACTCATTGGCAGCCCCGCTGGAGCGGGCATTAACATGCTGATTGATGTGAATAACTCCACCTTTCTACCCGTCAGCTACTGGCCACATAGTAATAACTACATCATCCCGAAACAGTCTATTTTCAACAATGGCGACATCCAGATTGATGGACAAAAGTCCGACTGGAAAAGCAGTGACCGTATGGATCTTGACCCGGTGAATGCCGTTGAGGGTGTGGAGTTATATGGCCGCTACGAAAACGGTCAATACAAGCTCCTGATCCATGATTTCTATCGAACTATTGGCGCTGATACGACGATTTGGATTAATACCGATCAGGACTATGACACAGGCTACCAAATCTGGGGTTATGCTGGTGGCGCTGAATACAATATCAACTTTGGTAGCGATGGCGTTCCCCGTCTGTATAAAGATGCTGATGGTCAAACCCTTGTATCTGAGTCAGTGAATTACGCTATTACGGCAGATGGTTCCGGTGGCAGTATCATGGAGCTGGAAATCAATGAGGCGTTGATCGGTATGACCAACGGTGATGCGATTCGGTTACTGTTTGACGTGAATGACAGTAGCTTCATGCCCCGCTCTTACTGGCCTCATACAAATGCCTATGAGCTGAAGTATAAGCAAAGTACGGCACAGATCGCGATTGTTTATTCCAGCACATCGGAAGCCCAATTCTTTGACAGTAAAGCGTATGCGCAGTTGTTTATGAGCGTACAGTCTCAGGCAATTATGGCGGGATTACCCTTTGACCTGTTAAGTGAAGATGATTTGCTGAATCTGGATAAAATCACTCAGTACAAGACTTTGGTATTCCCTTACTTTGCCAATGTAAAACAATCTGCGCTGCCGGGTATTGAGCAAAACCTTAATATCGCGGTTAATCAACATAATGTCGGTATTGTAACGGCAGGTAACTTGCTGACCAATACAGAAACCGGTGCCAGCTTGCCAGGTGATGCCTACTCTCGTATGAAATCTCTGATGGGTGTTACCCGTACTGATGGCGGTGGCCCTTTCACTATCGACTACAAGATTTCTAATAATGTCCACCCGATTACCAGCAATGAGTATGATCATGGCGAGGTACTGAAACGCTACACAAACTCATTCACGGATTACTTTATTCCCACAGGGGCTTACTCAAGTAATGTCCTTGCCACTCAGGAAGTTGCAGGCGTTGGTACCAAGAATGCGCTGATTGTCACTGAACACGGTGGTCGCCACGCACACTTTGGTACTGTCCAGCAGATGGTGGATCCCAATATTTTATGGTCTGTGTTGCAATGGAGCGTTTATGGCGAGAAAGCCGCTGCTGCGTTACACATGACACGTGACAACGCACTGTTTATAGCCCGTAATGATATGGATCAGAGTATGTTTATAGACGAGGTCGAACCTGTCGATGGCGCGCTGTTGCCCATACTCCAGGCCTGGAAAGAGCAATATAACTTTATTGGCTCTTACTATATCAATATCGGTGATTATCCAGAGAATCAGGAACAGACTAACTGGAACTATTCTGCTCCGCTCTATCAACAATATATAGCACTGGGTAGTGAAATGGGTACGCACTCATACACTCACCCACACGATACCAACATCCTAAATCCAGAGCAGATCAGTTGGGAGTTCTTAACTTCGCGCGAGATCATTGAGGAGCAATTGGGCCTAACCAATCTGGGGGCAGCCGTTCCAGGAGCACCAGAAAATCTGGCGACATCATTGGAAATTATTCAACATGCTGACTATCTGACAGGTGGTTACTCAAGCTCTGGCGCTGGTTATCCAAATGCGTTTGGCTTCCTGAATCCAACAATTAGCAAGGTGTATTTAAGTCCGAATATGTCATTTGACTTCACCTTGGTTGAGTTCCAAGGCCGGACAGCCGAAGAAGCCAAGCAAATATGGTTTGATGAATTCGATACACTAACCAGCCACAGTCCTCAAGGCTTAGTCCACTGGCCTTGGCATGACTACGGCCCGATCAACTGGGGTGACGCAGGCTATAATTTCGATATGTTTGACAGCCTGCTTAAAAAGGTTCACGAATATGGCTCTGAGTTCACAACAAGTAAGGATTTTGCCGAACGTATCAAGGCATTCAAATCTGCTGAGCTATCTGTGAGTAAGAGTGGCAACGTAGTAACAGCGAATGTCGCCGCCAACCATTCCGGCAAATTTGCCTTACGTGTTGCCAAGGGCAGTACTATCAAATCGGTTGATAACTGGTATGCCTACAATGATCACCAAGTTCTATTGAGCAAGGCTGGAGGTCAATTCAAAATCAATTTAGGTGAGCCTACATTCAAGGTCAGCCGTATTACCAAGCTGCCTTCACGCAGTGAACTGATCTCGGTTGATGGTGACGGCACTGATCTGGACTTTGAGTTTAAGGGGCAGGGTGAAGTGACGTTAAGCCTAAAATGTGCGCCAACGGCTGGATTTGATGTAACCGGTGGCAGTTACAAGTATCAGTTTTTAACGCCTGATACCGTTAACATTATCTTTGAAGAAGATAAGCAACACGCTAAAACATTTGTGGATGCAACCTGTCCTTAATTAGTAATCAGTCAGTAGCAGTAGGCTATGACTGAAGCTGTTTAAAAATGCCCCGATAGTTACGGGGCATTTTTATGTGAGAATGGGTGGATTCCGCCAAATTGCTCGCGGTTTATATCGCTCGGGTAGGCTTTTCTCATCGGGGGGCATGACTAAAAGCAACGGTTACGCGACCAGAGATCTTAATACAGGCTCTTAGCCAGCCAGTCGGCGATAACTGACGCTGTTTCTTCAGGGTGCTCCATCGGAAATAAATGCCCACCTTTCAACACCCGATAATCCATCTTTGCGGTTTTGGATAAGCGTTTTGCAAAGGGACGCTTGGCAAAATCACTATCCTCTGCGGTTAGATATAAGCCGGGTATGCCTAGTGGCTTGCGAAACTTCCAGAGGTGATCGGGAGATGTGCGGAACAATGCGAGCTCTGTTTCCAGGTCAATGGTCAGCGTTACCAAGCCTTCCTCTGTTTCAGTCATCCCATGTTCAATATAGGACTCGAAGGATTCGTCTGTGAAGTCTTTGAATAGTTTTTTATTTCGTAGATGCTCCCGCGCATGATCATGGGTTTCAAAGTGTGTTCGACGGTTTTTGCTACTTCCGGCGGGGGTGAAATGGTCACTTAGCCCAAGTGCTTTGGAGAGCAGCCATAGGATATTTTCCCAGCCGTTAATGACGGGAGGATCAAGTAAAATGAGGTGGCTGTAGATGGCAGGATTTTTACGGGCCAGCAGATAACTGAGCATACCGCCCAATGAGTGACCGATGCCTATGACAGGCTCCTGGTGGCGGCTTAAAACCTCTTGCTCAAGTTCCTCAATTAAGTAGGGCCAGTTATTGGTGATTGGGTACTTTGGGTTGTGTCCCACTTTTTCAATGCAATCAAGCGTGTAGCCCCGCTGCTCTAGTGCTTTAAAAAAGGGCGCATAGCTTGGGCTTGGGAAGCCATTAGCGTGGGCAAAAAATAATGTACTCATAAAAGCCAGAACTTTCTAAATGGGGCGCCCAGCATAGGTAAATTGCGGTAGTGCGTCAAATATGAGTACAGGCAAACCAACACCAAGTAATAGCCAACAACCAAGTGAAAGGTACGGCCTGATCTGGTGAGCCGAGGGGGAGCGATTTACTAGTCGCTACACCAACCTCGTTGCGGCTTACGCGGTTTACAGAATTACCGAGTGACCAATGGTGTTAGTCAGTCCCGACGGTTGTTCCAAGGGTGCACTGTGGGTATCCGCCTCAGCCATCGTTGAGTTTTGTGTGAGGGTATCCAGAATATGTGCAAATAATGCAGAGCGGCGAGGCTGGGCTTGCTCTGTATATTCCACTAAATACTCTTGTTGGATTGCGTCGAGATCCTCCTTACTCATAAGCTTATCACTGTTGGCAAATACGGCCTGACTCATTAAAGCCAAAGACAGGACAGCAGCTGAGGTAAATAGATTCTTCTTCATAGTATGACACTCTTGTTCTTATTTCTTGGGGTAACACGCCATCAGGGGATGACATGTTTTTTCTAATGGAGTGTTCTCAGTATAGAGTAGTTGATTGGATTTAACGCAATTTTCTGATCAATGGCTTTTGGTTGTTATGTGTTTTGCTGATACAAAAACGCCTGTGCTTCATTACAAAGCACAGGCGTTTGTAAAAGGAGAGGTGATTACAATCTATTTTGTAACTTGATCGCCTCTTGATGACCGGCTGATGCAGCCTGTTGAATCCAGAAGCTTGCTGGCCCCCGATTTTTCTTCTCAAGTAAAATCAATGCGAGTTGGTATTGCGCATCGGCAACACCTTGTTTGGCTGCCCGTAAATACCACTGTTCAGCACGGTTAATATCAATATCAATTTTGCCATCAAAGCCTGTTTGATAGAGCTGCCCCAGTAACATCTGTGAATTACGCAGACCGGAGCCTGCCGCACGAGTAATCAGGTCAAGCGCCTTATGTGTATGTTGCGCGACTTGCTCACCCAACAGGTATTTGATACCAAGATTTTGTTGTGCATTGGCACTGCCCAACTGTGCAGCAGATTCGTACCAACGCAACGCTTGGCTTAGGTTAGGTGCAGTACCATCACCTTTTTCGTACATCAGTGCCAAATTAAACTGCGCCCCCGCAATACCTTGTCGGGCAGCCTTGTCAAACCAGTGAAATGCGGCTTGAGGGTTACGTGCGACGTGCTCCCCTTTCAGATAATACATGCCCAGTCTGTATTGGGCTTTGGCATGTCCTCGATTAGCGGCTTGTTCCAGCCAATGGCGAGCTTGTGAGGGCTGCGCTTTGACGTTGCGTAGTGAATTCTCCATCAGTGTTGCCAATACAAACTGGGCTTCAACATCACCCCGTTTGGCAATCACGGTCATCAGATTACGTGCCTGCTTTAAATCGGCAAAAGGTGTCTGTGGATTATTCAGCAACAAAGCTAGATTGTAGTGAGCATTGCGATGCCCCTGAACAATGGCTGTTTCGTAGTAGGCTTTTGCCTTTTGAAAATTTTTAGGAACAGCTAAACCCGCCTCGTATAAGGAACCTAGCTCATACGCCGCTTGTGCGTGCCCTTGTGCCGCCGCATCTTTTAATGCCTCTAAACCTTGCTGAAGTTGGTTTTGCTGAATCAGCAGGCTGCCGCGCTGAAAGGCTCGCTCCGCTGATGGTGTTTTTGCCAAAGATTGGATGGGCATGCTTATTGCCAGCCCGATAGCAACAGCACGCGCGACGCGTAACATGGATGTATTCATTGTGAAATCCCCGTTTTATTTTTAGTATGATTAGCACAAACAATATACATTCAATGGCTAGGTGTGTAAACAAGGTGTGACCGATTTGTTCAGCTAAAAATGTTTAAGCTTTTTATGCTAAGCTTGGCGGCATTTTTGGACGGGATAACAACAGTAATGAACCGGCTTACCTCAATACTATTGGTTTTTGTACTCCTTACCTTAGCTGCCTGCTCAACACCACCTGCGGTTAAGCCGCCCACCGTCACGCAGCCCAAACCAATAGCCCCGGTTAAACCGGGCCGGCCACCCACTTTATCGGAGTTGGTTGGAAAATACAGCTTGTTCGCAGGCTCTGAAATCAGTTTTGATCTGCGCCAACAGGGTGATAAATTGATCGTAGCCGCTGCTGGAAATACCTCGGAGCTTACTCAACTGAGTCCGACCCGTTTTAAGCTCGCTGGGGGTCGTGAAGTGATTTTCGATTATTCCGTTGAAGGCAAATACGACCGTTTTGTGACAACTTACGGTGGTCGCCAGCAACGCTTTGTTCGTGACGAATCGTTGGCAAAGAGTCGTCGTGGCATTACCAAGCAAGCCGTTTATAATTGGCAATTGGCCAACGCCATTAAGCCCGGCCACTACACGCACTCACGCTTTATCAGCCCGTCACGTGGCCTGGTGGATTACTCGGTTTATTTGCCACAGGAATGGCGACGTGAATCTAAGAAAACCTATCCGCTGGTAATTTTCCTGCACGGGCAAAGTGGTTGGGAGCATAGCTTTTCGGAGGCTGTGCCAGCAACACAGTTAAATCAATGGATGGCGCGTGGCCTGATTCCGCCGATGGTCGTGGTTGCGCTACGCTCGGGGCGTATTGGAGCAGATGGCAAAACTGAAGAACAGTGGTCTACACCGCGCAACGAAGCCATGCTGACCAGCGAAAAGCCAAACGAGCTACGCGCATTTATCCGCCAGCAATTTCGTGCTGGCATGAGCGCCAAGACAACTTCTATTCATGGCCACTCCCGTGGCTCTCGTGGGGCGATTCATTACGCCTTGAAGTTCCCGCAGTCGTTTGCATCCGCTGTGGCAAACGCCTTTGTGAGTGATTATGCACTGCCGGAAACCCTGCAAATTGCAACACAGAATCAGCAGCGTTTACGAACCCAAGGTATACCGCTGCGGATTTCCATTGGTGATCGTGACGAGTTTGCTTTGAAAATGGGGTGTAAAGCGTCACCCATTATCCACAAGTACCTGAGCAATTTACACATTCCGCATCAATATCAGGTGTTTCAGGGAGTTGATCACAGCTTTGTGAAGTTGTGGAATGTGCCGCTACGTAATGGTATGCCCAATGGTTTGTCAGAATTGCAATTTCATGCGGGCGCATGGATACGTTGAGGAGAGCGGTATGGTGTGTAGCAAAGACGATAAAGTCAGATGTTTTGGTAACGGTGTAGGTAAGGAATTTTACGCGGACTATCACGATAACGAGTGGGGTATTCCAAAGCATGATGATCAGCAGTTATTTGAAATGCTGATTTTGGAAGGCGCACAAGCAGGTTTGAGTTGGGAAACCATTCTGCGTAAACGGGAGGGTTATCGTGCAGCCTTTCACGGTTTTGATCCTGCGAAAGTTGCTGCTATGACGGATGAGGAGTTGCAGGCATGTTTGCAGAATCCTGAGATCGTTCGCAATAAACTAAAAGTGTTCGCTGCTCGAAAAAATGCCATTGCATTCCTGAAAATCCAACAGGAGTTTGGCAGTTTTGATGCATATATCTGGGCGTATGTTGATGGTCGACCGATTAAAAATCACTGGCCTGACTTTGAATCCCTGCCGGCCAGCACCGAAGTCAGCGAGGCGATTTCAAAAGACCTGAAAAAGCGTGGCATGACCTTTGTCGGACCGACGATTATGTACGCCTTTATGCAATCTATTGGCATGGTGGACGACCACTTGATGACGTGCTGGAAGTATTGAAGCCATTATGCAAGGCATGGAATGATTCCTATTTCTGTTGATATGGGTCAATGATGACATCACTTGCAACGCTAGAATGAACGCTAGGCAGGGCGGTGTGTTTATGTAGGAGTTTCTATGTCACGTTTGGTTAAGGTTCTCTTTTCTATTAGCATTGCAATGGCTTGTGGTGCTCAGGTATCGCTGGCTGCGAGTGGTGAAGCCAAGCCAGTGGCGAGCAAGGCCGATTTGGGGAGGGTGTTATTTTTTGATGTTAATTTATCCAAGAATCGTACACAGTCCTGTGCGACCTGTCACAACCCGACCCATGGCTTTGTGGATGACAGGGAAACGGTTGTTGGCAAAATGGTGTCACTGGGTGACGATGGCAAGTCACTGGGGGATCGTAATGCACCAACCGCTGCCTACGCCAGATTTTCGCCGAACTTTCATCGTAATAAGGCAGGGGAGTACCGAGGTGGGCAGTTTCTGGATGGTCGTGAGAAAGACTTAGCCGGTCAGGCGGGCGGGCCACCGCTGAATCCGATTGAAATGGGTATGCCGGATAAGGCATCGGTGGTGGCGCGGTTGCAGGAGAATGCTTACTACCTGAAAACATTCCGCGAGTTATTTGGTAAGGCGGTATTTGATAAGGTTGAGACGGCTTACAGCGCGATGGCGGAGAGTCTTGCTGAGTTTGAGAAAACTGATCTCTTTTCCCCGTTTGATTCTAAATATGACCGCTATCTGAGGGGCGAAGTGGAGCTGACTGATCAGGAGTCACTGGGGGAGTCTTTGTTCTTTTCGCAGCAATTTACTAACTGCAATCGTTGCCACCAGCTAAAAGCATTTCCGGGTAGCTTCAAAGAGACATTTAGTGATTACACATATCACAACCTTGGTGTGCCAGTGAATAAGCGCCTGCGCCAAGTTAATGGTAAGTCTGATACATTTGTCGATCATGGTTTACTGGATAATCCCCAAGTTGATGATGTGAAGCAAGATGGCAAGTTTAAGGTGTCAACGTTGCGGAATATCGCTGTTACTGGTCCGTATATGCACAATGGCGTGTTTAAGGATCTACGCACTGTGGTGCTGTTTTATGACAAATTTAACAACAGCTCACGCAAGATAAATCCAGAAACAGGTAAGCCTTGGCAAGCGCCAGAGGTGGCGCAAAATCTTGCGTTGGAAGATGAGGAATTTGATGCACCTGCACTAAAAGACAGGGAGGTGGATGCGCTGGTGGCGTTTATGCGAACACTGACTGATAAACGCTATGAGCACTTGCTGCCCAAGGTAGAGGGTGGGGCGTCACAAGCCGTTGAGCACCAGTTGCCTAAAGCTAAGGGTGAAGACTCACAGTCAGAGGAATAGCGCTGAGGGAGAGGAATGGGTTACGAGCCGCTATACCTGTTCTTCTCATTGTGCGGTCGCGCTGGCTTTGGATCTTTGATTTATATGGGGGAAATAGCTACTATCCGGTGCAAGATTTTCACCCAATTCACAGACGTTTCCCCTTGGGGGATTTGACCAAGGACCGTAACAATGACTCAGCCTTCTCTCCAAGCCCCTTCAAACCAGCTTGTGTCTTTTGTTGATCAGCTTTTACAGGCACGTAAAACTGTTAAGGCATTAGGCGACAGGGCAATCGCTTGAAAGATTCATACATCTTGCCGCAATAGTTTCTCAAGGAAATCGACCGACCACGCCGCTTTTTTCCGTTTGACCTTCAAGCT
>PDPG01000047.1 GCA_002747455.1 Pseudomonadota bacterium | reverse complement strand
TCGGTTTTATGATTTTCTGTTCAAGATTGGTCATTATCTAACTCTCTTGTGGTTCGTGTGCCTAACGACACAGTAATAACAAAATTGTCAGATTAAGTCATGTTTAATACACTTAAACGCTTTCGGCAGTCTGTGTTGGCGGCGGCGGTTAGTGGGCGGTTGACTGAGGAGTGGCGGGAGGAGCATAAACCGGCTGCTTGGAAAATTGGCACATTAAGCCAGTTCATAGAAAAGCCAACTTACGGCTCATCTTCAAAGTCACGACCCGAGGGCAAAGTTCCTGTGCTGAGAATGGGGAACCTACAGGGCGGTAAGCTTGATTGGTCGAATCTTGTGTATACTTCTAATGCAGATGAAATTAAAAAGTACCAGTTAGAGTCAGGTGATGTATTGTTTAATCGCACCAATAGCCCTGAGCTGGTTGGTAAAACCTCAATTTACCGAGGAGAGCGTGAGGCAATTTATGCTGGTTATCTGATTTGTGTTAAATGTCTGCCTAATCTTAATCCTGAGTTTTTAAACTATCACTTAAACAGTCCTACCGCGAAAGATTACTGCAAGGCAGTAAAATCAGATGGTGTGAGTCAATCAAATATCAATGCTAAAAAGCTTTCAGCTTATCCATTGGCAGTTCCCCAACTAGAAGAACAAACCGAAATAGTCCGCCGCGTAGAAGAACTCTTCGCCTACGCCGACAAAATAGAACAACAAGTCCAAGCCGCCACCGAGCGCGTCGATAAACTAACCCAATCCATTCTCGCAAAAGCTTTCCGCGGTGAACTCACCAAAGACTGGCGTGCGGCAAACCCCGATTTAATTAGCGGTGAAAACAGCGCAGAGGCATTATTGGAAAAAATCAGGTTAGAGCGTGAAGCGTTAAAGCTAAAAAAGAAGGCACGTACAAAAAAGGTCACTAAAGTCACCTAATATAGATGTAATGGACATTCTGATACGCGAATATGGCAGGATTCTGCTGCAACGAAAATGGGCAACGCTGGGTGTAGTACTGGGGCTGTTGATGGCGGTAGGTTGTGACCTGGCCGCACCCTTGTTTTATAAGGAAATTGCCAATAATCTATAAAAGACAGAACTTAATCTGACAGACAGTATCAGGCAGGAATTGTCAGATTAAGTTCTGTCTTTTACAGTTGAAGTTTCCATATACCTATCCCACCAAATTACATCCAGAGGCTTGGGCACACAACTTTATAATGCGCTTTTTTCAAGTCTACGAGAGAAATCTGTACATATTGTCATTGGTGGGATTACGCTTCCAAATGCTGCGAGCATTGCACTACACGAAAAGTTTGGTATGGAAAAAGTTGCTCACTTCAAAGAAGTTGGATACAAATTTGGTAAATGGTTGGATGTGGGCTATTGGCAAGTAAAACTGGACAAATAGACCCCATAAATAATTTGTATAGCCCCTACTCCATCAGGGACAACTGTCGCTTTTATCACTTGACAAAAAATGCTGTTGAGTGGGTTGGTGGTGTTGCACAAAAAACTTATCCACAGGCTAGTCAAATAAACACTTATCCGCCAACCATAGCCAGAACCGAGTAACCACAAGGGTTTCAAAGCATATATAGAACTGCTATTCAAGCATTTCCCACTGGCTTTCAACAACTTTATCCACAGAGTTGTGTACACTTAATGCTGATACGAAGCCGCAACTCACGCCAACCGATGACGAGCGAAGCCAGCAATTCTACCACTGACCAGCCATCAAAAACTTACAATTGATAAATACTGACCTGATTTTCCCGACAAACTCCGGCCAATGTTTCCGATCCCACCTCATCCATAAACAAGCCTGTCAGTTGTGATACATGCCCCACCCTCACTGGTGCAGTTCTCTCCAGCTTGCTTTTGTCCGCGACCAAAAAACGCTCACGTGCATTATTCAAAATCGCCTGTGTCACCCGCACTTCGTGATAATCAAAGTCCAGTAACGCGCCTTCTGCGTCCAGTGCCGATGCACCAATGACCGCGTAATCCAGTTTGAACTGCCGGATGAAGTCAACCGTTGCTTCTCCCGTAATCCCACGATCCACATGGCGTAACACACCACCAGCGATAATAATTTCAAAGCTGGTATTTTGCAGCAGAATATTCGCTACGTTCAGGTTATTCGTCACCACCATCAGGTTTTTGTGCTGTAACAGCGCCTGAGCTACCGCTTCGGTGGTCGTCCCAATATTGATAAACAACGAGCTGTTATCAGGAATTTTCTGAGCACAGAGACGACCCAGTGCTAGTTTTTCTTCAGATGCCAATGCCTGACGTTGTTCGTAATGCAGATTCTCAATACCAGAGGCTAATAACGCTCCACCATGCGCGCGCACTAACAATTTAGCTTCACACAATGTATTCAAATCCTTACGAATGGTCTGCGGCGTGACATCGAAAAGCTGAGACAAACCATCAACAGTGACCCGTCCAGTATCACGAGCGGTACTCATAATTTGTTGTTGGCGTAGGGAAAGTCGCACCGGAAGCTCCTAAGTTTTATCGCGGCATTTTACCGTAAAACAGGTCACGCTAGGAATCACAATAGCCTCTTCAAGACTGCATGTTTAAAACGCCCGCCCAAATTGCAAGAAATAACGTGGCTCATGGCTTTCTGCAACACCCACTCCCAAGTAGGCTGGCCCAACAATTGTTTTCGCCCCAATAAAGGCTGACGCTGAGAGTAAAACATCAGTGGGATCGATATCCCTATGCTTAATCCAGGTGTTACCCGCCTCAATCATCACACCGGCATTCAGCCCCACAACATTGGGAATACTTGCCAGATCGTAATAATAGGCCCCCAGACCATGCAGGTAATAGTTACCGGATAATTGATCATCTTCCAACCCAGACAGGTTTGCAAAACCACCTAGCTGAAAGCGCTCAGTTATAATGGCGTCATCATCAAAGGTCGATCCAGCCGAAGCCGAGGCCATGATGTGATGCTTATCCTTCTGCCATGCTTTACCGCCGTTGATATTTAAACGCTGATAATTTTCATCCGAGCCTAGCGCGCGTAAACCAATATCCAGCGAAACATCCAGCCATTTACCTTCATCCGGGAAATTACGATCTGCTAACGTGTCTTCGCGATAGTTGAGGCTAATTCCAGCAAGGTTAAACGAATCGTCTGGCAACTCAAGCGTACCGGCTTTTATACTGGGTTGCAGATTACGGTAAAACAAACCGACACGCGCCTCGGCGGTATGGCCAATCTCCCTACCCACTTCAAAGCGAATTTGTGAATCAACAATGCGCGCTTCAGCAACACGAGTTTCGTTATCCTCTTGGTAAACGTAAAGATCATTTTTTTTATAACTCACACTGGGATTCCAAAAGTAGGTGCTATGGGTGTTCAAAGGCTGGTAATAGTCCGCACCAATCGCCAGTGAACCCCCAATGACCAGATTGACTTTTGCCTCGCCGCCCAATGAGTTTAAGCCCTTTACAGAATATTCCAGACCCGCCTGATAAGTCGCATTTCCATCAAAGTCATCACTGAGTGAAAAGCCACCGTGCAAGGTCTTATTTCCAATAGGTTCTTTCTGTGCGCTGACTATCAGGGTGTAATGGTTGTCACCTTTTGGCTCTAAATGGTAATCCACCACTTCAAAATAGCCCAAAGAATAGATGGCATTCAGTCCTTTTTGCAGGCGTACCAAGGACAGCGTATCTCCGGCTTTCAGCCCCAAGCGGTTCTGTAAAATCTCATCCTTCAACACTGAATCATTTTCAAAGATGATATTACTAATAACCCCCTTAAATGCTTTCTTTTCCTCAGTTTTCACCAGTTGTTTTGGCCTCTTTCCACGCACTGCCTTTGTGAGTGCCAACAACTCCAGTAACTGCAAACGTGCCTGTTTCTCTCCCAGCACGACCGCCTCTTTCACCCGATCAAAGCTCATTGATTTGATGCCCTTCATGTCCGGCCGAATAATCACATGCGGCTGTTTGATATTGCGCAACTGTGGCTCACTGGCTTTCGCCATCATCCAGCGCATAGACTGCAGAGCCACATCAATCGCAGAGTCGAGCTCTTTTTTGGTTTTGTGTTCGCTAGGCAAGCCCACCACAATCAGAATGTCAGCCCCCATTTGCTGAGCAACACTCACAGGGATATTGTTGGAAACAAAACCATCAACCAACAAACGGCCATCAATTTCAACTGGGGGAAATACCGCAGGAATCGACATACTGGCACGCACCGCGGTAGCTAGATTGCCTTGTTTTAATACAACTTCCTGGCCCGTTTCAATATCAGTTGCCACGGCACGAAATGGAATAGGCAAATCATCAAACCGGTTAATATGGCTTACATGATCCAATAAGCGCCGCAATTCAAACGTGAGTTTATGTCCCTTGATAGCTCCTCTTGGCAATCTGACACCCTGACGATCAACCCCCACGGTGAAGCTGTCAAAAAAGCTCGACATCTCATCTTTGCGATGAAAACCTTGCTCACGCCGTGAAATCTGGTCATTGAACAACTCTCCCCAATCCAGCGTATTCACAATTTTTTCCAGCTCTCCAGCCTTAATGCCAGAAGCATACAAACTCCCCACGATCGCCCCCATGCTGTTACCAGCAATAAGGTCAATGGGGATATTTTGCTCCTCCAGTACCTTCAATACCCCCACGTGGGCAACACCAGCCGCGCCACCACCGCCCAGCACCAAACCAACCTTGGGTCGATGTGTATCCGCAAAAGCCCCATTACTGATTAATAGGCTTATACATAGCATGTTCAGCAAATACTTCAGAACTGGCTGTGCAATCTCAGGGAAGTGTCTAATCATCATTGTTATATTCGCCATGAAAGAGTCGTCGGGTAGGTGTAGCGTATTCAACAAATAACAAGCGTTCAAATAGTATTGCCCACTAAATTGTGTTTTGTGGTGGCCTTCAAAAGCTTGCTACACTAGCCCGCCGTTGAGTGATAACACACGATGGCACACAATACGAAGCCGACATCCTAAATGGTCAGTCGGTCATATTCCTGAGTCACAACCCTGAGTCCCACTATGACCACATTTAATGAGAAAATTCAGCAAGTCATTGATAACAAAACCAAACCAATAGGTGCGCTGGGCAAACTGGAAACACTGGCAAAACAAATTGCCAACGTACAGCAAACTCTCACTCCAACATTAAAACAGCCCACTATTCTGACATTCGCAGGGGACCACGGTGCAGCTAAGGCGGGAGTCAGCGCCTACCCGCAGGAAGTGACCTTCCAAATGGTGATGAATTTTCTGAATGGTGGCGCTGCAATCAATGTATTCTGTAAGCAAAATGACATCAAACTGCACGTCATTGATGCGGGGGTGAATTTTGACTTTGCAGGTACCCCCGGCTTGATTGATGCTAAAGTCGCCAACGGTACCGCCAGCTATATTACCGAAAAAGCCATGACTGAAGCGCAACTACAGGCTTGTTTTGATAAATCTGCAAAAATCGTTGCAGATGTTGCCACCGAGGGCTGCAATATCATTGGCTTTGGTGAAATGGGCATTGGTAATACCGCATCCGCCAGTTTGCTGATGAGCGCGATGTGCCAACTGCCACTTGAGCGTTGTATCGGTCGTGGCACGGGACTAGATGATGAGGGTATGCATCGTAAGTTTGAGCTGCTATCTGCTGCACAAGTACTCCACGGCCCGATTACCGATCCCCACCAGGTCATGCAAACCTACGGTGGCTTTGAAGTGGCTCAGATATGTGGTGGTATGCTGGCAGCACAACAACACGGCATGATGATAATGGTAGATGGCTTCATTGCGACCGCCGCCTACTTAATTGCTGTTGCCATCAATCCGGCACTAAAAAATCACGCAATTTTCTGCCACACCTCCGGCGAAAATGGACACCGCCTAATGTTAGATCACCTGAAAATAGAACCCCTCGTGAGTTTAGGCATGCGCTTGGGTGAAGGCACTGGTTGCGCCGTTGCCTATCCGCTTATTAAAAGCGCAGTTGCATTTCTAAATGAAATGGCCAGCTTTGAATCTGCCGGTATTTCTGAGGCGGAATAGACCCAAAGACGCAACCTAATGAGCCAGCCCATGACTATTGGGCTTGGCTCAGACAGCGGTAAAGCGTCTGCCCACTTTCACAATACTTACGCTCGAACAGTGTCATGTACTCCCCTTTAGGATCAAATACTTCACAGCCTTGCGTGCGCCATCCTGCCAATGTCAGTGCAATACTGAACTCTTCGATATAAATCTGCCAGTTACTCCGCACCTCAAGCACACCACCCAAGGCCAACAAATCCGCAAAGGCCGGATGACCATGCCAGCGATAGTTCAACTGTACTGACTTGGGGTAGGGATTTGGATAGAGCAAATAATGCTTTTGTAGTTGCCAATCAGCCTGACGCGCCAGTTTCCAGAAATCCACACAGTCAGCCTGTGCAAAAATCAGATTTTCTGGCAGTTCATCACCATATTGTTTGTTCAGGCGTTTTGCTGATCGATCCAACGCAATCACCCACGCTTGAGGGTGCTGTACAGCAATCTTCCGACTACTCACACCAGTACCGCAACAGGAATCCAGAATCAACGGCCTGTCCACCGCCGTCGCAATCACTTCCGACACCCGTTCAAACGCCTTTATGGTGTGCTCAGCCGGTGGTTTACGAAAATCTGCGTTCAAGTGCTTGCGTACCACTGTTTCCAGATTATTGTGTACACCCGTTTGATTAGTATAAATCTCGCGTGAATCCGCCATAGTCAAACCAACACACCCTCTATCACGTGCGGAGTTCTTCTGTAAAAACGATTTATATTTATCATAAAGAATTCCGGATGATTAATTAAATTCATACGAGGTAGGCCTATCGGTCACACCTGAGTTTGATAGATTGCAGGCTAGGATAACTTATCGCGTGGATTCAGTGTGGAAATTGCTTAACAATGCAGAAAAATGACACTTCACTTAAAAAAGTCCATGACAATTTAAAAGAATGCGTTAGAATACGCGCTTACTTGCCGGGATGGCGGAACTGGTAGACGCGCCGGATTCAAAATCCGGTTCTGGAAACAGAGTGGGGGTTCGATTCCCCCTCCCGGCACCAGATAAGGATTTAAGTTACCCTAACTTAGTCCGAGAGGCCTTGCAGTTAGACGCTGTGAGGCTTTTTTTGTGTCTTGACTGTAGCAATCCAGCTAATACATTAACACCTAGCTTTATTGTTGGTACAAATGTTGGTATTCGAAAAAGCGATACCACCTAGTTACAGCGCCCGTGTACCCTCCTCATATTTGCATAGACTTGGATGCTCACAGTGAACACAACACTGCTTAACACTTTGTTATGTGTCGCAATGAAGCCATCGGGGTCGAAAATAATAATTTATATTTGCCGGACTTCTGGAAGCTACAAACTCCCAAACGGCACAATCACACCAACCTGCGGAAACACTGTTAGCACATCGTCGGTGCTTTCTTCCAAAAAGATCAGCTTCACATTTGCGCCTGCATCCATCGTAGCAAAAGCGTTTAACCCCTGTTGTCTGGCTTGCCACAGTTGCTCCAGTATTTGCCAGCTTTGGGCAGTGAGATAGGTCAGAGCAGGTCGTGCTGCTTGCATGGTTGCGTGCATTGCCAGCGCGTTGGCTTCTACACGTTCGCCCAATTCGCTAAAACGCTGTTCGGTAATGGCTTGCTCAATAAACCGGCAATCCTGATCTGCCCGCGCAGGCCACGGCGGGAATAGAGGGCTGGTTTGCGCCGTATGGTTCATACCATCACGTGAGGTGTGCAGTTTTGGGCGTTTGTCCACAGCCACAATGGCGATGCGAAAAGCCGGCCAGGTCAGATCAAGTGCTACACCATGACTGTCGGAGCCATCTTCTGCAATGCCCTTATCCCAGCGCACAAAGCCGTGCCACAGGGAACGTGCAGCGCTACCACTGCCAATGCGAGCAATCCGGCTCATGTCAGTTTCATCCAGCGCCAAGCCATACGCACCACACAGTGCGCGAGTCAATGCGGCGAAACCAGAGGCGGAGGAAGCCAACCCCGCAGCGGTGGGGATAGTGTTACGGGTGGTGATACACAGGGCATCGTCACGGTCACCACGGAACAGGTCAGCAAAATCAAGTGCCCGACGCGCAAAAGCATCCTCAGCGGCCAACACTTGGCCATTATGCGTTACCTTGTCCTCACCAGTTTCCGATGGGGCAACCGTGGTATGCGAACCCCAGTCTGCCAGCGAGATTGATAAGGAGCTATTGAGCGGCAAATTCCGTTCGGCATCGCGCTTCCCCCAGTATTTCGATAAGGCAATATTACTTGGCGCATAGGCCGAAAATGGCTGCGGAGCACTGGCATGGGCCATTGACTCGGTGATTAAATGACGCACTGCATCAATCATGAAAAATCAGTCCTTGTTTTGAAAGTGGAGCGGGCACAAAGCTATCCGGTATGGAGCCAACAGCCAATACACAGTCTCCCAGACCTGATCCTGAGATTTTGGCCGCCAGCGTGCCCGGATGGCGACGCGCATCTCCAATAATTTGGTGCAGCGTCTTGTCGCAGACTCCAAGTTCATCCATTAGGGTCTGATAGTCGGTAAGGTGTTGGCAAAATACAGGCCAGTCTTCGGCCTGCGCCGCCGCAATCGCCGCTTGTGATGAATCCCCCATACGGGCATAGAGCCGTTCAAACGCCGCTTCGTTACCTTGCATACGCTTGGCAACCAAGTCTAACACTTCAGCAGTAGGCGTTTTGTAGCCACAGTACCTTAGGCTTAATGTGGGGGGCGTGGGAAGTGTCCTTACAGCTGCGTGGTCATCGTCGCGCAGAGGCGGACGATAGGCCAACAAGCCACCGTGGTAGCTGGCTGCTAAATCTGCACCACTGCCACGTCCCTGTATGCGCCGCACAATCGCCAAAGCATCATCATGTAAATCGCAAACAGGTTGATCACAGTAGCGTTTGATCGCACCGAGACAAGCGACAGTCACCGCCGCTGAAGAACCAAGCCCAAGTGTTGGGTCAATTTCGGAGCGTATATCAAGCTCAAATCCTGACGATAATGTGTGGCGATGGCATTCAATCGCCGCCAGCACAAATCGGTAGGGGCCGCTGATTTCCAGTGACTCTGGGGTTGTTTCCAGTGGCGGGGCAATCTGCGAGGTGATTCGCAGTGTTTGGTCATTGCGCGAATGTAATGTCACACCAACGCGCTGTTCAATAGCTGCAACGATGGCGTTATGCCCGTAAACGACGGCATGTTCGCCGCTTATCATAATAGAGCCTGGTGCACTGGTGCGAATCACCGCTGAGCCTCAGGGTTGGGTGTCTTGGTGCTGGGGGCGGGGCCGGAAGCCGCACCAGTTAATGATAATTGCAGTGGCGACCACGACAGTTCAGGGTGTTTCGCCATGAGTATCGACATTGCGTCAGGGTCATTCAGATGTACCAAAATCGCACCACCTGCATCGCCGCGTATCGCCCCCGCACCGCATATTTTCGCCGCACCACCAATGGCTTCGATATCCCGAATAAAAGCCTGTGTGGTGGTGGGCACTACGCCGATGTGCTCTAAAAGACGCTGGTTTTCGGTGATGGCTGTGCTAGGATCATCGCCTTGTTGTAGTGCTTGCTCAATGGCATGGGTACAAGCGGTGAAGCTGTCCCAAAGTGGCGTGTCGTGTTCATGTAATTGACGTACTTTACTGACACATTCGCCTGTGCTGCAATCGGGGCGACCATGTAGCACCCAATACCAACCCTTGCCACTGATCAGGCCATGATTGGGCGCAATGCTTGGCGTATCAATCAGTCCATCACGCACACGCACCAAGCCCCCCCACACCACACTGGCTGCATCGATTGGCCCGGCTTTGCCATGCTTCAAGCGCTCGCAAAAACAGACTCGTTCATGGCGTTCCTCCAGGGTTTTGGGGCGGTTTAGCATGTTTTCAAAGAGCACGGTGGTTGCCGCGACAATGGCCGCCGAGGAGCCCATGCCGGCACCAATCGGTAAATCCGAGCGGCTTCCCAGCTCACCGGGAATAGGCAGTTGGTTGAGTGCGCCGATACCGGGCATTGCCGTGGTGTCTTGCGGCTTGTCCTGAAGCAGTGATGACAGTGTGTAAACGGCGAGGTCGTCAGGGTGGGTCAGAATCTTGTGCACATCTAACTCACCCCGCACAAACTGATCAAATCGTCCATCCATTTTGGATTTAAAACGTGACAACAGCTGCAATGAATAACGCGCACCACTGGATAGGTTGGAAAACGCTGTCTTCAAACCCTCACTGGGGCTCATTGGCGTAAACCAGACCTCAGTATAACGCGCAATCGCCATTGCCAAGGCGGGGGAGCCATAGAGGACGGAGTGCTCACCCGACAGGATGAGCTTACCGGGGGCATGTGCGCCCGCTTCAGGCAGTCCGGCAGTCGATGTAGATGCGTTTGTCATCTTCAATTCCCACTAACCTGAAGTGCCCGCGTGCTTCGTTCGGAGTCCCTTGTGTCAGGTCAGCCTCCTCCCATAGCGCCACATAGTCCTCGTAAGAGACGGCAATACGCTCGTTGAGTAGTGCTTGGTGACGCTGCGTAAAAAGATGCTCGCGGTAGCCGGAAAGTACCTTGGTATCAAAGAACTCAGCGGTTGCGCCTGAGCCATAGCTAAACATGCCAATGGCCGCACCGGTCAAGTCTTCCTGAGTATTTTCCAGTATCGACAATAACGACAAATAGATGGAGGCTGTATAGCAATTACCTACTTGGCGGTTATAGACCATACCGGGAAGCGCCTGATCCATATTGGCAGGAGTCTTATTGGCTTTGGCCAAGTGGCGATGTGCCTTCTCCCCTAGTCTGGAAAATGGCAAATGGAAGCAAAAATACTGGAAGTCATTATAAGACAGCCCACCATTAGCCCGATAGTCACGCCAGGTTTCAAGCAGCGCGTTCATATAACGCAAGGCGGAGGCTTTGCCATCAAATAGCGGCGTACGTCGATAGTTGGGCCGCCAGAAGTCCATAATATCTTCGGTAAATAGCCCCGAAACCGTACCCACCTCAAGCACTTTGGGATTGCTACTCACCAACATTGCAACAGCACCCGCGCCTTGGGTGGCTTCGCCTGAGCTGTCACGGTCATAACGTGCAACATCTGAGGCAATGACCAGCACTTTTTGATCAGGTTTACGCGCCACATAGCTACAGGCCATTTGCAGTGCTGCGGTGGCTGAATAACAAGCCTGCTTGAGTTCAATGCAACGACAGTTGGGCGGCAGCTTCAGCAATGAATGTAAGTAAATACTCGCTGCTTTGGATTGATCCACGCCGGTTTCTGTCGCAAATAACACCGTGTCGATATTTTCCACGCCAGTGCGTTGCAAAATCGGCAGAGCGGCATCGGCAGCCATGGTAATGATGTCCTCATCGTGGCCGGGTAAGGTAATTTTTTCCTGACCAATGCCTTTTGAGAACTTGTCGGGGTCTACATTGTGCTGCTCAGCGAGCGTGTCCAGCGCGATATAGCGGTGTGGGATGTGAAAGCTGATTGCTTCCAGTCCAGTGGTAATCATAATGCGCCCCTTTCCAGACGTATTAATTGATGGTTTCCTTGCAACGTACTCAGGTTGCTGCAACCCATCAGAAACATTGCGGTACGAAATTCGGTGTAAAATTTCTCGATACTCTCAATCACAGCCTCGACGGACTGCTGGGCAGCCTTTAAGAAGGGAGCCGCAACCCCGCACAGGTCGGCGCCTAAAATCAGGCACTTAGCCATATCAATGCCATTGCGAATACCGCCACTGGCAATCAGCACTGTCGCTTCGCTTTGGCAGTCCAGCAACTGACGTCCCTCACGCAGACAGTCGATGGTTGGCAGGCCCCAGTCTTGAAATACCATGCCCAAATCATCACTCTCGTTCTGCCGACGGTGATATTCGATACGGCTCCATGAGGTTCCACCACGGCCCGCAACATCAAAGTGACGAACACCGGCATCTAGTGCCAGACGAATATCCGCCATTGCCAGGCCACAGCCAACCTCCTTAATGAGTACAGGAACCGGCATCTGAGGCACCAGATCAGCAATTTTGGCCGCAAGATTGGTGAAATCACGATCACCTTCCGGTTGTACAGCTTCCTGCAAAGGATTAAGGTGCAGGTATAAGCCATCGGCCCGCAGTATATCAATCGCTTGTAGACATTGCTCGACTCCCACACCTTCGTTTAGCTGCACCGCACCGATATTACTGACAAGCGGGATGCTGGGGGCAAACTCGCGCAGGGCAAAGCTTGCTTTTGACTCCGGCGTGGTAAACATAACGCGCTGTGAGCCAACCGCCATTGCCACGCCCATCTGCTCCGCAGCTTGTGCAAGGTTACGGTTAATACGCATGATCTCATCGCCAGAGCCGCCGGTCATGGATGAAATCAGCAGTGGAAAACGCAGCGGCTTGCCTAAAAATTCCGTGGTGGAATCAATCGCTGCCAAATCCAACTCTGGCAGGGCGCGATGGGTTAGCGCAATGCGATCGAAGCCACCACCTCGGCGATCTACTTCGGCATCATTCTCAATAGCGCGCAAGTGCTCCAGCTTGCGCCCGGCGACGCTGCGGTCGATGGCCTGACTCATCGTTCCATATCCATGTGCGTACGAACCAGTTCACCGGGGTTCGTCTGAGCGGCCAGTAGTGACAACTCACCGCACAACACCACACCTGCACAGATACCGGCAAGCCTGTGGGCATTTTGCCCTGCTTCGACTGCTTCTTTACAGCCCATTTTTTCCAGATTGTCTTCGATCTGATCAATGCCTTTTCCCGCGCCCACAGAACCCACAATCAGGTTAGGCAGAGTGCAGGAAAAATACAAATCCTCGCCACGCGCTTCGCAATGCACGACGCCCTGACTGGCTTCAATGATATTAGCGGCATCTTGCCCTGTGGCCAGATAGAAGCCCAACAACATATTGGCAAAGTGAGCATTGGCACTGCGTAGTGATCCGGCCAGATTGCCGCCGACAAAATTCTTCTCGTAGTTTAGTTGCACCATCCGATCAGCAGTCGTGCGTAACATACGGCTGAGAATGCGCTTGGGAATTTCTACTTCTGCGATGGCATACTTGCCACGCCCCAACAAACCGTTGACCGCAGAAGTCTTCTTGTCGGTACAAAGATTGCCGGAAATGGATGCATATTGTAGCTGCGGGTGTTCCGCCAGAATCCAGTTCAGCACCGCCTCTGCCGCCTTGGTCACCATATTGTGTCCAGAAGCATCACCGGTCGTACATTCCAGACGAATAAACAGCAGATTACCGGCAATTTGTCGGTTCATGTCAACCAAACGGGCAAAGCGGCTGGTCGAGGCAACAATGTCTGCAACCTTGTCTTGTTTACTCTCAATGGCCCGCCAAGCCGCATAGGCCGCAGCACCGTCGTTTGCCCGCACCACGATAGAGCGACTCATGCGCTCATCCACCAATGTCACCTGAATGCCACCGGAGTGACGGGAGACACCAGCACCCCGCGCCGTTGAAGGCCAAAGCGGTGTTTCATAAGTGGCAAGCGGCGCACTAATCAGGCCTTCAACCACTGAACCTTTGAACAAAATAGGTCCAACCCACCGGGTCGGGATCGCGGTTGGTGGTGTTTGTGAAACATGCATAGTTTGAACCTTAGATACTACTTGTTCTTAATGGAGAAGCCTTGGGTTGGGGTTAAAAGTTACTCATCCCCTTAGCCCGACAGCGCATTGTACCATGAGTGAGAATAATAGTGCGCTTAGTCGTTGAACCCTAATCAGATTTCCAGCCAGAACGTGACAGGGCCGTCATTCGTTAGGCTAACCTGCATATTGGCTGCAAACTTACCCGTTTGAACGCCTGTAGATAAGCGCACATTCGCCTGTTGCACAAAGTAGTCATACAGGGTTTTACCCAATGCCGGATCTGCCGCCGAAGTAAAACTGGGACGTAAACCCTTTTTGGTATTAGCGGGCAAGGTGAACTGGGAAACGACCAGTAGCTCGCCGTTAATGTCCAACAATGAGTTATTCATTTTGCCGTCATCATCTTCAAAAATCCGGTAATTGATGACTTTATGTAGCAACTTGTCAGCCGTTTCTTCAGTATCTTCTTTTTGCACACCAAGCAGTAATAAAATCCCCCGATTGATTTGACCCACAACGGCATCATCCACTTCAACCTTTGCAGTTGTGACGCGCTGAATCAAACCAATCATGCCAGTTTCCTCAGCATGTCGTTACCTGCTGTGATCAAGGCACTGGTGATACCAAGATCGCTTGCGGTATGACCTGCCGCTTGTACGATAAAGTAATCCGCAGTCGGCCATGCTTTGTGCAAGTTATAAGCTTGTTGTGGTTGGCAGATCATGTCGTAACGCCCATGAATAATCGTGCCGGGAATATCCTGCAAAACATCGGCATTTTTTAGTAATTGCCCATCTTCTAAAAAGCAGTTATTCATAAAATAATGTGACTCAAGGCAAGCCACACTCAGGGCGATATGAGGCTCGGAAAAGTCAGCTACCTTGGGGGCTGTGGGGTTAATGCTGAGTGCGTGAGCTTCCCAAGCGGCCCAGGCTTTGGCAGCCCCCATGCGGGCAATTTCATTTTCACCATGCAGGCGGCGGTGGTAAGCAGTCACCAAGTCACTTTGCTCTGCCTGAGGGATAGGCGCTAAAAAGTCCTCCCAGTATTCAGGGAAGAACCGGCTGGCACCGTCTTGATAAAACCATTCCACCTCCGCTTTACTACCAAGGAAAATGCCACGGACGATCAGACCTAATACGCGCTCGGGATGAGTTTGGGCATAAGTCAAAGCAAGTGTTGAACCCCAAGAGCCACCTGACACAACCCATTGTTCGATATTGAGTGCTTCACGCACTTTTTCCATATCTGCCACTAAGTCTTGCGTTGTGTTATTACGGGTTTCTGCATGTGGAGTGGAGCGACCAGCACCACGTTGATCAAATGAAACAATCCGGTATCTCTCAGGATCGAACAAACGACGCTGGAAGGTCGAGCTGCCGGTACCGGGGCCGCCGTGTAAGTACACCACCGGAATCCCTGTCACCGTACCACTTTCTTCCACGTAAAGCGTATGAATATCATCAACTGCAAGCATAAAGTGATGATTTTCAGAGATAGCTGGATAAAGGTCAGACATAGGGCTGCACTCAATATAGTATAAAGACAAGCCCAAATAATAAGCTTATTTGGGATTAATAGGTATCACTGTCTGAGTAATGGGCTGAGTCGGCACGAGATTTTCTGTATCAAACAGCGTGTCGCCATCGGATACCGGCGAGTCAGTGGTTTGGATATTTGCAAAATCGTAACGCCTGCGATCCAGCAGATGGGATGGGCTGGTATTGGATAACGCTGTCATCATGCTGGCCAAGCGTCCGGGGTACTCTCTATCCCACTCGTTCAACAGTGCCTTCATCGCCTGACGCTGCAAATTGGGCTGTGAGCCGCAGAGATTGCAGGGAATAATGGGAAAATTCATGGCACTAGCATAGGCTTTTATCTCCGCCTCTTTGCAATAAGCGAGCGGGCGAATGACGATATTCTTACCGTCATCTGATATCAATTTAGGTGGCATCGTTTTGAGACTGCCACCATAGAACATATTGAGCAACAAGGTCTCCAGAATATCCTCGCGATGGTGGCCCAATGCAATTTTAGTGGCCCGTAAATCCTGAGCAGCCCGGTACAAAATGCCACGCCGTAAGCGGGAACACAGGGAACAGCTTGTTTTGCCTTCGGGAATCTTATCTTTAACGATGCTGTAGGTATCTTCTTCTAAGATTTTGTACTCAACGGCCAGTGTTTCCAGATAATTTGGCAGAATGTGCTCAGGAAATCCCGGCTGTTTCTGATCCAGATTCACAGCCACAAGGGAGAATGTGACCGGCGCTACCTTTTGGAGATACATCAACATATCCAGCAAGGTATAACTATCCGCTCCACCGGATAGGCACACCATGATGCGATCACCATTTTCAATCATATTGAAATCAACCGAGGCCTCGCCCGTGGCTTTACGTAGGCGTTTGCGCAGCTTGGTAAACTCACCAGGAGTGAGCTTGGTATCTATGACATTCATGGGCTTTACAGATGCTAGCGGACGAGAGGAAGACGCTTGCGTTCTTCGGTGATCCATTCTTCAACTTCTTTGTTGACCTGCTCAGGTGTTTTACCAGCCACCTCAATGCGTGGGCCAATACTCACAGTAATTGTACCCGGCACTTTAAGCAGTTCGCCTCTTGGCCAACACTCACCTGCATTGTGAGCGACGGGACAAATGGGATAGCCACTATGTACCGCTAACTGAGCACCACCAAGTTTAAAACGCGCTTTTTTACCAGGAAGAACGCGTGTCCCTTCGGGGAAAATGCACACCCAGTTACCCTGATCCAAACGGATTTTACCATTCTCCTGAATTTGACAAAGCGCAGAACGACCTGCCTTTCGATCAATGGCAATCGGGCGGGACTTGCGCATTCCCCAACCAAAAACAGGCAGGTTGATCAGTTCTTGTTTGATAACCCATGACATTGAAGGAAACAGGCTAAGCAGGTACATGGTTTCCCATGTGGACTGATGGTTAGAAAGTACGATAGCAGTGGACTCAGGGTGGATGTTTTCCTCGCCGCGCAGTTGCCATTTAACACCACAAATGACTTTAAGCAGGAACAGGTTGATCGTGCCCCATTTTTGCAGGAAGCGGTACATGGCATCCGGCGAAAGAAACGGGCTTATAAAAGGTGAAATAATCCCCATTACACCTGTTACAAGAAAGAAAAAGAATGTGAAGACGACTGAGCGCAAGCCCAACCAAAGCGTCATTAACGGTGATCGTGTCATGATAATTTCTCCAACAATGCTTTTAGTGCTTGCCCACGGTGGCTGATCCGATTTTTTTCCGATGGGTCCATTTCTGCCGCTGACATCCGATGGGTGGGAACATAAAACAACGGATCATAACCGAAGCCTTGTGTACCTGTAAGCTGCGTCAGAATACGACCTTCCCAGGTACCTTCTGCAATAATGGGCGAAGGGTCTTCCGCATGTCGTAACATCACAATACAGCAACGGAAACGTGCCGTGCGCTCGGCATCAGGAACATTTTTTAAGGCATTCAGCAGCTTCTCATTACAAGCCGCAGCGCCCGCACCAATGCCTGCATAGCGTGCAGAATAAATACCGGGTTGGCCATTGAGCGCATCCACTTCAATGCCAGAATCATCAGCAATCGCGGCCAAGCCGGTTGTCTTTGCCGCATTACGGGCTTTCAGGATGGCATTTTCAACAAAGGTCAGACCGGTTTCATCGGCATCTGGCACGTTAAATTCCGACTGAGGGTGAACCTCCATGCCAACGCCAGATAATAACTGCATAAATTCTCTGACCTTTCCGGCATTACCGCTGGCGAGCACTACTTTCATTAGAGTGAACCTTATTCTAAACCGAGCACTGCTGACTGTGCTGCCATTAACTCATTAATTCCTTTCTCAGCCAAGGCTAACATGTCGTTCATTTCAGTACGCGTAAAGGCATGGCCTTCTGCCGTTCCCTGAATTTCGATGAAGTGACCTGCTGAATTCATGACCAGATTCATATCCGTTTCAGCATTGGAATCTTCGGGATAATCCAGATCCAATACCGGCACACCATCATAAATGCCCACTGAGATCGAAGCCAACTGGCCGTGAATGGGGTTACGTTTGAGCTTGCGCTTTTCCATCATGTTAGAAATAGCATCGTACATTGCCACATAAGCACCTGTAATGGATGCGGTGCGCGTGCCACCATCTGCCTGAATGACATCACAATCGACAATGACCTGCCGCTCGCCCAGTGCCTCCATATCCACAACAGCGCGTAGCGAACGACCAATCAGACGTTGAATTTCCTGGGTACGACCGGACTGTTTGCCACCAGCTGCCTCACGGCGCATTCTGGAATGGGTGGAGCGAGGCAGCATACCGTATTCTGCCGTAACCCAGCCCCTGCCTTTACCGCGCATCCAGCCCGGCACACTTTCCTCAATGGTTGCGGTGCAGATGACTTTGGTATTGCCAAATTCAACCAAAACCGAACCCTCAGCGTGGCAGGTGTAGTTGCGGGTAAAAGTGACCTGACGCATTTCGTCGGTGGCGCGACCGCTGGGTCTCATAGTAGCTCCTGATGGGAAGTTCGAATGGGAGGATTATACGGTGTTGGGTGGGTGTGGGGGATTAATTTTTAGGTGGTTTAGAAGTCCGGTATTGATTAATTTCATCCCGCAAATCAGACACTACCGCACGCGCGGCGCTAGCAAAGTCGTCACCCCTGCTGGCGTATAGTACGCTGCGTGATGAGCTAATAATCAAGCCCGTACCATTGCTGGTTTGACCTGCCTTGATTATCGCTTCCACGTCTCCGCCTTGTGCGCCCACACCTGGCACTAAAAACGGCATATCACCCACAATTTCGCGGATTTCAGACATCTGTGACGGCCACGTTGCACCGACCACTAACAGGCAATTTTTATTTGCATTCCAGTGTTGGCTGGCTAAAGTGGCGACACGCTTAAACAGTGGCTCACCATCCACCTCCAAATCCTGAAAATCGCTCGCACCAGCATTTGAAGTACGGCACAACAAAACTGTACCTTTTTCCTTACGCACCAAAAATGGCTCAACGGAATCGAAGCCCATATAAGGATTGACCGTCACTGCATCCGCCTGGTAACGCTCAAACGCCTCAGCGACATATTGCTGGGCAGTGCTCCCAATATCCCCACGCTTGGCATCCAGAATCACTGGAATATCAGGGTATTCGCTGTTGATATAAGCAATGGTCTTGGTCAACTGGTCTTCAGCAGACTCCGCAGCGAAATAGGCAATTTGCGGTTTATAGGCACAAACCAAGTCATGTGTTGCATCAATAATGGCTTTATTGAACTCGAAAATAGCCTCTGGTTGGTTGCGTACGGACTCAGGAAAGCGAGCGACATCGGGATCCAGACCTACACAGACTAAGGAATTATTTTTCTGCCAAATTGCAGTTAGTTTTTCAATAAAGTTCATGGGGAGTTTCCTGTTTGGTGGTTACTGCCCACCGTTTTAACAAAGGAGCAAACGGGAAGTAATAATCAATAAACACCACCCGAATAAGTCTATAGCTATAAGGTCGCCTCACTAAAGCCAACTTGGCCCGGCCAATGTCTTGCTAACAAAATTAGTCAATAAGTTCATGTTTAACGCACAGGTAAATGCAAAGCCCCATATTGCACCCGTAAGGTGTGCCATGTGGCCGATATTATCGGTGGCATGTTTATCCTTGTACCAAGAATAAGCAATATAGGCGATACCCGCTATGATCTGCGGAATAGCAATCACGCCATACAGGTACAAATTCTGCCACGGCTCAAACACAATTACGGCGAACACTACCGCAGAAACACCGCCGGAAGCTCCCAGCGCGGCATAGCTGGAATCATTGCGATGCCGTAAGTAACTAGGGATTGAGGCGACAACGATCCCGCCAAAATACAACAGCAGGTACATTACTGAGGAGAGCTGTCCTAAAAAGCTGGGGTAGTAAAATCGCTCAATGGCCGTACCAAACGACCACAACACAAACATATTAATTGCCAGATGCAAGACATCGGCATGGATAAAGCCGGAGGTTAAGAAGCGATACCACTGACCTTTTTGCCTGATCGTAACCGGATGGAAAATCATAGCAGACTTCATACGGTCGTTGTTCATAAAGGCAAAGGAAATCAAACAAGTAACCACCACAATGATATTAGTGAGGGTAAAAGCATCTGGATTCATAATGAGCCTGTTATCGTTTTTGTAGAGTGACTGGGATGATGCGCCGGTTTAAAGGGTGTAAATTATCGGCAGCAAGATACTGTATGACAGCCACATGATAATACATAACGGAATACCCACCCGTAAAAAGTCGCTAAATTTATAGTTACCGGCACTCATAATCAGCAAATTAGTTTTATACGCCATTGGCGTGGCGTAACTCATGTTCGCACCAAACAACACTGCTAATACAAACGGCTCGGGGTTTAAACCCAAGGTGGTTGCGATGCTAACGGCAATCGGCGTACCGATGACAGCGGCGGCATTGTTGGAAACCACATTGGTAAAAATAGCCATAAGCAGAATCAAGCCACTCAGAATAAAAGGTGGCGATAGGCCATCGGTCAAGCCGACAAACTGATCCGCCAGAAATTGACTGGCTTTAGTCATATTCATGGCTTCACCCAGCGCCAAACTGGATACCACAATCATAATGACCGGCACATTCAATGAACGACTGACATCACTCCAGTTCAGGCAGCGCGTCAGCAACATGGCTAATACACCCAGTACCGAGCTGATAGCAATAGGGATAACCTTGGTGGCGGCCAATACAACCACCAATAGCATAATTAGGATAGATAACGGGGCTTTCTTGGAAAGCGGCAGTTCAATCGTGCTATCCAACACCAGAAACTCATGCTTGGATTTCAGCGTATCAATATCCTCACGTTTTCCCTGAGCCAGCAAAATATCCCCCAAACACAGCGGGAAATTCCCCAAGCCATTGGGCATCTCGCGGATTTTGTCACCATGACGATGTACCGCTAGGGCAATCATTTTGTAATTTTCGATAAAGCGTGTGGATTGCAGGGTACGCCCCAACAACGGCGAGCGTTGATCGATGATAATCTCAATCAATGTCTGATCTTCATCTTTCAGCGGCAGTTCGCCGTCTGTCATTCGCTCATTTTTGGCATACAGCACTGTACCAGTTGCTTTTTCCAGAGCATTGAGTGCCTCTGGCGTATCGTGTATCAGAATTTTATCCCCCGCTTCGATTACAGCATCGGGCAACGGAACAATAAAAGAGTTTTCTGTGCGGCGGATTTTGTCGATATTTAACTTGCCCTTGGTGGCATCCTTGAGCTCCTTAACGGTTTTGCCAACGGCACTACTGTCTTCCGTAACCAATAACTGCGCCGTGTAAACGCGATTGGTGGAATCGGAAAGTGGCAAACTCCGTTTAGGTAGCATACGCGGGGCGAGCAACCAGAGAAAAGCAATACCGGCTATCGAGGCAAACATCGCCGGAAAGAAGAAATCAAAGATGCTCATTCTGGGCAAGCCAAGGTCACTGGCAACGCTGACAACCAGCAGGTTTGTCGATGTCCCGATGGTCGTGCCCATGCCACCGATCAGGCTGGCAAATCCCATTGGCATTAATAATGCAGCGGGGCTGGACTGGGTGCGTAACGCCACGCTGACTAAAATCGGAATCAGCAAGACCACAATCGGTGTGTTATTGATGAACGCGCTTAATCCGGCGGTCAATAGCAGTGTGAGCAGCAGTGATAACGAGGGACTGGTTTGCCACATTTTCGACAGCATATGCCCCACGGGTTCCAGTGCACCAGTTTTCACCAAGCCTGTGCCAACGGCCATCAGCGCACAAACCGCGATTAGGGCCTCATGACCAAAACCGTGAAAAAAGTGTACCGGATCAACAAATGTCTGCTTACCCTCCTGCACAATCGGATACGGAAAAATGGCAAAGCCCGGTGCCAAAGTACACAGCACGATAAAGGCTGACGTTTGCAAGGGGATTTTGTCCCGTGAAAACAGAAAGAGCGCAAATAGCGTGAGAGCTAAAACAGCAATGGCATGATTATCCGGCATATTTCTAATAATTCCCTAGCGGCACACTGAACGGACTTCTCCCAACGAATGTAGCAAGGCTGGTCTGAATTGTCAGTTCAAATGTTGTGATAGCGACTAATTTCAGTACAAAGGCTTGGCTGCACCATTGTTTTGGTCGAGTAATCAATACAGTATAGGCAGATGTTCAATAACCGCAAATGGAAGCCCTTTTGAATACCAATAATCAGCCACCTGAGTTTATCTTTTTCGACCTCGACGACACGTTGCTGGATGATGAAACCTCCACCCGTATCGGGGTTGATGCGCTGTTTGCAAAGTACAGCCCCGCCACCGTGGCAGAGCGCCATCAGCGTTGGAACGATGCGTTGAACCAATATTATCCATCGTTTCTATCTGGCGATATTGACGTACAGCAGTTACAGCGGGCACGGATTCGTTACGTATTTCCCAACCTGACCTTTAGCGACGACGAAGCACTGGTAGCATTTGAGTACTTTATGGTGAATTATGTGCAAGGCTCGACGCTGTTTCCAGAAACCCGCGAAGTGATTCAGGCGTTGAAAGCACAAGGCATTGGGCTGGGTGTGATTAGCAATGGGCCGACTGAAATGCAGGTTCGTAAGCTTAAAGCTGTGAGCTTGTATGATGACTTTGATGTGGTGATTACCGCTGAACGTGCAGGTGTGGCCAAGCCGGATGTGGCAATCTTTGAACTGGCACTGGCAGAAGCAGGCAAAGCCGCGGCTGATTGTTGGTGTGTTGGGGATAATTTGCAGAATGACGTGCTGGCGGCGAATCAGGCGGGGTTATGTGGCGTGTTGCTGGATCGGACTGGGCGGCAGGGACAGTGTTCAGGGAAGGTGATTCAGACGTTGAGGGAAATTACCTTCACCTGAAATTCTTTACTGACACGAAGACATAGGTCATAACCAGCAACATGAAACCCTGCTTTTGTTGATTTATTTTTGTTTATCAATTACTTACTGTGAAAATGGTGACAGATTTCTATATATTATCTTGATTTCGATGAAGACTGAAAATCTGCCATCATTTCTGCCACCAATCTGCTAGCAACTTACTGCAACAGACTGAAACAACCAGAAACAAGAATCTCACATAACTTATTGTTTTATATACTATTTATTACAATTAGAAACAACCTGAAACATCATTCTATATTCTGAATCTGCTCCCGCATCTGCTCAATCAGCACTTTTAACTCCATTGAGTGACGGGTTGTCTCTGCATCGTTAGACTTTGACCCCAATGTATTCGCTTCACGATTAAACTCTTGCATCAGAAAGTCAAGCCGACGACCCACTGCTTGACCACCCGTTAAAGTCTGCCGCAGTTCATCAATGTGTGCCCCCAAGCGATCCAGTTCCTCACTAACATCCAGGCGCTGTGCCTGAATTGCCAGTTCCTGCTCCAAACGCTGTGGATCTACTTCTAGGTCTAGGCTTTCAATACGCTGCATCAGGCGTTCACGCGATGCTTGCACAACAACCTCACGACGCTCTGTAACCGCCACGACTATCTGCTCAATCTGATCACAGCGGTGCTCAATAAACATGACCAAACGCTTGCCTTCACGCCTACGGGCTTCCACCAGATCATTCAAGGCCTCACCCAGTAGCTCCATGGCATCCTTGTAAAGGCCATCAAAGTCCAAGACCTCCGGCTTTACTACACCGGGCCAGCTCAAAATATCGGACACTGATAGATTACCGGCTTCCTGACTAAGTGATTGTATTTGCTGCTGGGCATTCAATAATGCGCCCACTCGGTTGGTATCAATATTGAGTGTCGTAGCTTGCTCGGCACCTTCAGGATCAAAACGCAGCACCGCGTCTAACTTGCCACGAGCAAGGCGGGTGCGCACCAATTCTTTGTAATCATTCTCCTGACTACGAAAACCATCCGGCAAGCGCAGTGTTGTCTCCAGATAACGATGGTTAACGGTACGCACTTCCCACGTTAGTGAGCCGTTGGCTGTAACGCGATCACTTCGAGCAAAAGCGGTCATACTTCGAATCATGGTTTGTTACCCCTCACAGTGATGCGCGTCATAGACACACTGGCCTTTTACATAGGTTTGTAGCAGTTTGCCGTTAAATGACCAACCATCAAAAGGACTGTTTTTGCCACTACTCACCATGTCACTTTGCCTAAACTGCCATTTGTGTTTCGGGTCAAACAGCAACAGATCTGCATCACTAGCCAACGATAACCTGCCGTGTGGGCGACCAATAATGTCCGCAGCACTGGCGGTTATACGGGCAATTGCCTGCAACAACGAAAGTGAGCCTTCCTCAACCAATCTGAGCGTCAGTGGCAGCAGGGTTTCCAGTGAAGAAATACCCGGGCTGGAGTCCTGTAACGGTGCTAGTTTAGAGTCAATATCCTGCGGCTGGTGATCTGAACAAATCGCATCAATCACCCCTTCGCGAACAGCATCACGCAGCACCTCGCGGTCTGTTTCACTGCGAAGTGGTGGTAGTGTATGGCACAGCGGGTTGTAATCCGCAATATCATGCTCGGTCAGAAATAACTGGTGCGCCGCAACATCGGCCGTTACCCGCAAGCCCCGCGCTTTGGCCTGACGAATCATCTCAACTCCTGCCGCGCTGGATAGCCGACAAAAATGCACATCAACATCCATTTGTTCGGCCATCATCAATATCTGCGAGAGCGCGATGGTTTCAGCAGCCACCGGAATTCCGGGCAAACCTGCACGTGTAGCAATGGCTCCATCATGCACACAGCCATTACCAATCAGACCATGCTCCAAGGGATGCAAAAACAGTTTAACCCCACATGTACGGGCGTATTCCATTGCTTTGCGCATAATATCAAGACTTTCAAACTCACCGTGCCCCTGACTCACTGCCACACAGCCTGCTTTTTTCAGCCCCCCCATATTGCTGAGCTGCTTGCCTTCCAAGCCCGCCGTCATGCTGCCAATGACTTCAAACCAAACCTTGCCGGAGTCAGCAGCGGTTTCCTGGATCAAAGTAACTTCAGCAGTTGAATCTATTGGCTTGGCTAATTCGGGCATACAACACAGCCGCGTAATTCCCGACTTGGCTGCGGCAATGGATTCAGATTCTACCGTGGCCTTGCGCTCCTGATGCCGCACATACGCTCCCAGGTCAACCAAACCCGGTAGAAGCCACTTTCCCGTAGCATCCACCACAGGCACAGACTCTGCCACCTTGATCTCATCTGCAATCTGAGCAATTTTGCCATCAGTCACCAGCAAATCGCCCACCCTGTCCCGCACATTTGCAGGATCGATAATACGCGCTTGTTTAAATAAGACTTGTGACATTAGCCTTGCCCCCTGGATCGAGTATCCATCACCATTGACATCACAGCCATGCGCACCGCAATACCATTCGTTACCTGCTGCATAATGACCGATTGCGGCCCATCGGCAACTGACGAATCAATCTCCACACCACGGTTAACCGGCCCGGGATGCATTACAATCGCGTCAGGTTTAGCCAGCTTCAAACGTTTTTCAGTCAGCCCATACAGGGAAAAATATTCTTTCTCAGAAGGTAACATCGCCCCTTGCATACGTTCCTTCTGTAAACGCAACATGACCACCACATCCACATCTTTCAAACCCTCGTCCAAGGCGCTAAACACTCGAGCATTCATGTGTTCAATACCCACTGGCATCAATGTCCCCGGTGCAATCACCCGAACCTCTTTGACACCCAAAGTGTTTAGAGCATGAATTTGTGAGCGGGCGACACGCGAATGTCGAATGTCCCCCGTAATTGCAACCGTTAGTTTTGAAAAATCTGGCTTGTGCTGGCGAATGGTCAACATATCCAGCATCGCCTGAGTGGGATGAGCATGATAACCATCCCCTGCATTTAATACGCTGATGTGTGGCGCACAGTAACGAGCAATAAAGTGAGGGGCGCTACTGTGATGATGACGAACCACAAATATATCGCAGTTCATTGCTTCCAGATTGCGCATGGTATCAAGTAGGCTTTCCCCTTTGGAGGCAGATGAGTTACGTATATCCAGATTGACTACATCGGCAGAAAGGCGTTGGGCAGCTAGTTCAAAGGTGAGACGCGTACGGGTGGAGTTCTCAAAAAACAAATTCATGACCGTTTTGCCGCGCAATACAGGAAATTTGTTTTGTGCCTTACTGGGCTGTGTGATGAATTGTTCTGCCCGATCCAAAATTGCTGTTAGTAGTTCTCTGGATAAACCCTCTGTTGTTAAAAAATGCCTTAGTTTGCCATCTGGGGTTAGTTGCAGCGACGCCGGTAAGGGACCGGGAACCAAATTTGCCTTAGTCATGCTCACGTTGAATGATACTCATTTCGAGCTTTTCGGAGCCCAAAACCTGTAAATACTCATCGGGGCCAAGCTCATGTTTTACACCCACCACCTGCGCTTCGATAGGAAGCTCACGATGGCCACGATCGACAAGCACAGCCAGCGCAATACTAGCCGGACGGCCGTAATCGAATAACTCGTTCATTGCCGCCCTAATGGTGCGGCCGGTATATAATACATCATCGACCAGAATGATGTGCCGATCTTCCACACTCAGGGGCATATTCGATGGCTTGAGTTGGGCATGTAGTCCATTGCTGGAGAAGTCATCACGATAAAAGCCACTGTTTAGCTCCCCCAGCGGCTCATCAATCGCCATTGCCTGATGAAGCCTTCTGGCTACAAAGACTCCCGCAGAGTGAATCCCAACCATCATCGGGTGGGTAATGTTGGCTTTTTGCATATACGCTTCCAGCTCTGATTGCATATTTTGCAACAAAGTATCAACACGCTGACTATCGTATTTCATAAAGGCTGTACTTCCAGAGTGAATATAAGGGGATTTATTGGCTTTGATACCAATTTTCAAAAATAATAACAGCAGATAATTGATCCACTTCTTCTTTTTTAACTTTGCGTTTGCGCCCAGCCTGACGTACCTCTTTCAGCATGCGACTTGCTTCGATTGAGGTAAACTGCTCGTTAGCCTGTGCCACTGGCAAGTTGAAGCGGCCATTTAACTGATTACAAAATTTATTAATGGGTGCTGTGAGTGGTGTATCCTCGCCATCCAACTGCTTGGGCATACCCACTACTAGCTGTGAAGGCGACCATTGCTTAATCAGTCGTTCAATGCCAACCCAGTCCGGTTTATTATTGACGCTACGAAGCGTCTCCAGTGCAGTCGCCGTTCCCACAACGGTATTCCCAACGGCAACGCCAGTACGCTTAAGACCAAAATCAAATGCCAATACCGTTGACATGATTAAGCGTGACCGACCACATCGCTTATTAGGTTTACATCCACACCCAGCGTTCCAGCCGACTGCTGCCAACGCTGCTCATAAGGCGTCTCAAATAAAATCTGATGACTGGCCGGACAAGTGAGCCATGCATTCTGGCGTAGCTCATCCTCAATCTGCCCTGCTGACCAACTGGCACACCCAAGCGCCAGCAGGAAATTATCCGGCCCTTTGCCTACAGCAATATCTTCAAGAATGTCACGAGATGATGTCACCGACAGGTTATCACCCACATGTAACGTCCCCTGCCACGACTGGGAAGTATCATGTATCACAAACCCCTGATTCGGCTGAACTGGCCCACCATTAACTGCGGTGGCATCCAGCACGACTTGCTCAATGGAGTCAATATCCAACTGCTTGAGCAGATCACCTACTGTCATATCCAGCGGGCGATTAATCGTCACCCCAAAACAGCCTTCCTCGTTGTGTTCACAAATTAACGTAACGGTATGAAAAAAGTTGGGGTCTCCCAAAGCGGGCATCGCAATCAATAACTGGTTACGCAAATTTGAGGATGTCAGTTGCATAGAAGGGTTTGGCTCTCACTGAATTAGTTGGTGTAAAACGTCGCCTTGCCATTCTCTTTATGAAACACAATCGAACGGGTAATGTTCAGACGATCATATTTTTTGCGAATCTCTGACGGCAACGGCTCATAAGGCGCCGCCAGCTTTACAATTCGCAAGGCAGCCTTATCCAGAATCCGACTCCCCGATGATACATCAATCTGCATTTCAACAACACGCCCCGCACGGTCGAGTGTCGCATTCAGGATCAAAGTACCACTTAGGCTTAAACGGATGGCTTCCTCGGGAAAATTGATATTACCGATGCGCTCAAGTTTCTTCGCCCAATTCTGAATATAGCGCGCCTCAACCGCACTTTTGGCACTGATCGAGTCCACAAAATGAATTCTGGGTCGTCGAGCGTATTTCTGCTCTTCTCTATTCATCTCTGCCATCAGCGTGGCAATTTCTTCGGCCTTTTCAGAAACATCATTACGCACAACTTTCGGCTCTTTGACTTCTTCATCCTGCACATCTTTCTTAATGACTTTATCTGTCTTGCCCTTGGTCGTCAGCACTTTTGGTTTGGGCTTGGGCAGTACCTCTGGCGCAGACTCTTCACTCCTGAATGTCTTATCACCATTGGTCAGGCTGGGAGCATCAGAGGCCGAGGCACTACTAATCCGCTTCTTTTCATCAAGCGTACCGCTCCCTTGCTGATTAGACTCCGCAATGAAATCTGCTTCTTTCGGTGCTTCCTCCGACTGGGTGTTGACCAACGTGATATCAAGCAGGGTACCCTTTCGTACTGGACTTGGCTCCGGCATCATAAACCCCGTGCCAAGTAATAGCACCCCATGTATAAAGATCGCTACCGGAAAGGTCGCAAAAAGTGGGTTATCTCGTGCTTTATCTGAAAAATTCGTGGACATAATCCGGCTCACTGCTGATGACTGTTTGTTTTTTATTTTTTAGCCCTGACGTGATTTCGAGGATATCCCCATCAACCCCAAACGTCAATCTACAGCCCTCAGCCTGACAACAAGATTAATAAATCGGTGTGTCATCTACATGCGTTGTTTTATAAAATTTCATCAGCCACATATATTGTTCTGGGGACTGGCGAATCAAAGATTCAAAGACCCGATTCATATCGGCTGCGTCCTGCTCGTGATTACCTGACGGGTAGTTAGCTGGCATTGGTGACAGATTTAACTCATACCGAGACTCACGCTCATTAAAGCCAACAAATCCCGCTATTGCCGTCGCCTTGCCGAGCTTACATAAGCGTGATGGTGTGGTCAGCGTGGCTTTTTGCCTATTGAAGAACGGCGCAAACACACTGTTATCCAAGCCCAAATCCTCATCCGGTAAAAAGATCATCACCCGCCTTGACTGAATGGCGCGAATCAATGGCCTTAATCCCTCCTCGCGCGATACAACAAAGTCCACAAAACGACAGCGACTTCTTGCGATCACCCAGTCCAGTAAGGCATTTTTGGATTTTTTGTAGGAGCCAAAGCTATGAATCCCCTCAGAAGCCAAAGCCACTGCAGCAAATTCCAGCATCACCGAGTGTGTCAATAGCAGAATAACCGCCTGATTCTGCTTGACCGCCTGCCACAAGTGTTCTCCACCATTAATAGAAACAGATGAAAATAAACGCTCTCGGCCACCGAAAAAGAACAAGCTGTAATCGACCAACCCTTTTCCGTACCACTGTAAATGGGCTTTCACTCGGGCCTCGATTGCTTTGTCCGAAGCCTCAGGAAAGACCTGCCGCAGGTTTGCGCGGCTCACATGAAAACGCTTAGCTCGTTTTCGATAGAGATAATCCCCCAACCACTGCCCCAAGCGATGCCGAGCAGGCTGTGGCAACCACCCAACCAACGCAGCCAACAACAGCCCCAACCATGTCGGCCAGTATTTTACAGAGAGCAGGGGGCGCGTGAACGGAAGGGCTACACGTTGTTTATTCGCTGATTTGTTGCTCACAGACATCTACAACTTAGCACCCATTCCCTTTGCCAGAGCTTGGGTCTGCTTACTTTTTTCCTCATTGGATAACCCGTTCCAGCCTGGATCCACCTCCGGCCATCCCTGCGTATGCTGCTGAACCAAATCTGCCAAGCATTGAATATGCTCTGAGTCATCATTTAACGCAGGAATGTAGCAATACTCCTCGCCGCCTGCTTCCTTGAATAGCTCGCAGTACTCCATTCCAATCTCTCCCAGCGTTTCTAAACAATCCGCCGGAAAACCAGGGCAGACAACATCAACTCGCCTCACGCCCTCTTTCGCCAATTTTTCTAACGTCTTATCCGTATAGGGCTGCAACCACTCCGCACGACCAAAACGCGATTGGAATGTCACAAGCCACTCACCCTGTTTCAGGCCCAGTTTTTCCGCAAGAAGTCGCCCAGTTTTAAGGCATTGACAATGGTACGGATCACCTAGATCAAGGTTACGCTTCGGCAAGCCATGAAACGACATGAGTAATTTTTCCTTCCTGCCGTGTTCCGCCCAGTGTCGCTCAATGCTTCGCGCTAGACTGCCGATGTATCGCTCATTGTCATGATATTGATTAACAAAGCGAATTTCCGGTAAGCAGCGCCAACGTCGCATTTCTGCGCTGACTGCATCATAGGTGGTTGCGGTTGTGGTCGCCGAGTACTGTGGGTACAAAGGGAGCACCAGTAAGCGCCTGACACCTTTGTGTCGCAAATTACGCAACCCCACAACAAGCGAGGGGTTTCCGTAACGCATCGCTAGTTCCACATGCACCGGACCATCAAAGCGTACCGACATTTCCTGCTGCAAGGATTGCCGGATGTTCTCACTCTGAACCAGCAACGGAGACCCCTTATCCGTCCATACCGATACATATTGTTCGGCACTCACGGCCGGACGACGCCTCAGAACAAAGCCATGCAGGATAAACCACCACACAATGCGCGGAATTTCCACCACTCGCCCATCGGACAAAAACTGCTTTAGGTATTTCTTGACCGCTGGCGCAGTTGGCTCATCTGGTGTCCCCAGATTAACCAGCAAAACGCCCAGGCTCTCTTGTTTTCCGTGAAAAAACTGCTCATCATGGCTATATCGACTCATCTTTGTGCTCCTTTTTCAGCTATGTGAGGCAACTACTCACTAGCCTAGTGCGTGCGACACCATAACATGAGTACAACCCACCTCCCCAGTTTACCATTCTCTGTCTAACGAATTGCGGAATCTATTGCTTTTAAACTAGCATTTAACGACTAGCTGTCTATAATTAATCCCCCTCATAACGAAAAACTAGGTTGTATTATGGCTCGAGTTACGGTTGAAGACTGCTTAAAATATGCGGACAGTAATTATGCGCTAGTCCTCAGCGCCTCTAAGCGCGCACGTGAAATTGCCAACGGCGCAGAGCCTCTTGTTGAGCGCGACAATGACAAGCCAACGGTTATAGCATTGCGTGAGATTGCCGACAATGCTGCGGCCAAAGCACAGGAAGCTATTGCATCAGAACCTACGGATCGACAAGACCCGTTAGAAATCAGCATCGAAGACTAGCGTCATGCCTGCGGCAAGCACGGCTCCGGCATTCAAATCTACAGATCTGTGTCGCATTATTCAGCGGTATCAGACGCCTGAGGATATTGAAACCACCCGCCGAGCCTATGAGTTTGCCGCAAAAGCTCACGCCAATGTACGCCGAAAATCTGGCGAGCTTTACATTCATCACCCGCTTGAAGTTGCGCGCATACTCGCGGATCTGCGTCTGGATGTTGATACCCTATGTGCGGCATTGCTGCATGACGTTATTGAAGACACCGATTACTCCAAAGACTCTATCATCGAAAGGTTTGGTATCGTTGTAGCAGAGCTGGTTGATGGCGTCACCAAATTGGCAGGAAGCCGCTTTACTTCACGCACCGAAGCGTCGCAGGCCAGTTTTCAGAAAATGATGACGGCGATGACTCAGGACTATCGGGTAGTCCTGATCAAGGTTGCGGATCGGCTACACAATATGCGTACGCTCGGGTCCATGCCACCAGAAAAGAAACGCCGCATTGCCAGTGAGACGCTGAAAATACACGCCCCTCTTGCCCGAAAAATGGGCATCAACACGCTTCGCAAGGAACTGCAAACCCTCTGCTTAATGCATTTGCATCCTTGGCGTTATGAGATCCTCAGAAAATCCGTCACCGCCAACCTGCGAAAAAACCGAACGACTTACGACCGTATTTTAAACGACATTACTCAAGCACTTCGCTCTCAACAGATCGAAAGCTCGGTTTTTCTGTGGGAAAAAAATCTTTACCGCATTTATAACGAAGCCAAAAAAGCGGGTAAAAATAAAGACCTGAGCAATGAGTTTGACAGCATTGAGATTCGTGTACTGGTCAATGAAACACCAGAGTGCTATTTGGCGTTGGGCACTGTTCACCAGCTTTACACCCCCAAAACGGAGAAGTTCAAAGATTATGTTGCCGCAGGTAAAACCTACGGCTACCAGGCGCTACAAACCGAGCTCATCACCTACGAACGCCAGCTTCTCAAGATTGAAATCCAAACCAAGCAGATGTACCAAGTCTCGCAGTTTGGCGTCACCACGCATTTCCGTTTTCCAAACTCAATGACCGCAACGGATTTTTCCAAGATTTATCTGGATCGCTGGATTAAGCAGGTTGCTGATATTAACCGCGCCAATAGCAGTCCCTCTGAATTTATGGCAGATGTCACTTCTGACCTGTTCCTCAAAGATATTCAGGTGTACACGCCCCGTGGTGAGATTCGTACGCTACCCAGTGGCTCAACGCCTGTGGACTTCGCCTATGAGATTCATACGGACCTTGGCAATCAATGTGCTTATGCCATTGTTGACAACCAGCGAGTACCGCTAAGTACGCAGCTCAGGAATGGAGCTACGGTATTCATTCAAAAAGCTGCCAATGCCACGCCACAACCCACTTGGCTCAGTTTTGTAGTCACAGGTAAAGCACGTTCGGCGATTCGCCATTGGATCAACAGCCGAAAAAAAGGCGAATTTATTGCACTTGGCAAGCAGCTGCTGAATCAGGCACTGGCTCCTTACGGTAAAAACCTCAACAGCCTTGAGCAAAGCCAATTAGAAAACACCATCAGCCTGCTTAAACTAAATGATACAAACGACCTATTGAGCCATATTGCTCATGGGGATTATTGTGCAAGACTCATCGCCCAACGCCTAGTGGATGAAGGTGATCTGCTAAAGTGTTGTGAGGAAGATGCCGACAGCCCTATCTTGATCAAGGGCACTGAGGGCTTGGCAGTTGAGCTTCAATCCTGCTGCTATCCGGTACCGGGTGATGTCATTGTTGCTCACCTTGAAAAGGGGCGCGGGATGGCGATTCACCGAGCCGGTTGTAAAAACCTAAACCACCCAGACAGCAAACCACTAAAGACATCCTGGTCTTCTCTCCAGGGACAAACCTACCCCGCAGCACTGTCCATTGAGGCACGTAATCGGGTCGGTGCGCTGTCAAGCGTCAGCAACGCCTTGCATAATCTCAAGATTAACACTGAGGAAATGCATATTAGTGGTGACAATACGACAAAGACCTTCTTTCTAGTCATTGAAGTTACCAATGCTGAACATTTAAAAAATGTTGCCAAAAAACTTCAAGAGCTGGAACTGGTATTATCGGTAACCAGACCACTCTAGAGATACCTTAAATATCACGAGCCAACAACGATGACTCAAGCCAAACGACCTGTTACCGCTATCTATGCGGGTACTTTTGATCCAATTACCAACGGCCATACTGACCTTTTACGCCGAGCCTGTAACCTTTTTGATCACGTCATTTTGGCCATTGCGTCAAACCAGAAGAAGAATCCGCTGTTCACATTGGAGCAACGCATCAGACTTGCTGAAGAAGTCTATGGTCACAAAGCTGACAATCTTAGCATTATGAGTTTCAATACGCTGCTGACCGACTTTGCTTATGAACAGGGCGCAAGCGTACTTATTAGGGGACTACGCGCGGTATCTGACTTTGAGTATGAATTTCAACTCGCCAGCATGAATCGCAATTTACGCCCAGAAATAGAATCTGTTTACCTGATGCCTGAAGAGAGATACGCCTTTATCTCTTCCTCATTGGTCAAGGAAGTTGCTAGCTTGGGTGGAGATGTATCAAGGTTTGTGCATCCAGCAGTATTAGATGCACTACAAAGCGGCATGAAAGACCAAGATTAGAGGTTTTTCAGCGCCTCGAGCTGAGCTGGTGAGAACCCTCGAGCCACGCCCTTTTTTGACTTCTTACGCTTTTTCCTCTTTCGATTTTTCTTAGTGCCCTTGCCCTGACCGAAAAGCTGATAAGAGGACACATGCGTTCTGCTGGACAGGTACCCAGCCACTTGGTAGTGCCGTAAGTGATTGGCAAGCCAATATGCAGTATTACCTTCAGAGTTGCGTGCATCAGGATCTAAGCCAAGCGACACATAATAACGCACCATATGCATGTGACCATAGCGAGCGGCTAAATGCAGATTCGTCCAGCCCTTTATTGTTGTCTCCCCGGGGTCCATGCCTGCTTCAACCAGCATTTTTGCAATATCGTAGGCCCCCTTAACGCTAGCCCTATGCAGTAAATTGATATTACCAGGAAATTTCTGCTCCAAGTCAGGTTCTCGTTCGCGCTCTAAAAGCACACGCACCACAGAAGCCCACCCCCTACGCACCGCCAAGTGCAGACTGGTATCATTCTCAGCGGTCACGTACGCATTCCCAGCACCAGAGCGCAGCAACCACTTGGCACGCGCTGTATCCCCCACTTTTAGCGCATCATAAAGCCGTCGAGCCAACTCAGTATTTCGAGATGTAGGAGTCTTTGGTTCTGGCTTTTTAACAACCCGCTTTTTCTGATTATTTTCACTGGCTGATCTAACAGAAACAGGACTACTACTTCCTGTTAGCCCCAATATTTTCCTTCCCTGATCGGAGGACTGACCTAACTGCTCCAGCAAAGCCCCAAAATCACTCGGCAATGGCCTCCCCTTTGAGTCCAACAGCACATTGCTATTCGCACTGACCCCAGACGTTAAGCCCACCCAAATCACCACTGACAGTAAGCCCGCCGTAGGTATCAAAATGAAATATCGTGACAACATCTTCAGCCCCCAAACTGTAAAATCACACGCTCCAGTGTAGCCCATATCTATTAAGGATGTGTACAGTTCTCTCCCATCTGAACATTAATCGGACATTAATTTTTGAAGGCTGGAGAAAACAACACCTAAAGCATGGTGCGGCCGTCTGAAAATTCCTGAAAACACTAATCAATACCCAAGGTTCAATAAAAATATACAAAAAAGACTCGGCGATGTCAGGAAATGCCGCTAGGAGCACTTAACAAAGCCAGGCAATTGGACTATATTAGTTCAGTGGATGATTTCTGGGCTGCTTGTGAGTATTCGGGTTCCCTTGGGCCTAATTACTTTACCCGGGGGCGTGCGTGGGGGGATTGTGTGCATGACTGGTTCGCCGGTACGCCTGACGTTCTTCTCGTAGCTCCCACTTGAGCCGTCGGTTCAAGGTCAATGTTTACCACCGCAGTCTGGTTTTCATCCTCTTTTCACCAGCGGTGCTGGTTTCTTGAGTGACAAAACTCGTAGACGCCAAGAAAATATATCCAGCGACACCCAAACAATAGCCAACAGACACGCGACCACCACAGCCCCGTCGTTGCAGTTCTTTGACGATGCAAGTGACTAGAACTCACAGGCTTCAGGAAGCTTCTGCACACTCACCTTAGGGTCAATCTCTTTCGTCCAATCCGATACCGGCAGTGACTCCCCAAAGGGTTCGTCATAACTGATCCAATACACATAAGCCCTCTGCCGCTGCTCCGTATATCTCGCATCATAGCCAAGAAAACGCACATACTCTGCATGTCGGCGGGCACGGTCAAGGTCATTAAATCGCCCCAATGCGATGGCATTTTTATACGGCCCTGAGTCAATGATGGAGTATTGCTTAATTTGCCTTTGCTTAATCTGGTTGGCTTTAATATCTGCAACCACCTTTTCAGCTGCTGCCCGACTGGGCTGTACGGGCAAAAAGACCAGATATTTCTGAACCTGATCAGTCTGCTGCTTGTGTATATTAACCGCAAAGCCTGCCTCAGCAATTTTATGTGCGACCAGTCGTGCAGTTTTTTCAACGCTGTAGGGCCCTACCGTAAAGCACACTGGACTTGCGCCGGACGCGACCCGCGGTAAGTTATCCGCAGCGCTCATCTCCAGTAACTTAATTGTTGGAATACCCGGCTCTTTCAGTGGTGGCGGACGGTCAAAAGCCACACTAAAAAGATACACCCCCACGAAGTAGAGTATATTCAACGTAATGAGAGCGATGATCAGAATGCGCATTATTATTCAGTAAACTCAGTCAAACCCGTTAAAACCAAATGCGGTACCACTTCAAACGACAGCCGTGTGTGCGCTGCAATCAGATGTGCGTCCCCGCCACATAACAATCTAACCACCGGAATATCCACACCCGCATCCCTGCGAAATTGTACTTCCATCCGTTGGCACAAGCCCTCAATCGCCCCCACCAAACCGTAAACACTGCCACTACCAATTGCCTGCGGCGTATCTTTGGCAAACACTGTCGGATGGTTCATTTCATGGGCATTTAATTGATTTGCCCGACTCATCAAACTATCACCCCATAACTGCAAGCCGGGAATAATGACCCCGCCACAAAACACACCATCAGAGGTTAATGCGTCAACAGTTGTTGCCGTACCGCAATCAACCACAATGCAATACTGCTCAGGAAAGAGCTTTCTGGCCCCAACCAATGCAACAAACCGGTCACTTCCTAAGTTTTCCGGCGTGTGGTAGGCACTACGGATACCGTGCGCTGTAGCCGATGAAGCCGCCCAAATCAGGTGAATGCCTTCCTTTTGACAATATGCTTTGACTTCGGTCTGAAATGCATCACCCAATACCGAAACTAATGTCACGGAAACAAGCTCCGACTGCCCACGGATGAACGCCTTTAGACAATCTATCGGAGTACTATCTCCATAAGGTCTGCTGACAAACTGATCCAGCTGTGCATTCGCATACCGGGCAGATTTAAGCCGACTATTCCCCATGTCAATCAGTAGTCTCACACCCAGCGCACCCTACTAATGCTGGTACCAAACGCTCTAAGCTCACCAGAATCAAGCATGACGTTGAGATGACCACTATCATTCACACCACGGGCCTCACCGACTAATGTTCTACCATCCTCAACAAAAGACACTTGATGCCCAAAGATCAAATCCCAACGCTTCCAATGCCGCATAAATTCAGAGTGATCAATGTACGGAAACTTAATCATCGCCACATGCAATGCATCCAGTAAGGGGACTAATAGCTCGTTTCGGTTCACTGTATGCTGCACCACCTCAAAGACACTGGTCCAAGGCTGATCAATACCAGTTTCATTCTGCATATTGACATTTAGCCCAACCCCGACGACAAGCTGGGATGACAAGTTACTGACCTCAATCAGAATGCCACCCATTTTTTTGTGTTGCCAATAAATATCATTGGGCCATTTAATACCGTGCTGCTGCAAGCCTTGCTTTTCCAATACGTCGGATAATGTCATGCCGACCCAAAGACTCAACAGCCCCAGATGACTAGGTGTTTGATCAAACTGCCAACTGTAGGAAAGATAGATATTTTCAGCAACTGGCGACTGCCACTGATGCCCATGACGCCCCCGCCCCGCCGTTTGCCGCTCAGCCAAACACACCAGCTTGTTGCGGGCTTGCGCTTTGACCCAGTTACTCGTGGAGTCAATGCTGTCAAACACGACGATATCCGACCAAGGGTTCCTACAATGTCGTCGCAGATAGTCAGCATCAAGAGGGTAACTCATCATCAAAAGAAGCACCTATGACTACTGAGTCTCACGAACCATCACTTTGTTTTTTATCCAACCCAAACAGTCCTGCCAGACTATTCACATTTTTGACGTACCACAAGCGAGCCCGCAACCCCCAACCTGTTGTCAGACCTACTTCTTTGAGCCGGATATTACCTTTGCCATCAATGATATAACTTGTCGGCACCGCTTGAACCCCAAACAACTCAGCCAGGCGTCCATCCTGATCAGGAATGACATCCCATGACTCCAAGCCATGTTCTTTGATGTATTCCCCTACCGCCTGCTTATCTCCAGACTGAAAAGCAACACTCAAGACATTCCAGTCCTCTTGTAATCCGGTCAACGGTGCTTCCGAGACTTTACAAAATTGACACCAACTCGCCCAAAAGTACAACAATAGAGGCTCGCCACGGTAGTCTTTAAGATTCACCACCTTGCCGTCCATCAGAACAGACTGAAAGGCAGGCGCAGGGCCAGAAGGTAGATCACGCTGAAACCAGAAGCGTACCGCAAGCACTATCGACAAAATAACCAACAGCTCCAATAATAAGCGCCACCAGCTACGCTTACGCTTTTTCAGCACTGCTTCACCCATCAATCCTAATTCCCTTGGTTAAACCGCAACAGTCGCAGTTATTTCAGGCCGGATGATAGCATAGATACAAATAAGCGCAGTACGGAAAAAAAGCCGCCATTACCCAAGCAATGACGGCCTTTTGTTCGGCTATTTTTAAAAATAATTTACTGGATCGTAATGGTGACTTTGCCAGAGCCATTCTTCCCTCGACCATCATGTACACCGTAGTAGAATTCATCCGTACCGGATGCGGACGGCAATGCTGTATATTCCACCCAGTTTAAATTGCCACTTTCATCAGCAACTTTTGTTGTTGTACCTTGGGAACCACTGTTCACCACATCCAGCACCAAAGTATCACCATCGGCATCAGAGTCGTTTTCCAACACTTTAATGATAATTGTTTCACCGGGAGACACTGACACAAACTCATTATTAATTACCGGCCAGTTCTCATTATTGTCATTCGGATCCGTCACGCTAATTGTGGCAAACGCCGAGGCCATACCACCGTTTCCATCGGAGATAGTGTACTCAAAGGCATCACTTTGAGGCGTACTCGGAGGCGAGTAACGTACTACGCCATCCGCAGTCAAACGAACCGAACCGTAACGCGCTGGCTGTACATCAGTGACGGTTAGCGTATCTCCTTCGGGGTCTGTGTCATTGAGCAACACATCTAGCACCCTTTCCTCACCATTGATCAGTGCCAAAAAACCGTCTTCAACGGCATCGGGCGCACCATTTGGCTCCTCCGGTGTTGGCTCCACCACGTTCAACACAACCTTGGCAGCGTTGGTACGACCGTAAACATCCTTCATCGTGTACCAAAAGTCGTCCGTACCAGTGAATCCAGCAGGGGGGCGATAATTAACTGCATTTCCCTGAGCAGAGGTACGCCCACCTTTGGCTGTCCAGTCATATAGCTCATCAAGCTCAATGCCGGAACCGGTGTCGTTATCAAGAACGGACAATACATTATCACTTGAGTTTTTAAAGATGGTGTAGGTATCTGTACCAGCCGTTGGCCACGGCCCCATATCAACAGCGGGCCTGACGGTAACAATCACCTTTGCGGCGTTGGTACGACCCAGGCTATCCGTAATTTGATACCAAAACTGGTCTTCACCTTCCGCCCAGGTTGCTGGAGTATAGACCAGTGCATTACCGACAACTTCAACCTGACTACCCTGTGTTGTCGAGGTATCTACGTCCGTAATCCTTAACGCATCACCCACATCATTCCATAGTGGCTCAATCGTGATGGCTTCATTGGGCTCGGTACTAGCCCGATCATTTTCGGCAACAGGCCAGGGCGATGCAGAGCTGGCCTCCTCTACCGTAATTGACAGCGGCGCGCTGGTGATCTGACCGGCGGCATCCTTGATACCATAATAGAACCGGGTATTCCCCACAAAGGCTGGGGGCGGGGTGTAAACGATTTTATTATCTACGATTGCCGATGTGCCTGTACCGTATGGCGCTGGCTCATCCACTTCTTCAATGAATAGTCCAACACCCGTGTCATTAGCTAACACATCAACCACAATAGATTGCCCTTGCGTTGTGGTTGCTGAATCTGCATTGGCTTCGGGAAAATCCGGCACTGCAACAGCCTGTGAAGAAAAAGCCACCAAGGCGCTAAAAGTGACTGAGAGCTTTACATACTTGAACGGGATATTTTTTATTTGGGAGGTCATGTTATTTTTTCCTATTACAACCTGATGAGAAAGAGTCTCATCATTTATTGATCACCTGACAATCCTATGTCGGGAGCATAAACACACATATTAAATTATGTGCTAACCACCACATTATCCCTCTCCACTTTGAGGATATTCGTCCCGCTCGTCAGCTCTTTACCCCCACAATAGGCATTAATCGCCAAATTAATACCGTTTATTTTTTACTGATTATTAACTATCACAGATACAAATTATGACTTTAGCGGAATGCTTACGCCCACTTCTGTCTATCACCGAGTACCAGAAGCTATCTTTTCCGACATAGTGTACAAGAGGAATGTAAATGACCTTGTTATTTTTCATATAGACCCTGCCTCCTCTTGCAGAGCGAGGGTTCACCGTTCTGACCCTAAGGTGTCGTCCGGTATCATTGGCCAGTACATTGATACGAACCTTGTTCGTACCAGCGGTCACATTGAGGTAATCCGTATTCGCACGAGGATACAAGGTAGGTGAAAAATATCTGATGTGTCGCCGACGATTTCTTCCCGCCAAAGGCTTATCATCCTCCGCTTCCGAAGCGTAGCCAGTCGTGCGAGAGTGTGGTAAAGGGCTTTGCCCGTAAACTGCGCCTGTTAAAATCAAAGTTCCTAACAGGGAAATTATAAATAGTATTTTTTTAAGCTGTAAAACAGACATAACAAATTCCTTTTCATTGTGATTATTTATGCTCAGCCACTCAGACAAATGAGCAACTAAACTGTGGCGGAAACCCTCCTGATCTCCGCTTACCCCCTCAACTATTCTGACAACGGAAAAGCCCCAAGGGTATGTATTACCTGTGCCACTTGTCTAAAAAATGCAGCCACTAACAGTATGGTTGCAGAAAAAACCATCTGGTGCTCATTCATTCAGAAGAATAGGTATCGGTTTTTAACTAAAAACTTGATATTCTCCACCGTTCAGAAAAAGATCATTCAGGTAAAGCACGGTGACAGACAACAAGAGCGACTATAAAGCGACGCTAAATCTTCCAAGCACGAACTTCCCCATGCGTGGAAATCTAGCAAAGCGCGAGCCAAACATGCTGAAGGCATGGATGGACGACGGTCTCTATCAAGCAATGCGCAAACACGCTGCCGGACGGCCTAAATATGTGTTGCATGACGGCCCTCCGTACGCCAATGGTGAGCTACACATTGGTCATGCTGTAAACAAAATCCTGAAAGATATTATCACCAAAAGTAAGAATTTAGCCGGTTTTGATGCGGCCTATGTCCCAGGCTGGGACTGTCATGGCTTACCCATTGAGCAAAAAGTCGAGCAACAGGTCGGCAAAGTTGGGCAGAAAGTTGACGCTAAAAAATTCCGCCAATTGTGCCGTGAATTTGCACTCACCCAGATTGATGCGCAACGTAAAGACTTCAAGCGTATGGGTGTTTTGGGTGATTGGGAAAACCCTTATCTCACCATGAACTTCCGCACCGAGGCAGATATTGTGCGTGCCTTGGCAAAGATTATCAAAAAAGGTCACCTGCAAAAAGGTGAAAAGCCAGTGAACTGGTGTCTGGACTGTGGCTCCTCTCTAGCCGAAGCAGAAGTTGAGTACGAGGACAAAACGTCACCTACAGTTGATGTCAAATATGACGTGGTGGATACCGCCAGCGTTGCAAAAATTTTCGGCATCGACACGCCAGATACAATTTCTGCTGTTATCTGGACAACCACTCCTTGGACACTGCCTGCCAGTATGGCAGTGACCGTACACCCGGAGTTTACTTATAACTTGGTCAAAACTGAACGCGGTTACCTGATTCTGGAACCTACACTCCAAACCAGCGCATTGGAGCGTTACGGGCTTACGGATGTGGAAGTTGTGGGTAACTGTTCGGGCAAGACACTGGAAAACATCCAGCTGCAACACCCATTCTATGATCGCGTATTACCGATCATTTGTGGTGACCATGTGACAACCGAAGGCGGTACAGGTGCCGTCCACACAGCCCCTGCCCACGGTGCTGATGACTATATCGTAGGACAAAAATACGGACTGGAAATCTACAACCCGGTTGGAAATGACGGTAAATTCTCAGCGGATACGCCTGTGGTGGCAGGCTTGGATATTTATCAAGCAAACCAAGTCCTGATTGAACTACTTGATAAAAATGGTCAACTGCTGGATACACGCAAAATCCGCCACAGCTACCCACATTGCTGGCGTCATAAAACGCCAATCATTTTCCGTGCCACCCCGCAGTGGTTTATCAGCATGGAAAAACAGGGCCTGCGTCAAGCGACATTGCAGGCCATCAAGGAAGTTGAGTGGATTCCTTCATGGGGAATCGACCGAATCTACAATATGATTGAGTCCCGTCCTGATTGGTGTATTTCACGCCAGCGTTATTGGGGTGTGCCAATTTCACTATTCACGCACAAAGATACCCAGGAGCTGCACCCTGATACTCTGGAGGTCATGGAAAAAGTGGCACAGGGAATAGAAAAAGAAGGCATTGAGTACTGGCATACCGTTGATGCGCGTGAGCTGATTGGTGATGATGCAGACGATTACGTTAAGGCAATGGATACATTGGACGTGTGGTTTGACTCTGGCACCACCCACGAGTCAGTCCTGCGCACACGTGATGAGTTAGGCTTCCCTGCGGATATGTATCTTGAAGGCTCGGATCAACACCGTGGCTGGTTCCAGTCATCATTGCTGACATCCATGGCGATAAATGACACACCGCCGTATAAGCATGTCCTGACGCATGGCTTTACAGTGGATGCCCAGGGCAAGAAAATGTCCAAGTCCATTGGCAACACGATTTCACCACAAGATGTCATCAATAAGCTGGGGGCAGATATCCTGCGCCTTTGGGTGGCTTCGTCAGATTACAGCCGTGAAATTACCGTTTCCAACGAGATCATCAATCGCACCGCAGATGCCTATCGCCGTATTCGTAATACGTCGCGCTATCTGCTGTCGAATCTGAATGACTTTGACCCGAGTAACAATCTGCTGGCCGCTGAGGATATGCTGCCGCTGGATCGTTGGGCTGTAGCGAAAGCCAATGATGTACAAACACGCATTACCAATGCATACGCGAACATGCACTTCCATTTGGTCTATCAGGAAATGCTACATTTCTGCTCGATAGACATGGGTAGCTTGTTCCTTGATATTACCAAAGACCGCCAGTACACCATGCAGGCAGACTCCATCGCACGCCGCTCCGCGCAGTCTGCGGCCTATCTTATTCTGCACGCCTTAGTGCGTTGGATGACCCCTATTCTGACCTTTACCGCAGAGGAGGTCTGGCAGGAAATGCCAAAGGATGCAGCGGATTCCAAGCTACCTTACGCACAATTTAGCACATGGTCAGACAAGCTGTTTGCAATGGATGAGCGTGACCAACTGAACAATGAAGAATGGGCAACCGTCTTTAAAGTTCGGGAGGCGGTCAGTAAGCAACTGGAAATCCTGCGTGGTGAGAAGTTGATTGGTTCCTCATTGGATGCAAGCGTCAAGGTGTATAGTACGGGTGAAACGCTGGCTACGCTAAACAAGCTGGGTGATGAGTTGCGTTTTGTACTCATTACTTCCGGTGCCGAAATCATTGAAGCAGACACAGCACCAGACAACGCATTATCGGTTGCGGAGCTGGCTTCAACGTGGGTGGTTTCTGAGGCGGCAACGGGTGAAAAGTGTGTACGCTGCTGGCATCACCAAGCAGATGTTGGCGCTAATGCCAAACACCCTGAGCTTTGTGGTCGTTGTGACAGCAATGTGAACGGCAGTGGCGAGGCTCGTCATTATGCTTAAATGGGTCTGGATTTCGGTGGTGACTATTATTCTTGATCAGTTAAGTAAGTGGATGGCCGTCGCCAATCTGAGCGAAGGTATTCCCCAAGCTGTTATACCTCACTTTAATCTGACACTTGCCTACAACTACGGTGCTGCGTTTAGCTTTCTGGGCGATCAGGACGGCTGGCAGCGCTGGTTCTTTGTCGCTCTGTCATTTGCCGTGAGTGCCTATATTTTGTATTGGCTAAAAAAGTTGGATCATGGACAACGCTGGACAGCAATCGCCTTGACTTTGGTGTTGGGCGGAGCATTCGGCAACGGCATTGACCGCCTTCTAAGTGGCAGGGTGACTGACTTTATTGACCTATACGTCAACTTCGACTTATTTTTCCTGAATAATGGTCACTTCGCGATCTTCAACATTGCAGACATCGCGATTACCATCGGCGCGATATTGTTAATTATTATTAGCTTCTTCCCCGAGCCAGAAGGTGAGAATGTCCGATCTCACTAGCTCGAAACATAAGCCTACCGATGTGCTTGGGGCATCAATAAGCTATAGTATTGGAAAACGATAATTATTATAAATACTTAAGACGTGCGTAAATTGATGTTACGGTATAGTCTATCGAGGGTGCGGGTCGTGATTCATTGCCCTCGGTGTCTATACTTGGGAGAAACCAATGCCTTTTCTGAAAAAAAACGACATCGCAGAAAACCAAGTTACTGACTATGAGGTGTATAAAAATCGTAGACGGTTTATGAAGACGGCTGCGGGCCTGGGGGTCGTTGCAACCACTGGCGTAGCCATTCAACCGCTTCTTAGCCGGCCCAACAAAAAGGCGCTCTCCACCAGTGAAGAACCAACCAAGTTCGAGGATATTACAAGCTATTGTAATTATTATGAATTTGGCAGCCAAAAAACAGACCCCGCAGAGTACGCTCATGCCCTTAAAACCACACCGTGGACTATTGATATTGATGGAGAATGTGGTAAGCCCGGCACCTACTCGCTAGAAGATCTGCTAAAGCCCGTCACCATTGAAGAACGGATTTATCGGCTTCGTTGCGTGGAGGGCTGGTCTATGGTCATACCGTGGATGGGTTTTCCACTAGCGGCACTGATCAAACGGGTGCAACCGACCGGCAGCGCCCGTTATGTTCGCTTTGAAACCGTTTATAGCCCAGAAACCATGCCGGGACAACGCACCGATGTACTGGACTGGCCCTACGTTGAGGGCTTACGGATGGATGAAGCGATGCATCCACTGACACTGTTATCTACGGGCTTATACGGTAAAGATTTACTCAACCAGAATGGTGCACCTCTTAGGCTCGTCGTACCGTGGAAATATGGTTTTAAAAGCATCAAGAGTATCGCACGAATTAGCTTCACAGAAACCCAGCCCCTAAACTCGTGGCAGCAGTTTAGCCCTACGGAGTATGGTTTTTATTCCAATGTGAACCCCAACGTGCCGCACCCACGATGGAGTCAAAAAAAAGAGCGCCGCATTGGAGAGTTCGTTAAACGTGATACTTTAATGTTCAATGGCTACGGAGAGCAGGTTGCCGCCATGTATAAAGGCATGGACCTCAAACGGTACTTCTGAATAATATCTGATGCAACTTCACCCCAAATTTTTTAATAACATTCTGAAGCCTGCATTATTCCTGTCGCTATTAAGCCCCACGCTGTGGCTGATCGCCGGCCTGTGGGGTGACACATTAGGCGTCAATCCGATTGAAACCCTGTTTCACACGCTGGGAGAATGGGCGCTGATCCTATTATTGCTCACGTTATCACTTTCACCACTCAAGCGACTACTGCACTGGCCACAACTCATTTTACTGCGACGCATGACGGGTTTATTTACCTTCTATTACGCAAGCCTGCATCTCCTATGCTACCTCTGGTTCGAGCAAGGTTTCAGTATTTCCGCTATTTATACAGACATCCTGGAACGGCCATTTATCGCCGCAGGAGCATGTGCCTTTCTCATGCTAACGCTCATGGCCATCACCTCAACGCACACTACAATGCGGCAACTAGGGTATTACTGGAAAATGCTGCATCTGCTTGTTTATCCTACAGTCATATTGAGCGTGGTACACTTCTGGTGGCTGGTAAAAGCTGACACGACTAAGCCATTGATCTACGCCATAATTACAAGTGCATTACTAACGGAGCGTCTTTGGAGAATTTACAGGAGGAAAGTGTCGGGGGCATAGGGATTTGATTACTTATCAGCACTGAGTATTGACAATAAAAATAACAACAAAATGGCAACTACCCATGAACAACAACGCCCTGATAGGCTTCTCTATTGTTTTGCTTTTTAGCCTGACGGCATGTAGCTCTCACTCGCGTAAAACCGAGCCTACTAAGCCCACCCAACCGGCAAAAGCAGCAAAAAAACACAATCATTCATTCACTCAGAAAACCCCAAAACGAGTAACACAGTCAGCGACTGCCAACAGACAGAACTATTACCAGCAACAGTGGGCCGCCAAGCAGCAGGCATTAAAAGCCGAAGCAGAACAAAAAAGACTGGCATACCATCGGGACTGGCAAAATCAACAACGTCAACTAGCCCAACAAAAGGCGAGTGAACAAGCCAAGGCAGCAGCTCAGGCACATGCTCGTCATGTCTGGCAGCAGCAAGCACAAAAAGCCGCCGCACAGCAACAACAAATTGCTCAACAGCAGGTACAGGCCCAACAACGAGCTGCTCAACAATATGCCATGCTTCCGCAACATGGTCGCCAAACCTTGCCACAATCGCGACAACACGGACGCAGCATCTCCAGCTTATCAGACAGCGAAATCCGTGCCATCGGCGATAAAATCTTCCGCAATGAAAGTGGTAATGATATCGACAAACTGGTTCATTGGAATAATGGTGAAGATTTTGCGTCCATGGGTATTGGTCACTTTACATGGTACCCCTCAGGGCGGCGCAACCGTTATGGCAATACCTTCCCCGGACTTCTTGATCACTTGCAGTCAAATGGCGTTCACCTGCCAGTCTGGGTACAAAAGGCCAGATATACGGGTGCTCCCTGGAGAACTAAAACAGAACTAAAGTATGCCAAGCATAGCCCGCAGGTAAAGGAACTCCAGAACCTCCTCTACCAAACACGCTATTTGCAGGCCAGCTATATTTTTGAACGCGCCAAACGCGCTATGCCTAAACTGGTTAAAGCGACACCTCGTCATTTACAAAGCCATGTTGCACAAAACCTCAATGCCATCGCCAACACCCGTGGTGGTTGGTACGCCTTAATTGATTATGTAAACTTCAAAGGTGAAGGATTGAACCGCCGTGGCGGCTATCGTGGCCAGAACTGGGGATTGCTACAAGTACTTGAAAACATGCGCCCAAGCCAACCAGGGCAAATGGCATTGAACAATTTTGCAGATTCAGCCATTCAAGTGTTGGAGCGCCGCGTTAGAAACTCTGACCCACGAAGAAACGAAGCTCGATGGTTACGTGGCTGGACAACGCGCATTAATACCTATCGTCATCCCTTCGTCATCTAACATCTGTCGCAAAAATACCTGAGTTAATGCTGGTTAACTCAGGTATGTTATTATCCTCGCCCAGAGTGACGCATTCTTTGGGTTGCTGTTTTTTGTTAATAGCCAGCCGGCCAGAACTGCCACCATTTTTCACATACCTTGAACACACGATCTGCTGATCAACTATCAAAACCCCATTACAAAGCCAATGTCCAAACTCGTCCTGTTTAATAAACCCTACGGAGTTTTATCCCAATTTACTGCCGAGCCGGGCATCAGAACACTGGCAAACTACATCGACGCACCGGGTTGCTACCCCGCGGGACGCCTGGATAAAGACAGCGAAGGCTTAATGCTTCTAACCAATGATGGGAAGCTGCAACACCAAATTGCCAATCCAGCCAAAAAAATGTCGAAGTGTTACTGGGTTCAGGTCGAAGGTGAGCCGAACGAACAAGCGTTGCAAAGCTTGCGCGAGGGCGTGGTGCTCAAAGATGGTATAACCAAACCGGCCAAAGCACGATTGCTGGATCCGGTTCCTGATCTTTGGGAGCGCATTCCACCCATACGTGTCCGAAAGACTGTCCCTGATCACTGGATCGAGCTCACCATCAGTGAAGGGAGAAACCGTCAAGTACGTCGCATGACCGCCGCCGTTGGCCTACCAACACTGCGTCTGATTCGATACCGTATCGGTTCGTGGACATTCGACGGGCTGGCAAATGCTGAATGGCGCATCGAAACGCTGTAAATAATCAGAATTTGGCCATAGGCATTACTTCTGACTTCGCGTTATAATTTTCCGCCTACCCAAAGTTACCCGGAAATAGCATGACCATCGGAACCCTGTACATTGTCTCTGCCCCATCCGGTGCAGGAAAAACCAGCCTAATTAGTGCCTTACTCGATACGACAGATGATCTTGAGGTCTCCGTTTCACACACCACACGGGATATGCGTAAGGGCGAAGTTGATGGTCAACATTATCATTTTGTATCCACTGATGAGTTTGAATCCGGCATTGCCGATAACCAGTTTCTTGAACACGCAAATGTGTTTGGAAACTACTACGGAACCTCACGCGCCGGTGTAGAGAAAAAGCTGGCCGAAGGAACGGACGTCATTCTTGAAATTGACTGGCAAGGCGCACAACAAATTCGACAACTAGAACCGACGATATCCAGTATTTTTATACTTCCACCATCAATTCAGGAACTTGAAAACCGCCTGAAAAAACGCAGTCAGGACAGTGACGAGGTCATTGCTCGTCGTGTCTCTCAGGCTAAAGGGGACATCTCACATTTTACAGAATATGACTACGTGATTATTAACGATGACTTTGGGCTGGCGTTGGACAATCTGCGAAGTGTGTTCCACTGCCAACGAAACCGCTGCGACAAAATCCAACAGCGCCATCCGGACTTTTTTAAGCAACTACTAAGCTAACAACATCAGTAACCAGAAAGTCCGCTCTGGATGCTGTCATTAAAAAACTGTGCGGGCCGAACAACCCAAAGGCGAAGACTCTCGCAACCCACACAGTCTTACGCTATTACTTCTTCAGAAGATCACGAATCTCCGTCAGCAACTCTTCCTGACTTGGGCCTGCTGGCTCTGGTTCTGGCTCCTCTTTCTTGCGCTGTGCTTTATTCATTAGCTTAATGACCATGAAAATCGCAAATGCAACGATGAAAAAGTCAATTACCGTCTGTACAAAAGCGCCATATTTGATTACAACCGCTGGAGCATCACCCGCAGCTTCTTGAATCGTATAAGCCAAGTCGGTGAAATCCACACCACCCATCAGTACACCGATTGGTGGCATGATAACGTCTGATACTAATGACGACACAACTTTACCCGTTGCAGCACCGATGATGATACCGGCGGCCATGTCGATCAGATTGCCTTTCATTGCAAACTCTTTAAATTCAGAGATCATACCCATTGTAAAACTTCCCTATTGTTAAATATTAATAATGTAAAGGCAGACCGCCTTCCCACAATTTTGAGAAGGTAAAAAAACCAGTAAACCTTTATTGAGCGTGAGTGAGTTGTTGCTACTCCACTTCAGGTTCATCGAACCGAACAATGACCCTGTTAGGCTCTATTTCCAGAATCTGATCAGCAATTTCAGGTGGAATCAAACAACGTTTCTCCCCTAAAAATGCAATGGCGAGCTTTCCTGCTGACAACAACTCCTGCTGTGCTTCGGTGACAAATAAATACTTCACCGAGCTTCCCACCACGAAATTATAGCGAAGATCCGCCGCTTCATCATTCTGCATATTACTTTTAATTAAAGCGCCAATTTTTGCGCGGTTTTGCTTACGAATCCGGGCAGCCTCTTTACGCTTGCGTGCTTCTTCAGCTTCCTCTGCCTTCTCAGCCGCATCCCGCTCCTGATAAAAGCGTTCCAGGTCGGATAGTTCCCGCTTTTTCTGTCGGGTCTTTGACGCTTTATCAACTTTATTGTTTTTAGCGCCACCTGATTTGCCATTACTCCTCGACTGATTATTTTTACTCTGTTTGGCCACAGGCTTTGTTTCAGCTTGTTTAACCTGCTCTTCTGTGACTAAGCCAGCTTTTAACAACTGGTCGCGTAGGGAACTCATTTTTAAGTGCTAACTCGTTTCGGTTAATAGAAAGTGTTTACATGCCAGACAAATGCGAGAACCGCATACCAGCTGTTTATGCCAGGCAGACAACGCCGGTAGAACCACTTCACGTCGTATAAGGGCGGTATCATACTAAGGTACTTCCCATATTCAAGACTAATGTTTATCAACAGGATGATTTGCCCTGTTACGACCGATTTATCCATAGGCGTAACTGGCTGCAGACGCTATAATGTGCCGGAAAATTGCATCAACCTTTTCAGGACCACAATATGATTATTGATAATCTTTCAGCAGGCAAGGACATTCCAAATAGCGTCAATGTTATTATCGAGATCCCTGCGAATGCTTCACCCGTGAAATATGAAGTAGACAAGGACAGCGGTGCGCTCATGGTGGATCGCTTTATGACAGCTCCTATGTTCTACCCTGCAAACTACGGTTTCGTTCCTCACACATTGGCGGATGATGGCGACCCGATTGATGTATTGGTGGTAACACCAGAGCCATTGGTACACGGTTGCGTTATTCCTGCACGCCCTGTTGGCGTGTTGAATATGTCTGATGAAGGCGGCGGTGATGTTAAGATTGTTGCTGTTCCCGCCGGGAAGCTGTCAACCGAGTACGACAATGTTGAAAACTACACGGATCTTCCCCCATTACTCATCCAGCAGATTGAGCACTTCTTCGAGCATTACAAGCAGCTTGAAAAAGGAAAGTGGGTAAAGATTGACGATTGGGCGGATGCGGCAGAAGCGCGCAAAGCCATTCAGGAAAGCGTTGACGCTTATAACAAGTAAGATGCCACCCTAGCGCATTAGGAATCTCCTAATAGCGATAACAATCAAGAACGGACTGTGCTAACTTAGTGCAGTCCGTTTTTTGTATCCTGAATTCTAAAAATTACCACATCTGAAATGTCAGAAGAAAAAATACTAAAAGATGAAAAAGAGGAGCAGACCCTCTTTCGCTCCCGCGCTATTGTCGCCGCTGTTGTCGTTTCATTACTGCTTTCAATCATTGGTATCCGATTATTTTATCTACAAATTACTAACCATGAGCATCTAACCCAGCTTTCACAGGAGAACTACCAAAAGCGCATTCCCACACCACCGGTTCGGGGACAAATTTACGATCGAAACGGCATTGTTCTGGCAGACAACAAAATTGAATATGTGCTGGAAGTCACCCGCGACAAAGCCAAAAACATGGATGAAGACATCGCCACCTTGCAGACGATGATCGACATTTCGCAAAAAGACATCAATAAGTTTAGGCAGCAACTACGGCTTAATTCCCGCTTCCAGCCCGTCATTCTAAAATCTGCACTCACTGAGGAAGAAATTGCCATTTTCTCCGTGAACCGCTTTCGCTTTCCGGGCTTTGAAGTCAATATCCGCACCGAGCGAGTCTACCCCTTTGGCTCAGTGGCTTCGCATGTCATTGGCTACGTCGGGCGCATTGATACACGGGATTTGGAGCGCCTTGGTAAAAATGAGTACAAAGGCTCTACTCACGTTGGAAAAACAGGTATTGAGCGTTTTTATGAGTCCCGCCTGCACGGTAAGGCTGGCTTTAAAAAAGTGGAAATGGACGCTCACAGTGAGCCACAGCGAACATTGGCCGAGGAGTCTCCAATCTCTGGTGAGGATCTGTTTTTAAGTATTGATCTGGAACTACAGATTAAGGCGGAAACCTTACTTCAGGGGCAACGCGGTGCAATCGTTGCACTAGATCCACGCAATGGGGAAATTCTGGCGATGGCCAGTGTGCCAATGTTTGACCCCAACTTGTTTGTAAACGGCATCTCTTACAAAGATTACAATGCCTTACGGGATAACCCAGATCGTCCGCTATTTAACCGTGCGCTGCAAGGTGCATACCCGCCAGGTTCTACAATTAAGCCTGCGGCGGCATTGGTCGGATTAAATCAGGGTGTGGTCACGCCTAAGCGCTCAGTATTTGGTCGCGGCTTCTTCCAAATTCCAGGGACCAAGCACCGCTACCGCTGCTGGAAAAAAACAGGACACGGACATATTTCACTAAACCGCGCCATTTATCAGTCGTGTGATGTGTATTTCTACGACCTGGCCTACCGCATGGGTATCGAAAAATACTCTGCGGCAATGAGCGAGTTCGGCTTTGGTAAGAAAACTGGCATTGACTTGCCACACGAGCGATCGGGGTTAATGCCTACGCCAGCATGGAAAAAAAAGCGCCACAAAACAAGCTGGTACCCGGGGGACACAGTCAACATTGGTATTGGTCAGGGATATTGGACCGCAAGTCCACTGCAACTTGCACACTCAACCGCCATTATCGCCATGCGTGGCCAGCGCATGGTGCCGCATGTGTTACGCGCAGTGAGAGTATCCCGAGATCTGCCGGAAAAGCGTGTCAATCCACAGTCACTCCCCAGTGTCATTGCGGATGATAAATATTGGGATGCAGTTATTCAGGGCATGGTCAATGTAGTGCATGGGCCAATGGGTACAGCTAAACGCTCAGGTGCAAATGCCCAATATCGCTTCGCAGGAAAAACGGGAACAGCTCAGGTTTTTGGAATTGCGCAAAACAAAACTTACAACGCGGCCAAATTAGCAAAACGACTCCACGATCATTCCTTATTTGTCGCCTTCGCACCACTGGAAAACCCAAGAATTGCAGTCTCGGTAATCGTAGAAAACGGCGGTGGCGGTAGTACCGTTGCAGCCCCCATTGCTAGACAACTATTAGATGCCTATTTACTGCCAAAGCCAGCACCAGCCGAACCAAAAAACGACTCAAAGGATGGCAGCAAGAATGCTAAGAGCAATACTCAAAAGCAACCCAACCATACTTAACAATACAGATACAGCGACTCATGGATAACTCACTCGGTATTCTCCGGCCCATTTGGGCTGTCATCTCCAAGCTTGACTTGGTGTTATTGGTTGCGCTGGCTATTTTACTGACCTTAGGCGGCGTTACCCTGTACAGCGCCAGTGGTGAAAATATCATCATGATGGAACGGCATTTTATCCACCTGATTATTGCCACCATCGTTATGATCGTCATGGCACAAATCCCCAGCCATATTCTGAGCCAATGGTCGGTTTGGATCTATGCTGGAGGCGTTATCCTGTTGGTTTTGGTTATTTTTCAGGGCTCTATCGGCGGCGGTGCTCAGCGTTGGCTGGAAATTGGTGCGTTTCGCTTTCAGCCTTCAGAGGTGATGAAACTTGCCGTCCCCATGATGGTAGCCAGCTATCTCGCAAGCAAGCCATTACCGCCCAAATTTAAACACAATTTGGTCGCAGCCATACTGGTACTGGTGCCCATGCTACTTATCGCTAAACAACCCGACTTAGGCACTTCTCTGTTGATCGGTAGCGCGGGCTTCTTCGTGATTTATTTTGCAGGTATCGCGTGGAAGTGGCTATTAACTATTTTTGCGGCACTCTCTGTTGCCGCACCATTGCTCTTCTTTTTTGGTATGCAGGAATACCAGCGTCAACGTGTATTAACCCTGCTTGACCCCGGCAGCGATAAATTAGGCGCGGGTTATCAGATTATCCAGTCAACCATTGCGATTGGCACCGGAGGCGTTTACGGAAAAGGGTGGCTAAACGGGGATCAGTCACGCCTCGATTTCTTACCAGAGCGCCATACTGATTTTATCTTCGCAATCTTTGGCGAGGAATTTGGACTGCTTGGAAACTTAATACTGCTCAGTGTATATATCTTTATCATCTGGCGCGGCCTCTATCTGGCCAGTTGCGGTGGTGACACTTTCTCCCGTTTACTTGGTGGTAGTTTGAGTATGACCTTCTTTGTATATCTGCTGGTCAATACTGGAATGGTCAGTGGAATACTACCGGTTGTCGGAGTACCACTACCATTAATCAGCTACGGTGGGACTTCAATGGTGACATTAATGGCTGCATTTGGCCTATTAATGGGCTTAAAGAAACGAAAGATAGGCTACGATGACTACTAAACGGGCTGTTTAACTGGGTTACTCGGCTACACCAGCCTCTCGAAACCTAAAACTGACTTATGTTAGTATAAATAGTGATCGCCGGGGCTTGGCATCAAATAACAACAATAATATCTGACATCAGGGGATAATAATAATGATAATTCGTAACGCGCTAGTGCTGTGTGTGGCAGTGGGTGTGCTCGCAGGCTGTAGTCAAATCAGCCAGTCCATCAAAAGCGTCACCAAGCTGGGGAGCCAAAAAGATGAGACTTACTCCGGTGGTGATGTGTCTGATCTAGTCATCCCGCCAAGTCTGACGATACCTGAACAAGTGGCAAAACGTGTCCAACAACAAAAGCAGGCAACTCGACAGCGAGCACTAGATAGCAACAAGAATTACTATGTGGTCGTGGGTACTTATCCTGACTCAGAGCAAGCAATGGACACCTTTGTAAGACTATCCTCCATCGGCTTACCCAATGCCACTATGGAATCCCGCGTCACCAAAACCGGGAAAAGTCTACACATGGTACGCTTAGGCCCGTTCAAACGTCAGGAACAGATTGATAAAGTGAAAGAGAACCTGATCAGTGACGGACTCTCTCAGTTTAAGGTTGTCGAAAGTTAATTTGACACAAATTGGGCAGGTGCGCATGATCTCAGGCTGATTGCTGCGCGCCTGTTTCAAACACCAAAAAGCTGGAAAAAAGGCACCATAGACGGTAAGGTCTGGTTTCGCGGTGTGCAATAAAAAAGTACTGCGTAGAAAATACAGCAGGAGCTACCTTAAACCGTTGTTCGAGGTCTTAAACACGTATGTTTATCCGAATTATTCCGTATTTCTTTTGCCTATTCCTAGGCCTACTGAACACCTCCTTTGCCGCAAATACTGTACCCTCACCACCAAAACTAGACGCTTCACAGTATCTACTGGTTGACTATCTAAGTGGTACTGAACTGGCTGCTAAAGACCCGGATAAGCGGATTGAGCCTGCCAGTATCACGAAGCTCATGACAGCCTATGTGCTGTATCAGGAGCTTGCGAAGGGCAATATCAGCATGGAAGATCGGGTGCTTGTCAGTGAAAAAGCCTGGAAAATGGAAGGCTCGCGCATGTTCCTGGAAGCAGGAAAAAATGTGCCTCTGGAAAGAATGATCAATGGCTTGATTGTCCAGTCGGGCAATGATGCCGCTGTTGCACTGGCAGAGCACACACTGGGCAGCGAAGAAAACTTCGTCCACAAAATGAACGAAGAAGCGGCTCGCCTTGGCATGACCAATACAAACTTTGTGAACGTCACCGGCTGGCCTAATCCTCGCCACTATATGAGCGCCAGAGACATCGTCACACTCACTCGCGCCCTGATTAGCGAATATCCTGAACACTACAAGCTATACTCTCAGAAAGAGTACAGCTACAACGGCATCAAGCAATATAATCGCAACAAATTGTTGTGGCATGACAAGACGGTTGACGGCGTCAAAACCGGACATACTGAAAGTGCTGGCTACTGTCTGTTAGCCTCAGCACAACGCGGCAGTATGCGCCTGATCTCAGTGGTACTTGGCGCGGAGTCAGATAAAAAACGCAGTAACGACAGCCAACAGCTACTGGAGTACGGCTTCCGCTTTTATGAAACGCATAAACTTTATGACAAAAACTCGGTGCTAACAGAAGCACGAGTCTGGAAAGGCACAAAATCCAGCGTCCCCACGGGTATTCTGGAAGACTTCTACGTCACCATCCCCAAGGGGCATTATGCGCAGCTTAAAGGGTTGATGGAAATTGACAGATCAATTGATGCACCGGTTAAACGCGGTGACGTGGTAGGCATGGCGATTATAAAAGATAAGGATCGAGTTGTGCTGAAAAAGCCATTATTTGCAATGGACAGCGTTGATACGGGCGGCACCTGGATCAATATTACCGATAGTATCAAGAAGATGTTTTCGGAGTAACGCCATGAGTAATGAGCAAGAAACACTAATCGACTTTCCCTGCGACTTTACGATTAAAGCAATGGGGAAAACCAATTCAGACTTTAAGGAATGCGTCATCGCCATCGGGCGTCGCCATGACCCGAAGTTTGACGCAACACGGGTAGTTGCACGTGAAAGCAAACATGGCTCTTACACCAGCCTGAGCCTGATCGTTTATGCGGAAAACAAACCACATCTGGACGCAATTTATCAAGATCTGCACGACAGCGAACACGTTCTGTGGGCGATCTGAAAGATACTCTTATTATCCGGCAACTTGGCCTAAGCGACTACACGACGACTTGGCAAGCCATGCAACACTTCACCCAAAATCGTGAGTCGGGTACGCCTGACGAACTCTGGGTACTTGAACATCCTGCTGTGTTCACTCTAGGCACCAACGGCAAGCCGGAGCATATTCTAAATGCCGGTGATATTCCTGTGGTGAATATCGACCGTGGCGGGCAAGTCACTTACCACGGCCCCGGTCAGTTGGTCATCTACCTGCTGCTGGATTTACATCGGCGCAAACTGGGCGTTCGCAGTCTAGTTAGCCTGATTGAAGATACTATTATCGCTCTGTTAGCTCGTTACGATGTTCAGGCAAACAGTGATCCCAAGGCACCCGGTGTCTACGTCGATGGCAAGAAGATTGCCGCTCTGGGTTTGAGGGTGTCACGAGGCTGCACCAGCCACGGCCTGAGCCTCAATGTCGATATGGACATGACACCCTTCCAGCGAATCAATCCTTGCGGCTACCAAGGACTTGAAGTTACTCAGTGTAAGGATTTGGGTATTAATCAGCCACTCGGTGAACTCGCCGGTGAGCTGGTCAGTCTGCTGCGTCAACGCTTACCGGAGCCGGTTTAGCTTTTTCCAGTATTGCCGAAATGGCTGGCGCTAACACTGTCATCACATGCGCTAGAACTGTCGGCTGCGCTGCCGCTGTCGGATGCAAACCATCGGCTTGCATAAGATCATAATCTAACGCGACACCCTCCAGTAAAAATGGTAGTAAAGGCAGTTTATTGGACTCTGCCAAGTCCACATAAACCTGCTCAAATTTACGGGTATAGGCGAAGCCATAATTCAATGGAATACGAATCCCAATCAAAACCACGGCAATATCCTGTTTCCTGGCCAGATCAATCATTGCTTGCAGGTTTTCCTGCATCACGACAAGCTTGATACCTCGCAAGCCATCATTTGCGCCCAACCCCAGCACAAGCAGTCGAGGGTTATGGCGTTTGAGCGCGTCCGGTAAGCGGGTCAGCCCGCCTTGGGTAGTTTCGCCACTGATGCTGCCATTCACGATACTCAATTCATCTTGATATTTGGCCTGTAACAGACTAACCCAGCCACTTTCAACCGGAATACCATAAGCAGCACTCAGGCTGTCACCCCATATTAAAACTGTCGGTTTGCCTTCCCTTTCCGTGGTATCCGGCTGATCAGCCAAAATCTCTCCAGAATTTAATATTAGCGTCACTGCAAGCAAACAAATGAAAACGTATACTGGCTGGGTTACTCTCATAAAAAAGTCCTAATCCGATGTTAGATAAAACGACCCGCTACGCCCTTGAGACCATTGAACTGGGCAAAAAAATCCCGCTAAAAAATAATCAGTCATTATCCATCCTTGATAATATCACGCTACAGATACCACAAGGCAGCTCGGTGGCGATCACCGGCGCATCCGGCTCTGGGAAAACTACCTTGCTGGGCTTACTGGCAGGACTGGATGCAGCGACCAGTGGAGATGTAAAGTTACTGGGGCAATCCATGACACATTTAGATGAAGACCAACGTGCAGCACTACGCCTTGGTCGGGTTGGCTTTGTGTTTCAATCGTTTCACCTAATGAATAATTTAAGTGCGTTAGAAAATATCCTCTTGCCGTTGGAGCTGGAATCATCCCTTGATAACCCACGCAAAGCGGCACTGGAAGCACTGGAGCAGGTCGGGCTAAGTAATCGTGCCTCGCACCTGCCAACCCAATTATCCGGCGGTGAGCAGCAGCGCATTGCTCTGGCCCGCGCCTTTGTCAGTCGTCCAAAAGTGCTATTTGCTGACGAGCCAACCGGTAATCTTGATCAGGCCACCAGCCACGATATTGAACAACTGCTCTTTAAGCTGCAACAAGACAATCAATGTACGTTGGTGTTAGTCACACATGATGAAGCCTTGGCAAGCCAGTGCCAGATTCATTACAGCATTGTCGATGGCAAATTGGTGACAATGGCATGAACTTGATGAATCTTTGGCGACAAGCTTGGCGCATTGCGGAAATGCGCTTGTTATTTCTGGCATTGCTGGTGTCCGTCACTGCGGTCACTTCAGTTAATTTTTTTACTGACCGCACCGATCGCTCCATGACACAACAGGCCACCCAGTTATTGGGTGCTGATATGATTGTTCGCTCCTCCCGCCCGCTAAATAAGAATTACCTCACACAAGCAGCACAATTCGGCCTTCAACGCGCTGAAATGATTCGCTTTAGGAGCATGGTATCAGTGGGTGATGAGCTGCAATTATCCGATATTCAGGCTGTCAGTGAGCAATACCCCCTGCGTGGTGCAATTGAAACCAGTACACGACTGGATGCCTTGGGTGAATTAGACTCCGTAAGCAATCTGACATCTGGGCAGGTCTGGGCAGATGCTCAATTACTGACTAGCTTAAATATCGCCCCCCAATCTGAGGTACGCATTGGCCGCAGCCTGTTTAATCTGAGTAAGGTGTTGATGAAAACACCGGATCAAAGCAGCAATGTTTTTCAATTTTCACCCAAGGTGCTCATGCCCTTGGCTGATCTGCCCACCACGGGACTCTTAACCCCTGGCAGCCGAGCACAGTTTAATTATTTATTTGCGGGTAGTGATGCACAAATCAACGCCATGCGAGAGTGGCTAACACCACAACTTAAAACCGGTGAACGCATTGAGACACTAAACGATGGCTTGCCCTCGGTGAAAACAGCACTAAGTCGCGCACAACGCTTTTTGAATACCGCCGCGCTGTTGAGCGTCATTCTGGCCGGTGCCGCCATTGCTTTAACCAGTTACAGTTTTAGCCGCCATGAAACACATCCGGTAGCGGTACTGAAAACGATGGGAGCATCACGCAGGCGTATTTTATTGCGTTATCTGAGCCAGCTACTATTAGCCTCAACCGTTGCCGCCTTATTGGGCGCAGTGCTGGGCTACTTTATCCAGCACGGAATCGCCTATGCGCTCCGCGACGTCATCGGACAAACACTACCCGCACCCTCATTTATGCCAGTCATCATTGGCCTGCTTACTTCATGGATTATGGTGTTGAGCTTTTCATCACCGCAACTATTGCAACTGGTAAATACCTTACCCGTGCAAATTTTCCAAAACCAGCCACAAGCTCATGGCAACCGCTGGAAACTACTTGTTGCCACTATTATGACGGGAATTTTCGCCCTAATGTGGATGCAAACCCGTGACCTAAAACTCAGTGCCTTCTTATTTTTAGGCACGTTAGGCGCTATTTTAGTATTTTGGCTAGTATCAACACTGCTGCTTGCACAGTTAAAAAAAATCAGTCGGACACATCAATATGCCGCTCGTGTACTGGTTAATGCAGGCCAGCGCCCCGTTCTGTTGGTCGTTGTTTTTGGCATTGGCTTGTTCAGCTTGCTACTCCTTACAACACTGCGTACCGACCTACTGGATCGCTGGCAGAGTAGCATTCCAGAGGATGCGCCTAACAATTTCTTGATCAATATCCAGCCAGATGAAGTTGACAGGCTTCGCAGCTATCTGAATAGCCACCAGATCAATCCGCAAATGTATCCGATAGTGCGTGGCCGCTTGGTTACGATGAAAGGCCGCCCCGTCGTGCCGGATGATTATGAGTCTCTCCGCGATCAGCGCCTATTACAACGTGAGTTTAATCTATCCTCCACCGACACATTACCCGAAGCCAATACCCTGCTGGAAGGCGAGTGGTTTAAACCAGAGGCTTCCAGTGGCTTTTCTGTCGAGGAAGGTATCATGCAACGTTTCTCACTCTCGCTTGGCGACACCATGACTTTTGATATTGGTGGACAAAAATTCACTGAAACCATTTCCAGTGTCAGGAAGGTCAACTGGGACAATTTAACGCCGAATTTCTTTGTATTGGCTCCACCCAACTCGATGGATCAGTTACCTCAAACATGGATTACCAGCATCTTTGTACCGCCTGAAAACCGTCGCCTGATCCCCGAACTCATCCGGCAGCACCCTAGCGTTAGCACCATTAACATCAGCGCCATTATGGAGCAAGTCAGGGAATTAATTGCAAAGGCGGCCTTTGCGGTACAGGCAATTTTTGTCTTTACCCTACTCGCGGGGATCGTGGTGTTATTTGCGGCATTGCAATCACAAAAAGCAGAGCGCCGTAAAGAGCTGGCGATTCTTAAAACCATTGGAGCCAATCGTCAACAACTACGCAGAAGCATTCTGACCGAGTTTGTATTGGTCGGTGCGATTGCTGGATTTTTAGCGGGCGCCTTTGCCGTTATTGCCAGTAATATTGCAGCCTATGTCTTATTTGATCTGGAGCCGAGTATTAATCTGCTGCTGATTTTGATCGGAACCGTAGCAGGAGCCTTGCTGGTGGGGATTGCCGGGTATTTGAATCTTCGCCCACTACTTAATGTGGCTCCAGCGGTGCTATTTCAGGAACATGCGGGGTAGGCTGGCGTTGGAAAACAAAAACGGGGGGTAATTTTTTACCATGAGATAAGTGACAGTGTTGCCACCCAAAAAACAACGGGGACATTAGCCCCCGTTATTCACGCTCATTTAGTCGTCACAAGCATCACCGAATGCTCAGCCGAGTCCCACTCGAATACGCATTAAACTCTGGCGCATACACACTCTGCACCGTCGCCGGAGCCACTCTGAACTTGCCCGATGTGGTCGCTCTTAAACGATACTTAAACGTATATTGACCTGTTGGCAGGTAGTCGAGGAAGTAGTTCACACCACTGTCACGGATTTCCTGATAGTAACCCACGCCGCTCTGCCAGCGATAACCAGAGGTGGCTTCCATTGGCTCAAAGCCTGCACCACGAGGTGCTCGCAAGTGAACAAACTCAGCATTGTGCTTGCTGCGTAATGACAGTTGCACCTCCAACTGATCGCCAACGTTTAATACTGCGCCTTCGGCCAAGGGTTGAAGTGTCCACTCTGTTCCTCGTTTAACCCGCTTAAAGAAACGGCGCGTGACACCAAAGAAGTCCCCTTGGGCACTGGCCGGTGGAACATCGGTTGAAAAATGCCACGTGGCCGAGGCAAACATTAATGGCTTGCTGTCATTTTTCAGGGTGACGGTCGCCATATCCGCCGTGATGTCCTTACCCTTAATCATGATCTGCTGTTTGCCACCACGATATTGGTTGGCCTTAAATACAAACTCCTGGGTTGGCATATTGCCGATATTTACCAACATGCGTTCATCGGCAGCCAACTGTTGTTCACGTTTCAGGTAATGCACCAAGGCGTAAATGCTCTCAGCCGTGGCACGGGTAGAGTTCCAATGGTTAAGCTTTTTGTTCAACATCAACCACTGCACCAAGCCATGACGACGCTTATCTTGCGGGTTAATTTCCATCATCGTACGCAAGATAAAGGCATGGGTATCAATACGGTCGTTGTACCACAGCCACGGGCGGGGTTGCTGCGGCCAGTACACACCACTGTCCACGTCCGACTTCGCACCATTCATCAGGCTTTCAAACACCATTTTCGCTTGTGGTGCGCGCCCCATGCGGCGCAGCGTCAAAGCCAGCTTTGCCTTTAGTAGCAATGGCAATGTCTGCCATTCTTTCATGCTGTGATCGAGCAACTGCACACGCTCGGCATTGCTGAAGGTACCGCTATACCAACTACTATCCGGGAATGATGACAAAGCATGATTCAATGTAATCGCCAAACTAGCGTAGCGTCTCTCCTTCAACTTTGGCTTCAGTTCTTTCAGGTAGTGCTGGTACAAATACTGCACGCTACGATTCACAACCGACTTGGGCACCTGCACATCAAACTCTGCTGCTCTGGCAAACCCTTGCAACAAATATGCCGTCATATAAGGCGATGCAGGGCCACCTTCCCACCAAGGGAATCCGCCGTCACTGGTTTGCGCTTTCATCAGCTTTTGCAGTGATTGCCTGGCCTGTGCGGCGGCAACAGTGGGATCAAGTACCTTGAGCAAGATAGTGTCATCATCACTACCACCATTGGCTTGCGCCAGCCACGGGGTTTCTTCCAGGAGCATTTTACTATTGGCATCGCTGTCAATCGACGACCAGTTTTCCAGCTTGGTTTTACGCTTGGCGAACTCCGCAGCCATTGCTTTAATGGACGGCGCATGGGCTAAAGTACGGTTAAGAATCGATGTGGATAAAAAGCGATTCATCATCTGCTCAGTACACTCGTAAGGATACTCCGTCAAGTACGGCACAGCTTTAAGCATGGAGTAGAACAACTGCCCATCCACCGTCACCACAAATTTGTCATTAATGCGGGTACGATCCTGGCGATTAGCCAGCTCATCAAAGCGCAGCTGACGCTGAGTATGTCCCTGCACGGCAGCAAAACGACTTTGTGCCAAATGTATGCGACTTGGTAAAACCGGCAATGGCCGTTGCTCACCATCACCATAGCTCTGTGCGCCACTTCCGGCGCGGGCTTTAGCACGAATCGTAACCATACCCAACGCTTTAGGTGCCACCAGCGAATAACGCTGGCGAGTGCTTTGACCTGCTGCAACCTTAAAGTTACGTGGTGCGGGATTTAGCTTAAAGGCCGCGGCGATACTTTTATCCGTCACCGGATCAATCACATCAAAACTCATTGTGCCAGACATTGCCTTATCACTGCTGTTATTAATCAGCACGTCGATATTGGCCACATCCCCTTCACGCAAAAAGCGTGGTAAATAAGGCCGCACCATCAGTTCTTTACTGGTGCGGGTGAAGGCTTTTTCTGAGCCACCGCGTAAATCTCTGGTCAGCGCAGAGACCCAGAATTGCCACTGAGTTAGCGATTCTGGTACTTCAAACTCAAACGTCACGCTGCCATTTTTCTCCAGAATCAAATGGGGTTTAAAAAAAGCCGTTTCATTGAAGTTTTCACGAGCAATGATTCCATCAAGGCTAGGTACGGAAGCCGAGTCGTCGTCAGGCAAACCGGCAGACACATCAAAACCCTTTTCAGCCTCTAGTGCAACCGCCGCTCTGGGCGAAGCCGTCGTTGCTCTTGGTGGTGCATTTACCCGCTTTGCCATTGATACTCCAGGTCTTGCATATACCCGTCTTTCCATCGCTCCATCAGCATAACTGCCACCTCCTGCAACCAAGCGCATCCGGCCGGATAAGTATGGCTTGATGTACTCTTTCTCAGGGTACATGCGTGAGGTATCCACCGCGCCAGCACCCAAACTTGACAACCAATGCGCTCGCAATCTTTTAGACGGATACAAGCCCACTACCCCTGCAATCCGATGCTTTTCCAACATCTCCAGACTACGGTCAAACATGGAAGCCAGCACTTCGACTGCACCCGCTTCCATCGGACGATTTTTATGGTCACTCACCGTCACCCGCCAAGTCTCCTTCTGCCCCGGACGAAGCTTGTCGCGGAAGGTTGAGAAGCTGACATTCAGATTTCGATCGGTCCACGGCACGCGAACATATTGCCGCTGGCGGATTAATTGGTAATCCCTCACCGTTGTCATCACAAAAGTTAAGCCACCACGGTATTCTTGCGTCACCGGAAAGCTTTGCTTGGTAATACCACCGCGCAACACGCTGCGGCGTAATAATTCATTACCATGATACACCTCCAGCAAGGTGGGCGTTTTTGCATAGGCCGAGCCAGCCAGCAGCGACACATGGCTACCCACCTCCACAGAAGGTTTTTCAACCAGCAATAAACTTGGTACGTTTACAGGCGCTTTATGACGATTACTCACCACGACTGGTTTTTGTTTATGGAACACCTGCCCCCACTGATCCTTGGTGGTATAGCGCAGGCGATAAACGCCCGGCACGGGTGCTTTGAACGTAATCTTTGCTAATCCGTCGGTACCATGTTTCAGGCTACCCTGCGCCACTTTAGCGCCTAACGGCCAATACTTGCTACGCTCCTCAAGGCCTTCACTTGGCTGCCAGCGCGGATGCTTTCTATCGCCCGCTGTTGTGTATTTTTGCTGCGCTTTACTAATATCCCTCACTGGCAAATCAGCCGCCATAATTGCATGCTGCGGTTGCTTTAGGCGGAATAATTCCCAGAAGCCAGTCCCTGCAAATCCTTCGCCTCCTAAATCGTGGCGCTTCACTGAAAACTGCATTGGCTGTCCAGCGATGCCGAAGTTGGCATCACCTGAAATGCTCGCGGCAATATTGACAGCGGCGACACTAAAGCTGCGCGACACACTGCGCGTCTCACCACCCGAGTCAGTCACATCCGCACTCACGATATAACGGTACACCAGCGGCTTGCCGGTCATCGCATCCTCTTTCGCACCAGTGGGCTTAAAGGTAATCACAAACTCACCGTTTGCATTTAACGCCGACTCACCTGAGGCCACCGCTTCACTTTTCATATAGTAACCTCTGGGGTGTATTAGCCTTCGCTCAATACGCCACTTCGCAGTACCACTACTGACCTTATCACCAAAGTAATAACGCACACTTCCGGTAATTTTAGCTAGGTGATTCAGGCGCAGACCCTGCTTAGGCTGAAGTAATTTTGCTTCAAAGGTGGGGCGCTTATACTCCTCAACCCGAACAGCTTGGTACCCTCCCCACGAAGTATGAATATGCCAGCGACCCAGTAAACGACCCGCATCCGCCGTAAATTCACCAGATGCCGAACCAAAGCGGTTGGTCTTCACAGCAAGCTGCTTGACCAGTTTACCGTTCGCATCCAGCAACTTAACCCAGCCCTTACTGTTAGGGAAAACCTGATATTTTCCCGTATCAGTATTGCCGTGATACGCCACTACCTTCCACTGTATTTTTTGTGCTGGGCGATAGATTGCGCGGTCAGTGAATATCAATGCACTTTTACTTCGCTCATGGCCGCCTCCATAGCCATAGTTGCGGTTAATCACACCACTGGACACATAGTCTCCCCGATGCTTTGCCACTACCTTATACAACTGCTGAGGCTGGCGTTTGAAGCTGGCTCGTCCGTCCTTTCCCGAACGGGCAACGGCAACCCGCTTGGGTTTGATCGAGGCGTTATAACTGTGCTGCCAAAGCTCCAACTCCACATTGGCAGCGACCTGACCAGATTCTCCTAAATACGTCGTAACATCTAGGTTGTCGTTCTTGTTCTCAACATCAACGACTAAACTGGTGACATTCATCCCCGACCATACTCGAACGGATTGCTCGCTAAATGATTCATCTGTCGATGCACCAATTAACCAGTAGCCTTTTTGAGTCATTGGCAGTGTCGGAAAATACTTGTGAAATTGATAATCCTGCTTATTTTCCAGTGCAGCCGACCACTGGTGTTGCCCTTTATCATTATTTCTTAACGCAGCATCCATCAGGGTTTGATGTGAACGCTCCCCTGCCAATGCTTGCTGTGGCGAGAGCTTCCATGCCCTGAAATAAACCTTATCAATATTTTTATAACGTAGCTGGACTGAACGTTTATTCAAGCCATCACTTCTCATGGCCGTCATGCTGAGAACCGGATAGGTAATATCAGATGCCACCGCATCACAGAGCTTGTATAAACGCCGTTGTTTGTCACTCTTCAAGCAGGGTTTGATTACGGCTAATCGTTGAATTTGTTTCGTGGACGAATCGGTGCGATTGATATACTCAGCCAGATCCAGTCGCAGTTTATTCAACCACGGCAGATTATTACCCCCATTTTGCTGCTGGCTTATTTTTGAGCGTAACGCTTGAATAATCAGCTGCAAATCCCTTGGATTACTACGCGCTCCAGCGATGACCTCAACCTTCACCCGAAAAGCTTCTAGTGCGGCCTCTGGCTGATGATTCGCACGGTGAAATTGCTCAAGATCACTGGCCAGCTTAACTGCTACTTTTAAGGGGTTAGCCTGGGGATCTGTTGGGTTAATTGCCGCTTGGTACGGGCTGGTCAATAATTCCTGAACATTAAAATCTGCCACCTCGGCAGACTGCTGAGGCGACCAATCTGCAGTGTTTTTAAGTGCATCAATCCACAAATAAGTGACCACATCACGCACTGTGCCCCGCACGTTTTTGGGATAATTGCCATTGGTGAAATAGCCGGGTGCCTGCTTGGTGGGCAAGGTGTTAATGCGGCTCATCAGATCACTACGCTGCAATGACAGGCGGTAAGCCTTGCTGAACGCCACATGCGCATCGGCGCTTAACTGAGCCAAGGTTTTTTGCTTGGTCGTCAGCGGCTTATCGGTATCAATCTTTTCCCGCTGGCCGATTTCCCACGAACGTTGTTGTATGTACTGGTGGATATACGCACCCAAATGCAGATTCAGTAACAACTGGGAGTCCTGATCTTGTGGCCAAGGTGCCGCGATCAAGGCATCAAGGGCTTCTTCTGCATTAGTGGATAAACCAAGACTAGCGCGTAACAACAAGGCATCACGCCAGTCCTTATTATCTCCATGTTGCCTTGCTTGCTGGATAATGGCATCCAGCTTTACCGGAATATCCGCAAACTTGCCCACCTCCTGCAGTTTTTCAATTTCAGCCCAATTAGCAGCAGCCATTAGCGAACCCGGCAATACACTGAAAGCAGTGCAAAAAGCAATCGCCCTCAAATATCGGTTTATCCGTTGCAACATTATCATTATCTCCTCTTACCTCAATATTTTTTCTGGCATTTTTACAGCGTTTGCCCCACATAATCCGGCAGCAAACGATCCACCAATGTTTTATTACACAACTCAGTCGCCTCAGTCATCACTGCGGCACCTGCGGATACCGTCCCCAAGCGCAAGGCATCACCGTCACGCGCCCCACCGGCAATCGCTAGCGCAAAACCTGCCACAAAACTGTCACCTGCACCAACCGCACTAATAACGCTATTGACCGGACAAGTACCATATAGTTTCTCATCTTTAGTGACTAAACAATTTCCACGCTTACCACGAGCAAGAATAACCATTTTCGCTACACCAGAATCCACCAATGTCTGTGCAAACTCAGCCGCTTCAACGCGGGTATTCAACGCCCTGCCAGCCAACATTTCAGACTCACCACGATCCATGCGCAGAATATCCAGATTCGCGGGCGATTTAACTAAATCAGCCAACACCTTCCCCGACGTATCAACCAATAATCTCGCCTGCTTTATGCAGCTCATATCATGTAGCTTTGTGACAAAACCCGCATCGACACCCGGTGGAAAGCTACCGCTTAATGTCAGTATCATGCCTTCGCACAACACCTCATTAATGGCTTGTAACGCCTGATCAATAACCGATGCAGACCACTTAGCACCGGGCATCACAAAGCGATATTGGTGCATGGTGTCGGTGTCAGTGATGGCGAAGTTCTGGCGTGTTTCCCTACCACAATCAAATGGGATGAAGTCAACGCGCTCACTGGCTAACATGGATTGTAAACGCTGTCCGGCGAAGCCTCCCACAGCAATAAAGGCTTTACTCTTGCCACCCAGAAAATTAATGGCTCTGGAGATGTTTACACCACCGCCACCCGCATCTTCTCTGGGGCTATCACAGCGTAATTTTTGATCGGTCACTATCCCACGAGTTCGGGTTGATATATCTAAAGCTGGGTTGAGTGTAATTGTTAAAATATCATTCATCATAAAACTCCAGCCGGATGCAGAAAGACAGCCAATAGCCCACTGCCGTCATTAGCAATCTTTGCAAACAAAAAAGCCCGTACCAACCAGGTTGATATGGGCTTTTTGTCGATAACAGCTAGCGAGCCGCGTGAGCTTTATGAGGCACGAGCTGCCTGCAATGCCGCATTAAAGGTTTCACTTGGGCACATAACAGCAGTCAACTTCTCACCATCAGGCTTAAAGTAACCACCAATATCCACTGCGTGGCCTTGGGCTGAGTTCAACTCATCAACGATTTTTTCTTCGTTGTCCGCCAGAGCCTTTGCCAGCCCTGCAAACTTTGCCGCCAACTCAGCATCCTCGGTCTGTGCTGCCAATGCTTCTGCCCAGTACAAGGCCAGATAGAAGTGGCTGCCACGATTATCCAGCTCACCAGTGCGGCGTGAAGGTGACTTATTGTTATCTAACAACTGCCCCGTCGCCTCGTCCAGCGTCTTTGCCAGAATCTTCGCGCGATTACTGTCGTTCTTAATGCCCAAATCTTCCAGTGACACCGCCAGCGCCAGGAATTCGCCCAAGGAATCCCAACGCAAGTGGTTCTCCTCCACTAACTGCTGCACATGCTTAGGCGCCGAGCCACCTGCACCGGTTTCAAACAAGCCACCGCCTGCCATTAGTGGCACGATAGACAGCATCTTCGCACTGGTACCCAGTTCCATAATCGGGAATAGGTCCGTCAGGTAGTCACGCAGAATATTACCCGTTACGGAAACCGTGTCTTTACCACGAATAATGCGCTCCAGAGAGAAACGCATGGAGCGTAGTGGCGACATGATCTGAATATCGCAGCCTTCCAGATCATGCTCAGGCAAGTAAGCCTTAACTTTTTTAATCAGCTCGTAGTCGTGTGGGCGATACTCATCCAGCCAGAAAATAGTTGGCACACCTGTCTGCTTGGCACGGCTAACCGCCAGCTTCACCCAGTCGCGTACTGGTGCGTCCTTAGTCTGGCACATTCTCCAGATGTCGCCCTTCTCAACATTCTGCTCCAAAAGTACCTTGCCATCCTCATCGACAATCCGCGCCACACCATTGGCGGGAATTTCAAATGTCTTATCATGAGAACCATACTCTTCCGCTTTCTGCGCCATCAAGCCAACATTTGGCACAGTACCCATTGTGGTTGGATCAAATGCGCCATTAGTTTTACAGAAATTAATCATTTCCTGATAAATGCGCGCATAGGTACTTTCTGGCATCAGTGCTTTAGTATCCTTGGCTTTTCCATCAGGCCCCCACATCTGACCACCATTACGGATCATCGCTGGCATGGATGCATCAACAATGACGTCATTTGGTGCGTGCAGATTTGAAATACCCTTAGCAGAATCCACCATCGCCAACTCAGGACGACCGGCGTAACAAGCGTGAATATCCTTCTCAATTTCTTCACGGAACGAAGCAGGCAAGGTTGCAATCTTGTCATAAACACTGCTGATACCGTTGTTCGGGTTAACGCCTAACTTATCAAACAGCTCACCGTACTTTTCAAACAAGTCCTTGTAGAAAACAGTAACCGCGTGACCAAATACAATCGGGTGAGACACCTTCATCATGGTTGCTTTAACGTGCAGTGACAGCATGACACCGGTATCTTTAGCATCATTCATTTCACTTTCAAAGAAGTCACGCAACGCGCGTACGCTCATAAACATGCTGTCGATGATTTCACCTTCCAGCAAGTCTGTTCTCTCTTTCAGCACGATGGTTTTGCCATCTTCCGTCACCAAGTCCATCTTGACACTGCAAGCCCTGTCCATGGTCATGCACTTTTCGCTGGAGTAGAAGTCACCTTTACGCATGTGCGCAACGTGGGTGCGTGACGCTTGACTCCATTTCGCCATCTTGTGCGGGTGTTTGCGAGCGTAACGCTTAACCGCCGGTGGCGCGCGACGATCAGAGTTACCTTCACGCAGTACCGGATTGACCGCACTTCCTGATACTTTGGCATAACGTGCGGCTAACGCTTTTTCTTCATCACTTTGTGGATCTTCTGGAAAATCAGGAATTGCGTAACCTTTTTCCTGCAGCTCCTTTACCGCAGCAATCAACTGATTCACTGAGGCACTGATATTCGGCAACTTGATAATGTTAGTTTCAGGAAACTGCGTCAGGCGACCCAGCTCAGCTAGATTATCGCCCACTTTCTGTTCTTCGGTGAGGTAGTCCGAGAACTCGCTCAGAATACGAGCGGCCACAGAAATGTCGCTGGTTTCAACATCAATATCCGCAGCGGCAGTAAAGGTTTTGACAATAGGAAGCAATGAATACGTCGCCAGCAGCGGCGCTTCATCGGTCAGTGTATAAATAATTTTTGGCTTTGAGGTAGACATAAAAATCCCTAGCATGAGGTGTTCGTTAAGAACTGAAAATTCAATCCAGCATTATATTCACAAAGGCATCGCCGAAAAAGGACAAATGGTTCGCCCCAGCAATTCTCATTTTAACACCCATGCTGCAATATCATCCGGTCGATGCTTTCGCTCCAGCCCAACCAGCATAAAGTCCAGTAACGCTTCCCAACTTT